>NZ_JAGIYX010000001.1:0-667283 GCF_017813315.1 Kitasatospora sp. RG8
GAGGCCGGGGATGTCAACATATCTGGCGTTGACTTTTGGCACGCTGTTGAGTTCTCAAGGAACGGACACTTCCTTCGGACCGCCTTCCAGCGGGCCCTCCGGGCGCTTCGTTCTTTCGTGTTTGAAGCTTATCAGATGCTTTCCGCTCCGTTTTCCGGAGTTTCATTCATCGGATTCGCTTTCCGCCGCCCCTCTCGGTGCGACTCCGGAACTGTACGGGGACCGCCCCGCCACATGCAAATCGTCCCGCCCTGCACCGGCAGGACGGGACGATCAGCGGTTCGGGCACGCGTCAGGCGCGGCCCATCTCCTCGGCAATGGCGGCCGCGAAGGCGTCGATGTCGGCCTCCGTGGTGTCGTACGAACACATCCAGCGGACCTCGCCGGTGTGCTCGTTCCAGAAGTAGAAGCGGTAACGCTTCTGCAGTCGCTCGCTGACCTCGCGCGGGAGGATCGCGAAGACCGCGTTGGCCTGGACCGGGCGGACGACGGTCACGCCGTCGATGTCCCGGACGGCCGCCTCCAGCCGGCTCGCCATGGCGTTGGCGTGGCCGGCGTTGCGCAGATAGAGGTCGCCCGCGAGCAGCGCCTCGAACTGGACCGAGGCGAAGCGCATCTTCGATGCCAGCTGCATCGAGGTCTTGCGCAGGTACTTGATGTTGCGGACCTTCTCGGGGTTGAGCACGACCACGACCTCGCCGAAGAGCAGGCCGTTCTTCGTGCCGCCGTACGAGAGCACGTCCACGCCCACGTCCGTGGTGAAGGCGCGCAGCGGCACGCCGAGCGAGGCGGCGGCGTTGGCCAGGCGCGAGCCGTCCACGTGCACGAGCATGCCGTGCTGGTGGGCGTGGTCGACGATGGCCCGGATCTCCTCCACGGTGTAGAGGGTGCCGAGCTCGGTGCTCTGGGTGATCGAGACCGCGAGCGGCTGCGCGCGGTGCTCGTCGCCGAAGCCCCAGGCCTGCTGGTCGATGAGCTCGGGGGTGAGCTTGCCGTCCGGGGTGGGGACGGTGAGCAGCTTGATGCCGCCCATCTTCTCGGGGGCGCCGCCTTCGTCCACGTTGATGTGGGCGGACTCGGCCGCGATCACCGCGCCCCAGCGCGGGAGCAGGGCCTGGAGGGCGACGACGTTGGCGCCGGTGCCGTTGAAGACGGGGTACGCCTCGGCCGTCTCGCCGAAGTGGCGGCGGAAGACCTCCTGGAGGTTCGCCGTGTAGTCGTCCTCGCCGTAGGCGACCTGGTGGCCGCCGTTGGCCAGGGCGATGGCGGCCAGGATCTCGGGGTGCACGCCGGCGTAGTTGTCGCTGGCGAAGCCGCGGACGGCGGGGTCGTGCCGCCGTACCGCGTCCGTGCGGGTGGAGTCGGTCATCGGGCTGTCAGCCACAGGTGCTGTCCGTTCAGTTCTGCTGCGGGGCGGTCCCAGAGGCCCGCCAGGTTCTCGGCGAGGTCGGCGGTGTCGGTGAAGCCGGCGAACTTCGCGTCCGGCTTCTCGGCACGCATCTCGGGGCTGACCAGCGCCTTGATCACCAGGATCGCAGCCGCGGCGGTGGGCTCGCCGTCCTCGGCGGTGGTCTCCTTCTTGAAGGAGTCCGCCATGGCGAGGGTCCAGGCCTCGGTGGCCGCCTTGGCGGCCGCGTAGGCGGCGCCGCCGGCGGTGGGCTTGTGGGCGGCCGAAGCGGAGATCATGGCGTAGCGGCCGGACTCGCTGCGGATCAGGGCCGGCTGGAAGGCCAGCGAGGTGTGCTGGAGGGTGCGCACCACGGTGTCGTGCAGGAAGTCCCAGTCGTCGATCCGGGTGTCGAAGAACTTCTTGCTGCCGCGCCAGCCGCCGACCAGGTGGAACAGGCCGTCGACGTGGCCGTGCTCGGCCTCCAGGTGGTCGGCCCAGTCGTGGACCTCCTGAGGGTCGAGCAGGTCGATGACCTGCCCGCTGACCCGCGCGCCGGGGACGGCGGCCCGGACGGCGTCGAGGGCCTTCTCCAGCCGCTGCGCGTCGATGTCCGCGCCGATCACGGTGGCTCCGTCGGCGGCGAGGCGGCGCAGGACCGCCTGGCCGGCCGGGCCACTGGCTCCGGCGACGGCGATGACCTTGCCTGCGAGGTTTGCGCTCATGCGGCGACTCCCTGGATGCCCGCGCCGGTGATGCCGGTGGTGGAGGCGATGACGCCACGGAGCTTCTTCGAGAGGGCCTCGAAGAACATGCTCAGCGGGAACTCGTCCGGGAGGACGGCGTCGCACAGCGCCTTGTTGAGTGCCTTGCCGTCGGTGATGTCGAGCGGCAGCGCGTCGGTGCCCTTCGCCCAGGTGGAGGCGGGGTGCGGGGTGAGGTAGCGGGAGACCAGCTCGTAGGCGGCGATCCAGTGGGCCGGCTTCGGGCGGTCGATGCCGTCCCGGTACAGGGTCTCGATCTCGCCGCAGAGGGCGTTGGTGACCTGCGGGGCGCGCTCCCAGTCGATGGTGAGGCGGTTGTCGCGCCAACGCAGCGCGTCGTGCTTGTGCAGGTAGGCGAAGAGCAGCTGGCCGCCGAGGCCGTCGTAGTTGCGCACGCGGTCGCCGCTGACCGGGAAGCGGAACATCCGGTCGAACAGGACGGCGTACTGGACGTCGCGGGCGTGCGGGTTGCCCTCGGCCTCCAGCTTCACGGCCTCCTTGAAGGTCGTGAGGTCACAGCGGAGCTCCTCCAGGCCGTACATCCAGAACGGGCTGCGCTGCTTGATCATGAAGGGGTCGAACGGCAGGTCGCCGTGGCTGTGGGTGCGGTCGTGGACGAGGTCCCACAGGACGAAGGTCTCCTGCGCGCGCTGCTGGTCCTGGAGCAGGCCCTCGGCGTCGGCCGGGATCTCCAGGCCGAGCTGCTCGACGGCGCTGGTGGTGACGGCGCGGAAGCGGGCGGCCTCGCGGTCGCAGAAGATGCCGCCCCAGGTGAAACGTTCCGGCGCCTTGCGCACGGCCACGGTCTCGGGGAAGAGGACGGCGGAGTTGGTGTCGTAGCCGGCCGTGAAGTCGGTGAAGGTGATCGGCACGAACATCGGGTTGTCGAAGCGGGTGCGCTCCAGCTCGGCCAGCCACTCCGGCCAGACCACGTTCAGCAGGACGGCCTCGAGGTTGCGGTCCGGGTTGCCGTTCTGGGTGTACATCGGGAAGACGACGAGGTGCTCCAGGCCGTCCTCACGCTGGTCCGCGGGCTGGAAGGCGAGCAGCGAGTCCAGGAAGTCGGGCTCCCGGTAGCCGGTGTCGGCCCACTTCGCGAGGTCCGCGTCGACGGCCACGAGGTACTCGGCGTCGTGCGGGAAGAAGGGGGCGAGCTCCTCCACGGCGCCGCGCACGGTGGCGACCAGCGGGTCGACCGTGTGCCGCTGCACGGCGGCGAGGTCGATCGAGCCGTCCTTGGACTGGAGCGGGCGCAGGGCCTCGACGGCTTCCTTCAGGCGCAGCCAGGCCGGGTGGCCGGCGAGGCCGGAGACCGGAGCGTCGGCCGCCACAGCGAGCTTTGGCGAAAGATTCTGCATCGGGGACTCACTTCAACAGGAGGGTTTTCAACGAGACCACCATAAGTACGAAAGGTTCTCCTGTTCAAGAGGGGGCCTACCGACAGATCTCCCGTGACCGGGGGTGTCCACCGGCCGACGACCGGATGTCCGGCATGTGGACGGGGATCTGGATCTTCTGGACAGATGCACCGTGGGGATGCGAACCTCCCGCCATGCTCCCGGCGGTGACCCTGGTGGCCCGGCGCCACATCGACCTGCTCCGGGTGCCCTCGTGTTGTCGCGCCTTCTGCTGCGCGCGCGGCCTCTGCTGCCGCTGCCGCTGATCCGGCTCGGGGGGCGCCGCGGACGCGGCCCCGTACGCCGACCATGCCGCCTGTGTTCCGGCGCCGCCACCGGGGGGAAGTGACCCGCCTGGGGTGCGGCCCCGCCCGGTGCCCGGCCGCCCGCCCCACGCCGTTCCCTCCCCGCCCTGCCCGGTCCCTCTCCCAGGAGCCCCGTCATGACCTCCCTCCGCAAGCCGTTCGCCGCTCTGCTGGTCCTCGCCGCCGCCGCGCTGACCGCCTGCGCCCCGCAGGACACCGCGTCCGACGCGGGCGCGACCGCGTCGGGGACGGCCGGCGGCTGCGCGCCGGGCGCGCTGGCCACCCGTACCGCGGGGACGCTGACCATCGGCACCGACAAGCCGGCCTACGACCCGTGGTTCACCGAGGACAAGCCCGAGAACGGCAAGGGCTTCGAGTCCGCGGTGGCGTACGCGGTCGCCGAGAAGCTGGGCTACCCCAAGGAGAAGGTGTCCTGGACCGTCGCGCCGTTCGGCAAGGCCACCACGCCGGGCGCCAAGGACTTCGACTTCGACATCAACCAGGTCTCGGTCAGCGCCGAGCGCAAGCAGGCGGTGGACTTCTCCTCCGGGTACTACGACGTGCGGCAGGCCGTGATCGCGCTGAAGAACTCCAAGGCCGCCTCGGCCAGGAGCATCGCCGACCTGAAGGGCGCCAAGCTGGGCGCGCAGGTCGGCACCACCAGCCTGGACGTGGTCACCAACACGATCAGGCCGAGTACCCAGCCGGCCGTCTTCGACTCCAACGACCTGGCGAAGTCCGCGCTGAAGAACGGGCAGATCGAGGCCCTGGTGGTCGACCTTCCGACGGCGTTCTACATCACCGGCGCCGAGGTGACGGACGCCCAGGTGGTCGGGCAGTTCGAGGGCGCGGCGCAGGGCGAGCAGTTCGGGCTGGTGCTGGACAAGGGGTCGAAGCTCACCGGCTGCGTCAGCCAGGCCGTGGACGCGCTGCGGGCAGACGGCACGCTGGCCAAGCTGGAGAAGCAGTGGCTCTCCGACGCCGTCTCGGCGCCCGTGCTGAAGTGAGCGACCCCGCGATGAGCACCGACCCCGCGATGAGCACGGACCCGACGGTGAGCACGGCCCCGGCGATCGGCACCGGGCCCGCGGCGAGCCCGGACCCTGCGGTGGACACGAAGCCCGCGGCGGGCACGAAGCCTCCGGGCACCGTGCCCCGGAAGCGTGGGCCGGAGGACGCGCCGGACGACGGCTACCGCCCGTCCGCGCGCCGGCTGGCGCACGAGGCGTACCGGCGCGGCCGGGCCCGGCGTTCGGCGCTGATCGCCGGGGTGTCGACCCTGGCGACCGCGGTGGCGCTGTACCTGCTGGTGGTCAACTCCCCCGGCTGGGAGGCGACCCGGAAGACCTTCTTCAACGCCCACTACGCCCGCCAGGCGCTGCCCGAGGTGCTGAAGGGGCTGCGGATCAACCTGGAGCTGATGCTCGGCTGCGGGGCACTGATCCTGGTCCTCGGCCTGCTGCTGGCGGTGCTGCGGACGCTGCGCGGGCCGGTGTTCCTGCCGGCCCGGCTGCTGGCCACGGCGTACGTCGACTTCTTCCTCGGCCTGCCGATGATCATCTGCCTGCTGGTGATGGTCACCGGTGTGCCGGCGCTGCGGCTGGCCGGGGTGACCACCGATCCGATCCTGCTCGGCGGCGCCGCGCTGGTGCTGACGTACTCGGCGTACGTCTCGGAGGTGTTCCGGGCCGGCATCGACGCGGTGCACCCGAGCCAGCGGGCGGCGGCCCGTTCCCTGGGGCTCAGCAACGCCCAGGCCATGCGGTACGTGGTGCTGCCGCAGGCGGTCCGCCGGGTGGGGCCGCCGTTGCTGAACAACCTGGTCAGCCTGCAGAAGGACACCGGGCTGGTGTCGATCGGCGGGGCGATCGACGCCGTCTACGCGGCGAAGATCATCGCCGGCCGCTCGTTCAACTACACCCCGTACATCGTCGCCGGACTGGTCTTCATCGTGCTGACCGTCCCGCTCACCCGGTTCACCGACTGGCTGACCCGCCGGATGAACCGCCGTCAGCACCAGGGAGGTGCGGTATGACCACCTCCGGGACGGTACGGCCCGAGGTGCTGCGGCTGGAGTCGGTGCGCAAGACCTTCGGTTCCCAGGTGGTGCTGCGCGACGTCGGTCTGACGGTGCCCGAGCACTCCGTGACCGCGCTGATCGGGGCGTCCGGCTCCGGCAAGTCCACGCTGATGCGCTGCGCCAACCTGCTGGAGCGGATCGACGACGGCGCGATCTTCCTGGACGGCGAGGAGATCACCGACCCGCGGACCGACGAGGACGCCGTCCGCCGCCGGATCGGCGTGGTGTTCCAGTCCTACAACCTGTTCCCGCACCTGACGGTGCTGGAGAACATCACGCTGGCCCCGCGCCGCGTGCACCGGGTCGCCCGGGCCGAGGCGGAGGCGAAGGCGCTGGCGCTGCTGGACCGGCTCGGGCTGGCGGCCAAGGCGGCGGAGTACCCGGACCGGCTCTCCGGCGGCCAGCAGCAGCGCGTCGCCATCGTCCGGGCACTGGCCACCGGACCGCGGCTGCTGCTGCTCGACGAGATCACCGCGGCGCTGGACCCGGTGCTCGTGGGCGAGGTGCTCGCGGTGGTGCGGGACCTCAAGGAACAGGGCATGACGATGGTCATCTCCACCCACGAGATGGGTTTCGCCCGCGAGGTCGCCGACCAGGTCTGCTTCCTGGACGCCGGTGTGGTGCTCGAACAGGGCCCGCCGGAGCAGGTGTTCGGCGATCCGCAGGAGGAGCGGACCCGGCGGTTCCTCAGCCGGGTGGTCGCCTCGGGACGGCTCAACCCGTAGGCCCCCGGCCCCGGGCGGGTGCCCGCCGGAGTCACGCACTCCGGCGGGCACCACCATGCGCCCCTGTGCGCGCCCTGCTGCACACGGCCCCGAGCGGTGATCGTGGACGGTACGCCCGTCCGCGCCGTCCGGGAGGCCGCCGTTGCACGGACCAGTCGTGGTCAGCTGGCTGCTGGCCCTCCTCACCGCCGCCGCCGGCGGCTACTGTCTCACCCGGCTGCGCCGCTCCCCCTGCACCGACGGGCCGGCGACCGGTCGGCTGCACGCCTACGAGTCCGACGCCGCCGAGGCGTTGATGGGGTTCGGGATGGCCGCGATGGCGGTCTCCGGCAGCGCCGTGCCCGCCGCGGTCTGGGCCTGGGTGTTCGGCGCCCCGGCGGTGGCCTTCCTCCTGGCCTCGGCGACCGGCCCGGCCCGGCGGGCGCACCGGCTGCACCACGCGATCGGCGGGCTGGCGATGACGTACATGGCCCTGGCGATGGGATCGGCGCCCGGACACGGCCACCACCATGCGGCGAGCACGGGGACGCCGCTGCTGACCGGCGCGCTGCTGCTCTACTTCGGCGGCTACTCGCTCTGGGCCGGCACCCGGCTGCTCGCCGCCCCGGCCGGGGGGCCGGCGGTGGGCCCCGGGGGGCCGGCGGTGTCCGTCGCGGGCCCGGCGGCGGTGACCGCGGGGCTGCCGCGGGCCTGCCGGCTGTCGATGGGCATCGGCATGTTCGCCATGCTCCTGACGATGTGACGCGAACGGCGACCGGGCGCGGGCAACCGGGCAACGGGCGTGACCAGGCAAACGCGCGCGACCGGGCGACGGACGCGACCGGGCAACGGGCGTGACCGCGAAGCGCAGTGGGCCGAGCAGCCCCGCATCACCGTGAACGCGGTGCGCCGCGCAGCCCGCGTGGCCGGGAAGCGGTGCGCCGTACATCGCGAGCGACCGTGAGAGCCGACGAGCCCGGGACCGCGAGCCGCCGTGGAGCGTGCGCGACCGACCGATGCGCCGGGCCTGCCTTTCGGCCTCGCGTGGCGTTGGTCACTGGGTGGCCGAAAGTCGTTCCACCGGGCGCCGGCAGCGCTTAGGTTGGCAGGGAGCGCGTTGTCGCGTTCCGTGCGTACTCGGGGAGCCCATGCCATGACGGCCCTGCTCGGCCTGCTGCTGCTCGGACTGCTGCTCTCGACCGTGGCACCCCGGCTGTTGGCCCGGGCCCGCTGGGCGGAGCGCGAACCCGTGCTGGCCCTGCTGGTCTGGCAGTGCCTGGTGGTGGCCGTGCTGCTGTGCTGCGCACTGAGCCTCGTCCTGGCCGCCTCCGCCGCACTGCCCGAGCTGCGGGCCCTGGTGTTCGCGGGCGCGCCGCACGGCGTGGAGGCCGCGTACGGGCTCCAGGACGGCGAGGGCTGGGGACGGCTCTGTGCCGCGGTGCTGGCGGCGGGCGGGGTGCAGACCCTGCTGGCGCTGACCCGGGAGGTCCGCTCGGCGAAGGCCCTGCGCAACCGGCGGCACGCCCAACTGACCAGCCGGGCGCCCGAACTGCCGGAGTCCATCGACGCCCTGCGGAGCCGGCGGGAGCGCCTGGTGGTGCTGGAGAACATCCGGCCCGAGGCCTGGTCGCTGCCCGGTCACAACTCCCGGCTGGTGGTCACCACCGGGGCTCTCCAGCAGCTGACCGACCGGGAGTTGGCGGCCGTGCTGAGCCATGAGCGCGGACATGTCCGCGCCCGGCACCACTGGCTGTCGCAGTGCTCCCAGGCGCTCGCCTCGGGCTTCCCCGGTGTCGGCGTGTTCAGCGCCTTCCGGGACCAGGTGGGCGAGTTGGTGGAGCTGGCCGCGGACGACCGGGCGGCCCGCCGGCACGGCCGGCACACCACCGCCCTGGCGCTGGCCGAACTCAACCTGGGGAGCGGGGTGTTCGGCTCCTGCCCGCCGGGGCTCGCGCAGTCGCCGAAGCGGGTGGACCGGCTGCTCGCCGGGCGGCCCCGGCTTCCGGTGACCCACCGCCTGCGGCTCACCGTGGCGGCCCTGGCCGCCCCGGCGGCGGCCGTCCTGCTGGCTGCCGCACCGGGGCTCTCCACCCTGTTCTAGCCCACCCCGGACCCTGTTCCAGCCCCACCGGGGAAGCACCCTGACCCCGCCCGGACTCCGGCCCGTCCGGCCTGCACCCCGGTCCCAACGGGCCAGCACCCCGACCCCGCCGTGGCCCCGACCTCACCCGGCCCGGCCCACACCCCGATCCGGCCCACACCCCGGCCCGGCCCAGGAAGCACCCGGCCGACAGTAGAGCCTGCGGAAGGTCAGCCCTGCGCGGAGCAGCCGCCCTCCAGCGGGCCGCCGAGGGTGAGCGCCAGCACCTCGCGGTGCAACGGACGGGCCTCGGCGTAGCGCCGGCAGCCCTCCTCGGTGAGCGCGACCTGGATGCCGCGCCGGTCGTCCGGGCATATCGCGCGCGTGACCAGGCCGGCCTTCTCCAGGCGGCCGATCAGCCGGGAGAGCGCGCTCTGGCTCAGGTGCACGGTGTCGGCCAGCTCCTGGACCCGCAGCGTGTGGGCCTTGTCCGCGTTCCGTTCCTCGACCAGGCGCTCCAGCACCTCGAACTCGCTCATGCCCAGGCCGTGCTTCTCGCCCAGTTCACGGTCGAGCAGGCAGGCGGTAGCGGCCTGCCTGGCCAGCAGGTCACGCCAGGACGCGACCAGGGCCGTGTCCGCGTTGGAGTCGAGTTCAGCCACGCCGCCACGCTATCACATGCGCATGAAACTTATGCGTTCACATCTTATTCATTTGCATTGAATGCACACGCATGTAGTGTCCTCCGCATGACCACCGCGACCGTCACCACAGCTGACGAATCATCAATGAGCGGGCCGAACTGGACTCCCCGCCTCTGGGGCACGCTGATCGTGCTCTGCGCCGCGATGTTCCTCGACGCCCTGGACGTCTCCATGGTGGGCGTCGCCCTTCCGTCGATCGGCTCCGAGCTCAACCTCTCGACCTCCGCCCTGCAATGGGTGGTCTCCGGCTACGTGCTCGGCTACGGCGGCCTGCTGCTGCTCGGCGGGCGCGCCGCCGACCTGCTCGGCCGCCGCCGGGTCTTCCTCGTCGCCCTGGCCGTCTTCGCCGCCGCGTCGCTGCTCGGCGGCCTGGTCGACGACGGCGGGCTGCTGATCGTCGCGCGCTTCCTCAAGGGCGTCAGCGCGGCCTTCACCGCGCCGGCCGGCCTGTCGATCATCACCACGACCTTCGCCGAGGGCCCGGCCCGCAACCGCGCGCTGTCGATCTACACCACCTGCGGCGCCAGCGGCTTCTCGCTCGGCCTGGTGCTCAGCGGCCTGCTCACCTCGGTCGGCTGGCGCTGGACCTTCCTGATGCCCGTCCCGGTCGCGCTCCTGGCCCTGGTCTTCGCCGTCCGGCTGCTCCCCCGCCCGACCGAGGAGAGGGCCAAGGGCGGGTACGACGTGCTCGGCGCGGTCACCGGCACCGCCACCGTGCTGCTGCTGGTCTTCACCGTGACCGAGGCGCAGGGCGCCGGCTGGCTGAGCCTGCGCACGCTCGGCTCGCTGGCCGTGGTGGCCGCGCTGGCCGCCGCCTTCCTGGTGGTCGAGAGCCGCACCGCGCACCCGCTGGTCCGGCTCGGCATCTTCCGCAACGGCTCGGTCGCCCGGGCCAACGTCATCGCCTTCACCATGACCGGCGCCTACGGCGGCTTCCAGTTCGTGGTCACGCTGTACCTCCAGCACCTGCTCGGCTGGTCGGCACTGGAGATGGCGCTCGGCCTGCTCCCGGCCGGGGCGTTCATCGCGCTCTCCGCACCGCTGATGGGCCCGATCGTGGACCGTTTCGGCACCGGCCGGCTGCTGCCGATCGGCCTGCTCGCCCTGGTCGCCGCGTTCGCGCTGTTCCTGCGGCTGGACGAGCACAGCTCGTACCCGGCCCTGGTGCTGCCGTCGATGATCCTGCTGGGCGTCGGCTTCTCGCTGGCCTTCCCCTCGGTCAACATCGCCGCCACCGACGGCGTGGCCGACGAGGAGCAGGGGCTGGCCTCCGGCCTCGTCAACACCGCGATCCAGGTGGGAACCGCGGTGGTGCTCGCCGGGGCCACCGCGATGATCACCGCGGGCAGCGCCGGCGGTGACGGCGCCCAGGCACAGCTGGACGGCTACCGGCCCGCGCTGGTCTTCGTCACCGGGGTCGCGCTGCTGGGCTTCCTGATCGCCGCGGCGGGCGCGGTGCTCGACCGCCGGAAGAAGGCAACCACCGTGTCGGTGGCGGACTATGATTATCCGTCAGCAGACCTTGACGGCGGCCGGAACGGCGGCCCGGACGGTGACCTGGACGACCGGCGGGGCGGGATCCTGGCCAAGAGCTGAACGCCCCAAGCGACCGGCTCCTCGCCTTCCGGGCGGGCACCGGCTCCACCAAACCCCCGTGTTGGTGGAGCCGGCGCCTCCGTACGATCCGGCCCGTGCGCGCCCTGCCGCGTGCGGTTGCCGCGGTTCGGCCTCTCGCCCCGCCAGTATATTGGCCGGGAGCCAACGAACGTACGGAGCAGACACGATGGCACCTCGCGGGGATTCGGTCAATGAGGAAATGCGTCAACGCTCCCGCCGGCGCATCATGCACGCCACCGTCGAGCTCGTCGACCGGCACGGCTACGCCGGCACCACCCTGAGCGACATAGCCGAGCGGGCCGGACTCGCCCGCGGACTGCTCTCCTACTACTTCGACGGCAAACGGCTGCTGATGCAGTCGGCGACCCACCGGATGATGCACCAGACGCTGTCGGCGGCGCTGGGCGAACTGGCGCCGGAGGCCACCCCGGAGGCCCGGCTGGCCCGGGCGATCGACGCGGTGCTGGGGCTGGCGATGGACCACCCCCGGGTGATGCGCTCGCACCTGGCGCTGATCCTGGACCCGGACGCCGGTGCGTTCGTCCAGGACCCGGAGCAGCAGCAGCTCGGCGCCATCCTCCAGGGGCTGCTGCGCGACTGGGGCGCGCCGGACCCGGTCGCCGAGCACGCGGTGCTGCGCAGCGCGCTGATGGGCGGCTGCATAGGCGTGCTGCTGCCGGGCGCCGAACTCCCGCTGGCCCCGATCCGGGCCGACCTGTTCCGCCGCTACGACCTGGACTGGCGGCTCGGCCGGCCGCCGCAGCGGACCCCGCCGGAACGCGAACGGCCGCCGGCCCGCGGCTGAGCGGGGGCCCGGCGGGCGTGGGTGGGCGTCGGGCCGGCGGTGCTCCGCGTTCCGGATCCGTCGTGCGTCCGGCCGCCGTAGAGCGGGCTGTCAGCGCTCCTTCAGGATCGACGCGAGCAGGTCGATGGTGCGCTCGGGCGTGAGGCTGTCCACGCAGAGCCGCTCCATGACCTGGATGTACGCGTCGACGTCGTCCCGCTTGTCGAGGTAGAGCGCGCTGGTGAGCTGCTCCAGGTAGACCACGTCGGCGAGGTCCTGCTCGGGGAAGCGGAGGATGGTGAAGGCCCCGGACTCGCCGGCGTGCGCGCCGAAGCGGAACGGCATCACCTGGATCACCACGTTGGCCTGCTCGGCGACGTCGATCAGGTACTGCACCTGACCGCGCATCACCTTCGGCCCGCCGACCGGGCGGCGCAGCGCGGCCTCGTCGATGACGGCCCAGAGCCGGGGGCTGTTGCCCTCGGTGAGCAGCTTCTGGCGGCGCAGCCGGAGGCTGACCCGGCGTTCGACCTCCTCCTCGCTGATCACCGGCCGGCTCTGGCCGAACACCGCCCGCGCGTACTCCTCGGACTGCAGCAGCCCGGGGATGAACTGCACCTCGTACGTGCGGATCAGCGCGGCGGCCTCCTCCAGGCCGACGTAGGTCTGGAACCAGCCCGGCAGGACGTCGTTGAAACTGTGCCACCAGCCGGACTTGTTGGCCTCGCGGACGAGGCCGAGCAGGGCCTCGCGCTCGCCGCCGTCGTCGACGCCGTAGAGGCTGAGCAGGTCGGCGACGTCGCGCTCCTTGAAGCTGACGCGGCCGAGCTCCATGCGGCTGATCTTGGACTCGGAGGCGCGGATCGCGTAGCCCGCGTCCTCGCGGGTGATGCCGCGCGTCTCGCGGAGCCGGCGAAGCTGCGAGCCGAGGAGGATCCGGCGGACCATCGAGCCGCCGCCCGGCTGAACTGTGGTCATGCGGTCGAAACCTCCACCTAGGGCAAACAGCGCACAGTCTGCCATCAGTTGAGCGCTCACGGTGCCGATACTGACGGATGTTCCTATCAGTTCTGCACCTCTCACACCAGGATGCACGTGCATTCGGCTCTTGCATATGCCATTTGAACAACTGCACGTGAATCGACTCTTGCATCTGCAGTGAGCGCAGAGGACCATGGTGCACGTGCACCTGCACATCCCTGGCAATCCCGCGGGCTCCGCGTCGACCCCACGCGCGACTCCGCGCACCAGCCCGGCAGCGCCCCCGCGCCACCGGGCGTTCGTGTGCGCGCGCGCCTGGTCGAGGGGGCGGCCGTGCGGCCGAGCGAGTCGGAGGTGACCGGCATGACCCCGGCGGGTCCAGCCGTGTCCGCCCCCTTATGGGAGGAGCTCTTCATGAGCACCGGTACGGCCTTGGCAGTCGATCCCCATGTGGTCACCTGTACGCTCGCCCCTCGCTACGAAGCCGTCAGAACCGCGCGCGACTTCGCCAGGACGGCTCTTCAGCGCTGGGGACTGGACGAGCTGTTCGACGATGTCGCGCTGGTGGCCTCGGAGCTGGTGACCAACGCCCTGCGGCACGCGATCGGCGCGCGCCCCGGCACGGCGGGCGGCGCACTCGACGACTACGACTTCCCCGTCCAGCCCACGGCCGATGGACGGCTGCCGATCCGAATAAGCCTGGTACACCGCGCACCGCAGGTGGTCTGCGCGGTCAGCGACCCGAGCAGCATCGGGCCGGTGGCCCGGGAGGCCGACTTCGTCGCCGAATCGGGGCGCGGGCTCCACCTGGTGGACTCCTTCAGCCGTTCCTGGGGCTGGCACCCGCTGGGCAGCGGCAAGGTGGTCTGGGCGCTGTTCGAGGCGGAGCGCACCGCCGTGAACGCCGTCCCCGAGCTCGGCGGCCGGCACCGCCGCTCGGCCTAGCAGCAGGACGCTCCGCCCGGCGGAGACCACGCGGCCACGCGGCGGCCGCAGGACACGGCGTCCGGCGGGACCACGGGAGACGACGTCCGGCAGGACCCTCCCGGCCCGACCACGGGACGCCCGAGCGGGTGACGACGAACGGCCCGCCACCGGCCGGCGGACCCCCGGGGGACCACACCACCCGGGTGCGCGGCCGCGGCTCACGCTCTCCCGGTCCGCCCCCGACGGGGCGCACCCCGGACGGCGCAGGAGCCGGACAACACAACAGCGACAGGACAAGCGGAGAAGACAAAGGCCGTCGCGGTGTCAGCACCCACGACGGCCCCCCGATGGAGAAGGCGGCGGCCGGTCAGACCGCCAGGTGGTCGAACTCCCCGTCCTTGGCCCCCAGCAGCAGCGCGGCGATCTCGGCCCGGGTGTAGATCAGTGCCGGACCGTCGGGGAAGCGCGAGTTGCGCATCGCCACCTCGCCCCCCGGGAGGGCGGCGAACTCGACGCAGTTGCCCTGAGAGTTGCTGTGCAGGCTCTTCTGCCAGACCACGTCCTTGAGGTCCGCAGCCGCCATCCCGTTGTACGCGTCGTACGTGTTGTGCATAGAAATCTCCCGAAGAGCTCCGGAGTGGTCGTCCAGCTCGGCGCCCCGGCACAACAGCCGAACGACTGGGCCGGCCCCGTACCGGCCCGGCACAACGCCTCACTTGACGTGATGATAGCTCCAGTGCACGTGCATCAGCACGGGACGGTGCAGGTGCACGGGTCGTTCGCCGCCAAACTGCAACTCTTCACGACCCCACCACCTGACGGCACGTAAGCGGACATAGCCGACTGAATCGGCGGATCGCCGATAACCGCCCGTAGGCGGCCCCCCGCTGAATGTTGATCTTCGAATGCCGGGAGTCGCACTCCCGTGACCCTCCGTCAGACGCCACCGTGCCTGTGAGACATCTCACGCGACGGGGGTGCAACGGGAGGGGCCGTCAAGCGCGTCAGAGAAGATGTCCCGGCCGCGCGGGGGTTTGGCGGAGTATGTCCGATTTTCGGGCGGCCCGCCCGTCCCGGTTCGGCAGCCGACTGCAGGGTGGGCGGCCAGATGTCCTACGATCTCCGCCATGAGCACCGCAGCCATCCCGGGCGCGCCACTGCCCGTCCGCACTCCAGGCTCCCGTGCGCGGGGGCGCCACCGCCGCCCCGAGCGCCCCGAGATCCCGGCCGGGTCCCCGGCCCTGGTGCTCGCGGTGCCCGCGACCGCCGGGCCCGAGTCCCGTTCCGTGGTCGAGGAACTGCTGTCCATCGTGCGCAGCGAGCAGAACGGCGTGCAGACGGCGGCCGGCTACCTGCCGGGCGACACGGGCGAGGGCGAGTCCGCCGGCACCGCCGGTGACGAGCACACCGTCGCCGAACTGCTGGCGCACGCCGCCGAGGCGGGCCTGCCGGCACCGGTCGTGGTGCCGCTGCTCCCCGGCCCGCACGGCTTCCTGGCCGACCTGCACGCGCTCGCCGCCGAGTACGGCGCCCACGTCACCGACGTGCTGGGCCCGCACCCGCTGCTGGCCGAGGCCGTCCACGTCCGGCTCTCCGAGGCCGGTCTGGCCCGCGCCGACCGCGCCCGCCTGTTCGCCATCGCCACCGCCGCCGACGGCGTTGTGCTCACCACCGTCGGGGGCCAGGAGGCGGCCGACGCCGCCGGGATCACCGGAATGCTGCTGGCCGCCCGGCTGGCCGTGCCGGTCGTCCCCGCCGCGCTCGACGTGCCGGGATCGGTGGCCGCGGCCGTCGCCCACCTCAAGGAGATGGGCGCCCAGAACCCGGCGCTGGCCCCACTGGTGATCGGCCCCGAGGCCGACTCCGAGCTGCTCGCCACGGCCGCCGAGGAGACCGGCTGCCCGTCCGCCGCCCCGCTGGGCGCGTACCCGACGGTGGGCCAGCTGATCGCCTCCACCTACCTGGCCGTGCTTCCGGCCGCCGACCCCGAGGCGCACGCCGAGGAGTCCGCGGTCGAGGAGGGCGGCGGGCGCCACGCCGCCCAGTAGCAGCCCACTGCGGACAGACCGCACGAAGGGGCCCGGAGCGCACTCCGGGCCCCTTCGGCCGTCCTCCCCCCGTCTCTCCCCGTCCGCTAGCCGCCCACCCGGCCGGTGGGCGCGGCGGCGTCCTTGAGGCCCAGGGCGGGCGTCTGCACCGGCCGGGACTGCGCGGCGAACGAGGCCACCGGCGTACTGCTCGCGTTCCACTGCGGCTGCGCGGTTCCGCCGCCGTCCGCCCGGCGCACCTGGAGCACCTCGGACTGCCCGGCCCGGCGCAGCAGGATGTTCCCGGGTGGCCCGGGCTCCGGGTCGACCCAGAGTTCGTTGCCGCCGGCCGAGGACGGGGGCGGTGACCGGGGCGGCCCCGTCCGGTCCCCTCCAGGTCTCCCCGGTCTCGGTGCGCGGGCCGACCCAGCGCAGCGCGGCGTGCCGGACGTCGGCCCGGCGGGAGCTGGTGATGTGGACTTGGGCGCGCCCCTCGGCGCTGCCCTCGACCCGGACGCCACGGGTCAGGTTGAGCACCTCGGCGCCGACGGTGACGCCCCCTCCGGCCGGGACCCGCGGGTGCGCGTACTTCAGCGGTGCCTCCAGGGTGACGCCGGGTCCGCTGACGGACCGGACGACGGCCAGGTCGTAGCGGGTGGAGGAGCCGTCCTCGCCCGGCGGGCCGGTCGGGGTGACGGACAGTTCGTCGCCGGGCCGCCAACCGGCGGGCGGGGCGGCCAGGGTGACGGTGGTGTCGCCGGCCCGCAGGCCGCCGGCGGCGCGTACCCAGGCGGTCTTGGCGGCGCCGTCCAGCCGCAGGTACCCGGCGCCGGTGACCCGGAGGCCGACGTCGGTGTCGACCAACCTTCATGCCGTCGCCCCGGAACCGCTTCTCGTCGACGGCCGGGAAGCGCAGGGTGTGCACGGCGGTGTCGTCGGGGGCGAGGGCGAGGGTGCCGCGGACCTCGACGTTGCCCGCCGAGGCGAGGGTGACGGTGCGGCCGGCGGCGAAGGTGAGGGCGCCGCCCGGTTCGACCAGCAGCGAGGCGACGGTGGCGTCGGTGTCCAGCAGCACCTTGTCGGTGATCCGGACGGCGCTCTGCGGGCCGGGCACCCTGCCGCCCCAGCCGGTCGGGTCGGACCACGGGCGGCCGTTCCGGTCGACGGCGGGCGCGGCGGCGGGCTGCCCGGGGGCGGCGCCCTCCGCGGCGCCGGCGGAGGGCGGCGGCGCGGCGTCGCCGTGGTCCATGGCTCCGTCGCCTCCCGTCCCGGCCGGGCTCGTGGCGGTGCCCCCGGCGGCGACGGGCGCCGTGGGGCCGGTCAGCGAGCGTCGCAGGGCCTCCTCGCCGCCGATCGCCGCGAACGCCGTGCCGACCGCGAGCCGGCGCAGCATTGTGCGGCGACTTAAGGGAGTTCGGGCCGCTTCAGGCGGGATGTCCGGTCTGCGATGCTTTGCCCGGCGATGCGCTCCGCGGGGCCCGGCGGCCGGCCGGCCCGCGTCCGGCTCCTCGCCCATGGCCATCGCTGCGTAGCCCTCCCCCCGGACGGCTGCGTCGGTCCCGACCTCCTGAAGCACAGGCAGTTGCATTGACCGCGGCGGGCGTTGCGCGAAAACGGTCATTTCTGATCATGGTGGACAGCCTTTCCGCAGGCTTTCCGCAAACCGTGACGAGCGTCACACATGTTTGCGGTTTGAACTTAAGTCTGCTTAACGTGCTCCCCGTTCGTGGCCACACGGACCCAGCTCATCCGCAACGCCGAGTCCTGCCGTCGGGTGCGCTGGCAGCGCAGAACGCACCACGGCAGGAGCGGGGGAACCACAGGTAAGTCGCCCCGGACCGGTCCGCGTACCGGTTCAGGGCTAGGGGTGAAGCCGCGTCCACAGCGCGGCCGGGCAACTCCAGCCCGAATCCGACAGCTCACCTCGCAGGCGTGGGAGAGGACCGCGTCTTCATGCTGCCCACCAACGGCACCCGCCTGTCCAGCCGCACCCGCCGCGCGATCGCCACCCTCGGCGTCGTCGGCATCGGTCTCACCGTCCCCTGCCTGACCTCCGGCACCGCCTCCGCCGCCTCCGTCGCCACCTGGGACAAGGTCGCGCAGTGCGAGAGCAGCGGCAACTGGAGCATCAACACCGGCAACGGCTTCTACGGCGGCCTCCAGTTCACCAACAGCACCTGGGCGGAGTTCGGCGGCACCGCGTACGCGGCCCGCGCCGACCTCGCCACCAAGGACCAGCAGATCGCGATCGCCGAGAAGGTGCTCGCCGTCCAGGGCCCCGGTGCCTGGCCCGTCTGCTCCGTCCAGGCCGGCCTGACCAAGGGCGGCACCCCCGCCGCGGTCGACACCACCACGGCCGCCAAGCCCGCCGCGCAGACCCCGGCCCCGGCCGCGCCCGCCGCGCAGGCCCCCGCCGCCAAGCCGGCCGCGCCGAAGGCCGACCAGGCCCCGGCCTCCACCGACTCCGCCAAGCCGCAGTCCGGCCAGAACTGGTCGAAGAAGTGGCAGGACAAGGCCGCCTCCAACGACTACACCGTCGTCGCCGGCGACTGGCTCTCCTCGATCGCCGACAAGAACAACGTCCAGGGCGGCTGGGAGCGGCTGTACGAGCTCAACCGCTCCACCCTGACCGACGGCCCGCACGTCATCTACCCCGGTCAGCACCTGACCCTCGGTGACCGCGCCCAGGCCTCGGACGAGTCCGGCAAGGGCTTCAACTGGTTCGACCGGAGCTCCGGCAACTCCGGCCAGGCCGCCGCCGCCAAGCCCGCCGCCCAGACCCAGGCCCCGGCCGCCAAGCCGGCCGCCCAGACCCAGACCCAGGCGCCCGCCCAGGCCGCCACCGGCAGCATGGCCGCCGCGGTCGCCTTCGCCGAGTCGAAGGTCGGCCAGGCGTACGTCTACGGGGGCACCGGCAACGGCGGCTGGGACTGCTCCGGCCTGACCCAGGCCGCGCTGCGCGCCGCGGGCGTCTCCATCCCGCGCGTCGCCGCCGACCAGGCCGCCGCCTCCACCCACGTCTCGCTGGACGCGCTCAAGCCGGGCGACCTGCTGTTCTGGTCCAACAACGGCCAGGACTCCGGCGTCTACCACGTCGCGATCTACGTCGGCAACGGCGCGTACGTCGAGGCCGCCAACCCGAGCGCGGGCGTGCGGACCGAGACCATCGCCAACTGGGCCCCGGACTTCGCCGGCCGGGTCTGATCCCCCGGCGCGCGGCTCCCGGGCCCGCGCAGGTACGCCGAAGCCCCCGGGAAGAGCCTGGTCGCTCTTCCCGGGGGCTTCGGCCTGCCCGCCCACGGGCAGCGGGTGCGGGTCCGGTGGAGGCCGTGGTGGAGTCGGGGCGCAGCGGGCATGCTGCTGCTCCGCACCCGAGAAGGAGTCACCCATGGCCCAGGTCACCGTCACCCTCGACGCCAATCTCGCCATCGACGTGATGATGCTCGCCGGGACCCGGAGCCCGCAGGACGCCGTGGAGCTGGTCCTGCGCGACTACCTGGCCCGGGGCCGGCGCACCGGGAGCCGGACCGGCGACGCCGTCGACGGCCGGCGGTCGGGCCACGAACGCCCGACGGCCCAGGAGGGCTGACGAACGCACGACCGGGGCCCGGAGAGCGGATTGCTCTCCGGGCCCCGGTCGTGGTCGCTCAGCGGGCGCCTGCGCCCGTGGAACCGCGCATCACCAGCTCCGGCTGGAACATGAACTCCCCGCGCTGGGCGGCGTTCCCGCCGACCTCCTCCAGCAGGGCGTCGACGGCCGCGGTGGCCATCGCCTCGACCGGCTGGCGGATGGTGGTCAGCGGGGGCTCGGTGAACGCTATGAGCGGCGAGTCGTCGAAGCCGACCACCGACACGTCCTGCGGCACCGAGAGCCCGCGCTGGCGCACCGCCCGGATCGCGCCGAGCGCCATCATGTCGCTGCCGCAGACGATCGCGGTGCAGCCCTTGTCGAGCAGCGCGCCGGCCGCCGCGTGCCCGCCCTCCACGCTGAACAGCGTGTGGTGGACGAGGTCCTGGGCCTCCTCGGTGGTCCGGCCGAGCACCTCGCGCATGGCCGCGGTGAAGCCCTCGATCTTCCGCAGCACCGGCACGTACCGGCGCTGCCCGACGGCCAGGCCGATCCGCTCGTGGCCGAGTTCGGCCAGGTGCTGGACGGCCATCCACATCGCGGCCCGGTCGTCCGGCGAGATGAACGGCGCGTCGATCTTCTCGCTGAAACCGTTGATCAGGACGAACGGCACCTGCCGGCCGGTCAGCCGGGCGTACCGGTCGTGATCGGCGGTGGTGTCGGCGTGCAGGCCGGAGACGAAGACGATGCCCGCCACGCCCCGGTCGACCAGCATCTCCACCAGTTCGTCCTCGGTGGAGCCGCCGGGCGTCTGGGTGCAGAGCACCGGCGTGAAGCCGTGCCGGCTCAGCACCTGCTCGATCACCTGCGCGAGCGCGGGGAAGATCGGGTTGCTCAGCTCCGGGGTGATCAGCCCGATCAGGCCCGCGCTGCGCTGGCGCAGCCGGGTCGGCCGCTCGTAGCCGAGCACGTCCAGCGCCGCCAGCACGGTCTGCCTGGTGGCGGCGGAGACGTTCGCCTTGCCGTTGAGTACGCGGGAGACGGTGGCTTCGCTGACCCCCGCCTGCGCCGCGATGTCTGAGAGTCGCGCCGTAGTCACGGTCCCAGAGCCTATTGCAACCACGTCAGACCGCCCACCAGTCGGTGCTGTCCGGAGCGAGCACCGTCTCGCCGCCGTCCACCACGGCGTCCGCGGAGGAGAGCAGCAGGCGGCCGGGCGCCGGTATCCGGACCGGTTCCGCGGTGGTGTTCACGGTGCAGACGAAGGAGCCGCGGCGGAACACCAGGGTGCCCTCGGGGCTGTCCAGCCACTCCACGCCGGTGCCGGCGCCGAGGTCGGCCTGTGCGCGGCGGACGGCCAGCGCGCTGCGGTACAGCTCCAGGGTGGACGTCGGGTCGCCGGTCTGCGCCTCGACGCTGAGCTGCGCCCACTCGGCGGGCTGCGGAAGCCAGCTCGGGCCGCCGGCGACCGGGCCGAAGCCGTACGGAGCCTCGGTGCCGGACCACGGGATCGGGACGCGGCAGCCGTCGCGGTAGCCGTCCTGGCCGGCCTGGCGGAAGAAGGACGGGTCCTGGCGGACCTCGTCGGGCAGGTCGGTGACGTCCGGCAGGCCGAGCTCCTCGCCCTGGTAGACGTACGCGGAGCCGGGCAGCGCGAGCATCAGCAGGGTGGCGGCGCGGGCGCGGCGCAGGCCGAGCCGGCGGTCGCCGGGGGTGCGGATCTGGGTGCCGAGGCCGGGCTCGTTGGCGAACCGGGTGGCGTGCCGGGTGACGTCGTGGTTGGACAGCACCCAGGTGGTGGGGGCGTCGACCGGGCGCATCGAGTCGAGCGAGAGGTCGATCACCTCGCGCAGCTCGGCCGAGTCCCAGGAGGTGCCCAGGTACTGGAAGTTGAAGGCCTGGTGCAGCTCGTCGGGGCGCACGTAGTTGGCGGTGCGCTGGACGGTGGGGGTCCACGCCTCGGCGACGCCGATCCGCTGGCCCGGGTACTCGTCCAGGATCCGCCGCCAGCTGCGGTAGATCTCGTGCACGCCGTCCTGGTCGAAGAACGGCATGACGTCGTTGCCGAGCAGCTTGAGCTGGTCGCCGCCGCCGAGGTCGGGCAGGCCGGGGGCCTTCACCAGGCCGTGGGCGACGTCGATCCGGAAGCCGTCGACGCCCATGTCGAGCCAGAACCGCAGGATCGAGCGGAACTCGTCGGCGACGGCCGGGTTCTCCCAGTTGAAGTCGGGCTGCTCCGGGGCGAACAGGTGCAGGTACCAGTCGCCCAGGGTCCCGTCCGGGTTCTCGGTGCGGGTCCAGGCCGGGCCGCCGAAGATGGACTCCCAGTCGTTGGGCGGCAGTTCGCCGTTCTCACCCTTGCCGGGCCGGAAGTGGTAGCGGTCGCGCAGAGGGGACGCAGGGCCCTCGCGCAGGGCACGCTGGAACCACTCGTGCTGGTCGGAGGAGTGGTTGGGGACGAGGTCCACGATGATCCGCAGGCCCAGCGCGTGGGCGTCGCGGATCAGCCCGTCGGCGTCCAGCAGGGTGCCGAACATCGGGTCCACCGCGCGGTAGTCCGCCACGTCGTAGCCGGCGTCGGCCTGCGGCGAGGCGTAGAACGGCGAGAGCCAGACGGCGTCCACGCCGAGGTCGCGCAGGTAGGGCAGACGGCTGCGGATGCCGGGCAGGTCGCCCATGCCGTCCCCGTTGGAGTCGGCGAAGCTGCGCGGGTACACCTGGTAGATGACCGCGTCCCGCCACCAGTCTCTGGACGCGCCGGCGCCGGCCTCGTGAGCGGTGGCGTCGGCGGCGGGCCGGGAGGTGTCGGCCAGGTTCTGGGTCATGGACGGTATCCCTTGGGACTAGAGAGCGGCAGGTCAGGACTTGGAGGCGCCGGCGGTCAGGCCGGTGACCAGGTGACGCTGCACCAGGTAGAAGAGGACCGAGGACGGGATCGCGATCAGTACGGCGGTCGCCGCCATCAGGTTCCACTGGGCGTCGTGCTCGCTGACGAAGGTCTGCAGGCCGACCGCCAGGGTGTACTTGTCGGAGCTGAGCATGAAGGTGGAGGCGAAGGCCACCTCGGCCCATGCGGTCAGGAAGGAGTAGAACGCGGCCACGGCCAGGCCCGGCCTGGCGAGCGGGAGCACCAGCCGCCAGAAGGTGCCGAACGGGGAGAGCCCGTCGACCCGGCCGGCCTCGTCGATCTCCACCGGGATGGTGTCGAAGTAGCCCTTCAGCAGCCAGGCGCAGTACGGCACCGTGGTGGTCGAGTAGACCAGGATCAGGCCGAGGTAGCTGTCCAGCAGGTCGAGCTCGGAGAGGATCGTGTACATCGGCACGATCAGCACCGCGATCGGGAACATCTGGGTGACCAGCAGCGACCACATCAGCGGCTTGTGGCCGGGGAAGCGCATCCGGGAGACGGCGTAGCCCGTGGTGGCGGCGATCAGCACGCCGAAGACGGTGGTGACGCCGGAGACCAGGAACGCGTTGCCGAACCAGGTGAAGAAGTCGGTGTCGAACAGCACCGTGTGGTAGTTCGACAGCGTCATCTTGTCGAGGATGGCGCCCGGGTGGAGGTAGTCCGTCTTGTCCGGGCCGAGCGAGACGTAGAGGATCCAGACCACCGGGAAGAGCGCGATCAGGCTGGCCAGGATCAGCGCGCCGTGGGACAGCGCGCGGGAGGCCGGGCTCGCCTGTCCGCGCGGGCGGACCTTGGGCGGACGGCCGGCCGGCGGCGCGGGACGCGCGGCGGCGGCGGTGGTGGGTCGGTCGGTGGTGGTGCTCATCGGGGGTACCTGCCTTCGTGGTCGCTGGGGGGACGGGGCGTCAGCCGTTGGCCTGCTCGTTGCGGGCCAGCCAGCGCCGGTAGAAGGCGGTGAAGACGATCAGGATGGAGAGCAGGATGACGCCGTACGCGGCGGACTGCGCGTAGTCCCGGGGCTGCTGGCCGAAGCCGAGCCGGTAGGCCCAGGTGACCAGCAGCTGGGCGTCGGGCGCGTTGCCGCCGAACAGCAGGAAGATGACGGCGAACTGGTTGAACGTCCAGATCACGCCGAGCAGCACCACGGTCGAGGAGACGGTGCGCAGCCCCGGCAGGGTGACGTGGCGGAACCGCTGCCACGGGGTGGCGCCGTCCATCTCGGCCGCCTCGTACAGCTCGGCCGGGATCGACTGGAGGCCGCCGAGCAGCGAGATCATCATGAACGGCACGCCGACCCAGGTGTTGACCAGGATGGCGGCCGCCTTCTGCGCCAACGGGTCGTCCAGCCAGCCGGGTTCGGGCAGGTGCAGGGCGGAGAGCAGGCTGTTGACGGCGCCGCCGTCGGCGAGCATCAGCCGCCAGGAGAAGACGGTGACGAAGGTCGGCACGGCCCAGGGCAGGATGAGCAGCATCCGGTAGACGGCGCGGCCGCGCAGCTTCTGGTTGAGCAGCAGGGCGAGGCCGAGGCCGACGGTGTAGTGCAGGCAGACGCAGATCGCGGTCCAGGCGATGGTCCAGACGAAGTGCGACCAGAAGCGGTCGTACGAGCCCGGGCCCCAGAGGATGTCCGCGTAGTTGTCGAAGCCGACGAACTTGTAGCTGGCGGGGATCTCGTTGACGCCGATCTTGCGGGCGGCGTTGAGGCTGTTGGCGTCGGTGAGGGTGAGCCAGAAGCCCTCGGCGAGCGGGTAGAGCACCAGTACGCCCAGCACGATCACGACCGGCGCGATCATCGCGTAGGCGTACCAGTGCTTGGCGTACGAGCGCTTGAGGCGCTCCATCAGGCCCGGACGCGGATCGCGCTCCCGGCTGCCCTGGCCGGTGGCGCCCTGCACGGCGACTGACATGTTCGACACCTTCTCGGGGAGGTCCGCCGCCTCGCTACGGCGACTGCTGCTACGGGTCTGGCCGCCCGGCCCGCCGGGGGTGGCGGGCCGGGCGGCTCGGGTGACTACTTGGCGAAGCCCGGGAGGAGCTTGGCGTAGTCGGTGGCGACGGTGTTCAGGCCGTCCTGGGTGCCGGTGCCCTGGACCACCTTGCCGAGGTTGGTGCCCAGCGAGGCGAACAGCGAGCTGTACTCGGGCAGTTCGGGGCGGGGACGGGCGCTGGTGAGCACGCTCTGGAAGCCGGCGATGCCGGGGTCGGCCTTGACCTCGGGGGTGAAGGCGTCGGCGCGGGTCGGCAGGGTGGAGTTCTTCTGCGCGATGAACGCCTGGCTCTCGGCGGAGGTCATGTAGGCGGCGAACTTCTCGGCGGCGGCCTTGTGGGCCTTGTCCGAGCCGGCGTAGACGGAGATGTTGTGGCCACCGGTGGGGGCGCCGGCCTTGCCGGCGGAGCCGGCCGGGACGGGGGCGATGCCGAGGTTGTTCTTGTCGGCGAACGCGGTGCCCTTGTAGATGTTGGTGATCTCCCAGGGACCCTGGATGATCGCCGCGACCTTGCCGCTGTTGAAGGCGTCCATCATGTGCGCGTAGGCGTCGCTGGTGACGTCGGCCTTGGCGGTGCCCGGCGCGGTGAACATCGTCTTGTAGGTCTCGATGCCCTTGACGGCCTCGGCCGAGCCGATGGTGATCTTCTTCCCGGCGGCGTCGACGGTGTCGGTGCCCTCGCCGAACAGGAACGGCATCGCGTAGTAGCCGTCGGCGGCCTTCAGCCAGAAGCCGTCCACGCCGGCCTTCTCCTTGACGGCGGCCGCGGCGGTCTTCAGCTCGTCCCAGGTCTTGGGGGCGGCGGTGATGCCGGCCTTGGTGAAGAGCTCCTTGTTGTAGAGCAGGCCGAGGGTGTCGGTGACCAGCGGGACGCCGTACAGCTTGCCCTCGTACTTGGCCTGCTGGACGAGGCTGGGCTGGAAGGCGCCGGCGTCGGCGGCGGCCGGGGTGCCGTCCAGCGGCTCCAGGTAGCCGGCCTTGGCGAAGGCGGCGGTCCAGCCGACCTCGGAGCGGAACACGTCCGGAGCGCCCTTGGCCCCCATGGCGGTCTGGAGCTTGTTCTGCGCCTGGTCGAACGGCACGTTGACGAAGTCGACCTTGACGTTCGGGTTGGCCTCTTCGAACTTCTTGACGAGGGCCTGGTAGTTCGGGGCCTCGTTGGTGGCGTTCGACGTGTCCCAGTACGTGAGGGTGACCGGCCCGTCGGCCTTGCCGTCCGAGCTGGAGCCGCTGCTGCCACAGGCAGCCATCGAGACCGCGAGGGCCACAACGAGGGCAGAGGCCGCGATGCCACGCCGCATGAGAACTCCTTGGGAGGGGTGGGGGTGCCCGAGATGTTGGGAGACAGGCGCATAATGGCTGCCTCGTGCCGACCGCACCGTTGCTGCCGTCGGGCTCGGAAGGAAGTTAACAGCGGCGCAATCGCCACGGAAAGTCCTTGCAGCAAGTTTCTGCAAGAAATGGGGATCGTTACGCCCGCGTGTCCTGGACGTGGCCGCACGGTAGTTGACAGGCGGCCAAGGCGTGGCGCTTTGTCCGTTTCCTCCCGATAGAGACCCCGGTAATTAATACGCTGGGTTGCCGAAAGGCCTTGCAGCAGACTGGTCCCATGCGAATCAGAGCCGCCACCGGGGAAGACCTGCCACTGCTGCGCGAGCTGGAACGGGCCGCCGGGGCACCGTTCGCCGCCATCGGGATGCCGGAGATCGCCGAGGACGAGCCGCCCACCGTCGAGGAGCTGGCCCACTTCCTGGACGGGGGCACCGCACTGGTCGCCCTCTCCGACGAGGGCGACGAGGGCGACAGCGGGGGCGGCGGGGGCGGTGAGAGCGACGGGGACAGCGGGGGCGCGGGGCGCGCCGGGGGCGAAGGCGGCACCCCGGTCGGCTACCTGCTGGCCGAGCCGGTGGACGGCGCCCTCCACATCGAGCAGGTGTCCGTCCACCCCGGCCACGCGCGCCGCGGCATCGGCCGGGCGCTGATCGAGCACCTGGCGGCCACCACCGACGCGCCCGCCCTGACCCTCACCACCTTCGCCGACGTCCCGTGGAACGCCCCCTACTACGCCCGCCTCGGCTTCCGGCCGCTCGCCGACGCCGAGGTCACCCCGGGTCTGCGGGAGATCCGCCGCCGCGAGGCCGGGCACGGCCTCGACCGTTGGCCGCGGCTCTGCATGCGCAGGGAGCTCGGCACGGGCGGGCTCAGCTGACGCCCAGCCTCAGCACCGTGGTCGAGCGGAACTCCTCCCCCGGCCGCAGCTCGGTGCCGGGGAAGGCGGGGTGGTGCGGGGAGTCCGGGAAGTGCTGCGTCTCCAGCGCGATCCCGGCGAACGGCCCGTACGGCACGCCGCTCGCACCGGTCACGGCGCCCTGGAACTTGTTGGCGGTGTAGACCTGCACGCCCGGCTCGGTGGTCAGCACCTCCAGGGTGCGGCCGCTGGCCGGGTCCTCCAGCAGCGCCGCCCGGGCCGGGGTGCCGTCGGCCGGGCGCGGGCGGAGCACCCAGTTGTGGTCGTAGCCGCCGGGCCCGGTCAGCTGCGGGTGCTCGTCCTGCACCGACTTGCCGATCGGCCGGGGGGAGGTGAAGTCGAACGGCGTGCCGGCCACCGGCTCCGTCCGCCCGTACGGGATCTGCCGGTGGTCGGCGGGGGTGTACTCGTCGGCGTCCAGGGTGAGCAGGTGACCGAGGACGTCGCCGCTGCCCTCGCCCGCGAGGTTGAAGTACGCGTGGTTGGTGAGGTTGAGGACGGTCGGCCTGCTGGTGGTCGCGCGATAGCCGATCACCAGCTCGCCGGCGGCGCTCAGCGTGTAGTCGACGGTGACGTCGAGCGCGCCGGGGAAGCCCTGGTCGCCGTCCGGGCTGTGCAGGTGCAGCCGGACGCCGTCGGGCAGCGGCTCGGACTCCCACATCCGGTGCACGAAGCCGTCCGGACCGCCGTGCAGGGTGACGCCGCCGCCGGTCGGGGCGAGCGGGTGCTCCTCGCCGTCGATGGTGACCTTGCTGCCGTCGATGCGGTTGGCGTACCGGCCGACCACCGCGCCGTAGTGCCGGGCCGGGCCGAGGATCTCGGCGAGCCGGTCGCTGGAGAGCAGCACCTGGGCGGGGCGGCCGGTGCGGTCGGGGGCGGTCAGGGAGTGCAGGGTGGCGCCGAGGGTGAGCACGGTCGCCTCGTACGGGCCGGCCCGCAGCGTCCAGCGCTCGATCGCGGCGCCCGCGCCCGCGGGTTCGAGCGGCTCGCGCCGCACACCGGTCGCCTGCGACCCGTTCGCCGGGGGCGTCGCCATGACCTGCTCCTCACTGGCGGCCGCGGTGCGCCGCGGCCCCCTGGTACCGGGTCCGTCCGGGGCTCGCCGCCCCGTGGGCCAGCCTAGTCAGCGGGGCGGCGGCGGGGGCGCTCCTGCCGCCCCGCGCGCCGCCGTCAGGCTTCCGCCCGCCGTCGTACCTTCGCTCGCCAGAAGGCGTCCGTCCGTCGAAGGCGTCCGCCCGCCGTCGTACTTCCGTCCGTCGTCAGGCTTCCACCGTGCCGCCGTCCCGGCCGGCCGCGCCCTCGCGCCCGTCCTCGGTGCCCTCGCGCTGCTCGGGCGGCAGGCCGAGCGCCGAGGCGAGCCCGTCCGGGCCGCTTCCCGCCTTGCGGTAGACGGCGGCCAGCCGCCGGTTCACCAGGCTGAGGTGCACGCCCAGCTCGTCGGCGATCCGCTGCGGCGGCACGCCCCGAACGGCGAGCCGGGCGACGTCCCACTCGGGCTGGCTCAGCATCTCCCGGACGTCGCCGAGGCGGTTGGGCCGCAGGCCGTAGTTGGCCAGCTCGCGGCGGGCCCGGTCGACCAGGCCGTCGGCGGCGCAGTGCTGGGCCAGTTCGATGCCCTGGTAGAGGAACTCCTGGGCGTCCTCCAGCCGGCCGACCCTGCGCAGCGCCGCACCGAGGTCCACCAGCGCGACGGCGTGCTCGTAGCCGGCCGGCGACTGGCCGAGGTGGCGCACGGCCTCCTCCAGCAGCTCGACCGCCTGCTGGCCGTCCGCGATCTCGGCGTGCAGCCGCAACGCTGTGCCGATCGCCGAGGCGGTACCGAACCGGCGGGCGTCCCGGACGGACCGCTCCGCGTACGCGCGGGCCCGCTCGGGCTCGTCCTCGGCGAGCGCGACCGCGAGGTGGCCGGCCCAGGGCGCCCACACGGTGTTGTGCCAGCCGCGGGCGTCCAGCTGGGCGCCGGCCTCGGTGAGGGCGGCGGCGGCCCCGGCTTTGCGGCCCTTGGCGAGCAGCAGCTTGCCGTAGAGGGAGGCCGCGTCGGGCAGCACCATCGCGGTGGCGTGGTACGGCGGGCTGAAGCCGAACCCGATCGCGAGGTCCCAGGCCTCGTTGGTGCGGCCGCGGGCGATCAGGGTGTCCACCAGGACGCCGACCGCGTCCCAGGCGAGCGGCAGCTTGGGGCCGATCCGCTCGGAGAGCCGCAGGGCGCGGCGCAGGAAGTCCTCGGCCTCGGCGAGCAGGCCGCGGCGGAACCGGGCCAGGCCCATCAGGAAGTACGCGAAGCCGCGGTGGGCACCGCTCCAGCCGGCGATCTCGAACTGGACGATGGCGTCGCCGAAGAGCCGCTCGGCCTGCGCGATGCGGTCGCTGTAGGTGTACGAGAGACCGAGCGTGGCGGGCAGTTCGAAGCCCCAGGTGCTGTCCGTCCAGCCGAGGCCCTTGGGCAGCCGGCCCTGGTCGAGGACCTGGTCCGCGTGGCGCAGCACCTCGGCGGAGGGCTCGCCGCGCAGGGTGAGGTCCCAGGCGCGCAGTGCGAGGACGGCCCGGTCGGCGGCCTCGCGGCCGGTGAGGCTGCGGCAGAGCTCGCCCAGCCGCTCGGAGCGGGCCGGACCGTCCTCCTCGGACTTGCGGTAGGCGTGCCACATGAACGCGGCGGCCTCCAGCCGGAGCCGGCCCGCGGAGTCGTCCTCCGTCTGCTCGGCCTCGTCCTGGCAGACCCGCGCGGCCTCGCCGAGCTGGCCGCTGTGCGCGAGGACCTCGGAGAGCCGGAAGGTGGCGTCGACCCGGAGCGAGGGGCGCAGCGGTCCCTCGTCGGGATCGAGGGCGAGCTTCAGCTGGTTGACGGTGGCCATCGGGTCGGTGAGCAGCGCGGAGCAGCCCAGCTCGTACAGCACCTCGGCGCGGATGTCGTCGTCCGGTGGCTCGGCGAGGGCGCGGTGCAGGCAGCGCTGGGCCGCCTCGGGCGCGCCGATCAGCAGGTGTTCCTGGGCGGCCTTGCGCAGCTTGCGGACGGTGCGGTCGTCCCCCTCACCGGGGAAGGTCTCGACCAGGTGGCGGGAGGCGGCGAGCAGTCCGAGCCCGGCGTTCTCGATCTCGGCGGCGGCCACCCCGTGCATGCCGGTCTTGGTGGACTCCTTCATGGTGTTGTAGATCGAGCTGCCGATCAGCGGGTGGACGAACTCCAGGTTCCCGTTCGGCGTCTGGGTGAGGACGCGCTGCTTGCGCAGCTGCTTGATGGACTCGCGGGAGGCCTCGGGGCTCTGGGTGGAGATCCGGGCGGCGAGGTCCGGCCGGATGTCGGTGCCGAGCATCGCGCAGGCCCAGGCGAACCGCAGGGTGCTGGCGCCGAGCCGCTCCAGCCAGCCGGTGAGGGTCGTCCCGGTGGCGTCCACGGCGAGTTCGCGCAGCTGTTGGGAGTTCTCCTCGACCGGGTCGAGCTCCTGGTCGCGCACCTGGTCCAGGAGGGCGACGGCCTCGAACGGGTTCCCGTTGACGACGTTCCAGAACTCGTAGCAGAAGGCGTCCTCGGCCTTGTCGCCGAGTTCGGCGCGGACCATGTCGGTGACCGAGACCAGGGTGAGCCGGCCGAGTTCGTGCCGGCGGGTGGCGAGGGAGGTGACGGCTGCCTGGTGCTCCTGGGCCTCGGGCTGCCAGTCCGCGATGTCGTCCCGGTAGGCGAAGACCAGCAGGACGGGCAGCTCGCTCGCGCGGAGGGCGAACGAGGCGAGCCAGGCGAGCGATTCGAGGTCGGACCAGTGCAGGTCGTCGACGATCATCACCAGCGGCGCCCGGCGCGGGGCGAGCTGGGTCAGGACGTAGTCGAGGCCGTCGCGCACGCCCTGCGGGTCGAGGCGGCGGGCCCCGGCCTTCGGCTGCTTGAGCCCCATGGCCGGACCGACGACCTCCTCCCAGGTGCCCATGACCTGCCGGAACTCGGCGGGGTCGAGGCTGCCGAGGACGGGCTGGAGCAGCTGGCGCAGGACGTGGTACGGCTCGTTGGACTGACGCTCGCCGCCACGGGCGAACAGGACGGTGGCGCCCTCGCGGAGCTTGGCGATCCGGCGGACCTCGTGCAGCAGGCTGGTCTTGCCGATGCCGGGCCGTCCGGAGAAGGTGAGCAGCTCGCCGATCTCGGTGCCGCCGGCGGCGAACTCGCGGCAGAGCTTCTCCACCGCGGCCTCGGCCGAGCGGAGTTCGGCGTCACGGTCGCGCAGCCTGACCCGGTGCGGAACGGTCTCCGACTCCCGCCCATCGGCACCCGCCCCCGCCCGAAGTTCGTGTCCCTGCTCGGTCACCCTCGCGCCTCCGCCTCGCCGTACCCTGCTCCTGGAGCCGAGGTTAGCGCCGTGGGGGGCGTGCTGTCGGGCATTCGCCCAGGCTGGAACGGAGATTGAGGGTTCGGACAGCTTGCCAAGGGCAATTGCCCTATATCCCTAACGTCCGATCATTGCATCGGATACTCTACGGCCCCCGAGCCAAGTTGATCTTGCCATGCCGATTTGCGCACCGCGTTCAGCCGCTCCAACTCGCCCTCCCCCACGACCAGCACAGGCACCACCAGCACCCCCACCCTCCGCCGCACCGGGAGTCCGATGTCTGACGACACCTCACTTCAGATTCCGTTCCCGCACCGCCGAAGCCCGCACGCTCCGCACGCCGCCGAACTGCACCGCGACTGGCTGACCCGCCACCCGCTGCTCCCGGACCCCTCGCACCCCTCCTACGCGCACTGGGACGTCGTCGCCCTCGCAGCCCTCGGCTACCCCGATGCCGGGCCGGACGAACTCGCCCTGGCCGCCGACCTGATGGGCTTCTACTTCCTCTTCGACGACCAGTTCGACGGCCCCCTCGGCCGCCGCCCCGCCGAAGTGGCCCCGATCTGCGAGCGGCTCATCTCCGTCCTGCACGGCGGCAGGCCCGACCCCTCCTCCGCCGTCGAGACCGCCTTCGCGGACCTCTGGGAACGCAGCGTACGCGGGATGCCCGCGCGTTGGCAGGCACGCGCCGCGTACAACTGGGAGTGGTACCTGGCCAGCCACCCCGCCGAGGCCGCCGGCCGGATCTCCGAGCGGCCCCCGGACCGCGACGGCTACCTGGCCCTGCGCCGCGGCACCGCAGCGATGGAGACCATCTTCGACATGGTGGAGTGCCTCGGCCACTTCGAGGTGCCCGCCGCCATACTCCACCACCCGGTGCTCCGCCAGATCCGCCAGCTCGCCGCCGACATCCCCTCGCTGAGCAACGACGTCCGGTCGTTCCCGCTGGAGGCGCCCCGTGGCGACGTCAACAACCTGGTGATGATCGTGCAGCGGGAGCGCCACTGCTCGGCCGAGGAGGCCTGCGCCGTGGTGATGGACGAGGCCCAGCTGATGGTCGAGCGCTGCCGCGGGCTGTACGACCGCCTCCCCGACGTCCACCGCGAACTGGGCCTGTCCCGGGTGGAGCGCACCATCGCGCAGCGCTACGCCGACGGCCTGGTCACCTGGCTCGCCGGGTACCTCAACTGGGAGTCCCACACCGGCCGTTACCTCGCCGCCTGAGCCCGACCGGCTCCGCGCGAACCCGGACGCACACCCGTCCGGGCCCGGGCCGGCCCTCGTCGGCATGACGGAAAACGGCCGAATAGGCACCCTCCGTGGAAGCGTTCTGTACGGACCGTAGCCGTGCCCGCCGTCCGCGGCTAGGGTGCCAGACGGCGGGCGCCCCGGCGGCGCCCGGCCCACGTGCGCGTCCGCACCCTCCGCCGGACCGCCGGGCCACCGGTCCGCGGTCCGGCGCACCGCCCGGCCCGAGCGCGCCGCGGCGGTGCCCCCCGACCACGCGAGGAGGCCCCCAGAGCATGACGGTCTACCAGCCCCCCGGCACCCCTGGCTCCATCGTCAACTACCGCCCCCGGTACGAGCACTGGATCGGCGGGCGATGGACGCCGCCGGTCCGCGGCGAGTACTTCGAGAACCCCAGCCCGGTCACCGGCGAGGTCTTCACCGAGGTCGCCCGCGGCACCGCCGAGGACATCGAGGCCGCGCTCGACGCCGCCCACGCCGCCGCCCCGGCCTGGGGCCGCACCGCGCCCGCCGAGCGCGCCCAGGTGCTGCTGCGGATCGCCGACCGGATGGAGGCGAACCTGGAGGCGCTGGCCGTCGCGGAGAGCTGGGAGAACGGCAAGCCGGTGCGCGAGACGCTGGCCGCCGACCTGCCGCTCGCCGTCGACCACCTGCGCTACTTCGCCGGCGCGCTGCGCGCCCAGGAGGGCGGCCTCTCCCAGTTGGACGAGGACACCGTGGCGTACCACTTCCACGAGCCGCTGGGCGTGGTCGGCCAGATCATCCCGTGGAACTTCCCCATCCTGATGGCGGTCTGGAAGCTCGCCCCGGCCCTGGCGGGCGGCAACGCGGTGGTGCTCAAGCCCGCCGAGCAGACCCCGGCGTCGATCCTGGTGCTGGTCGAGCTGATCGCCGACCTGCTGCCGCCCGGCGTGCTCAACGTGGTCAACGGCTTCGGCCTGGAGGCCGGGCGCCCGCTGGCCTCCAGCAGCCGGATCCGCAAGATCGCCTTCACCGGCGAGACCACCACCGGCCGCCTGATCTCCCAGTACGCCAGCGGCAACCTGATACCGGTCTCGCTGGAGCTCGGCGGCAAGAGCCCCAACCTGTTCTTCGCCGACGTCGCGGCCGAGCAGGACGCCTTCTACGGCAAGGCGCTGGAGGGCTTCGCGATGTTCGCCCTCAACCAGGGCGAGGTCTGCACCTGCCCGAGCCGGGCGCTGATCCAGTCCACGGTCTACGACCGGCTGCTGGCCGACGGCCTGGAGCGGGTGCGGTCGATGCGCCAGGGCAACCCGCTGGACACCGAGACCCAGGTCGGCGCCCAGGCCAGCGACGACCAGCTGAAGAAGATCCTCTCCTACATCGAGATCGGCCAGGCCGAGGGCGCCAAGGTGCTGGCCGGCGGCGAACGCGCCGACCTCGGCGGGTCGCTCGCGGGCGGCTACTACGTGACGCCCACCGTCTTCGAGGGCGTCAACGGCATGCGGATCTTCCAGGAGGAGATCTTCGGCCCGGTCCTCGCGGTCACCCGCTTCGAGGACTTCGACGACGGCATCGCCCTCGCCAACGACACCCTGTACGGCCTCGGCGCGGGCGTGTGGTCCCGGGACGGCAACACCGCGTACCGGGCCGGACGGGCCATCCAGGCCGGCCGCGTCTGGACCAACTGCTACCACGCCTACCCCGCGCACGCGGCCTTCGGCGGCTACAAGAACTCCGGCATCGGCCGGGAGACCCACAAGGCGGTGCTGGAGCACTACCAGCAGACCAAGAACCTCCTGGTGAGCTACTCCCCCGACGCGCTCGGCCTCTTCTAGGCCCCCGGGTAGGCCCCCGGGCAAGGGGCCCCCGCGGGCAAGGGGCTTCTGAGCGCAGGCCTCCGGCGCGGGTGCCGGGCGCGACCCGCCCCCGGCAGGCCCGCTGCGGGGCACGCCCCGCCCGGGAGCACCGGGCCCGAAAACGCGGAGTGGGAAGTCGGGCCGGCCGACTTCCCACTCCGTTACCACTCCCCGTGGTCCGCGGCCGGGCACCCGGGTGGGGCGCCCGGCCGCGTTTCTCCCGAGCTCACCCGCCGAGCAGCCGCGCCTTGGCGGTCGCGAACTCCTCAGGGGTGAGCAGGCCCTGCTGGGCCATCCGGCCCAGATCGGCGAGCTTGTCCGCGAGGTCCGGCGCCCCGGCGGACGCGGCGGGAAGCCCGGACGCGGCGGACGCGATGGGCACGGCGGGAAGGCCGGACGCGGTGGGCACGGCGGACGCGGCCGGCCCCGGCTGCGCAGCCGCGACGACCGCGACGGCCGGTGCGGCCGTTCCCGCCGGGGCGGCCAGCTGGGCCTGCAACGCGGCGATCGCCTCGTTCTGGTCCTGCTCACCCCGGCGACGGTCGGCCGCACCGCGGCCGGCCGCGTACGCGGCGCCGCCCACCACCAGACCGCGCACCAGGGGCGCGCCCACCGGCCGCATCACCCGCACCGGGCGGATCGGGCGCAGAGGTCGGAACATGGCGTCCTCACTTCCCGGCCGCGCGGTGCGCCTCGGCGGCGCGAACGGCCTCGTCGATGTGTTCCGGCGGGATCCGGACGCCCGAGGCGATCCGCCCGCCGATCGCGCGCAGCGCCTCGGCGGTCTCCTGCGCCCAGACGTGTTCGATCAGCACCAGCAGCGCCACCGTCCCCGGCGCCAGCAGCTCGGCCGCCTCCTGGGCGTCCTCCGGTCCGATCAGCGGCAGTTCGGCGCTCCCGTCCGGTACGACGCCGCGCAGGTGCTCGAAGTCGGCGAGTTCTCCGTACGTCGCCTCGCCCTCCGGGTGCCGCGTCACCACCAGCGAGTCGATCACCCGGACGTCGCCGCCGGTGCGCAGCTTGGCGAGCGCTTCGGCGGCCTCGACGGTGATGGTCTGCTGCGGGAACGTCAGGACGAGCAGTTCGGCCGGGCCCATACGGGGCTCCCTTCTCCATGCAAATCGCCCATAGCGGATCTAAGCACACGAAAATGGAAAATCTCCGACGCGCCGCCGACATTCCCGGACACGCCCGGGCGACGCAATAAACAGGAGGTCCCTATCCCTCGTCCCCCTGGGAGACCCCATGACCATCGCCGTCGCCAAGCTGTCCGACCCGGCCGTCCGCGCCTTCGTCGCCGCGGTCAACTCGGGCGACCGGACCGCCTTCCGCGATCTGCTCACCCCCGACGCGACCATGTCCGACGACGGTTCCGACCGCGACGTCGACGACTGGACCGAGCGCGAGATCTTCTCCAGCCGCGGCCACATGGACGTCCAGTCCGAGTCCGACGGCGGGCACGCGCTGATCGCCAACTACAGCAACGACACCTGGGGCGAGATGCGCACCGCCTGGCGCTTCACCGTCGACCACGGGAAGATCTCGCGCTTCGAGACCGGCCAGGCCTAGGGTCCGGCCCTCAGGCGGGCAGCCCGAGGCAGCCGCGCACCGCGCGGATCAGGTTCCGCGAGCGGACGTCGCCCGTGACCCCGGGCTGCATGCCGTTGGTGACGTAGCCGAAGCCCAGCCCGAGGTCGGGGTCGGCGAAGCCGAGCGAGCCGCCCCGGCCCGGGTGGCCGAAGCTGGCCGGCGAGGCCATCAGCGAGGTCGGGCCGTGCCGGAAGAAGCCGAGGCCGAACGTCGAGTTGACGATCAGTACCCGGTCCGGCCCGCTGACCGCCGGGCCGACCGCGCGGGCCAGCAGCTCCGGCCCGAACAGCGCCGGCAGGACCTCACCGGCCCCGCCGTGCCGGTCGGCCGCGCCGACCAGCGCCGCGTAGAACCGGGCCAGCGAACGGGCGGTGCCGATCCCGCCCGCGCCGGGGATCTCGGCGGCCTGGACCGCCGGGTCGTTGAGGTCCACCCCGGGCCGCACCGAGGCGAAGGCGCGGGCGGTCAGCGAGGCCGGGTCCTGGTAGGCGTCCCGCACCGCCTGCTTGGGACGCAGCCGCAGCCCGCTCGGCCCCGTCCGGGCGGCCTCCGGCGCGGGCAGGTCCACCAGCCGGCCCACCCGCGGGGCGGCGCCGGCCGGCAGCCCGATCCACAGGTCGAGGCCGAGCGGCCGGGCGATCTCCTCGGCGAAGTACTGCCCGACGGTCCGCCCGCTCACCCGCCGGACCACCTCGCCGACCAGCCAGCCGAAGGTGTACGGGTGGTAGCCGTGCGCGGTGCCGGGCTCCCAGGCGGGCGCCTGGGCGGCGACGGCCGCCGCCGCCCGCTCCCAGGTCAGCACGTCCTCCAGGCGCAGCGGCACGTCCAGGGCGGGTACCCCGGCCTGGTGCGAGAGCAGCCAGCTCACCGGCACCCGGTCCTTGCCGGCCGCCTTGAACTCGGGCCAGTACGAGGCGACCGGCGCGTCCAGGTCGAGCTGCCCGCGGTCGGCCAGCAGCAGCGCGGTGGTGGCTGTCAGGCCCTTGGTGACCGAGCGCAGCACCTGCGCGGTGTCGGCCGTCCACGGCACGGCCGGTGCGGGCCGCCCGCCGACCTCCGGCCGGGCGTCGCCGCCCCACAGGTCGACCACCTTGCGGCCGCGCACGTACAGCGCGAAGGCCGCGCCCAGCTCGCCGTACTCCCGGAAGTTGCGGGCGAAGGCGTCGCGCACCGGCTCGAAGCCCTCGGCCGTCCCGCCCCAGATCTCCACCACCGCGTGCCGCCCAGCCTCGTCCGAATGCGTACCGTGCCCGTGTCCGGAGTCCGTGCGGAGTCCGTGCGCAGTTCCGTTCGGTGCGTTCGAACCGGGCCCGGAAACCCTAACCTGTCCGTCATGACCAACCCTGCCGAAGAGCTGCTGGACGTCGTCGACGAGCACGACCGGGTGATCGGGACCGCCCGGCGCGGAGAGGTGTACCGGGACGGGCTGACCCACCGCTGCGTCTTCATCCTGGTCCGCGACCCGGCCGGGCGCATCTTCGTGCACCGGCGCACCGACACCAAGCTGTTCGCCCCCGGCGCGCACGACGTGTTCGTCGGCGGCGTGGTCGGCGCGGGCGAGTCGTACGCGAGCGCCGCCGTCCGGGAGGCCGAGGAGGAGCTCGGCGTGCACGGGATCGAGCCGCAGCCGCTGTTCAAGTTCCTGTACCGGGGCGGCGGGCTCTCCTGGTGGTGCGACGTGTACGAGGCCCGCTGGGACGGCCCGGTGTCGCCGCAGGAGTCCGAGGTCGCCTGGCACGCCTGGCTCACCCCGGCGGAGCTGGACGAGCGGCTGGCGCGCGACGAGTTCGTCCCCGACGGGCTGGAGGCGTACCGCCGCTACCGCGAGCTGCGCGGATAGCGCGGCCGGATAGGGTGGCGCGCATGGCCTCCCGTACGCCGTCGGCGTCGCCCCCGTCCGCGCGCCCCCGCCGGAGCACCGACCGGAGCAGCGACCGGACCACCGGCCCCGACACCGGGCCGGCCGGCGGTACGGGCGCGGCCAAGGCGGCGGGCGACGCGGCGGGCAAGGGCGGTGGCAAGGGTGGTGAGAAGCCCCGCCGTCGGCTGAGCGTGGACGAGCGGCGCGAGCAGCTGATCGCCGTCGCGCTGGAGCTGTTCAGCCGCCGCCCGCCGGAGGAGGTCTCGATCGACGACATCGCGGCCGCCGCCGGGGCCTCCCGCCCGCTGGTCTACCACTACTTCCCGGGCAAGCAGGCGCTGTACGAGGAGTCGCTGCGCCGGGCCGGACGCGAGCTGGCCGGCCGGTTCGAGGAACCGCACGAGGGCCCGCTCTCCGACCGGCTCCACCGGGTGATGGGCCGCTACCTGGACTTCGTGCAGAGCCACGGCCCCGGCTTCGCCGCACTTCTGCGCGGCGGCTCGGTCGCGGCCAGCGCCGGGACGACCGCGGTGATCGACGACGTCCGGCAGGCCGCGGCCGACCAGATCCTGGCGCACCTGGCCCTCCCCTCGCCCAGCCCGGGCGTGCGGCTCACCGTCCGCGCCTGGATCGCCAATGCCGAGATCACCTCGCTGGAGTGGCTGGCCGAGCGCTCGGTGCCGCTGGAGGAGCTCCAGCTCCACCTGGTCCAGGAGTTCGTCGCCTCGCTGACCCTGACCGCCGCCCGCGAGCCCGCGCTGGCCGCCGAGTTCGCCGGGTTCTTCGCCGGGGAACGCCCCGACGGCCCGGCCGGGCGGCTCGTGCGCGACCTCGCCGGGCTGTTCGCCGTCCCGGGCATCGCGGACGCCGTCGCCGCGCTGGCGGCCGGGCCCTCGGACTGACGGACCGGCTGGCCGACCCACCGGCTGACCGGCTGACCGGCTGACCGGCCGACGGACCGGAGAGCTGACGGGCCGACGGACTCCGCGACCCGCGGACCGACCGGCTCCGCGGCCGGCTGACCGACCGCCGCCGGCCCCGCCGGAGTGGCCGCCGGTTCTGCCCCGACCGCGGGCTCTGATAGGAATGTCCACGGATCCGACGGCGCATCCGGTCACCGGCGCGCACGGACCACCGGACCACCGAACGCAGACGCAGCAGAGCGGGGGGCTCATCAGTTGACCCAGGACGGCCAGTTCACCGCGGAGACCAATCCCTTCGCCGCCGCGGAGCAGGTGTCCGCGACGCTCGGCGCGCTCACCGAGGCCCTCCTCGCACCGCACGCCTCCCGCCACCCGGCGGCCTCGCTCACCACGCTGCGCGGCGGCACCCACCCGTCGGCCGAGTCGCTGTTCAACCTGCGGCTCGCCCCCAACGGCCCGGTGTACGACGCCGTCGACCGGCTCGGCACCGTCGTCACCGCCGGGACGGCCCGCCCCGGCACCGGCGCCCCGGTGGCCGGACCGGCCACGGACGCGCTGCTCGCCCGGTACGGCGGCGGTGCGGTGCGCGGCGCGGTGGCCGACCGGGGCACCCTCTCGGCAGCGCTGTTCGAGCTGCCGGTGTCCGGTGAGGCCGCCGACCCCAAGCTCCGCCCGCCGTTCGCCGCCGCGCTGGCCGCGCTCGCCTCCGGGCAGCAGACCCGGCAGCCGGTCGAGCTGGCCACCGGCGCCGGCGCCGAGGTCCGCCTCGTCGTACCGCCCGGCTTCCACCCGCTGACCTCCCCGGGCGGTCCGCCCGGCGTCTCTGCCCGTACGGTGCCCACCAGCCCTGCCGCCGCCGACGCCGCGGCCGCCGGTAAGGGCCTCGACCCGGCCACCGCCGCGGCCGCCACCGAGCTGACCGCCCATCTGGCCGAGGTGGCCGAGGAGTTGTTCAGCGGCACCGGCCCGGCGCCGCGCCGCGACTTCGCGGTGATCGCCGCCACCCTGGCGGACGTCCTCACCGCTTCGGGCACCGTCTACGCGGGCGTCTGCGCGGTCGAGGTGGACGGCCGCCCGAGCGACGCCACCCTGGTGGTCTCGCTGGCCCGGCACCCGCTGCCGATCGCCGGCCTCGCCACCGAACTGGCCACCGTCCGCCGGCACGCCGAGGTCTGGACGGTGCTGCTGCCGGCCGGCCCGGCCGCCGTCCTGGTCGAGGGACGCAGCGTCCCGGTGCCCGGCACGCTGGCCGCCGACGGCGGACGGCGCTGGGCGGTCACCTCGGTGGTGGAGGCGTTCGTCCCGCTGCCGGACGGCGTCTCGGTGCTCTGCGTCCAGCTCACCACGGGCCAGCCGCAGGACTGGGACCTGTACACCGAGGCCTTCGCCGAACTGCTGACGAGCGTGCAGTTCGGCTGGGACGGCGTCGCCGGCACGCTCACCGCCCCGGCCGTCCCGGTGCAGACCCCTCCCCCGGTCCTCACCCCGACGCCGGCCCGCGGCGTCACCGCGGCCCCGGCTCCCGCCGCACCGGCACCGGCACCGGCCCCCGTGGCCGCACCGGCCCCCGCGGAGCCCGCCGCCGCGGAGCCCGCCGCCGCCGGCCTTCCGTCGCTACCGACGGTCTTCACCGATCCCGCCCCCGCCGACCCGACGCCGCTGCCGGTGCACCTGCGCGGGACCCCGGTGCGCGTCCCTCCGGCCGACTTCAACCCCTTCGCCCCGGTCGCCGACCGGACGCCGGCCGAGCCGATCCTCGTCCCGGACGACGGACCGGACGCCGCGTCCGCGGGCACCCCGGTGGCGGTCCCGCCGCCGGACTTCGACCCCTTCGGCGTGCTGCCCCCGACGCTCACCGACACCACCGTGCCGGTCGCCGAGGAGGACGACCGCCCCAAGGGCACCCCGGTGATGATCCCGCCGCCGGACTTCAACCCCTTCGCCTTCGCCCCGCTGCCCATGAACGCCGTCGCCCCGGCCGCGGCACCAGCGGCCGCGTCGGCCCCGGTCACCGATCCGTTCGGCACGGTGACGGCCGACCAGCCGAGCGACCCCTTCGGCACCACCCTCCCGCAGCAGTCGGCCCCCGTCCCGCCGCCGCCCTCGGCGCCGCCGGCCGTCCCCGCGCCGACGGTCACCCTGCCGTCCGAGGAGGAGTCGCAGGAGGAGGACCGGAAGCCCAAGGGCACTCCGGTGATGATCCCGCCGCCGGACTTCAACCCCTTCGCACCGCCGTCCGGCATGTTCACCCAGGACGCCCCGGCCGCCCCGCCGGCCGTCGCACCGGAGAACAGCCCCTTCGGCTGAGGTCCACCGTGGAGGGTCGCCCCACCGGGGCGGCCCTCCGACGCTCCACCCCACCCCGAGGCCGCGCCACCCCACCCCCGGAGCACGGCCCCGCCCCGCCCCCGGACAAGGGCACAGACGGCCGCGGTTGGCGCCGTCCCAGGTCAACCCGCCCTCCCCGCACGCGCGGTCATGTTCACGCCCGCCAACTGGTACAGACCTATTGCCAGTTGCCGGCCGGCTCCCTACTCTCGGGGAGCACAGGATCCTCTGCGGCACCCCGACGGCCCGAGGTCTCCCGCTCCGCGCCGCCCCACGGCCGGAGCGCCCGCACGCTGCTCCACGCACCTGACACCTCCCCACAGGTAACGGGGCGACCCGGCATGCCCGGAGACCCCGGGACAGGAGCCACAACCATGCGCAGACGTCGGATCAAGCTGCCGCTGCTGGCGGCCGGGACACTGCTCGTCCCGCTGCTCGCCGCCTCCCTGCCCGCCACCGCCGCCCACGCCGCCGGGTCCGTCACCGCGGCCTTCACCAAGGGCAGCGACTGGGGCAGCGGCTACGAGGGCAGCTACACCATCACCAACGGATCCAGCACCACCGTCAACGGCTGGACCCTGGAGTTCGACCTGCCGTCGGGCAACACCGTCGCCTCGCTGTGGAACGCGGGCTACACCACGGCGAGTTCGCACGTGACGGTCAAGAACCCGGGCTGGGCCGCCGCCCTGCCGCCCGGCGGCACCTACAACTTCGGCTTCAACATCGCCTACTCGGGCAGCTACAAGCCGCTGCTCAACTGCAAGCTGAACGGCCAGCCGTGCGACGGCACCGGCGGGGACCAGACCGCGCCGAGCACTCCGGGCGGGCTCCGGGCGGGGAACACCACCCAGACCACCGTCGACCTCTCCTGGACGGCGAGCACCGACAACGTCGCGGTCACCGGCTACGACGTGTTCCAGGGCGGCACCAAGGTGGCCACCACGGACGGCGCCACCACCGCGGTCACCGTCCAGGGCCTGACCGCCGGCACCGCCTACCAGTTCACCGTCCAGGCCTTCGACGCGGCGGGCAACCGCTCGGCCGCCGCCGGCCCGGTCAGCGCCACCACCAAGCCCCCGGCCGACCCGGACAAGCAGCCGCCGACCGCCCCCGGCACCCCCACCGTCTCCGGCTCCGACGCCAACAGCATCTCGCTGGCCTGGGCGGCCAGCACCGACAACGTCGGCGTCACCGCCTACGACGTCTACAACGGCACCGCGCTCGCCGCCACCGTCACCACGCCGTCCGCCACCGTGGGCAACCTGGCGCCGGACACCTCGTACACCTTCACGGTGAAGGCCCGTGACGCGGCCGGCAACGTCTCCCCCGCCTCCGGCCCGGTCACCGGCAAGACCAAGGCCGGCGGCACCAACCCCGGCGCGCTGAAGATCGGCTACTTCACGCAGTGGAGCATCTACGCCCGCGGCTACAGCGTGAAGAAGCTCGACACCTCCGGCTCGGCGGGCCGGCTCACCACGCTCAACTACGCCTTCGCCAACATCCACCCGACCACCAAGCAGTGCTTCATCACCAACAAGGCGGCCGGCCCGGACAACGACCCGAACGCGGGCGACGGCGCCGGTGACGCCTGGGCCGACTTCGGCAAGGGCTGGGACGCCGGCAGCTCGGTGGCCGGCACCACCGACACCTGGGACCAGCCGCTGGCCGGCAACTTCAACCAGCTGAAGCAGCTCAAGGCCAAGTACCCCAACCTCAAGATCCAGATTTCGCTGGGCGGTTGGTCGTACAGCAAGTGGTTCTCCGACGCGGCCGCCACCGACGCCTCCCGCAAGGCGCTGGTCAGCTCCTGCATCGACATGTACATCAAGGGCAACCTGCCGGTCATCGACGGCCGCGGCGGCGCCGGCAGCGCGGCCAACATCTTCGACGGCATCGACCTCGACTGGGAGTGGCCGGCCTCCGGCGGGCACGACGGGAACATCTTCCGGCCCACCGACAAGGCCAACTACACCCTGCTGGCCCAGGAGTTCCGCCGCCAGCTGGACGCGCTCGGCGCCACCACCGGCAAGCACTACACGCTGAGCGCCTTCCTCCCGGCCGACCCGGCGAAGATCACCGCGGGCATCGACGTCCCGGGCCTTTTCGGCGCCTTCGACTTCGCCACCGTCCAGGGCTACGACTACCACGGCGGCTGGGAGATGAGCACCAACCAGCAGTCGGCGCTCAAGCTCGCGGCCGGCGACCCGTCCACCCCGGACCGGCAGTTCAGCTCGGAGATCGCGATCAACGCGTACGTCAACGGCGGCGCCCCGAAGAGCAAGCTCACCCTGGGCATCCCGTTCTACGGCCGCGGCTGGACGGGCGTGCCGCGCGGCACCACCAACGGCCTCTTCCAGAGCGCGACCGGCCCCGCGCCGGGCACCTACGAGGCCGGGTTCGAGGACTACCACAAGCTCAAGGAGTACGCCACGAGCGGTGGTTACACCCTCTACCGGGACCCGGTGGCCGGCCACGCGTACCTGTACAACGGCTCGGTGTTCTACACCTACGACGACCCGACCGAGATGGCCCGCAAGACCGCCTGGATCAAGTCCCAGGGGCTGGCCGGCGCGATGATCTGGGCCTTCGACGGTGACACCGCCAACGGCGAGCTGATGGCCGCGGTGGACAACGGCCTGAAGTAGACCGGCGGTCGGGGTGCGAAGCCCGGCCCGCCGCGCCCGCTCAGTCGGCGCGGCGGGCCAGGTGCACCACGTCCGGCACGCCCCGGGCGACCGGGATCTCGTGGGTGACCACGTCCGAGAAGCCCGCCGCGCGCAGCGCCTCCTCGAAGTCCGGGGAGGGCTGCGCGCTCCAGACCGCCAGCACCCCGCCCGGCTGCAGCCGGTGCCACAGCACGGCCAGCCCGTCCGCCCCGTACAGCCCGGCGTTGGAGTCGGTGACCGTCCAGTCCGGGCCGTTGTCGATGTCGAGGCAGAGCGCGTGGTAGCGCTCGCCGTCCGCCCCTGCCAGGTACTCCAGCAGGTCGGTGTGGAGCACCGCCACCCGGTCGTCGTCCAGCGCGCCGGCCGAGAACGCCGCCAGCGGGCCGGTCCGGTGCCAGTCGATGATCGCGTTCTCGCGCTCGACGATCGCGATCCGCCCCCAGCGCCGCTCGGCCACCGCGTACGCCAGCGAGAAGCCGACGCCGAGCCCGCCGATCAGCACCGACGGCCGCTCGGCCGCGTCGCCCGTCCGGTCCAGCTCGTCCAGCGCCGCCTGGATCAGCAGCCGCTCCGAGCGCCCGTCCGCGGTGTCCATCAGGAAGCAGCCGTTCGCGATGATCTCGAAGTGCCGCCCGCGCTGCCGCAGCACCACCTCGCCGAAGGGGCCCTCCCGCCGGTCGAGCGTGACGACGGCGTCGTGGCCGTCCCGTTCGGGCAGTGCGGTGGACATCCGGTTTCCTCTGCGTACTCGGCTGCTCGGACTACCCGCCCGACAATAGCGGAGGCCGGCCCGGGACCGGTTACGTCGTGAGCAGCACGCCCGCGTAGCTGACCCCGGCCACCATCACCCAGGAGCCGAGGCCGAGCAGCGCGATCCGCCCGCCGGTGCGCAGCAGGGTGGGCAGGTGCACGGCGCTGCCGAGGCCGAACAGGGCCGCCGCCAGCAGCAGCTCCTGCGCGTCCCCGGCCAGGGTGAGCGCCCGGTCGGGCAGCACGCCGACAGAGCGCAGCGCGATCATCACCAGGAAGCCGGCCACGAAGAGCGGGACGATCGGCGGCCGCTTGCCGACCGGGGCCTGGCCGTCCGCCTCGCCCCGGCGGGCCCGTCGCACCGCGACGGCGACCCCGGCCACCAGCGGCGCCAGCAGCACCACCCGCATCAGCTTGACCAGCACCGCCTCGCGCAGCGCGCCCGGCCCGCCGGTCTGCGCGGTGGCGACCACCTGTCCGACGTCGTGCACGCTGGCACCGACCCAGCGCCCGAACTCCGCCTCGCCGAGCCCGAGCGGCTGCTGGAGCAGCGGCAGGACGGCGATCGCCAGGGTGCCGCAGAGCGTGACGAGGGCGACGGACGCGGCGACGTCCTCCTCCTCGCTGCCGGCGGCCTGGCTGACCGCGCCGATCGCCGAGGCCCCGCAGATCGAGTACCCGGTGGCGACGAGCAGCGGCTGGTCGCCGGGCAGGCCGAGCCGGCGCCCGAGCCACCAGGTGCCGGCGAAGGTGGCCGCGACCACCGCGAGCACCATGGCGACGGTGGCCCAGCCGAGCCCGAGCACGTCGTCCAGGCTGAGCTTGAGGCCGAGCAGCACGATGCCGAGCCGCATCAGCCGCCGCCCGGCGGTGGAGAGGCCGGGCCGGGCGACGCCGCGGACCACGGGCCGCAGCCCGGGCAGGTGGGCGGCCGCGATGCCGAGCACGACGGCGGCGGTGAGCTTGGGCACCGCGGGAACGGCCTGGTGGACGGCGAGCGCGGCGGCCACGCCGAGCGCCGCGAGCAGCAGGCCGGGGGCGTCCCCGCCGAGCGGGGGCAGCAGGCGGGTGCGGACGCGCCGCTCCCGGATGGTCAGTGCCATGTCGTGCTCACTGCTGGTCGTCGGCGGGCAGCCGGTAGACCCGCCGGATGCTGGTGCCCAGCCGGGAGACGTCGGCGCCGTACACGTGGATCGAGATGGCGGTGGAGCTACAGGCGTTGCGGACGAGGTGGATGTCGCCGGGAGGGGCGAAGGCGGCGACGGTGCCGGCCGGTCCGACCACGTGCTCGGTCTCGACCAGGTGGGCGGTGCGCCCGTCGGAGACCAGCCGGTACCGGGTCTCGCTCTCCTGTCCTCGGTGGACGCCGGCCACGCACCAGGAGACGTGGTCGTGGATCGGGGTCTGCTGGCCGGGCAGCCAGACCAGCGCGACGACCGAGAAGCTGCCGTCGCTCTCGGCGTGCAGGACGTGCTGGCGGTAGCGGTCCGGGTCACCCTCGCGCTGGGCGTCGGTGAGCAGGCCCTCGTCGCCCAGATGCGGGGCGAGACGTTCGCCGACCAGGTAGGCGGTGAGTTCGGGCGGCAGACCGCGGTCCACGACCGCACGGATCTCGCCGACCAGGGCGGTCATGCGCTCGGTGAGCCGGTCGCTGCCGACCGTGGCGGAGGGTGTCATGCCAGCAGGTTCGGCCCAGTCGACCTATCACGTCCAACGAGGGTTCTTTCGCAATACCCCAAACAGGGCTTATGAATCGCTCGCCGGCACCGGCCCGGCCGGATGTGGCTCTCAGCAGCCGACGCGCGCCGCGGCCGCCGACCGCAGGTGGTCCAGCACCAGCGCGGTGGCCGGGATGCGGCGGTGCTCGCGCAGCACGTACGCGCAGACCTGCCGGCGCAGGTGCGGTTCGACGGCTCGCCCGGTGACCTTGCGGTGGCACATGAAGGAGAGGACCAGCGCGGGCATCAGCGCGATCCCGACCCCGGCGGCGACGAGGCTCTGCACGGCGAGGTTGTCGTCGGTCGAGAAGACGATGTCGGGCGCGAAGCCCTCCTCCGCGCAGACGTGCAGCAGGTTGGCCCGGCAGCGCGGGCAGCCGGCGATCCAGCGCTCGCCGTCCAGGTCGGCCAGCCGGACGGCGTGCCGGCGGCCCAGCGGGTGGCCGACCGGCAGCAGCACGGTGAGCAGGTCCTCCATCAGCGGGATCTCGTCCAGCCCGTCCGGCACCTCGGTGGCGGCGCCCGGGTAGCGGAAGGCCAGGGCGATGTCGCACTCTCCGCGGAGCAGGCGCTGGACGGAGTCCGGCGGCTCGGCCTCCAGCAGTTCGACCCGGACACCGGGGTGCTCGGCGAGCAGCCGGGCCATCGCCTCGGGTATCAGGGTGGCGTTGGCGCTGGGGAAGGCGCAGACCCGGACCCGCCCTGCGCGCAGCCTGGCGAGCGCGGCGAGCTGCTGCTGGGCGGCGGAGAGACTGCCGAGGATCAGCTCGGCGTGCCGGGAGAGTGCCTCGCCGGCCTCGGTGAGCCGCAGCCCGCGCCCGGCCCGGGTGAACAGCGGCACCCCGACGGACCGCTCCAGCGCCTTCATCTGCTGGGTGATGGCGGGCTGGGTGTAGCCGAGTTCACGGGCGGCCGCCGAGTAGGAGCCGGCCCGGACCACCTCGTGGAAGGTCCTGATGTGCCGTGAGTCGAATACCGGCTCCACTGCCCCTCCGCCCGCCCGTGCCCGTTCTGTCGGGCGCAATCATAAGCAGACTTTGGAGAGCGCTCACCTAACCCCGACCGCACCTATGGTTTACGGACGAACCTCCCGCCCCACCACTCCTCCGGCCCCGCACCTCCGGCCCCACTCCTCCGGCCACGGGCGCCCGGACCGCTACGGCTGGGCGGACGGCGGCAGCCCCATCGACACCTCGGCCTTCGCCACCGGCGCCCCGCCCCGCATGCTCGGGCTGTGCCGACTGCGGGCCTCGACCCAGCGGGCCAGCCAGGAGAGCAGCAGGCACATCCCGATGTAGACCGGCGCGATCACCATCACCACCGGGATGAACGGCAGGTCGTAGTCCAGGTTGGTCGCGATCAGCTTGCCGGCGTGCAGGAACTCCTCGTAGGTGATCAGGAAGCCCAGCGAGGTGTCCTTGAGCGCCACCACCAGCTGGCTGATGATGGCCGGCAGCATCGCGCGGTTGGCCTGCGGCACCAGGACGTACGCCATCACCTGGGTCTTGCGCATCCCCAGCGCGTACGCCGCCTCGCGCTGCCCGGCCGGCACCGCCAGCACGCCGGCCCGGAGGACCTCGGCCAGCACGGAGCCGTTGTACAGCACCAGGCCGGCCACCAGCGCCCAGAGCGGCTCCACCTGGAGCGCGGCGAAGATGAAGAAGATCATCACCAGCAGCGGCATGGCCCGGAAGAACTCCACCACCAGCGTGGAGAGCCCGCGCACCACCCGGTGGTCGGAGAGCCGCCCGGCGGCGAACAGCGCGCCGAACGGCAGCGCGAACAGCACCGTCCAGCCGAAGGCCTTGAGCGTGTTGGCGAGCCCGCGCAGCAGCAGGTCCTGGACGCCCTCGTACTGGAAGGCCGTCCACTTCCCGTAGGTGAACTGCTCGGTGTGGAAGAGCATGTAGACGATCCAGCCGACCAGCGCGGCGATCGCCGCCAGCGCGATCATCCCGTAGAGCCGGTGCCTGGCGAGCGCCCTGGGGCCGGGGATGTCGTAGAGCGCCGAGGATTCCACCGTCACCGGGCCACCGCCACTCGTCGTTCCAGCAGGTTGAAGACGGCACTGATGGACAGTGTGATGATCAGGTAGCCGACGGCGATCCAGACGAAGGTCCAGACGATGCCGTAGCCCATCTCGTTGATGGTCCGGTAGGTGCCGAGCAGCTCGGTCACGCTGAACGCGCCGGCGATCGCGGTGTTCTTGGCCAGCGCGATCATCACGCTGCCGATCGGCGCGACCACCGACCGGTACGCCTGCGGAAGCACCACCAGGCCCATCGTCTGGCCGAAGGTCATCCCCAGGCTGCGGGCCGCCTCGCCCTGGCCGGTGGGCACGGTGTTGACGCCTGAACGCATCGCCTCGCAGACGAACGCCGAGGTGTAGCAGCCGAGGGCGAGGACGGCGAAGGCGAAGAAGGGGAGGGTGATGTCGAACCGCGGCAGGCCAAGCACCACGATGAAGAACAGCAGCGTCAGCGGGGTGTTGCGCAGCAGGGTCACCCACGTGGTGCCGAAGACCCGGAGCGGCTTCACCGGTGAGACCCGGAAGCTCGCGATCAGCACCCCGAGCACCAGCGCCAGCACGGCGCTCACCACGAAGAGCGAGAGGGTGCCGAGGAACCCGTGCCAGTAGATCGACCAGTTGTCGGTCAGCGTTTTCACAGCGGCCCTCTCAGTACCGGTCGATCGGCGGCGGGGTGGGGGCGGGCACCCCGGAGAGGCCGAGGGTGGCGTCGTAGGCCTTCCTCCAGTCGCCGTTCTCCTGGTGGTGCGCCAGGGCGTCGTTCAGTGCGCCGCGCAGCACCGTGTCGTTCTTCGGCGTCCCGATCCCGTACGGCTCCTGGGAGAACAGCGGCCCGACCACCTTCATCTCGTCCGGCACCTTGGCCGCGTAGCCCATCAGGATCGTGTTGTCCGTGGTCACGGCGTCCACCTGGGCCGTGATCAGGTTGTCCACGCAGGCCGAGTAGGTGTCGTAGGCGATCAGCCTGGCCTTCGGGTACTGCTTCTGGATCCGCTGGTAGGGCGTCGAACCGGCCGCCGAACAGACCTTCCTGCCGGCGAGGTCCTCCGGGCCCTGGATCGTGTTGTCGTTCCTGCGCACCAGCAGCGACTGGCCGGCCAGGTAGTACGGGCCCGCGAAGCCGACCAGCTTCTTCCGGTTGTCGTTGATGGTGTACGTGCCGACGTAGTAGTCCACCTGACCGTTCTGCAGCGCGGTCTCGCGGTTGGCGGAGGCGATCGTCCTGAACTCGATCTGCTCCGGGGTGAAGCCGAGGTCGGCGGCGACCATCTTGGCGATCTCGATGTCGAAGCCCGAGTACTCCCCGGTGGCCGGGTTCTTCTGGCCCAGGTAGGGCTGGTCCTCCTTGGCCCCGACAACCAGGTGGCCCCGGCGGCGGGCTTCGTCCAGGGTGGGCGAGCCCGTGATGCCCGCGCCGCTCTGCACCTGGTAACTGGGCAGCGAACTGGGCTGCGGACCCTTCGGCGGCGGGGTGCCCTCCTTGCCGCAGCCGGCGAGCAGCGCCGTCAGGACCGCGAGGGCCACGATCTTCTTCACGACACCGCCCTCTCCACGACGCGGCCTTCTCATGACGCGGCTCCCATGGAACGGCTCTCACGGTGCGGCCTTCTCATGGCGCGGCTCTCACGACGCGGCCTTCTCATGACGCGGCCTCAGTGCTTCAGGATCTTGGACAGGAAGTCCCGGGCGCGCTCGCTCTCGGGGGCGCCGAAGAACGCCTCGGGAGCGCGGTCCTCGACGATCCGCCCGTCCGCCATGAAGACGACCCGGTTGGCCGAGGCCCGGGCGAATCCCATCTCGTGGGTGACCACCACCATGGTCATGCCCTCGTGCGCGAGCTGGCGCATGACGTCCAGCACCTCGTTGATCATCTCGGGGTCGAGCGCCGAGGTCGGCTCGTCGAAGAGCAGCGCCTTCGGCTCCATGGCGAGCGCGCGGGCGATCGCCACCCGCTGTTGCTGGCCGCCGGAGAGCTGGGCCGGGTACTTACCGGCGTGCGCGACCAGCCCGACCCGCTCCAGCAGCGCCAGGGACTTCGCGTCGGCCTGCGCCCTCGGGCGTCCGCGGACCTTGATCTGGGCCAGCGAGACGTTCTGCAGCACGGTCTTGTGCGCGAAGAGGTTGAAGGACTGGAAGACCATCCCGACGTCGGCTCGAAGCCCGGCCAGCCCCTTGCCCTCCTCGGGCAGCGGGCGGCCGTCGATGAGGATGCTGCCCGCCTCGATCGGCTCCAGGCGGTTGATCGCCCGGCAGAGGGTGGACTTGCCCGACCCGGACGGCCCGATCACCACCACGACCTCGCCGCGCCCGACCGTCAGCTCGATGTCCTGCAGCACGTGCAGGTCCCCGAAGTGCTTGTTGACGCCGCGGAGCTCGATCAGGGGCGCGAAGGCGGAGCCGGGCTCCCCGGAAGCGGGCGCGGCAGCGGTCACCGGCTGCTCCGACCCTTCATCAGCCAGCCCAGCGCGGCACCGGCGATCAGCGTGGCGAGCAGGGCGATCCACAGCGGCGCGGTGACGGTGAAGACCCAGAACTGGATCTGCACCCTGTCGAGGTTGGCGAACAGGAACCACACCGCGAGCACGATGATGACGCCGATCCCGATGTACCGGGTGGGGATGCCACCGATCTCATCGCGCTTGGATCCGGACGAGCCGTCTGAAATCTTGGTCACACGCGCAGTCTGCGGCGAGATCGGACGGTTTGTCCGGTTACGCGCCCGCCGGGTAACCCGCACGGGGCAACCCTGTCCCGTGCGGGTTTCACGCCCGGCCCCGGGTGCCCGGCCGAGCACCGGGCACGGCCGAGCACCGGGCACGGCCGAGCACCGGGCAGTGCCAAGCACCGGCTCCGCCAAACACCGGCACCGCCGATGACCGGCTCGGCCGAGTACCCGGGCACCGCCGAGCACCGGCCCCGGCTACCGCTCGTCGCGCCAGGAGCGCCAGAGCGCCGCGTACGGGCCGCCGGCCGCCACCAGATCCGGGTGGCTGCCGTACTCGCTGATCCGCCCGCCCTCGACCACCGCGATCACGTCCGCGTCGTGCGCGGTGTGCAGCCGGTGGGCGATGGCGATGACCGTCCGCCCCTCCAACACCCGGGAGAGCGAGCGCTCCAGGTGCCGGGCGGCCCGCGGGTCCAGCAGAGAGGTGGCCTCGTCCAGCACCAGGGTGTGCGGGTCGGCCAGCACTAGCCGGGCCAGCGCCAGCTGCTGCGCCTGCGGCGGGGTGAGCGCGGCACCGCCCGAGCCGACCTCGGTGTCCAGGCCTTCCGCCAGCGCGTCCGCCCACTCCCCTGCGTTCACCGCGTCCAGTGCGGCGCGCAGCTCGGTGTCGTCGGCGTCCGGCGCGGCCAGCCGCAGGTTGTCGCGCAGGGTTCCGACGAAGACGTGGTGCTCCTGGTTGACCAGCGCGACCTGGGCCCGGACCCGCTCGGCCGGCATCCGTGCCAGCGGCGCCCCGCCGAGCGTCACGCTGCCCCGGCCGGGTGCGTAGATCCCGGCCAGCAGGCGGCCCAGGGTGGACTTCCCCGCGCCGGACGGCCCGACCAGGGCCACCCGGCTGCCCGGGGCGACGTCCAGACTGATGCCGTGCAGCACGTCGGCGCCCTCGTGGTAGCCGAACCGGACGTCCTTCGCCTCGACCCGGCGGCCGTCCGGCCGGGCGTCCTCGTCGCTCTCGTGCTCCGGCACCTCGCGGACCCCGACCAGCCGGGCCAGCGAGGCCTGCCCGATCTGCAGCTCGTCGTACCAGCGCAGGATCAGGTCGACCGGGTTGATGAGAGCCTGCGCGTAGAGCACCCCGGTGGTCAGCTGGCCGACGGTGATCCAGCCCCGCAGCGTGAACAGACCGCCGAGCACCAGGGTGCCGAGCACCGCCAGGGTGTAGGCCGCGTCGATGGTCGGGAACCAGACCGAGCGGAGCCAGAGGGTGTACCGCTCCCAGGCGAGCCACTCGCCGAGCTTGCGGTCGGTCAGCCGGACCCGCTCGTCGCCGAGCCGCAGCGCCTCGACCGTCCGCCCGGCGTCGACCGTCTCGGCGAGCACGGTGTTCACCGCGGCGTAGCCGGCCGACTCGTTCCGGTAGGACTGCGGGGCGCGCCGGAAGTACCAGCGCGAGGTGGCCAGCAGCAGGGGGAGGCCGATCAGCGAGGTGAGGGCGAGCAGCGGCGAGGTGACCACCAGCGCCCCCAGCACCAGCAGCAGCGAGACCACGGCGACGGCCAGCTCGGGCACCGCCTCGCGGATCGACTTGTCCAGCCGGTCGATGTCGGTGGTGCCGCGGGAGACCAGGTCGCCCGTGCCGGCCCGCTCCAGGACCCCGGTCGGCAGGGTCACCGAGCGGACCAGGAAGTCCTCCCGGAGGTCCGCCAGGACCCGCTCGCCGAGGATGCTGCCGCGCAACCGCGACCACCAGGTGAAGGCCGACTGCACGACCAGCGCCAGAAGGTACCAGCCGACGGCGACCGCGATGGTGGACTCGGCCGTACCGGTGGCCAGCGACTCGACCAGGGTGCCGAGCACCCACGGCCCGACCAGCCCCGCGACGGTGGCCACCGAGTGCAGCGCCACCACCGAGGAGAACCCGGCCCGGTGCCGCCGGGCGAGCAGCCCCAGGTAGGCGCGGACGGCGGCCGGGGAGCCGACCGGAAGGGTGGTGGCCGGCCCCTGTTCCCGTTGGACGGGGGGCTTCATACGGTGCTCCTCGGATGGTCTGGTTGCCGGCGGTACGGGTGCGGGTTACGGCGGCGCGGGTGCGGGTTACGGCGGTGCGGGTGATGCGGGTGCTGCCCGGCCGCCGCGCTCCTCCGCGGCGTCGCCCGGTTCGGTGCGGAGCCGTTCGGAAGCCGGTCCGGGTACGGGGCCGTGCCGTTCACACGCCCTCCCCGACCGGGGCCGGCTCCTCGTCGCGGGTGACCACGGCGCGGTAGACGGGCTCGGTGTGCATCAGCTCCCGGTGCCGCCCGGCCGCGACGGCCCGGCCGTCCTGGAGCAGCACCACCCGGTCCGCCTGGTCGAGCAGCAACGGGCTGGTCGCGAACACCACGGTGGTACGCCCCTCCCTGTTCTTGCGGAGCCCGGCCGCGATCCGCGACTCGGTGTGCGCGTCGACCGCGCTGGTGGGCTCGTCCAGGACGAGCACCGGCGGGTCGGCCAGCAGCGAGCGGGCCAGCGCCAGCCGCTGGCGCTGGCCGCCGGAGAGCGAGCGGCCGCGCTCGGTGATCCCGGCCCGCATCGCATCGCCTCCGCAGTCGGGCGAGCCGTCCACCAGGGCGTCCAGCACGTCCTCCGCACGGGCGGCGGCCAGCGCCTCGGCGGGTGTGACCCGCCCGGAGGCGGGGACGTCGAGCAGGGCGGCCAGGGTGCCGGAGAGCAGCACCGGTTCCTTGTCGTGGACCAGCACCGCCGCCCGCGCCTCGGCCAACGGAACGGCATCCAGTTCGGTGCCGCCGAGCCGGGCCGACGGCTGCGGCTGCTCGCCGTCGGCCAGCGGCACGTGCCCGCCGAGCCGCTCGGCCAGCTCCCCGGCGAAGTCCGGGTCACCGCACACCACCGCGGTCAGCTCGCCGGCCCGGACGGTCAGCCCGGAGGCCGGGTCGTACAGGTCGGACTGCGCGGGCCTGGTCAGCTCCGCGTCAGGCGTGCCGGTGGTCCGGCTGAGCGAGAGCACCCGGACGGCCCGCCCGGCGGAGACCCGGGCGACGCTCCAGGCGTGCGCGGCCTCACCGAGGATGCGCAGCGGCGCCGCCAGGAACGCGGTGGCGCCGTAGACGGCGATCAGCGCGCCGATGCCCATCCGCCCGGTCGCGGCCAGGTGGGCGCCGTACCACGTGACGCCGACCACGAACAGGCCTGGCAGCAGCACCTGTTGGGCCTGCATCAGCGACCAGATCCGGGCCGAGCGGACGGCGGCGGAACGGACCTTCTGGGAGGCCGCCCGGTAGCGGGCGAGGAACAGCTCCTCACCTCCGATGCCGCGCAGCACCCGGAGCCCGGCGACGGTGTCGGCGGCCAGCTCGGTGGCCTTGCCGCCCAGCGCCCGCTGCTCGGTGTAGCGCCGCTCGAACGGGCCGAGCAGCGGCCAGACCGCGGCGGCCAGCACCGGGACGCCGAGCAGCACGACGAGGCCGAGCACCGGCTCCGCGATCAGCACCGCGGTGCTGACGGCCAGCCAGACGATCACCGCGCCGCGGACCCGTGCGACCAGCTCGACGTACCAGCCGATCTTCTCGACGTCGCCGCTGCCGACCGCGACGATCTCGCCGGTGGCGATCCGCCGGGAGAGCCCGGTGCCGAGGTGCGAGGCCTGGCGGGCCACCAGCTGGCGGACCTGGGTAGCGGCGTGGATCCAGTTCCACACCGCCTGCCGGTGCAGCAGGACGGCGCCGAGCGCGGCGACGGCGGAGAGGGCGAGCGCGGCGGCGCCGGCCCGCCAGACACCGGCGGCATCACCGTCGACGGCGGCCTGGACGCCCAGGCCGAGCGGCACCGGCAGGGCCGCCTGGCTGCCCATCTCCAGCAGTGCCCAGCAGGTGGCGCGCACCTGGCCGCGCCGCTGGCTGCGCTGGAGCCAGCGCAGGAAGGCGAGGGGGGAGGAGAGGTCTGGGCCGCCGGGATCGGCCAGCGGCAGGGTCTTGAGCGGCATGACGCTCCGTTGCGGGTGGGACGGGCGGGTGGCACAGAAGGCGCGGGTCGCGCGCCGATGCGAGGAGCGGGGATGCGGCCGGCACGGTCACGGCCGGGGCTGTTCAGGAGGTCATGGCAGCGAGCCTGCCAACCCGAATGTGACCTACGCAACAGGTTTTCAGCGCCGCGCGCCCCCGCTCGCGCCCCTCCCTGGACGCCCGGGGCGTCCGATCGGACCCTCGGCAAGCCACTGCGTGCGCCGGTACACCGCGCTGGAAAATTCCTTTCCGCTTCGGGAACAAACCCGGCCGCCCCACCGGTTGCCCCTGTGGAAGCAGATGGACGACCAGGAGGGCACCCCGTCCCGTGAGCAGCATCCCCACCGTCACCCTCAACGACGGCTCGCAGATCCCGCAGCTCGGCTTCGGCGTCTGGCAGGTCCCGGACGCGGAGGCCACCGCGGCCGTCCGCAGCGCCATCGGGGCGGGCTACCGCTCGATCGACACCGCGGCCATCTACGAGAACGAGGCCGGCACCGGCCAGGCCGTCGCCGAGGCCCTCGCCGGCGGAGTGGCCCGCGAGGACCTCTACATCACGACGAAGCTGTGGAACTCCGGCACCCGTGACTGGTCCGGCGAGCAGGGCCGCGACGCCGTGCTGCGCGAGTTCGACGCCTCGCTCGCCAAGCTCGGCCTCGACTACGTGGACCTCTACCTGATCCACTGGCCGCGCCCGATGCACGGCAGCTACCTCAACGTCTGGAAGGCCTTCGAGCAGCTGCTCGCCGACGGCCGGGTGAAGTCGGTCGGCGTCTCCAACTTCGGTACCCAGCAGCTCACCCGCCTGCTCGACGAGGCCTCGGTCAAGCCGGTGCTGAACCAGGTCGAGCTGCACCCCTACTTCCCGCAGGACGAGCTGCGCGCCTTCCACGCCGAGCACGGCATCGCCACGGAGGCCTGGAGCCCGCTGGGCCAGGGCAAGGAGCTGCTCTCCGAGCCGGCCCTGGCGGAGATCGCCGAGAAGCACGGCCGCACCGTCGCCCAGGTGGTGCTCCGCTGGCACCTGCAGAGCGGCATCATCGCGATCCCGAAGTCGGTCACCCCGTCGCGGATCAAGGAGAACCTGGACGTCACCGGCTTCGAGCTGGACGCGGCCGACCTCGCCGCGATCGCGGGCGTCGCCACCGGCAAGCGGATCGGGCCGGACCCGCAGGAGTTCGACTGGAACTGACGCGTCCCGGCCCGGGTGCGTCCGGCGGCCCCGCCGGGCACGCCCGGGCCGGAACCGGGCCCGGCTCGTCGTCCGGGCGCGAAGCGGCCGTCGTACCCGGCATGCCCGTCACGCGCGGCACGGCCCTCAGGGGCGACGCGGCCGTCAAGCCCGAAGGCCGCTCTCCCTCTGACGGGTCGGCGGCCTTCAGTGCGTTGGCGAATCGTTTTGGCTGGAGCTCAAAGGGCGAAGCCTAGAGCCGAGCCGCCTTGGCGATCAGCGCGAGCGCGGGCTCGTGCTCGTGCTCGTCGAGCGGCGACAGCAGCAGCCGCTGGACCTGGGCGACGCCCGCGGCCGAGCGGTGCAGCAGGTCCTGACCCGCCGGCGAGAGCGACAGCAGGTTGCGCCGCCCGTCCGAGGGGTCGCGCCGACGCTGGACCAGGCCGCGCCGGACCAGCCGGCTCACCATCTCGGCCATCGTGGCCTTGTCCAGCGAGGCCAGCTCGCCGACCGTGCGCTGGTCGGCGCCCGGCTCCAGTTCGAGCGCGTCGAGCACCGCGTACTGCGGCGCCGTCAGCTCCGAACCGACGTGCTCCGACCAGAGCTTGGTGTGCACCTGCTGGCTCACCCTGATCAGGTAGCCGATCGCCCGCTGGGCGTCCAGCATCGGCCGCGCGTCGGTGAGGACGGCGACCGCAGCGGGTTCAAGCCTGGCTATCTTGGCCATCACCCGCACGATCTCCAGCTGCTCCTCCGCCGTGAGCGGCTCGAAGAGCGTGCGCTGCACGCGGACCACGCCACCCGTGGCCTCGCGCACCGCCTGTGCGCCGCTCTGCGAGAGAGCGAGCAGTTTGCGCCGGCCGTCGGCCGGGTCGCGGCGTCGCAGCACCAGGCCACGCCGGACCAGCCGGGCGACCATCTCGGCCATCGTGGCCTTGTCCAGCGACGCGCGCTCGCCGACCGTCCGCTGGTCCGCACCCGGTTCGAGGGCGAGGACCAGCAGTACGGCGAACTGCGGAGCCGTGAGATCGGCTCCGACATGTTCTGACCACAGCCTGGTGTGAACCTGCTGTGCAACGCGGATGAGGTGACCGGGCGACTGCTGCAGTCGCGCGGACACGCGGGTCGTCGGGATCTCCCCCAGCACCATGTATCCGTCCCGATGTCACACCCGGTGTGTGTGGGACACCCGGGTGGGGCAGTAACGGCGAGTGGGCGTCCCGCTGTGAGGGAGGGCGCTCCAGCCGTGCAGCCGGTGGCTGCTGGCGGACACTATACAAACGGCGGGCCCTCGCTGGCAGGCGGGGGCGGATAGTAGACGCAGGTTCGGCAACATTGGCATATTTACGCGCCGTGCCGACCCGTCAGTAACCCGTTTGCAGGAGAAAGCCGACCGGTCGGTCCTTACCCTCGGTCACCTGCGACTTCCGCCCTGGCCGCGGACCTTACTCGCCGGTAGGGTATGGCCCACCCGGCGGTCCGCCCCGGGGACGGGGCCCCACCCGGCCCCGCGACCGGCTCCACCCACGGATCCGGTCGCGAGCGAACGACGGACGGACCGGAAGCCGCGACCGGCACCGGACCGTCCATCGGGCCGGCACCGGGCAGCATCAGACCGGTACCGGGCCGACACCGGGCGCTCCCCGGAGCACCACCCGAGCCACACCCGAGCCAGATCCGAGAGAGACGAGAGCGAGCATGACCGAGCAGACCACCGCCCCCAGGGTCGCCGTCGTCACCGGCGCCGCACGTGGACTGGGCGCCGCCACCGCCGAGCGCCTGGCGGCCGACGGCTACGCCGTCGCCGTCCTCGACCTGGACGAGGCGGCCGGCAAGGACACCGTCGACCGGATCACCGCCGCGGGCGGGCGGGCCGTCGCGGTCGGCGCCGACGTCTCGGACGCCACCCAGGTGCAGGCCGCGGTCGACCGGATCGTCGCCGAGCTCGGCGCCCCGGTCGTCCTCGTCAACAACGCGGGCGTACTCCGCGACAACCTGCTCTTCAAGATGTCCGAGTCCGACTGGGACACGGTCATGAACGTGCACCTGCGCGGCGCCTTCCTGATGACCCGCGCCGTCCAGAAGCACATGGTGGACGCCGGCTTCGGCCGGATCGTCAACCTGTCCTCCTCCTCCGCCCAGGGCAACCGCGGCCAGGCCAACTACTCCGCCGCCAAGGCCGGCCTGCAGGGCTTCACCAAGACGCTGGCCATCGAGCTGGGCAAGTTCGGCGTCACCGCCAACGCCGTCGCCCCCGGATTCATCGCCACCGACATGACCGCCGCCACCGCCGCGCGGGTCGGCATGGAGTTCGAGGACTTCAAGCGCGCCGCCGCCTCGCAGATCCCCGTCCAGCGGGTCGGCCTGCCCGAGGACGTCGCGCACACCATCTCGTTCCTGGCGAGCGAGGGCGCCGGATTCGTCTCCGGCCAGGTGATCTACGTGGCCGGCGGCCCCCTCGACTGAGGCACCGAACCTACACAGGGTTACCACGGAGTGGGAACCGGCCCGGCCGGTCTCCCGCTCCGTTCGCTTTGCCCGCCCTTGGGGAAAGATTCCCGAAGACTGTACTGATATACGACGAAAGAATATCGGAAAACCGACCCCGAGCGAGCCGGCTACGGTCACATAGGCACTTTAACGGAGAATTCCGAATTCCTCGGAGAATGCCGCGGACCTGCTGGGTAGGGTCACCGGCGTGCAAGCGCCGAGTGAATTGCCGGAAAACCTGACCACCCGCCGCGAGCGCCCGAGCCGCACCCCGGGGGACGTCGCCGGAGAGCCCGGCTGGCCCCCGCTGAACCGGCGCCGGGCCGGCCTGCTGGCCGCCACCTGCCTCGGCTACCTGCTGGTGGTGGCCGGCGTGCTGCTCGACAGCGCGTTGGTCGACCTCGACTGGTCGGTGCGGCTGTCGCCCGTACGAGCGGTGGCCCAGCCTGGAACCGCTGCTGGACAACTGGGTGGTGGCCGGCCAGCGGGGTCCGTCCGCCATCGCCGCCTTCGCCTGGCTCGGCTGGCGCGCCCACCGGTTGCGGCGGCTGCGCCCGCTGCTGGTGATGGGCGCCGCCCTGTTGCTGCTCAACGTCACGGTCGGCGGCGTCAAGATCGTCACCGGTCGGCTCGGCCCGCACTACGCGCACTACGTCGGCTCGCCCGAGTTCTTCTCGGGCGGCACCATCTTCCCGTCCGGACACACCGCCAACGCCGTGGTCACCTGGGGCGTGCTCGCCCACCTGGCGGTCCGCTGGCGGCGCACCGGCGCGGTGCTCGCCGCCGCCACCGCCTGCTCGGTCGGGCTCACCATCGTGTACCTGGGCACCCACTGGGTCACCGACGTCCTGGCCGGCTGGGCCGCAGGGCTGCTGGTACTGCTCTCGCTGCCGCTGCTGGAGCCCCTGGTGACCGCCGCCGAGCAGCGGCTGACCGCCCGCCGGGCCCGCCGGCGCGACACCGTGCAGCCCGCCGCCCCACCACCGGCCACCCCTCAACCGGCCCCGGCCCGTTCCGGCAGAGCACGGACGGACAGAGCACGGACGGACAGAACACGGCCGGACAGAACGCGGCCCGACCGGTCGCAGCCCGACGCGGCCCGGCCCGCCACTGCGCGGCCGGAGGCTACCCCTCCCAGCTCCGTTCCACGACCCCGTCGCGCACCGCGAGGTTGAGCCGCCCCTCCCGGTGGTCCATGGTCATCATCGCCCCCGGGGGCAGCACCCGGACCGATGCCCAGCCGTGCCGCCCGGCCAGCTCCTGGGCCCGTTCCACCCGCAGCCCCGCGTAGCCCTCCGCGTCCGCCTCCGTCATGGCCCCTCCCCGCCTCGCACCCCGGACGTACGCTGGAATCGTAGACCGGAACGCCCGGGTGACCGCGGCGGAAGCAAGGCTTCAGGAGGAGGTGACCGGCGTGCGCACCACCACCCCCCGCCGTTGGCGGAGCGGCACCGAGCCCGCCACCGCCCGCAGTGATCTCAAGCTGCGCTACCTGCTCGCCCTGACCTTCACCCCGCTGTTCGCCCTCACCACCGTGGCCTTCGCGGTCTGGGCCGCGAACGCCCCGGCCTTCGGCGCCCCCAGCCGGGGCACCCTCACCGGGTTCGCCGTGGCCTGTGGGCTCCTCACCCTGTTCGCCGCCGTCGATCTCGTCATCGTCATCCGGCGCCGCCGGACCGAGCTCTGACGCGGTATCTCCCACGGAGTGGGAAGCCGGCCTGGCCCGGCCTCCCACTCCGTCCGCGAGCGCGGCTCAGCGGTTGCCGACCGCCTGTTTCACCAGCGTGCGGCCGAAGTCCCACATCAGGCCGCTGCCCCGGTGCGCGTCGTCCATCACGTCGGTGAAGGCGTCGACGAACCGGTCGACGTCCCGCTCCGTGATGATCAGCGGCGGGATCAACTTGATCACTTCCAGGTGGTCGCCGGACACCTGGGTGAGGATCCGGTGCCGCTGGAGCAGCGGGACGACCACCATCTGCGCGAACAGCCCCTTGCGCGCCGCCTGGAGCGCCGTCCAGCCGGTCCGCAGCTTGAGCGACTTCGGGCGGCCGAACTCGATGCCGATCATCAGACCGCGGCCCCGGACCTCGGCCAGCAGCTCGTACTTGTCGACGAGCGCGGTCAGCCGCTCCCGGAAGAGGTCGCCGACCCGGCGGGCGTTCTCCACCACCTTCTCGTCCCGCATCACCTCCAGGGTCGCGAGCCCGGCCGCCATCGCCTGCGCGTTGGAGCCGAAGCTGGCCGAGTGCACCAGCACCCGGTCCATCGAGGAGTAGACCTTCTCGAAGATCCAGCTCTTGCCGAGGGTCGCCCCGACCGGCACGTAGCCGCCGGAGAGCGCCTTGGCCGCGCAGACCAGGTCGGGCAACACGCCCTCCTCGTGCTGGTAGGCGAAGAACTCGCCGGTCCGACCGATGCCGGTCTGCACCTCGTCACAGATCAGCAGCGCCTTGTGCTCGTGCAGCAGCGCCTGCGCCGCGCGCAGCCAGCCCGGCGGCGGCGCCTGGACGCCCTTGCCCTGGATCGGCTCGACGATCAGTGCCGCGACGTCGCCCCTCTTCAGCTCCTTGGCCAGCGCCCCGAGGTCGCCGAGGGGGATGGCGGTGTCCGGCAGCAGCGGGTCGAAGCCCTTGCGGAAGCCGCTCTCCCCGTTGACCGAGAGCGAACCGGTGGTCAGCCCGTGGAACGCGTGGTCCGCGTAGAGCACCCGCTTGCGCCCGGTGGCGTAGCGGGCGAACTTGAGCGCCGTCTCGACCGCCTCGGTGCCGCTGTTGCCGAAGAAGACGCGGTCCAGGCCGGGTGTGTGGGCGAGCAGCCGCTCGGCGAGCAGGCCGGGCAGCGGCGAGCAGTCGAAGCGGACGAGGTCGGGCAGGTCGAGGTCCATCACCTGCTGGACCGCCGAGCGCACCACCGGATGGTGCCGGCCCAGCGCGAAGATGCCGAAACCCGCCAGCATGTCGAGGTACTCGTTGCCCTCGGCGTCGTAGAAGTACGGGCCCTGGGCGCGCTCGTAGTACTTGTCGAAGCCGATGGTGTGCAGCATCCGCGGCAGCTGCGGGTTGAGGTAGCGGCTGTGCAGCTCGTAGCGTTCCGCACCGCGTTCGGCGATCAGGGCGGCGAGGTCGAAGCGGGCCCCGGCACGGGCCCCGGTGCCGGCCTCGAAAGGGGCCCCGGTACGGGCGTCGGGTGCGTCTGGGTCAGCCGGCATGGCGCTGGTTCGCTCCTCGGGTCGGTAGCAGGTTCTTGGCGAAGGCGGCGGTCTGGGCGGCGACCCCGGTGCCGGTCAGGCCGGTCTCCTCCAGGATCTCGCCACGGGCGGCGTGCCCGAGGAACTCCTGCGGCAGGCCGAGCACCCGGACGGGGACGTCCACGTCTGCGTCCCGCAGCGCCTGGGCGACGGCGGCGCCGACACCGCCCGTCCGCCCGTTGTCCTCGACCGTGACGACCAGCCGGTGTGCGGCGGCGAGCGCGGGCAGCGCCGGATCGACCGGCTTGACCCAGCGCGGGTCGACGACGGTCGCGGTGAAGCCCTCGGCGAGCAGCAGCCGCGCCGCGTCCAGCCCGGCGGCCGCGGTCGTGCCGACGGCGACCAGCAGGATCTCGGGCAGCTCCCCGGTGCGCAGCAGCACGTCCACGCCGCCGATCCGCTCGACGGCCGGGACGGCCGGGCCGATGTCGGCCTTCGGGAAGCGCACCACGGTCGGCGCGTCCGCCACCTCCACGGCCTCGCGCAGCTGTGCGCGCAGCTGGTCGGCGTCGCGCGGTGCGGCCAGCCGGAGGCCGGGGACGACCTGGAGGATCGACATGTCCCACATGCCGTTGTGCGAGGCGCCGTCCGGGCCGGTCACCCCGGAGCGGTCCAGCACGAAGGTGACGCCGAGCCGGTGCAGGGCGACGTCCATCAGCACCTGGTCGAAGGCCCGGTTGAGGAAGGTGGCGTACACGGCGACCACCGGGTGCAGCCCGCCGGTGGCCAGCCCCGCCGCGCTGGTGACGGCGTGCTGTTCGGCGATCCCGACATCGAAGATCCGCTCGGGGTACGCCTTGGCGAACTTGGCCAGTCCCACCGGCTGGAGCATCGCGGCGGTGATCGCCACGACGTCCGGCCGGTCCGCGCCGAGCGCGAGCATCTCGTCGCCGAAGACGGACGTCCAGGAGACGCCGCCGCTGGGCGAGACGGGCAGGCAGGTGTACGGGTCGATCGGCCCGACGGCGTGGAACCGGTCCGCCTCGTCCTGCTCGGCCGGCCGGTAGCCGCGGCCCTTGACGGTCAGGCAGTGCACGATCACCGGCCCGCCGAAACCGCGCGCCTGCCGCAGGGCCTGCTCCACGGCGGCGAGGTCGTGGCCGTCGATCGGGCCGAGGTACTTCAGCCCGAGGTCCTCGAACATGCCCTGCGGGGCGAAGGCGTCCTTGAACCCCTTCTTGGCGCCGTGCAGCGCGTCGAAGATCGGCTGCCCGACCAGCGGGGTGCGCTGGAGCGCTCCCTTGCCGAGGGCGAGGAAGCGCTCGTAGCCCTGGGTGGTGCGCAGCGTGGCGAGGTGGTTGGCGAGGCCGCCGATGGTCCTGGCGTACGAGCGCTCGTTGTCGTTGACGACGATGACCAGCGGCCGGTCCCGCGCCTCGGCGATGTTGTTGAGCGCCTCCCAGGCGAGCCCTCCGGTGAGCGCGCCGTCGCCGATGACCGCGACGGTCTGCCGGTCGTACTGGCCGAGCAGCCGGGCCGCCTTGGCGAGGCCGTCGGCGTAGGAGAGGGCGGTGGAGGCGTGCGAGTTCTCGACCAGGTCGTGTTCGGACTCGGCGCGCGACGGGTACCCGGAGAGCCCTCCCCTGCTGCGCAGTCCGGAGAAGTCCTGGCGGCCGGTGAGCAGTTTATGGACGTAGCTCTGGTGGCCGGTGTCCCAGACGATCCGGTCGTAGGGCGAGTCGAAGACCCGGTGGAGGGCGATGGTCAGCTCGACCACGCCGAGGTTCGGGCCGAGGTGGCCGCCGGTCCTGGTGACGGCGTCGATCAGGAACTCGCGGATCTCGTCCGCGAGGAGCGGGAGGTCGGCGGCCGGGAGCTTCCGCAGGTCGGCCGGGGACTTGACGCTGGAGAGCAGTGACATGTGTTCACCTCACGACTCGGAGCGGTGCAGTGGCCCCCCTGGGCGGGACGGCCCGGCACGGGAGGCTGCTCCCGTGCCGGGCGGGGTGCGGTCAGTGGCCGCGGTTGGCGCCGACGGTCTCGGTGACGGCGCGCAGCGACTCCTTGAGGGAGCCCATGGTGGCGAGGACGGCGGTCGGCTCGTAGCCGCAGTGCGCCATGCAGTTGGCGCAGCGGGCGTCCTTGCCGCGGCCGTACTTCGACCAGTCGGTCTTCTCGATCAGCTCGCGGTACGTGGGCACGTACCCGTCGGCCATCAGGTAGCAGGGGCGCTGCCAGCCGAACAGCGAGTAGTTGGGGATGCCCCAGGCGGTGCACTCGAAGTCGACCTTGCCCTCCAGGAAGTCCAGGAAGAGCGGGCTGTGGTTGAGGCGCCAGCGCCGCCGGTTGCCGCCGGCGAAGGTCTTGCGGAAGAGCTCCCTGGTCTGCTCGACGCCGAGGAAGTGCTCCTGGTCGGGGGCCTTCTCGTAGGCGAACGCCGGGGAGATCATCATCTCGTCGACCTTGAGCTCGTCGTTGAGGTAGTCGAGCACGTCGATGATGGTCTGCGGCGTGTCGGTGTTGAAGAAGGTGCTGTTGGTGGTGACCCGGAAGCCCCGCCGCTTGGCCTCCCTGATCGCCTCGACCGCCTCGTCGAAGGTGCCTTCCTTGGCCACCGAGGCGTCGTGCCGCTCGCGCAGCCCGTCGATGTGCACGGTGAAGGTGAAGTAGGGCGAGGGCTTGAACTTGTCCAGCTTCTTGCGCAGCAGCAGCGCGTTGGTGCAGAGGAAGACGTACTTGCGACGCTCGACGAGCTGCCGGACGATCTCGTCGATCTGCGGGTGCATCAGCGGCTCGCCGCCTGCGATCGAGACCATCGGGGCACCCGACTCCAGCACCGCGCCGACCGCCTGGGCGACCGGCATCCGCTGCTTCAGAACACCCGCCGGGTGCTGGATCTTGCCGCACCCCTCACAGGCCAGGTTGCAGGCGAAGAGCGGTTCCAGTTCGACGATCAGCGGGAACTTGTCCCGCCGCTTGAGCTTCTGCTGCATGAGATAGGTGCCGACTCGCACGGTCTGGCGCAGCGGCATGGCCATGGCTAGCTCGCCTCCTGAGGGAGCGTCGAGGATGTGGGTTGGTTGGTGGTGCCGGGTGCCGGGCGGCTCCGGGCCGGGCTGTGCTGTTCGTACCAGTCGACCAGTGCGGGCACGGTGGCCCGCAGGGTGCGCCAGGCCCGGACGCCGGCCGGCAAAGTGCCCGGGCGCAGCAGTTCGTGCTCGGGGGTGTCGACCACCACCCGCAGGACGGCCGCGGGCATGGCCGGGCGGAGCTCCTGGAGGGCGGCGAGGACGGCGGCGGCCTCCATGTCGACGGCGAGCGCCCCCTGGAGGTGCAGGGCTCGCCGCTCCAGTCCGCGCACCACGTGGTCGGCGGTGTGGTGCACGCCGGTGTGGGCGGTCAGCCCGCGGACCTTGAGGGCGCGGGTGAGTTCCGGGCCGGAGTCGACCGCGAAGAGGTTCCCCTCGGCATTGCGCACCCCGTCCGCGACGATGACGTCTCCGGGCGCCATCCCCGGTGTGACGGCCGCGCCGAAGCCGGCCACCACGACGGCCCCGTAGCCGCCGGGGGCCGAGGTGAGCAGCCGTCGGACGGCGTGCGAGGCCCTCCGGCGGCCCACGCCGGTGCGCACCAGCACCGGCGGACCGCCGGCCGCGCCGCGCCAGTCCCCTCCGCGCAGGGCCCAGACCTCGGGGCCGAGCGCGCAGAGCACCAGCAGGGGGGCACGGCTCACCGGGGCACCCCGATCGCCGGGGTTCCCGCGGCGGGGGTGCCCTTGCCGGTGGCGGGGCTGCCGTGGAGGTAGCGGCCGAGCGCGGTGACCGGGAAGACCAGCCGGTACAGGTGGTAGTTGATGGAGAAGTCCCACGGGAAGCCCGTCCCGGTGAACTGCGGCTCGTCCCACGTCCCTTCGGGCAGCTGGGTGCGGACCAGCCAGTCGACCCCGCGCTCGACCGCCGGGTTGGCCCGGCCGTCCGGGCCCTCGCCGGCCGCGAGCAGCGCCATCAGCGCCCAGGCGGTCTGCGAGGCGGTGGAGTCGCCGCGCCCGGCCCAGCGGGCCGGGTCCTCGTAGGAGCGCATGTCCTCGCCCCAGCCGCCGTCGGTGTTCTGCCGGTCCTCCAGCCAGCGGACGGCGCGGCGGATCGCGGGGTGCTCGTCCGGCACGCCGGCCGCGACGAGGGCGGGCAGCACCGAGCCGGTGCCGTAGATGTAGTTGGTGCCCCAGCGGCCGAACCAGGAGCCGTCGGCCTCCTGGTTGCGCAGCAGCCACTCCACTCCGCGGCGGGTGCGCGGGTCCCGGCCCTTGCCGACCTCGGCGAGCATCTCCACCACGTGGGCGGTGACGTCGGCGGACGGCGGGTCGACCACCTCGCCGAAGTCGCAGAACGGCAGCTTGTTCGGCAGGGTGCTGGTGTTGTCGACGTCGAAGGCGCCCCAGGCGCCGTTCTTGGACTGCATGCCGAGGTTCCAGCCGACGCCCCGGTCGACCGCGCCGGCCACCTTGGCGGGGTCGGGGTGGTCGACCCGCCGGAGTGCGAGCACCACCTCGGCGGTGTCGTCGATGTCGGGGTAGGTGTCGTTCTCGAACTCGAAGGCCCATCCGCCCGGGGCCAGCGAGGGCCGCTGGACGGACCAGTCGCCGCGGCGGGTGATCTCCTCGGCGAGCATCCAGTCGACGGCGGAGACCAGTGCGGGGTGGTCGGCCGGCACGCCGGCGTCGGCCAGTGCGATGGTGGCCAGGCAGGTGTCCCAGACCGGGGACTGGCAGGCCTCCAGCCAGCGCCGGCCGTCCTCGGTGTGCACCGTGAAGCGGTCGAAGGAGGAGAGCCCGGCCTGCATCACCGGGTGGTCGAGCTCGTAGCCCTCCAGGTGCAGGGCGATCAGCGAGTAGACCGCGGGCGGCTGGATGCCGCCCCAGCAGCCGTCCGCCTCCTGCCGCTCGACGATCCAGCGGCAGGCCTGGGAGAGGGCGAGCCGGCGCACCGGGCGCAGCGCCCGGTGGTGGTAGGCGTGCAGCACCTTGTCCAGGCGTTCGAAGAGGCCGTCCCAGGTGGTGGCGCGGGCGAGCGGGCGCTCGGGGAAGGGCTGGTCCGGGTCGGTGTGCAGCTCGGTGAGCGGGAAGGGCGCGGGGCGGACCGGGCGGTGGGCCGAGACGATGGTCAGCGGCACGATGGTCTGCCGGGCCCAGCAGCCGAAGGCGTAGATGTTCAGCGGGAGCCACTTGGGCACGAAGATGATCTCGGGCGGCATCTCCGGCAGCCGCTCCCAGGGCCACCAGCCGAAGAGGGCGAGCCAGATCCGGGTGAAGACCCGGGCCGCCGCGATGCCGCCGGCGGACCGCACGTAGCGGGCGGCGGCCGCCATGTGCGGGGCGTTGGGGTCGTCGCCGGCCAGTTTGAGGGCGACGTACGCCTCGACGGTCGTGGAGAGCTCGGCCGGTCCGCCGTGGAAGGTGGACCAGGTGCCGTCCTCCCGTTGTTGGGAGCGGATCCACTCGGCGGTGGCCTTGGTCTGCTCCTCCGTCCGGATCCCGAGGAACTGTCGGAGCAGTAAGTCCTCGGCGTCCATGGTGACGTTGGTCTCGAGGTCGCCCTTCCACCAGCCCTCGGAGCTCTGGAGTGAGAGCAGGTGGGTGGTGGCGCGGGCCAGTGCCTCCTCGGCGGAGGCCGGTCCGTGCTGTTGCTTGTCGGGGTGGTCGGGGTGGTCGGCCGGGCCGTCCGGGTCGGCCCCCGCGGGCTGCCACCGCCCGGCACTCAGCAGCGCCGGGGGGCGGTCGCCCACCGCGACCGGCTCGGAATCGTACTCAGGGTCGAGCCGGCCGTCCGCGGTTGCTGTCAACGTAACGTCACCTCTCTCGTACCACCACGAATTCGGCGAGCGCGACGAAGTGCTCGCGCACCACGTCGGGCATGGGCACCTCGTCCAGGGCGGCGAGGGCAGTCGTGTGCTGGCGGCGGGCCTCCTCCTGTGTCCAGGCGCGGCCTCCGGCCTGCTCGATCAGGGCGGCGCGGGCGGCCAGCTCGGGCTCGCTCTCCTCGCCGCGGCCCTTCGGGTCGGCCAGTTCCTCGGCGAGCCGACGGGACGCGGCGCCGCCCTCGGCGAGGGCGGCGGCGACCGGCAGGGACTTCTTGCGCTGGCGCAGGTCGCCCCAGTGCGGCTTGCCGGTGACCTCGGTGGCGCCCCAGATGCCGAGCAGGTCGTCCACCGCCTGGAAGGCCAGGCCCAGGTGGTGGCCGTAGCGCTGGAGGGCGTCCGAGACGCGGTCGTCGGCGCCGGCCAGGACGGCGCCGATGGCGGAGGCGGCGGCGAGCAGGGCCGCGGTCTTGCCGCCCTCCATCTCCAGGCACTCGGCGACGGTGACGCTGTCGCGCTGCTCGAAGGCGACGTCCCTGGCCTGCCCGTCGATGAGCCCGCGGGTGGCGGTGGTGAGCAGCCGGACGGCGCGTGCGGCGTCGGCGGCGCTCGCCCCGCCGCTCACACCGGCGTCGAGCAGCACCTCCGTACCGAGTGTCGCCAGGGCGTCGCCGACCAGGATCGCCTGGGCCGGTCCGAAGACCGTCCAGGCGGTGGCCCGGTGCCGTCTGGTCTCGTCACCGTCCATCAGATCATCATGGAGCAGGGAGAAGTTGTGCACCAGTTCAACGGCCACCCCACCGGGCACACCGGCCTCGGCCGGGGCGCCGACGGCCTGGGCGGAGAGCAGCGCCAGGGCCGGGCGGACGGCCTTGCCGCCGTCCCCGGCGGCGGGCGTGCCGTCCCGGTCGATCCAGCCGAAGTGGTAGGCGGCGACGGTGTCCATCGGTGCGGCCAGGCGCGCGACGGCGGCCTTCAGCGGCGGGGTGCAGAGCTCGCGGCTGCGGGCGAGCAGCTCCGGCACCGAGACCGGTTCGGCGTGCGCCGTGCCTCCGACGGCAGTGCCGGTGCGTGACTCCACGTGCGTTCCCTCTCCCTGGTGGTGCCGGGCCGCACGGGACGGCCGGGCGCTGGCGATGTCGATGAGACCGGTGCGGACGGCGGGGCCGGCGGCTCTCGCGGGGTCACCGGCGGCGGGGCCCCGCGTCACCTGGGCCACCTCCCGTCGCCGCGGTCCACGGGAAGGCGGGTGCCGGCGGCGGCGAGCGCGGCGTCGGCCGCGGCGTGGCCGCTGCGGACGGCGCCCTCCATGGTCGCGGGCCAGCCGGTGGCCGTCCACGCGCCGGCCAGCAGCAGGCCGGGGACCTTCGTCCGGGCGGTCGGGCGCAGGGCCGCGGTGCCCGGCGCCGGGTCGAACGTGGCGGTGCGCTCGCGGGTGACGAAGAAGTCGAGCACCCCGGCCCCGTCGGCGGCGGGGAGCAGCCGGGCCAGCTCCGGCAGGTAGCGGCGGCGCAGCTCCGCGACCGGCAGGTCGATCTCGTCCTGGACGGCGGACTGCGAGAGCGCCAGGTACTGGGCGCCGGGGTGGGCCCGGCCCAGCTCGGTGCCGGCCAGGCCGGAGTGCGCGGTGCGGTCGAAGACCCACTGAACCGGCGAGCCGAGCGCGGCGAAGAAGGGGCGGCGCAGCACCTTGCGGTCGTAGACGACGTGCACGTTGAGGATCGGCGCGGTGCCGAAGCCGGCGAGCCGGTCCTGGCCGTCGACGGCGTCCGGCGGCAGCAGGGCGGCCGCGGTGTCCTGGGCGCCGGCCAGCACCACGGTGTCGGCAGTGAGGAGCTCGCCGCCCTCCAGCCGGACGGCGTGCTGCGGGCTGGCGGGCTTGAGCTCGGCGGCGCGGGCGCGCAGCAGCACCTTGACCCCGGCGCGCTCCAGCTCGGCGAGCGCCCGGTCGTGGTGGATCGTGCCGAGCGGGACGGCGGCCGTGCCGATGTCGGAGGCCCCCGGGTCGGAGAGCAGGCCGGTCTTGAAGACCATCGCGGCCAGCGCCAGCGACACCTGGTCGGCGCGGGCGTTCAGGGTGGCGACGCCGACGAGGTCCCAGAGGGCCGCGATGGTCCGCGCGTTCTGCCCGTTGCCGCGCAGCCAGTCGCCGAACGAGACGGCGTCCAGCGCCGGGTCGGCGAGGTCGAGGCCCTGGAGGGCCAGTGCGCCGCGGACCACCCGGGCCCGGTCGGCCGGGCCCAGGTGCGGGTAGCGGGCCAGGCTGCCCGCCAGGTGCAGCGGGACGGGCAGGCCGGCTCGGCGGAGCCGGCCGAGCGTGCGCACCGGCGCCCCGGCGGGCCCGGAGACCCCGAGCACCGGGACGTCGAGCCGATCCTGGAGGTGGACCAGCCGGGCCGCGCCGAGCCGGTCGAGCAGGCCGCGGTAGGCGGTGCAGCAACGCAGGTAGACGTGCTGGCCGTTGTCGACGGTCAGCTCGCCGCGCTGGAAGGAGAAGGCCAGCCCGCCCAGCCGGGGGCGGCCCTCGACCAGGGTGACCCGGTGGTCGGCCTCGGCCAGCCGCAGCGCGGCGGTGATGCCCGCCAGGCCGCCGCCGACCACGACGGCGGCCGGGCGCGCGGCATCGGCTCGCCCGGTCATCGGCCCTCCCCCTCGTGTCCGGCGCCCGGCCTCGTCCCGGCCGGGGCGCTCGTGGTCGACTTCGTGTCCGTCACGGTGGACAACACCGGCCCACCCATCAGTGATTCCCCGCTGACACAGCGTGACAGAACTGTCGTGAGAATCAAGAACGCCCCCCGGCGAGCCCGGAAAGGGCGACGTACGCCTTCTCCCAGCCCGGCAGTGAGACCCGGCCGCGCAGGACCGACTCCGGGTCGGCGGCGATCCGGCCGAGCAGCCGGTGGTAGATGCCGGCCATCGCCGCGGTGCAGGCCCGGCTGCGGCGGTCCAGCATCGGCAGCAGCCGCAGGCCCTCCTCGAAGGCCGCCTGGGCCCGCGCGGCCTCGAACGCCACCAGACCGGTGAAGTCCGCGCCGACCGGCGGCTTGGGCAGCGCGAAGCCCTGCTCGCAGCCGAACCGGACGAGGTCCTCGGCGGGCAGGTACGTCCGGCCGTTCAGGGCGTCCTCGCGCAGGTCGCGCAGGATGTTGGTGAGCTGGAGGGCCAGGCCCAGGGTGTCCGCGTACTGCGCGCCGCGCTCCGGGTCGTCGCAGCCGTACACGCCGAGCGAGAGCCGGCCGATCGCGCCCGCGACGCAGCGGCAGTAGACCTGGAGCTCCTCGTACGTCTGGTACTCGGCGCCCTTGAGGTCCATCTCGACGCCGTCGATCAGCTCGTCGAAGCCGCCGAGCGGGATCGGGAAGCGCCGGGCGGCGTCCGCCAGGGCGACCTTGATCGGGTCGGTGTCGTCCTCGGCGACCCGTCCGCCGCGGACCTCGTCCAGCAGCTCGCGGGTGCGCAGCAGCGCCTCGGCCTTGCGGTCGTCGGGGAGGTCCCCGTCGCCGATGTCGTCGACCCGGCGGGCCAGGGCGTACAGGGCGGACATGGCCAGCCGCTTCGGCTCCGGCAGCAGGCGGATGCCGTAGCTGAAGTTGCGGGCCTGCAGTCCGGTGACCGCCTCGCAGTACCGGTACGCCGCCATGACCTGTGCCGACGCCAGTGGTGATGCCGCCACTCGGGCGTTCACCTTCCCTTCGCGAAGATTGCCGCCGCCTTCGCTGCGAGGCGGCGCTTGTCCGGCTTCGCCTGCTGGGCGAGCACGTCGTACCCGGCGTCCTCGATGGCTGCCAGGGCCGCGTACCCGCCGGCGGTGAATCCCGCCAGGAGCAGTCGGAGCCTCCCCCGAACCGTACCTACCAATGGCGCGCCGCGGTCGAGCAGGGTGCGGGCCCGGGCGGCCTCGAAGGCGATCAGCTCCCGGACGGCGCCGTCGGCGCTCGGGGCGGCGAGGTCGTCCTCGGTGACGCCGAACCGGGCCAGGTCCTCGGCCGGGAGGTAGATCCGGCCGCAGGCCAGGTCCTCGGCGACGTCCTGGAGGTGCTCGACCACCTGGAGGGCGGTGCAGACGGCGTCGGAGAGTTCGATCCGCTCCGGGGTGGAGACGCCCGCGATGGACAGCACCAGGCGGCCCACCGGGTCGGCGGAGAGCGTGCAGTAGCCGAGCAGGTCCTGGTAGGTGGCGTAGCGGGCGGTGGTCTGGTCCACCCGGTTGGCCTCGATCAGCCGGCGGAACGGCTCCGGGGTCAGCCCGTGCCGGTCCACCAGCGGGACGAGGGGGCGCATCAGGGGGTGTCTGGGGGCCTCGGCGGCGCCGGGGTGGAGGGCGGCCTCGAACACCCGGTCGAGGTCCTGTTCCAGCCCGTCGAGCAGTGCGAGGCGGAAGGCCGTCTCGGCCGGACCCGGCGGGCCGGGCTGGGCCGAAGGAGTGACCGCGGGGGCGTCCCCGGGGGTGCCGGGGGGCCGCTCGTCGATCCCGAGCAGGCGGGCGGCGGCGGCCGGATCGGCCAGGTCGCCGTCGCCGACGTCGTCCACCAGGCGGGCGAAGCCGTAGACGGCCATCAGGTCGCCGCGCCAGGCCGCGGGCAGGAAGAAGGGGGCGACCGGGAAGTTCTCCGCGCTCGCCTTGTCCAGGGTCACCCCCGCTGAACGGTCCACTGGCTCACTACTGGGCTGGGCCGAAGCCGACACTGATGTCACTCCCCCGTTCTACACCGCTCGGTACGACCGGCCCGAGTCGGACACGCGTCCGATACCGGGAGTCCCGTCCGGCACACCACCCCCGCGACTTACAGCCTTGCACCACCGGCCGCGCCGGGAAAGAGCGCCCCACCCGGCGCGCGGGGCGCTCACCCGCCCGGCGGCGGGCCACCCGGGGCGCCCCGGGGGTGCGCAGGGGCGCACGAGGGGGGCGCTCCGGCTGCCTGCGGGCCGTTCGCGGGGCATGACGGGGGCATCACGGGGGCGCGGGCCGGGGAGGCCGGGTCCCGGCCTCCGGAGGGCCGGGGAGACGACGCGGAGCCCGCGGCGCGGGCCAGGGAGGGGCGAGGGCCGGGAGGACCGGGCCGGGCACGACGGAGGGCCGGCGGCCGGGCTGCCCCGGGCCACCGGCCCTCCGTCGCGGATGGGAAGCCGTTACGGCCGCTCGCCGCGCTCGTAGCGGCCCACGACCTCGTCGGTCGGTCCGTCCATCACCAGCTCGCCGGCCTCGATCCAGATGGTCCGCTCGCAGACCTCGCGGATCGAGTTGTTGTCGTGGCTGACCAGGAAGACCGTACCGGCGGACCCGCGCAGCTCGTCGATCCGCTTCTTGCTGCGCTGCTGGAACGCCTGGTCGCCGGTGGCCAGCGCCTCGTCGATCAGCAGCACGTCGTGGGTCTTCGCCGCCGCGATGGAGAACCGCAGGCGGGCGCCCATGCCGGAGGAGTAGGTGCGCATCGGCAGGGAGATGAAGTCGCCCTTGTCGTTGATGCCGGAGAAGTCGACGATCTCCTGGTAGCGCGCCTTCACCTGGGCGGGCGTCATGCCCATCGCCAGGCAGCCGAGGATGACGTTGCGCTCACCGGTGAGCTCGTTCATCAGGGCCGCGTTGACGCCCAGCAGCGAGGGCTGGCCGTTGGTGTAGATGCCGCCCTTCTCGGTCGGCAGCAGACCGGCGATGGCCGCGAGCATGGTCGACTTGCCCGAGCCGTTGGAGCCGATCAGGCCGATCGCCTCGCCCTTGTAGGCGGTGAAGCTGATGCCCCGGACCGCGTGCACCTCGCGCACGCCGGCGCCGCGCTTGCGGCTGAGGATGCGGCTCACCGCGGAGGTGGCGCTGCCCTTGCCGGAGCCGGCGCCGTGCACCCGGTAGACGATGTGCACGTCGTCGACGACGACGGTGGGTTCGCGGGCCACGTCGGTGTCCTGCACGGACCGGCCCTTTCGCAGGTCGGTGTCAGCCACGGCCGTACTCCTCCTCGGCCTTCCAGAAGAAGACGTATCCGATCACGAACATCGCGATGGCCCAGCCGATGCCGTAGAGCCACTGGTGCGGCGGGAGCACCTGGTGCTGGGGGATGTGCTTGTTGTAGATGACGGGCGCGAAGGCGTGCCGGACCAGGTCCATGTAGACCGACGCCGGGTTGAGCTGCATCACCTTCTGCCAGACCGGCGGCCAGCCGTTGATCTTGTCCTGGATGCTGAACATCACGCCGGACAGGAACATCCAGGCCCGCATCGCGAACGGGATCAGCTGCGAGATGTCGCTGGTCTTGGCACCGATCCGCGCCATGACCAGGGCCACGCCGGTGTTGAACATCGACTGCAGGAGCAGCGCCGGGAGCACCGCCAGCCAGGTCCGGCCCGGGGAGATCCCGCTGGCCAGCACGACACCGACCAGCACCACCATCGAGATCATCAGCTGCTGGAGCTGGATCACGGTGAAGGCGATCGGCAGCGAGGCCCGCGGGAAGTGCAGCGCGCGGATCAGGCCGAGGTTGTCGGAGATCGCCCGGGTGCCGGACTGGACCGCGTTCTGGGTGAACTGGAAGACGAAGACGCCGATGCAGAGCCAGGCGGTGTAGGTCCCGGCCGGGAAGCCGTCCTTGCTCTTCAGGATCACACCGAAGACCAGGTAGAACACCGCGCAGTTGAGCAGCGGGGTCACCACCTGCCAGAGCTGGCCGAGCTTGGCGTCGGTGTACTGGGCCACCAGGCGGGCGGTGGCGAAAGCCCAGATGAAGTGCCGCCGGGCCCAGAGCTGCTTGGTGTAGGCGATGAGCCCCGGCCGTCTGCCGCTCACTGCCAGACCGTACTTGTCCGCAAGCTGCTTGGGGGTCAGGCCCGCGTCTGCCCCCCTCGGGGCTGAGAGGCTGACGGGTTCACTCACTGTCGACACATTCGTCCTTCGCGCGGGATCGGGTCGGGGCGGGCCGGTCGGCGGGGGTCCGCCGGCCTTGCGCCGAGGGGGATCCACTGGGATCACGGGGGGAATCCGGCCGGTGTGTGGCCACCGGCCGCAGCGATCGGCCGACCGCACGGCCGTGCAACCGTGCGGTCGGCCGGCCGTGTGGTCATCGGACAGGTCAGATGACCGGTGGCCGGCCCAGCCTGGTCAGTCGCCAAACGGTACGCCATCGCATGGGCCGCCGCGTACCGCAGGGTTCGCGCCAGCCCGCCCGGAACCCGCCCCACCAGGCCTTGAGCGCCTCCGCGGAGGGGCGGCGGGCCAGGGTGAGCAGGAACCAGGTTCCCAGGTAGAGAGGCACGAACAGGGCCGGAAGGTTCCGTCGGGCGAGCCAAACCCTGTTGCGGGCCACGTTGTGGAAGTACGAGGCGTGCCGGGCGGGCGAGGTGGTCGGGTGGTGCAGGACCACGTCCGCCCGGTAGTCGATGGCCCAGCCGGCGTCCAGCGCGCGCCAGGCGAGGTCGGTCTCCTCGTGCGCGTAGAAGAACTCGGCGGGCAGCTGGCCGGCCTGCTCGAACACCGCGCAGCGCACGGCGCTGGCACCGCCCAGGAAGGTGGTCACCCGGGAGGAGCGCAGCGGGTCGCTGGCGCGCAGCCGGGGGACGTGCCGGCGCTGGGTGACGCCGGTGTCCGGGTCGGCGATCCGGAAGCTGACGATGCCGAGCTCCGGGTCGCCGGTGAACGCCTCGCGCAGCAGCCGGGCGGAGTCGGTGCCGGGCAGCCGGCCGTCGTCGTCCAGGAAGAGGACGGCGTCGACGTCCCGGCCGTCCTTGCCGAACAGCTCGATGCCGACGTTGCGGCCGCCCGGGATGCCGAGGTTCTCCGGCAGCTCGACGGCCCGCACGTCCGCCGGGAGCGCCGGCAGCGGGGCGCCGTTGGCGACCACGGCCAGCTCCACCGCGGGGCCCTCCTGGGCGCGGACGGACTCGATCAGGGCGTTCAGCTCGTCCGGGCGGTTGCCCATGGTGATGATGACCGCGCCCAGCCGGAAGGTGTCGGAGGCGCCCGCCCGGGTGGGCTGCGTCACGGCGCTCACCGGAGCCTGCTGGACAGGACGATGCTCAGCAGGTGCAGCACGGTCTGCAGCATGGCGATCGCGGCCAGGACGACCACCGCGATCCGGGTGAAGAAGAGCCCGCCGTGCACCGTGTCCGCGACGCCCGCGGCGAGGATGAACAGCGAGGCCTCGACCGCGCCGACCAGCCGGTGGAACTTGAGCAGCGACGCCGCCCGGCGGGCCTTGGCCACGCCGGCCGAGCGCGGCACCGAGGCGCTGTCCTCGACCGCCGTCATCCCGCTGCGGGCACGGGCCACGTCGACCAGGTCGGTCTCGGACTTGATCAGGATGGCGCCGAGCGCGGCCAGCGTGCCGAGGAAGGCCCACTCCCAGTGGGAGCCGCCGCCCTCGCGGTGCAGCAGGTCGGTGGCCCGCAGGCCGAGACCGGTCAGCAGCGCCGCCTCGGACATGTAGTGGCCGACCCGGTCCAGGTAGACGCCGGTGAGCGAGGTCTGCCGGCGCCAGCGCGCCACCTCGCCGTCGACGCAGTCCAGCAGCAGGTAGACCTGGATGAGCAGGGCGCCGAGGACCGCACCGGCCAGACCGGGGACGACCAGCGCGGCACCGGCCAGGATGCCGGTGAACATCATCAGGTAGGTCAGGCCGTTGGGCGTGATCGCCGTGACGGTGGAGAGCACGCGGGTGATCCGCAGCGAGATCTTCCGCATGTAGAGGCGGCCGGCCCAGTGCTCGGCGCTGCGGCGCTGGAGCATGCCCTCCGGGTGGATCACCGCGCGCAGCTCCTCGATGGAGGGGCGGCGGGTCAGGTCCACCGGGGCCGGGGAGGAGCCCTTCGTGGAGGGCTCAGCTGTTGACGGCTTGGACATAGTCGGCGTACGCGTCCCTGATTGCGGAAGGGGAGAGGTCGAGGTGTTCAAGGATGGTGAAGCGGCCCGGACGGGTGTTCGGAGCGTAGTGCACCGCCTCGGTGAACTCCGCCTCGGTGAAGCCGATCTGAGCCGCGGTCACCGGCAGTCCGTGGCGCGCCAGGCGCTCCACGATCAGACCGGTCAGCTCGTGTTCGCCCCGCAGGAAGCTGGCGAAGGCCGCCCCGAGGCCGACCTGTTCGCCGTGCTGGGCGGACCGCTTCGGATACAGCACGTCGAGGGCATGCGAGATCTCGTGGCAGGCACCCGAGGAGGGTCGGGTGCTGCCCGCGATGTTCATCGCGATGCCGGACAGTACCAGGGCTTCCGCGAGTGCCGTGAGGAGGTCCTGATCCTGAAGGTTTCCTGGGTGGCGCAGCAGGTTCTCGCCCGCCGAGCGGGCCATCGCCACGGCCAGTCCGTCCACCGGCTCGCCGGTCTCGGCGTGCGACAGCTCCCAGTCGGCACAGGCCGAGATGTTGGAGACGACGTCGCCGATGCCGGCCGCCACGAAGCGCGGCGGGGCCTGCCGGATCACGTCCAGGTCGACCACGATGCCGATCGGGCCGGGCACCCCGTAGGAGCCCCGGCCGGCGTCGTTGTCGAGGGTCGAGACGGGCGAGCAGATGCCGTCGTGGGCGAGGTTGGTGGCGACCGCGACCAGCGGCAGGCCGACCCGGGCGGCGGCGTACTTGGCGGCGTCGATGATCTTGCCTCCGCCGAGGCCGACGATCGCGTCGTAGTGCCCGCCGCGCATCGCCTCGGCCAGCCTGACCGCGCTGTCCAGGCTGCCGTCGTCCACGTTGTACCAGTCGGCGCCGGGCAGGGCCGGCTCCAGCCGCTCCCGCAGCACCGCGCCCGAGCCGTTGCTGATCGCCACCGCGATCCGGCCCGAGGCGGACAGCCGCTGGTCGGCGAGGATGCCGCCGAGCGAGTCCAGTGCCCCGGAGCGGATCTCGACGAAGACCGGCGACGGCACCAGCCGGGTCAGTACTGGCACGCGATCTCCCGCGCCTTCGCCAGGTCCTCGTGGTTGTCGACCTCGACCCAGGAGACCTCGCCGATCGGCTGCACGTCGATCCGCAGGCCGCGGTCGACCATCTCCTGGTAGCCGTCCTCGTAGTACAGCTGCGGGTCGCGCTCGTAGGTGGTGCGCAGCGCGTCGGTGAGGTCGGCGGCGGCGGCCGGGTTGATCACGGTGACGCCGATGTACTCGCCGGTCGCCTCGGCCGGGTCCATCAGCTTGGTGATGCGGCGCATGCCCGCGGCCGGGTCGACGACGACCTTCATCTCCTCGTCGGCGAGCTTCTTCACCGTGTCGAGGGCGAGCAGGATGCCGGGCTCGCGGCCCTCGGCGGCCAGCCGGGCGTTGCCCTCCAGCATGGTGCGCTGGACGGAGGCCGGGTGCACGGTGTCGCCGTTGGCGAGCAGCAGGCCCTCCGTGAAGAGCTCGCGGGCGCACCAGAGGGAGTAGGCGTTGTTCCACTCCTCGGCCTTGTCGTTCTCGACCAGGGTGAGCTTGACGCCGTACTTCTGCTCCAGCGCCGCCTTGCGGTCGTACACCGCCTCCTTGCGGTAGCCGACGACGATCGCCGCCTCGCGCAGGCCGACCTCGGCGAAGTTGCCGAGGGTGAGGTCCAGGACGGTCCGCTCCCCGTCGACCGGCACCAGCGCCTTCGGCAGGGTGTCGGTGTACGGGCGCAGCCGGCGGCCGGCGCCGGCTGCCAGAACGAGGCCGATCATGCGGGGGTCTCCTGATCCGTCGTGCTGTGCTGGTCCGGGCGTGCCGGTCCGCGGGACTGTGCGCTGCCGCCAGCCGTCCGGGGTGGCACGCCGATGCCGGTGAGGATGCGGGCACCGTGTCGTATGTGATGGTAGGCGACCGCGGCGACCGGCCCGAACGCGGCCGGGGGCTGGCGGCGGGCCCGCGACGGCCGCGGGCGCGGCGCTCGTGGAGAACCGGTGCCGCCGAGGTGTCGGTTCTCCGTCCGTACACCGCCGATTCGAACACCCGGCGAACGAATCCCGAACGGGTCTGCTATTCCGGCGCCCATTCCGACACCAGGAATGGGCGGGGAACGGTCATGATCCGCCCGGTTGTGCGTGGGACCCCTGCGGACCGCCACCCGTACGGCAGACTGGGGCCCGACGCCACCGGTGCTCCCATTGCCCCCGAAAGAGGCCTCATGCCCCAGAGTCTGCCGACCAACCCGACGCACTTCACCTCCGAGATCGACACCGGTCTCGACGTGGAGACCGACGTGACGGCCGACGCGACGTCCACCCCCGGGGCCCCGGCCGGGGCGTCCGCGGGGACCGGGATCCTGCTGGAGCTCGTCGACGACGAGGGCGTCACGATCGGCACCGCCGAGAAGCTCTGGGCCCACCAGCAGCCGGGCCGGCTGCACCGGGCGTTCTCCGTGTTCCTCTTCGACCGGCAGGGCCGGCTGCTGCTGCAGCGCCGCGCCCTGGGCAAGTACCACTCCCCCGGCGTGTGGTCGAACACCTGCTGCGGCCACCCGTACCCCGACGAGCCCCCGTTCGTCGCCGCCGCCCGGCGCACCGCGGAGGAGCTGGGCGTCGCACCGGCACTGCTCTGCGAGGCCGGCACCGTCCGGTACGACCTGCCGGACGAGGCCTCCGGCCTGATCGAGCGGGAGTGGAACCACCTGTTCGTCGGCCTGGTCACCGCGCCGGCCGAGCCGAACCCGGAGGAGGTGGACGACGTCGCCTTCGTCACCGCGCAGGAGCTGCGGGAGCTCCAGGCGGAGCGGCCGTTCTCGGTCTGGTTCCAGACGGTCTTCGAGGCGGCGCTGCCCGGCATCCGCGAGATCGCCGGCCGGGACTGGTAGCCCGGTCGGGAGCGGTCCGGTCGGGAGCGGTCGGGAGCGGTGGCCGGTGGCCGGTCGGGACGGCCGCCTGTCGAACCAGTGGCTGGTCGGGACGGTAGACGGTCGGACCGGTGGCCGATCCGGGCGTCCGCCCGGCGCTACTGCGCGTCCTTCCGGGGGATGGGCAGCGAGGCCCAGATGACCTTGCCGCCCTCCCCCGTCCGCTCCACGTCACAGACTCCGCCTGCCTGCAGCGTCACGCTCTTCACCAGCAGCAGCCCGCGCCCGCCGGTCCGCCCGGTGTCCGTCTCCAACGCCTTCGGCCGGTACGGGTCACCGTCCTCGACCGACACCCGCACCCAGCCGCCGCGGACCGCCAGTTCGGTGGTCACCTCCGGCGAGAGCTCGGCGGCGTGCGTCACGGCGTTGCTCACCAGCTCGGAGACGATCAGCAGGACGTCGTCCACCAGCTCCTGGTAACGCACCCCGGCCATGCCCTGGGCCAGCAGCCGGTCCCGCACCGCGTGTCTGGTCCGGGGCACCGAGGCCTCCGCCGCCGGCACCGCGAACCGCCACACCCCCTCGGCCGGCCCGGCCGCCACCCGTCTCGGTCCGGCCTCCGCCGCCCCGCTGATCTGCTCCAGCTCCACGTCCAGCCGCCCTTCGTCCGCGACCCCGGGAATCAGGCGTTCCGCTCATGGCGCCCTCGGTCCACAGAGGCTAGGAGAGCCGCCCCCGGGACCGTGGCAGCGTCGACAACTTGGCCGTGTCGGATCACTCCCGGCCGATTCCGACCGCGAACCGGTCGTAACTCGACCGCTTCTCGCCCCCTGAAGCACCGCTTCGCTCACCCTCGCGAACCATCCCTGCCACCCGGGCGATCCCCACCGGGGAAACGCAGGTGAGAAGCACTCCAGAACCCTGGTAATGTTCTCTCTGTCGCCGAGGGGGCGAGAGAAAAACCCCCGAAGCACACACCCTGTCCGGGTGGCGGAATGGCAGACGCGCTAGCTTGAGGTGCTAGTGCCCTTTATCGGGCGTGGGGGTTCAAGTCCCCCCTCGGACACCAGCGATTCCCCGCGGGAACTCGAAAGAGATCCCGCGGGGAATTTCTCGTTTCCCCGCCGACGGCCCCGGCGACGCGCGCCCGGGAGTTCTGCGCGTACGCCCGGATACTTTCCGCGCTTGCCCGGGGCTTCCGCGCCAGCTCGGGGAAGCTTTTCGCGCACGCCTCCCTCGGAGCTCCGCATGCCCGCTGACCTGCGGACATGTGGGTCCGATAGTCGGACACGAGATGGCAACGATCGAACGATCTGAGCTTTATCTGAGGCTTTAGTCCGATTTCGCACCATAGTCTGCTGTGCGTTTGTCCGGGCCCCTGTGCCAGGGTCCCGGACCCGGACAAGAAGCCCGACGAGACCCCGACGAGACAGAGGACCGATACGTTGAGCGCGCCTGAGCCGACGACGGCATCCCATCAGCACTACCGCCGCTCGCTCGGCACCATCAGCCTGACGGCCGTCGGGCTGGGCTCGATCATCGGGTCGGGGTGGCTGTTCGGCGCGGAGCGGGCGGCCCGGCTCGCCGGCCCGGCGTCCATCGTCGCCTGGGTGATCGGCGCGGCCGTGGCACTCACCATCGCACTGACCTACAGCGAGCTGGGCTCGATGTTCCCCAAGGCCGGCGGGATGGTGCGGTACGGGCAGTACTCGCACGGCTCGCTGGCGGGCTACCTCGCCGCCTGGGCCAACTGGATCGCGATCGTCTCGGTGATCCCGGGCGAGGCGACCGCCTCGGTGCAGTACATGAGCTCCTGGCACTTCGGCTGGGCGAAGGGCCTGTACGACGGGCAGGAGCTGACCCTCAGCGGGGTCGCACTGGCCAGCGTGCTGCTGGTCGGGTACTTCGCGCTGAACTGGTTCGCGATCACGCTGTTCGCCAAGACCAACACCGCGATCACCGTCTTCAAGGTCGTCGTCCCGACGCTGACCGCAGGCGCCCTGCTGCTGGCGCACTTCGACACCGCCCACTTCACCGACCACGGCGGCTTCGCCCCGAACGGCTGGAGCGCGGTGTTCACCGCCGTCGCCGTCTCCGGCATCGTCTGGGCGTTCAACGGGTTCCAGTCCCCGCTCAACCTGGCCGGCGAGGCGCGCAACCCCGGCAAGTCGCTGCCCAAGGCGGTCATCAGCTCGATCCTGATCGCCCTGGTGATCTACGTCGCGCTGCAGGTCGCCTTCCTCGGCGCCGTCCCGACCGCCGACCTGTCGGGCGGCTGGAGCGGCCTCGGCTACACCTCCCCGCTGGCCGACCTGTCGATCGCCTGGGGAATGAACTGGCTGGCCCTGCTGCTCTACGCGGACGCCTTCGTCTCCCCCAGCGGCACCGGCATGATCTACGCCGCCACGACCTCGCGCATGATCCACGGCGTGCAGGAGAACGGCCACCTGCCGAAGCTCTTCGGCCGGGTGGACCCCAAGACCGGCATCCCGCGCCCCGCGCTGCTGCTCAACCTGCTGATCGCCTTCCTCTTCCTCGCCGTCTTCCGCGGCTGGGGCTCGCTCGCCGAGATCGTCTCGGTCGCCACCGTGATCTCGTACATCACCGGCCCCGTCGCCGTGATGGCGCTGCGCCGCCTGGCCCCCGAGCTGCCGCGCCCCGTCCGGCTGCGCGCGATGCCGGTGATCGCCCCCGTCGCCATGGTCTTCGGCTCCCTGGTGCTCTACTGGGCCCGCTGGCCGCTGACCGGCAAGGTCATCCTGCTGATGGCCGCCGGCCTGCCGATCTGGGCCTGGTACGAGCTGCGCAAGCCGTGGGCCGAGCTCAAGCCGCACCTGCGGGCCGGCGCCTGGATGATCGCCTACCTCTTCGTGATGGCCGCCGTGTCCTGGGCCGGGTCCACCGACTTCGGTGGCCAGGGCTACCTGCCGGAGGGCTGGGACCTGCTGGTCGTCGCCGCGATCGGCCTGGCCTTCTACCACTGGGGCGTCGCCAGCGCCTGGGCCAACCCGTCCCTCGCCGCCGTCAAGCACGAGCTGGCCGCCGACGCCGCGGACGACGAGGCGACCACCGTCCCCCAGCAGGGCGGCGAGCCCTCGCGGGTCTGAGGCTGCCGACGTCCACCGTGCACAGTGCCGGCCGGGTTCGCCCGGCCGGCACTTCGTCGTTCCAGCACCCTGTCGGCGCGGCAGCACGACGGTACGGCGGCGGGGCGGGGTCGGCCAGGCCGGTCCGGGCACGACGGCGGCGCGCTCAGGCCGGGCCGGACTGGGGTGTGGCTGCCGGGGTGCGGCCCGGGCGGGCGAGGCGGGCGGCGAGGCCGAGGTGCAGCAGGGCGAGCAGGGTGCCGCCCGCGGCCATGCCGGGGTTGTGGACGGAGACGCCGATGGCCGCGTCGGCCACCTGGACCACGCCCGAGACCAGGAGCAGCGGGCCGAGGCCGCGCCCCGTCCGGCTGATCAGCAGCTGGTGCAGCACCGCGGCGCCGAGCGGAAGGGCGCGGGCCGCGTAGCCCTGGGCGTAGAGCTCGGCGAGCGGGCCCGCCGGACCGGCGGAGCCGGGCAGAGCCAGCTCCGGGGAGACCAGGCCGATGACGCTGGAGGCCATGGAGAGCGCGGCGCCGGCCGCATTGGCGATCACCATGGCGTGCATGCCCCGGCCGGTGGCCGAGGTGGAGGAGGGGGCGGAGCGACGCAACATCGAATCGGACCTCGAATCGTTCGAGTCGTGAATGGTTTCTGCATGCTAGCGTTCCATGCGTGAACGATGTCAACCCCTCTCCGCTGACGGCCTCCGTCGTCTTCCGGCTCGGCACGCTCGGCAGCGTCGTCACGGCGCGGTTCACCGAGGCGCTGGCCGTGCTCGGGCTCAAGCCCAAGCACGTCGGCCTGATGGTTGCGCTGGAGTCCGGCGCGCCACCGTCCCAGCTGGAGCTGGCGCGGACCATGGCGGTGGCGCCCAGCCTGGTGGTCTCGCTGGCCGACCACCTGGAGCGGATCGGTGCACTCGACCGCGTCCGGGACCCGGCGGACCGGCGGCGGCAGGTGCTCGCGCTCACGGACGCCGGGCGGGCCCTGCTCGCCGACTGCACGGCGCTCGCGCACCGGCTGGACGCCGAGCTCACCGCCTCGCTGGACGGGCCCGAGCGGGAGGCGCTGCGGCGCGTGCTCGGAGTGCTCGGCGCGGAGGCGGGCCTGCCGACGCGGGACTGAGCACGGCGCCCGGGACGTGCCGGAGGGACGTGCCGGAACGCCGAAAGCCGCGCGGCCCAGGAGGCTGCGCGGCATTCGGTGCGGATACGTGCGGGGTGGGTGTCAGCCCCGGCGGGCGCGACGGATGGCGGAGGTGACCACGGGCGGGAGGAGGTCCCCCGCGACGCGCTTGGCCACGTTGGTCGGGCGGCGGCGCTCGGCGGCGCGGGCCCGGCGGACGGCCAGGCCGTCGGCGGCCTCCTCCCGGGCGCGCAGCGCCTCGCGGCGCGCCTCCTCGGCCTCGCGGCGGCCGGCCTCGGCGGCGAGCCGGTCGTAGTGCCGCGAGGGACGGAACGGCGCGATGCCCTCGGAGCCGCCGCCGAGCCGCAGCACCTGCTGCCCGTTCAGGCTCTCCGTGGAGAGGTGGCAGCCCTCGGCCAGTCCCACCCGGTCCAGCAGGTCGCGCTGGGCGGGCTCGGGGTCGCCCCAGGTGCCGTAGAACTTGCACTCGGTGAGCACGATCGGCTTGAGGCCGTGGTTGAACACCGCCTCCCAGGTGGCGGCTGCGACACCGGGGGTGTGGGCGGAGCGGTAGTCGTCCATCACCACGACACCCTCCGGCGCAAGCGCCACCCGGGCCACCTGGAGGTCGCCCACCACGTGCTCGTACAGGTGCGAGGCGTCTATGTGGATGAAGCGGAAGGCGCCCGCCGGGACTCGGCCGCCGGCCAGCGTGGAGGTGGGCGCCTGGATGATCTCCGGCAGCGACTTGTGGAAGGAGAGGTAGTTGGACTCGAACGCGGACCGGGTCAGCGTCTTGCGGTAGGACATGTCCATCTCGGCGGCGTTCTCGTCGTCGGGAGCGTCCGAGTCGAACAGGTCGCAGACCGTGAACGTCTCGGCGGGCTGCAGGTGGCCGCCGATCACGATCGCGCTGCGCCCCAGGTAGGCGCCCATCTCCATCAGGTCCCCGGTGACCCCCGCCTTCTCCTGGCGGGCGAGGAACCACTCGAAGAGGTGGCGGTCGTGGTCCCAGAACCAGCCGGGGACGTCATCGAGCACAGCAGGCTCGGCGGGCCGGTGCTGCTCGGCGCTCAACGTGGCGTCGCTCACGAGGTTGCTCCTTACACGCTACGGACGACCATGGGGAACGTTCCCCGGGCACGGAAACGCTGGGGGGAGGCGGAAGCCTCCCTCCCATCATCCGGAGCAGCCGTCGGCCCGGCACGGCGAGAACCCGCTCGGTCTCGTTGCCAACGGTGGTCCCGCGCGCCCGATTGCGCTGCAATCTACCTCCCGCCGGGCGGAGTTGAGGAGGCCTTGCACCGAAAAATTCGCAGGGCCCCGTGCGGGCCGCAAGCGGAGGCGCGGCGCGGCGACGACCGGCCTGTGCGGCGGTCAGGGCCGGGGACCGCACGGGAATCCGGCGCGTCCCGCCCGGCGGCGGGCGCCACCGGGAGCGCCCGGGCACCCGGTTCGACGGCGGGGCTCCCCGCCCGGTTCCGACCCTTGCGCCGCGCGGTCCCTGCGGCCTTGACTGGCCTTCCGACGAGCGTTGCTCATGACCCGGCCATTGGGCCGATCGGACGATCGGCCGTTCGGACGAGAGGACCAACGGTGCAGCAGGACGCGACGTACGACGTCCCGTACGCGGAGCACGGTGACCAGTACATCGACGGCGCTTGGCGGCCCGCCCTCGACAGCGGGTCGATCCCGGTGCTGAACCCGGCCACCGAGCAGGTGCTCGCCACCGTCCCGGCCGGCGGCGCGGCGGACGTCGACGCGGCGGTGGCCGCCGCCCGGAGGGCCGCCCGGGCCTGGGGCGCCACCACCCGCGAGGAGCGGCTGGCGCTGCTCACCCGGCTCCGGGACGGCCTGGCCGGGGCCCAGGAGGAGATCGCCGCCACGGTGGTCGCCGAACTCGGCGCGCCGGTCGGCTTCGCCACCGCCGTGCACGCGGGCCTGCCGCTGGCGGTCGCCACCTCCTACCTGCCGCTGCTCGCCGACCACCCGTTCGAGGAGCGGATCGGGAACTCGGTGGTGCTCGCCGAGCCGGCCGGCGTGGTCGCGGCGATCACGCCGTGGAACTACCCGCTGCACCAGATCGTGGCCAAGGTGGTGCCGGCGCTGGCCGCCGGCTGCCCGGTCGTCCTCAAGCCGGCCGAGGACACCCCGCTGGTGGCCCGGCTGTTCGCCCGGCTGGTCCACGAGGCGGGCTTCCCGGCCGGGGTGTTCAACCTGGTGACCGGCGCCGGTCCGGTGGCGGGCGCGGCGCTGGCCGCCCACCCGGAGGTGGACGTGGTCTCGTTCACCGGCTCCACCGCCGTCGGGCGCACGGTCGCGGAGACGGCCGGGCGCGGGATCAAGCGGGTGGCGCTGGAGCTGGGCGGCAAGTCCGCCAACGTGGTGCTGCCCGGTGCCGACCTGGCCCGGGCGGTCGCCGTCAACGTGGCCAACGTCTTCGCCAACTCCGGCCAGACGTGCAGCGCCTGGACCAGGCTGCTGGTGCACGAGGACCAGTACGAGGAGGCGGTGGCGCTCGCCGCGAAGGCCGCCGCCAAGTACCTCCCGGGTGATCCCGCGGACCCGCGGACCCGGGTCGGGCCGCTGGTCAACGCCCGCCAACGGGAGCGGGTCCGCGGCTACGTCACCGGCGCGCTCGCCGAGGGTGCCCGCCTGGTCGTCGGCGGCGCGGAGGCCCCGGACGGCCTCGACACCGGCTTCTACGTGCTGCCGACCGTGCTCGCCGACGTCACCGCCGACATGACGGTGGCCCAGGAGGAGGTCTTCGGGCCGGTGCTGGCCGTCCTCGCCTACCGCGACGAGGACCACGCCGCCGAACTCGCCAACGCCACCCCGTACGGACTGGCCGGCGGCGTCTGGGCGGCCGACACCGCCACCGCCGCCGCGTTCGCGCGCCGGCTCGACGCCGGCCAGGTCGACCTCAACGGCGGCCGCTTCAACCCGCTGGCGCCGTTCGGCGGTTACAAGAACTCCGGCCTCGGCCGCGAGCTGGGCCGGCGCGGCCTGGAGGAGTTCCTGCAGTACAAGTCGCTGCAGTACTGAGCCGGTTGAGGACACCCGGCCGACCGGGCCCCACCCGGGAAGCCCAGCCGCACCGGTGAGGCCGGCCTCACCGGTGTACCGGGCCCCACCGGGAAGCCCGGCCGTACCGGTGAGGGGCCCGGGCCGGTCGGGCCCCTCCGGTGAGCGTCAGGCCAGGTCCACGCCCGGGTAGAGCGGGAAGCCGGCGAGGAGGTCGGCGGCGCGCTTGGCGACGCCCTCGCTCAGGGCGGCGTCCAGGGTGTACTGGGCCTTGGAGGGGGCGCCGCCGGAGGTGGCGACGGGCGTGGTGCCGCGCAGCACGGTGTCGATGAGGGCGGCGACCTCGTCCATCTCGGCGGCGCCGAGGCCACGGGTGGTGAGCGCGGGGGTGCCGAGGCGGACGCCGGAGGTGTACCAGGCGCCGTTCGGGTCCTGCGGCACGGAGTTGCGGTTGGTGACGATGCCGGAGTCCAGCAGCGCGGCCTCGGCCTGGCGGCCGGTCAGGCCGTAGCCGGAGACGTCGGCGAGGACGAGGTGGTTGTCGGTGCCGCCGGTGACCAGCGTGCCGCCGCGCCGCAGCAGGCCCTCGGCGAGCGCCTGCGCGTTGTCGACGACCTGGCGGGCGTACGCCTGGAACTCGGGGCGCCGGGCCTCGGCGAAGGCGACCGCCTTGGCGGCCATCACGTGCGAGAGCGGGCCGCCCAGCACCAGCGGGCAGCCGCGGTCGACGTGCTCGGCCAGCTCGGACGTGCAGAGCACCATGCCGCCGCGGGGGCCGCGCAGGGACTTGTGGGTGGTGGTGGTGACGATGTCGGCGTGCGGCACCGGGTCGAAGTCGCCGGTCAGCACCTTGCCCGCGACCAGGCCGGCGAAGTGCGCCATGTCGACCATCAGGGTCGCGCCGACCTCGTCCGCGATCTCGCGCATCTTGCGGAAGTTGACCAGCCGCGGGTAGGCGGAGTAGCCGGCCACCAGGATCAGCGGGCGGAACTCACGGGCGGTCTCGCGCAGCGCGTCGTAGTCGATCAGGCCGGTGGCCGGGTCGGTGCCGTAGCTGCGCTGCTCGAACATCTTGCCGGAGATGTTGGGCCGGAAGCCGTGGGTGAGGTGGCCGCCGGTGTCCAGGGACATGCCGAGCATCCGCTGGTTGCCGAGCTCGTGGCGCAGCTCGGCCCAGTCCTGCTCGGTGAGGTCGTTGACGTTGCGGACACCGGCGCGCTGGAGCGCCGGGCTCTCGACCCGCTGGGAGAGGACGGCCCAGAAGGCGGTCAGGTTGGCGTCGATGCCGGAGTGCGGCTGGACGTAGGCGTGGTCGGCGCCGAAGAGGGCGCGCGCGTGCTCGGCGGCGATGGTCTCGACGGTGTCGACGTTGCGGCAGCCGGCGTAGAAGCGGCGGCCGGCGGTGCCCTCGGCGTACTTGTCGCTGAGCCAGTTGCCCATGGTGAGCAGGACGGCCGGGGAGGCGTAGTTCTCACTGGCGATCAGCTTGAGCGAGGCGCGCTGGTCCTCGATCTCCTGGCCGATGGCGGCGGCGATCCGCGGCTCGACCTCGCGGACGGAGTCCAGGGCGCTGCGGAAGGCGGTGTTGGCGGTTGCGCTGGCGGTCGTGTGCGGGGCCAAGGCGGTCTCCTCGTGACGAGTTCGGACGGCCCAGGCGCTCGGCAACTTCGACGTGAGGATCCACGGAGCCGCTTCCCGATGGTTGATTCCATCCGTGCGCGCCAGTCGCGGCTCACCGGGATCGTACCAACACCGGACGGGGTGTGGCGGAGATCTCAGAATGCGGGACGGACCCTGGCTTTTGCCCTGCTATGTCCATTCTTCTGCGACGGCAGCATTGCGGCGGAATGAAGCCGTCACATTTCCCGAAACACTGCGCATGAGTTCGGGCCGGAATGATTTGCGGAAGTCCGTCGATGTCCGGTCTGATGGCGTTCGGCCGCCCACCGGGAAACCCCCGGAGGGGAGGTCCGGAAATGCACACCAGCGCGCCCTCACCCACGGGGCGGCGGAGAATTCGGGGAGTACGCCTCTCATGGCAGTGGTCGAGACAGCCGCCGAGCCGGCCGGGGCAACGCGCCCGGCCGCACCCGCCCCGCAGGGCCTCCTGCGCCGGATCCGCCGCGACCGGGTCGGGACCGCCGCCCTCGCCGTCGTCCTGCTCTTCCTCCTGCTCGCGCTCGCCGCGCCACTGATCGCCGCCCTGTACGGCAGGAACCCGGTCGAGCACTACGGCCAGAACACGCCCGGCCTGCTCAGCGACGGCGGACTGCCGATCGCCCCCAACGGCGGGATCTCCGGCGACTTCTGGTTCGGCCTGGAGCCCGGGCTCGGCCGGGACGTCCTCACCCAGCTGCTCTACGGCATCCGCACCTCGCTGCTGATCGCCTTCGCCGCCGCGACCGTCACCACCACCCTCGGGGTGCTGGCCGGCGTCGCGGTGGGCCACCTCGGCGGGATCACCGACCGGCTCTTCGGCTTCCTCTCCAACGTCCTGCTGGCCTTTCCGACGCTGCTCCTGCTGCTCGCGCTCAGCCCGGTCATCCAGTCCCGGCTGGTCGACCCGGGCCGTGCGGAACCCGAGTGGATGCAGTTCCTGGTGCTGGTCCTGGTGTTCTCCGCATTCGGCTGGATTCCGCTCGCGCTTTCCCTGCGCGCCTCCGTCCGGTCACTTCGGGAAAGGGATTTCGTGCAGTCCGCGCGGGCCCTCGGCGCGAGCGGTTTCCATATCGTTTTCCGCGAACTCCTGCCGAATGTCCGGGCGCAGCTGCTGGTGCACGCCACGATGGCGGTGCCGACGTTCGTCGCCACCGAGGCGGTGCTGTCGTTCCTCGGGGTCGGCATCAACGAGCCCGTCCCGGACTGGGGCCGGATGATCGCCCGCGGCTCCGAGGTCTTCCGGGCCGACCCGACGTACATGTTCTTCCCGGGTGTGGCACTGCTGCTGTTCGTGCTCGCCTTCAACCTGCTCGGCGACGCCGTCCGGGACGCGCTGGACCCGCGCGCCACCCGCTGACCCCTTCGCCGTCCCGTCCTCCCCCTCTCTTCCCCTTCCCTCCCCCTCACCTGGCCTTCCCGTGTTCCCTTCACCTAGCCGCCCCGCACCCCGGGGCAAGGAGAGATTCGCCATGCGCTGGATCAAACCGTCCCTCGCCGTCGTCGCCACCGCGCTGCTGGCGACCTCCTGCTCGGCCGGCGCGGGCTCCACCTCCGGCCCGGGCGCCGCCGCGAAGGACGCCTCGCCGCTGACCGCCGCGCTCGGCACCGAGAAGGAGAGCGCCGGCCCGGCCCCCGCCGTCCCCGGTGCCCGCCCCGGCGGCACGGTGAACGTCTACAACACCACCGACTTCCGCCACCTCGACCCGCAGAAGGTCTACGCGGGCGCCGCGTACAACACCTCGCTGCTCTGGGGCCGCCAGCTGACCCAGTACCAGGTGGTGGACGGCAAGGCCAGGCTGGTCGGCGACCTCGCCACCGACACCGGCACCTCCAGCGACGGCGGCCGCACCTGGACGTACCGGCTCAAGGAGGGCGTGAGCTGGGAGGACGGTCAGCCGATCACCTCCCAGCAGGTCAAGTACGGCATCGAGCGCAGCTTCGGCAAGGGCTACGAGGTCGGCCCGCCGTACTGGCCGCAGTGGCTCACCGGCGAGGCCGGCTACGACGACGCCCGGAAGAAGTACGGCGGCCCGCAGGACGGCGACCTCGCCGCGATCGGGACGCCGGACGAGCGCACCATCGTCTTCCACTTCCCGCAGCCGCAGGCCGACGTGCCGTACATGGCCGCGCAGTCCTCCTCCTCGCCGGTGCGCAGGGACAAGGACACCGGGACGGAGTACGACCGGCTGCCGTTCGCCAGCGGCCCGTACCGGATCGCCGAGCACGTCCAGAACACCCGGCTGGTGCTGGAGCGCAACCCGCACTGGAAGGCGGAGACCGACCCGGTCCGCAGCCAGTACCCGGAGAGGTTCGTCTTCACCTTCGGCAAGGAGGCGCTCAACATCAACCAGGAGATCCTCTCCGGCCGCGACGGCGGCGCCGACGCCACCACGGTGTCGACGCAGCTCTCCCCCGAGCTCTACCAGACCGTGGACACCGACCCGAAGGCCAAGGAGCTGGTGGTCTCCGGCCGGCAGGGCGCCTTCGTCACCCAGCTGGTGATCAACAACGAGCGGGTGCCGGACGTCGAGGTCCGCAAGGCGCTCCACCTCGCCTACCCCCGCCAGCAGGCCCGCCAGGTCCAGGGCGGCAGCCGGGTCGGCGAGCTCGCGACCACGCTCAGCTCGCCCGCGCTGGTCGACTGGCAGAAGTACGACCTGTACCCGGCGAAGCCGGAGGGTGACCCGGAGGCGGCCAGGGCGGCCCTCGCCAAGGCCAAGCAGCCGCCCGCCCCGCTCACCTACGCGTACGCCAACACGCCGGTCGGGCAGCGCGTGGCCCAGGTGCTGGTCGAGGGCTTCGCCAAGGCCGGCATCACCATCGTGCCCAAGCCGATCGACCCCAAGGCGCTGCTGGACGAGGCGCACCGCGCCGACTCCCCGTACGACCTGTTCGAGGAGACCTCCTCGGTCGACTGGCCGACCCCGTCCACGCTGGTCCCGTTCTCCTTCGACGGCCGTGCCAACAGCGACCTCAACGCCGCCCGCTACCGCAACGGCGAGGTGGACAAGGAGATCGACCGGATCAACCGGATCGGCGAGCCGCGCGCCAAGGCCAAGGAGCTGTACGGGCTGGAGCAGACCGTCATGAAGGACGTGCCGGTGCTGCCCTTCGCCTACCCGACCATGAACCAGTTGCGGGGCGCCAACGTCGGCGGCGCGTTCGTCCACCCGATCTACGGGTCGGTGAGCCTCTCCTGGCTGTACCTGAAGTCCTGACCCCGAGGTCCCGACCCCGGCTTCCCGACCCCGAGGTCCCGGTCCACGAGGTCCAACCCCCGGGGCCCCGAACCCGAGGCCCCGATGCCCCGAAGTCCCTTGGCGGCCCCTCCTGTTGCCCGCAGGCGGGGCCGCCACCCCGACGCACCCCGATTCGGACCGGCCATGCTCTCCTTCGCCCTGCGGCGGACCCTCCAGGCCCTCGTCGTCCTGGTCGCGGTCTCCGCCGCCGCCTTCGCCCTCTTCTACGCCGCCCCCGCCGACCCGGCCCGCGCCGCCTGCGGCCCGCGCTGCGACTCCGGCCAGGTCGCGTCGGTCCGCCAGAGCATGGGCCTGGACCAGCCGCTGCTCACCCAGTACACCGACTACCTCGCCGGAGTGGTCGCCGGGCGCGACGTCAACGACGTGGACGGCTCGGTGATCCACTGCGATGCGCCCTGCCTCGGCTACTCCTACCGGCTTCACCAGCCCGTCACCGAGGCGCTGGTCGACCACCTGCCGGTCACCTTCTCGCTGACCGCCGGCGCACTCGCCGTGCTGGTGCTGCTCGGCCTCGGCACCGGCTTCGTCTCGGCGCTGCGCCACGGGTCCCGGACGGACCGGCTGCTCTCCGGCTTCACCCTGGTCGGCGCCAGCGTGCAGATCTACTTCCTCGGCTACGTCGCCCAGTGGGCGCTGGTCTACACCACAGGACTGCTGCCGCTGCCCTCCTACACCCCGCCGGCCAAGGACCCGGCCGCCTGGGCCGGCGGGATGCTGCTGCCCTGGCTCGTCCTCGGATTCGTCAACTCGGCGGTGTTCGCGCGCCTTTCGCGGTCCCAGCTGCTGGAGACGATGAACGAGGAGTACGTCCGGACCGCACGCGGCAAGGGCCTCGGCCGGCTGCGCGCCCACCTCAAGTACACCTCGCGCGGCGCCGCCGGACCGCTGGTACAGCTGCTCGGTCTGGAGGCCGGCGCGCTGCTCGGCGGCGCGGTGGTCACCGAGACCGTGTTCGGGCTGAACGGCGTCGGGCGGTTCGCCGCCGACGCGGTCGAGGGGCAGGACCTGCCGGCGGTGGTCGGCGCGGTACTGCTGGCCGCCTGCTTCGTGGTGCTCTTCGTGGCACTGGCCGACCTGGTGGTGGCCTGGCTCGACCCGCGCATCCGCCTCGGCTGACCCGCCCCGACCTCGGCCCCGTCCCCGCGGCCCGGCCCCGGCCCCGGCCCCGCAGCCCTCCCACGGCCCCCTGGCGGCCGCCCTGCCGCCCTGCCGCCCTGCCGCCCTGCCGTCCTGCCGTCCTGCCGGCCCGCACCGGCCCCGACTGGAGCTCACCATGACACCCGTGCTCAGCGTCCGCGACCTGTCCGTCACCTTCGCCGACCCGCGCGGCGGCGCACCCGTGCACGCCGTCCGCGGCCTCTCCTTCGACCTGGCCCGCGGCGAGGTCCTCGGCCTGGTGGGCGAGTCCGGCTCCGGCAAGTCCGCGACCGGACTCGCGGTCCTCGGCCTGCACGACCCGCGCACCACCACCGTCACCGGCTCGATCCGGCTGAGGACGTCAGGGCTGGGGGCATCAGGGCCGGGGGCATCGGAGGCGGGGCCGGGGCCGGGCGGGCAGGAGCTCGTCGGCACGGACGAGTCCGTACTGCGCGAGGTGCGCGGCGGCCGGGTCGCCCTGGTCTTCCAGGACGCACTCACCTCGCTCAGCCCGTTCCACGGCGTGGGCGCGCAGCTGGCCGAGATGTACCGGCTGCACCACCCCGGCGCCGGCCGCGGCGAGGCCCGGCAGCGGGCCGCCGCGATGCTGGACCGGGTCGGCATCCCGGCCGGCCGGGTCCGCGACTACCCGCACCGGTTCTCCGGGGGCATGCGCCAGCGGGTGATGATCGCGATGGCCCTGATGAACGAACCCGACGTCCTCATCGCCGACGAGCCCACCACCGCCCTCGACGCCCGCGTCCAGCGGCAGGTGCTCGACCTGCTGGGCGAGTTGCAGCGCGAACACGGCACGGCGGTCCTGCTGGTCAGCCACGACCTGGGCGTGGTCGCCGGAAGGACCGACCGGACGCTGGTGCTGCGCGACGGGAGGCGGGTGGAGTCCGCGCCCACGGCCTTGCTGCTGGCCTCGCCACAACACCCTTACACCCGGGCCCTGGTGGGCGCCGCCCTCACCCGGGAGAGCGTCCCGGGAACGCCACTGCCGACGGTTGACGACCCGTCACCCTCCTTCGCCTTCCGGGACCGGACGGCTCCGCCGGCGGACCGGTGGCTGATCGAGGCCGAGGACCTCTCCGTCCGTTTCCCCGGCCGGCGACGGTTCCCCGGGCGGCCCGGCGAACCCGTCCGGGCGGTGGAGGGCGTCACCCTGCGCATCGCCCCCGGCGAGACCCTGGGCCTGGTCGGGGAGTCCGGCTCCGGCAAGTCCACCACCTCCCGCGTGCTGGCCGGCCTCCAGCCCGCCACCGCCGGCCGGATCCGGTACGACGGCGTCGACGTCACCGCCCCCGACCGGGCCCTGCGGCGGCGGCTCAGCCGCGAGGTCCAGCTCGTCTTCCAGGACCCGTACGCCTCGCTCAACCCCCGCCGCACCGTCGCCCAGACGCTCGGCACGCCGCTGCGCCTGCAGACCGCACTCTCCGCCGAAGGGCGACGCGAGCGGTCCGCCGAGCTGCTGGAGCAGGTCGGCCTGTCCGCCGACCACCTCGACCGCTACCCGCACGAGTTCTCCGGCGGCCAGCGCCAGCGGATCGGCATCGCCCGCGCGCTCGCCCCGTCACCCCGGCTGATCATCGCGGACGAGCCGGTCTCCGCACTGGACGTCTCGGTGCAGGCCCAGGTGCTCAACCTGCTGATGGAACTGCGCGAACGGCTCGGCGTCGCCTTCCTCTTCGTCTCGCACGACCTCGCGGTCGTCCGGCACTTCTGCGACCGGGTCGCCGTGATGCACCGCGGGCGGCTGGTGGAGTCCACCGACCGCGACCGGCTTTTCGCCGCCCCGCACACCGACTACACCCGGGAGCTGCTGGCCGCTGCGCACTGAGGGTGTGTCGCCGCCTCCCCCCGGACCACTGCGCATACGATCGGCTACCGGCAGTGAGCGCCTCCGTCCCAGAGAAGGGGTTCCCGATGACCCTCGTCCGCCAAGCCGCCACCCTGATCCAGCTGTTGGGCCGCCTCCACCCCGAGGCCCTGGACGGCATCCGCCCGCACCTGCCCGTCCTCGGCCCCACCCGCCACGTCCACCTGGCCGCCAGCGGCCAGGCCGCCCCGCTCAACCCGCAACCGCTCCCGCCCGGGGCGCCCGAACTGCGGCTCGCCGTCTCCGGCACCGTCAACGCGGTGGCCAACACGGCCATCACCGCCCGCCTCTCCGGCGGCGACGTGCGCGCCATCCTCGGCGAGGTCGGCGACGACTGGTGCGGGACGGGACACCAGGCCAAGATCCCCTGGCCCAAGCACTGGCCGCTCCCCTGGCCCCCCGGTGAGCCCTACCCGATCGACCCCGACTACGCCACGCCCGCCGTCCAGGCCCAGGCCGCCCTCGGGTTCGAGGCCTACGCCGGAAGCATCGCCGACAAGGAACTCGGGGCGGCCTTCAGCGAGTTGGCCGAGCGACTCGCCGACGCGGCGATCCGGAACGCGGGCTGACCCGGAACGCGGGCTGACCCGGAGCGCCGACGAGGACGCCCGGTCCCGGCCCGCCACATGAGTGGCGGGCCGGAATCATCCTGTGGCGCCGGGGGGAACGGGCGTCGCGAGGTGGCGGCGTGGACCCGCAAGGGCCTGGACCACCCCGCGGCCCTCCGCCGACTCCCCGTCCACCGGGTCGGTGGCGAGCAGCGCGTACACGTCCATGTCGCGCCGCTCGCCGCCGACCGTCCGCCACTGACGCAGCCGGCCCTCACGGCGGAAACCCGCCCGCTCGGCGGTACGGACCGAACCGGTGTTCCACGGCTCGATGTACAGCTCCAGCCGGGCCAGCCGCAGTTCCTCGAACGCCCAACGGGACACCGCCCGCAGCCCGTTGCCGGCCACACCGCGGCCACGCGCCGACCCGACCGTCCAGTAGCCGAGCGAGGCCCTGCCGTCCTCCTTCGGCCAGAGACCGACGAAGCCGACCGGCCGCTGCTCCGCCGCGTCCACGATCACGAACGGGTAGCCGCTGCCGCGTCCGGCCTTCGCCCACTGCCGCTCGACGAAAGCCCGGCCTGCCGCGTCGTCGTACTCCGCCGGAACGGTCGTGACCAGCGGGATGTACGGGTCGGCGGCGGCCTCGCGGAGCACCCCGGTGTCGGCGATCCGCCAGGCCCTGAGCTCAAGGCCGGCACCGGCGGGCAGCGTTGGCACGGTCAGCGACTGGGGTTCCATGCCCGAAGCCTTTCACCACCGACGAGAAAGCCCCACCGAATATGCCGACCGTCGCCCAGGAGCCCGCCCAGGACCCCGCCGGGGACCAGGCCCTCGTCGAGGCCGCCACCGACATCGCCCGCCGTTTCGCCCGCGGCGGCAACCACACGGTCGCGGCCGCGGCCCGCAACGCCGACGGGCGGATCGTCACCGCGCTCAACGCGTACCACTTCACCGGCGGGCCCTGTGCCGAACTCGTGCCCATCGGTGCCGCCGCCGGGCAGGGCGCCTACGACCTCACCGCCGTCGTCGCCGTGGCCGACCGGGGCCGCGGGGTCGTCCCGCCCTGTGGTCGCTGCCGCCAGGTGCTGCCCGACTACTTCCCGGGGATCCGGGTCATCGTCGGCAGCGGCGGGAGCAGCGGCGGGGACGGCGGTCGCGGGACCGGGGGCGCCGACGACGCCGGGGAGACCGGGGGCGCCGGGGAGACCGGGGGCGCCGTTCGCAGCCTCCCGTCCTCGACCTGCTCCCCGAGGCCTACGTGTGGGCGGTCCACCGGCCGGAGGAGACGTAGCAGGTCACCCCGCCCGCCCCGCTGAGCCCGCATCCGGTTCGGCCGGGCGCGGCAAACCGGTGTTCCGCCACGCCACGGCCGGTGGACGCGCTACCGTGCCGATGACGAGGGAGATCACCGACTATGGGGGCACGTTGTCCGACGAACTGCTGATGGCAAAGATCAACCACGGGTTCGACCACCTCGACGCCGACGGCGACGGACTGCTGACCGAGCGGGACCACGTACTGATGGGGCACTCGGTGGCCCGCTCGCTCGGGCACGCCGAGGGCTCGGAGGCCGAGGCCTGGATCGTCCGCGCCTACCTCACGATCTGGCACGACCTGCACCTGGCCCGCCTGCCGATCGGCACGGAGGCGATCACCCGCGAGCAGTTCACCGCCTCCACCGCGTCGCTCGCCGACGACCCGGAGGCCGCCCGGGCCAGCCTCGGGGCGCTGGCCGAGGCCTTCCTGGCCGTGGCCGACACCAGCAGGAGCGGCACGGTGGACGCGGGCGAGTTCTTCGTCTTCCAGCGCGGCCACTTCGCCGGCCTCTCCCGCGACGACGCCGACGAGGCCTTCCGCCGGCTCGACCTGGACCGCGACGGCAGGCTGTCGGCCGCCGAGTTCACCAACGCGATCATCGAGTACTGGACCAGCCGCGACCCGGAGGCCCCCGGCAACTGGTGGACGGGCCGGGCCTCGTTCGCCTAGCCGCCGGGCGTGCGGAGCCCGCCCCTTCCTAGCCGGCCGCGGCGGCCGGGAAGTCGCGCAGGGTCCGGACGTCGCGGGCCAGCAGCAGCGGCACGCAGGAGACCAGGCTGACCGCCGCCACCAGCCAGAGCGCCGGGCGCAGACCGATCGCCGAGCCGAGGAGCCCCCCGGCCGCCGCGCCGAGCGGGAGCGTGCCCCAGATGACGAAGCGGACCGAGGCGTTCATCCGGGCCTGCATGGCCGTCGGGGTGACGGCCTGGCGGAGACTGACCTGGGCGATGTTGTAGACCGTGATGCCGCAGGCGGTGATCCCGGCGGCCCCGGCCAGGGCGGGGACGGCTCGATCCGGGGTCGCCGTGGCCAGCAACAGCACGCCCAGCCCCGGTAGGCACTTGGCCGCGACCAGCAGCCGCCCCAGGCCGAGCAGCCGGATCAGGCGGCCGGTGAGCAGGGCGCCGATCAGGGCGCAGACGTTGCCGACGGTCAGCGCGAGGCCGAGCCGGCCCGGGGAGAGCCCCAGGTCACGCAGGGCGAAGGCGGGCAGCAGGGCGCTCAGCGCGCCGCCCAGGCCGGCCAGGTTGCCGATCGCGGTGGCGAGGGCGATCGGGCGCAGCAGCCGGCTCCGGAGGACGAACCGCAGGCCGTCGGCGATCCGGGTGCGCATCCGCTCCCGTGGCGCGGGCGGCTCCGGTGCAGGCGGCTCCGGGGTCCGGACCGCCGGCGCCTCGTGAGGCGGTGAGAGGAACGCGCAGGACGTGCGGGGCGGGAGGGGCAGGACGGACAGGAGGCGACACGGGATTGCAGCGAACGGAAGGTGACGCTCCGCAACTGCACAACATCCGCCAGTTGCGATCGCCCGGGATTGGCCCCGTCCGGCCCGGGTAGTCCGGGTACGCTCCGGTTGCACGTGGCGGCCGGGCACACCGCCGGGAGGGCCGGTCCGGCGCTGCGCCGACCGTACCGACCGGCCCCCTTGAGGAGCCCCCATGCCACCCCTGGTCGAAACCGGCTACGGACCGGTGTCCGGGACCACCGAGAACGGGGTCACCCGCTTCCTCGGCATCCCCTACGCCGCCGCCCCCGGCAGCGAGGCCAACCGGTTCGGGCCGCCGGCCCCGCCCGAGCCCTGGGACCAGGTGCTGGAGGCCACCGCGTACGGGCCGACGCCGCCCAAGCCCCCGATCAAGGGGCAGCTGGGCGAGCTGATGCCCGATCCGGTGATCGAGGGCGACGACTGGCTGAGCGTCAACGTCTGGACCCCCGAGGGCGAGGGGCGGGATCCGCTGCCCGTCATGGTCTGGATCCACGGGGGCGGCTTCACGACCGGCTCGTCCGCGGTGACCGCCTACGACGGCGCGACCTTCGCCCGCGACGGCGTCGTCTGTGTCACGCTCAACTACCGCCTCGGGGTGGAGGGCTTCGCCTACATCGAGGGCGCGCCGGCCCCGGCCAACCGCGGGTTGCTCGACCAGGTGTTCGCGCTGGAGTGGGTACGCGACAACATCGCGAACTTCGGCGGCGATCCGGACAACGTCACGCTGTTCGGCGAGTCCGCCGGAGCGATGAGCGTGCTCGCCCTGATGTCGGCCGGTGTGGACCTCTTCCACAAGGCGATCGTCCAGAGCGGCACCGCCCACCTCGGCCAGACCGTTGGCGACGCCTCGCTGGTCGTCAGGGCCGTTGCCGACCGGCTCGGTGTCACCCCCGACTTCGCGGGCCTGTCCACCGTGGCGCCCGGCGACCTCATCGAGGCCCAGAGCCAGGTCGGCGACGACGTCGCCGCCGGCGCCGACGCGGCCAAGTACGGCGAGAGCACCATCGCCGCCTGCGGCATGGCCTTCATGCCGGTGATCGACGGCGGGCTGCTGTCCGCCACGCCGTTCGAGGCCATCGCCCGCGGCGCCGGAGGGAACATCCCGCTGCTGATCGGCACCACCACCGAGGAGTTCCGGCTCTTCGTGATCCCGACCCCGATGGTCTACTGGCCGGATGCCGAGGCCTTCCGCGCCCGCGCCGAGGTCTACGGCGTCCCGGCCGGCTTCTACGACCAGTACGCGAAGGGCGGCACGGACGTCTACCCGCGCCGCGCACCCTCCGGGATCGCCTGCGCCGTCCTGACCGACCGGCTGGTCCGCATCCCGACCTACCGGATCGCCGAGGCCCGCGAGAGCGGGGGCGGCGCGGCGCCCACGTACGTCTTCGAGTTCGGCTGGCGCTCCCCGACGGAGCCGAACACCCTCCGGGTCAGCCTCGGCGCGTGCCACAGCCTGGAGATCCCCTTCGTCTGGGACACCCTCGCCAACCCCGAGAGCCGGAAGTTCACCGGCCCCAACCCGCCGCAGGAGCTCGCCGCCGAACTCCACTCCCGCTGGGTCGAGTTCGCCAGGACGGGCCGGCTCGCCGGCTGGGCCGCGTACGACACCGGCGACCGCCCGGTGATGACCTTCCACCGGGACAACGCGCCCCGGAACGAGGTCGTCAACGACCCCCGTGGCGCCGAGCGCAAGCTGTGGGAAGGCGTGCTCGACCCCGCCTGACCGACGCACCTGCGAGGCCGCGCGCGGCCCGGCCGGGGTGACGGGCCGGCGCGGGAGGCGACGTCGCGCTCGGGGCGCCGCCGGAGCTGCTGCGGCCGGCCCTCCCCCCTGGCGGCCCCTCCCCCCGGCGACCGGTCGCTCCCGCCGCAGCCGGCGCCGGTTCGGCGCGGACGGGGGTGCCCGCCGTACGGGGTGCCCGCCCGACGGGGTGTCCACCGCGTAGGGTGTCCGGCATGCTGATCTGGATCAACGGGCCCTTCGGCGGCGGGAAGACGCAGACAGCCCACGAGTTGCGGCGCAGGCTGCCCGGGAGCGTGATCTGCGACCCGGAACAGGTCGGGTTCGGCCTGCACCGGATGACGCCGAGGCCGTTGCGCGGCGACTTCCAGGACCTCCCGGCCTGGCGGCAGGGCGTGTTCGAGGTGCTCGACCGCACCCTCACCGCCCACCGGGGCACGGTGCTCGTGCCGATGACCGTGGTCGAACCGGTCCACTTCGCCGAGACGGTCGGGCGCTTGCGCGAACGCGGCCATGACGTACGGCACTTCGCGCTGCTGGCGGAGCGCGAGGAGGTGTTGCGGCGGCTCCGGGAGCGCGGCCTCGGGCACGCCGTGAGGCTGGTCGCCGGCAAGGACGCGCCGCTGCGCCGCGAGAGCTTCGCCGTCTCGAAGCTCGACCACTGCCTGGAGCGGCTGCGCGGAGCGGAGTTCGGCGAGCACCTGTACACCGACCACCTCACCGTCGCCCGGGTCGCCGACCGGATCGCGGCCTCCGCGGGGCTGACGCTCGCACCGAACACGGACGGCGAGCTGCGCGGCCGGCTGCGGCGGGCCTGGACCGGTGTCCGGCACATCCGGTTCGACTGACGGACGAGCGGACGGACGGGCGGACGGGCCGGCGGACCGACGGGTGGACCGACGGACAGGGGGACGGGCGGGCAGACGGACCGGCGGACTCGCGGGCCCGCCCACCGACGTCCCCGGCAGCCGGCGGCGCCGGGCGGATGACGATGATGGGTGCAACCGTCACACCGTTGGGAGCCCGCCCGTGCCCTTCCTCTACGTCGTCGTCTGCGCCTCCGGTCTCGCCCCCGAGACCGGCCGGCTGATCTCGGCCGCCCAGGCCGAGGGTTGGGAGGTCGGCGTCGTCGCGACCCCGCACGCGCTCGGCTTCATCGACGAGGCCGCCGTCGTCGCCCGGACCGGTTATCCGATCCGCTCGGCGTGGCGGAAGCCGGGCGAGCCGAAGCCGCTGCCGCCGCCGGACGCCATCGTCGTGGCACCCGCCACCTTCAACACCGTCAACAAGTGGGCCGCCGGGATCTCCGACACGCTCGCCCTCGGCATCCTCTGCGAGGCGTACGGGCTCGGCGTGCCGACGGCCGTCCGGCCGGTGCTCAGCGCGGCGCAGGCCGCCCACCCCGCGTACGCCGAGAGCCTGGCGCGACTGCGGTCGATGGGCGTGCTGGTCCGCGAGGACGGCGACCTCACGGCCGTGCTCGACGCGGTGCGGCCGGTACTGCGGGCCCGGACCGGCGCCGGGCCGGAGGCCGAGCCCGGTGCCGGGCCGGGGACCGCACCCGGTGCCGGGCCGGGGACCGCACCCGGTGCCGGGCCGGGGGCCGCGGGAGGGTGAGCGGTCAGTCCAGGGGGACGATCCGCTCGACCACGGTGTCGACCAGGGCCGCGAGCCCGTCCTCGCCCAACACCCCGGGCAGCGTGAGGTGTTCGATGAGCAGCCCGGTCATCGCGAGGTAGAGGAGGACCACCGTCTCGCGGTCGCCGGGGAAGCCCTCGTCCAGGTGGTAGGCGATGTTGGCCTCCAACTGCTCGCGGATCGTGCCGGTGAGCTGGTCGCGCACGCCGGGCCGGCGGGTGGCCTCCAGCCGCAGTTCGAGCATGGCCAGGTAGCCGGCCCGTTCGGCGGTGATCCGCCACAGCAGGTCGTGCATCAGCGCGGTGACCAGGGCGCGGTCGCGCGGGGCGCGGAGCAGCTCGGCGAGGACGGCCGGGTCGGGGGTCAGGCGGTGGTGGATGTGGCGGGCGACCCGGTTGAGCAGGTCGTCGCGGTTGGCGAAGTAGTTGGACGCGGTTCCGGCCGGTACACCCGCCTGGGCGTCGACCGCGCGGAAGGTGAGGCCGCGGGCGCCCTCACGGGCCAGGACGTCGATGGCGGCGTCGGTGAGGGCGGTGCGGCGGGCGGGGTTCTGGGCCATGACTCTGATCCTCTTTCAGGAAAACTCTTGCAACCACTACACCCGGAGTACTATAACTGTAGTTGTTCAAGGCGCAGAGCCTTCGACCGACCAACCCCAAGGACGTGAATGCGCAAGCTCACCTACTTCATCGGCGCCTCCATCGACGGCTTCATCGCCGCACCCGACGGCGGCTTCGACTTCCTCATGCCGTACGTCGAGGGCGAGTTCCTGGAGCACCTCACCACCGAGTACGCCGACACCCTGCCCACGCCGGGCCGCGCGGCCTTCGGTGTCGCGGACGTGCCCGTCTCCCGCTTCGACACCGTCCTGATGGGCCGCGGCACCTACGCCGTCGGGCTGCCCCTCGGCCTCACCAACCCGTACGCCCACCTGCGGCAGATCGTCTTCTCCCGCACGCTGACCAGCCCCGACCCGGCGGTCGAGGTCACCGGCGAGGACCCGCTCACCCTGGTGCGCAAGCTCAAGCAGGAGGACGGGCTCGGCATCTGGCTCTGCGGCGGCGCCGAGCTGGCCGGTCAGCTGCTGCCGGAGGTCGACGAGCTGATCGTCAAGCAGTACCCGGTCGTGGCCGGCCAGGGTGTCCCGCTCTTCCGCGCCGACTTCGCGCCGCACGGCTTCACCCTGGCCGACTGCCGCCCGTTCGAGAACGGCACCGTCGTCCTCACTTACGCGAAGCGGACCGGGCCGGCCGCCGGCTGACGCTCACCACCAGACAGACGCCCGCGACCACGATCGCCCCACCCAGCAGGGTGGGGCCGGTCAGCGGCTCGGCCAGGACCAGCCAGCCCAGCAGGACCGCGACCACCGGGTTCACGTAGGCGTAGGTGGCGACCAGGGTCAGCGGGGCGGACTGCAGCAGCCAGGCGTACGCGGTGAAGCCGACCAGCGAGCCGACCACCACCAGGTACCCGAGTGCCAGCCAGGACCGCCCGGAGAAGGCGTCCACGTCCAGCCCGTGCTGCTCGCCGCGCGCCAGTCCGATCAGCACGTTGCCCAGGCCGCCCACGAGCATCTGGTAGGCACTCCCGGCGAAGACGTTGCCCGGCATCGGGATCCGCTTGGCGGCGAACGAGCCCGCCGCCCAGGTCAGCGTCCCGCCGATGACCGCGATCACCCCGGCCGGCGGGATGTCCCCGCTGATCGCGGGCGCGGACAGCACCGCCAGGCCCGCCAGTCCGAGCAGCACGCCCGACAGCTCGACCGGCTTCGGGCGGTCGCCGCCCGCCGCGGTGAGCAGCACCATCCAGAGCGGGACGACCGCCACCAGCAGCGCGGCCAGGCCGGACGGGATGGAGTTCTCGCCCAGCACCACCAGTCCGTTGCCGCCGGTCAGCAGCAGCACGCCGACCAGTGCGGAGGAGCCCAGCTGCCGGGCGTCCACCCGGAGCCCGGCCCGCCCCTGGCGGAACAGCACGAAGCCGGCCAGCAGCAGTCCGGCGAAGATGAAGCGCGCCCCGGCGGAGAGGAACGAGGGCATCGTCTCCAGCGCGATCCGGATCGCGAGGTAGGTCGAGCCCCACACCACGTACACCACGCCCAGCGCCACCCAGACCGCCCCGCCCAGCCGCGCCGCCGGGGGCACCGCATCGGCGGGCGTCGCGGCGGACAGGGTGGAGGAGGGCTGGGCGGCCTTCCGCGAGACGGGCGCTGTCATGGGTGTCCCCCTTGGACGGTGCTGGCGGTTCACCCGCCATGACAGCGCATCAGCGGGTCCGCGCGCCAGTGGGTATCACCAGGCGATCGCCGCAGGCGCTACGGTGGGCGCCCCTCGGCCGGTGCCAGCACGGCCGGGGACGACCGGTCACCGACGACCGATCACCGACAACAAGCGACGACCGCCGACGGATGTCGGATTCCAGGAGGTGCCCAGTGCCCGCCGAACCGGCCGACCCCGCCGACCCCGCCGACCCCGCCGACGCCGCCGGCCCCACCGACGACGACGACGCCGGCGCGCTGCCGTTCTTCGTCTACGGCACGCTCCGCACCGGCGGTCACAACCACGCCTTCCACCTCGCCGGGCGCTGCGCCGACGTCCGGCCCGCGGTGCTCCCCGGCGCCGCCCTGCACGACGGCCCCGGCTTCCCGTTCGCCGTGCCGGACGCGACGCCCGGCCGCCAGGTCGTCGGCGAGCTGATCACCGTGCGTCCCGGCGCGTACGGCCCCGCACTCGCCGCGCTCGACCTGCTGGAGGACTGCCGGGCGGACGGCACCGGCGAGTACGTGCGACAACGGCTGACCGTCCGGACGGCGGGCGGCCGGACGCACGAGGCCTGGGTCTACCTGGCCGGCCCCGCCGTCGCCGCCCGCCTGCGCACCCACCCGGCACTCATCCCGTCCGGGGACTGGATGCACCGGCGGCGAGGGCCCGACGGGCCCTGAGCACGGCGGGGCGGCGGGGCACCGGCACGGAGAAGCGCGAGGAGGCCAGAGCGCAGGAGCACCGGCCCGCCGGCGAACGGCGATATGTCGACACTGCGCCGCTATACCGGGCGTGCACCCTGGCCAGGAGCCCGCCGCGTACCGCCAGGTAGGCTGCGGCTGCCCGCACCACCGGCGGACTGGCGGTCGCCCACCGCCGCGCGGGCACCGAACCACGCCTTGCCGACCAACGAGGAGCCTCCCGGTGTCCGAGCTGCCACCTCCGATCACCGTCGTCGGGATCGGGGCCGACGGCTGGCCCGGCCTGGCCGGCACCTCGCGGGCGGCCCTGCGCGAGGCCGAGGTGGTGATCGGCGGACCGCGCCAGCTCGCCCTGCTCCCCGCCGACGAGGTCGCCGCCGCACGCGTGCCGTGGCCGTCCCCGCTGCGCCCGGCCGTCCCCGGGCTGCTCGCCGAGCACGCCGGCCGCCGGGTCGCGGTGCTGGCCAGCGGCGACCCGATGTTCTACGGCATCGGCCGCACCCTCGCCGAGGCCCTCACCGGTACGCCCGCCGGGACCCCGGCCCAGGCCCTCACCGGTACGCCCGCCGAAGACCTCGCCGACGGCCTTGCCGGATCCGCCGGATCCGCCGGCGCCGAGCGTCTGCGCGTGCTGCCGCACCCGTCCTCCGTCTCCTACGCCTGCGCCCGGCTCGGCTGGCCCCTGGAGACCACCGAGGTGGTGAGCCTGGTCGGCCGCCCCCTCGACACCCTGGCGCTCGCCCTGCACCCCGGCCGCCGGCTGCTCGTCCTCAGCGCCGGCGCCGCGACCCCCGCCGCCGTCGCCGCGCTGCTCACCGCCCGCGGCTTCGGCGCCGCCCGGCTCCGGGTACTGGAACAGCTCGGCGGCCCCGGCGAACGGCACCTGGAGGGCCCGGCAGACGGCTGGCCGCACCCGGCCGGCGACCCGCTCAACGTCATCGCGGTCGAGCTCGGTCCCGGCCCGCGGACCTCACTCGTCCCCGGCCTGCCGGACGACGCGTACGAGAGCGACGGCCAGCTGACCAAGCGACACGTCCGCGCCGCCACCCTCGCCACCCTCGCCCCCGCGCCCGGCGAACTGCTCTGGGACATCGGCGGCGGCTCCGGCTCGATCGCGATCGAGTGGCTGCGCGCGCACCGCGAGAACCGGGCCGTCACCGTCGAGCGCGACCCCGTCCGGGCCGCCCGCATCTCCCGCAACGCCGCCGCGCTCGGCGTGCCCCGGCTGGACGTGGTCACCGGAGCGGCGCCCGCCGCGCTGGGCGGACTCCCGGTCCCCGACGCGGTGTTCATCGGCGGCGGCCTCACCGCGCCCGGCCTGCTGGACGCCTGCTGGGCGGCGCTGCCGCCGGGCGGCCGGCTGGTCGCCAACACCGTGACCCTGGAGTCCGAGGCCCTGCTCACCGAGTGGTACCGGCGGCACGGCGGCGAACTGCTGCGCCTGGCCGTCGCCCACGCCGTCCCGGTCGGCGGCTTCACCGGCTGGCGCCAGGCGATGCCGGTCACCCAGTGGTCCGCCGTCAAACCCCCTGCCGAAGCCGCCAGGCCCACCTCCGCCGCCGCCAGGCCCGCCACCGCCGCCCTCGTCGAACAGGAACCCTCGTGACCGTCCACTTCATCGGAGCCGGCCCGGGCGCCGCCGACCTGATCACCCTGCGCGGCGCGCGCATCCTGGCCCGCGCCGAGGTCTGCCTCTACGCCGGCAGCCTGGTGCCGCGCGAGCTGCTGGACGAGTGCCCGCCCGGCGCCCGGCTGGTCGACACCGCCCAGCTCACCCTGGACCAGATCGTCGCCGAGCTGGTCGCCGCGCACGAGGCCGGCCAGGACGTGGCCCGGCTGCACTCCGGCGACCCGTCCGTGTTCAGCGCCGTCGCCGAGCAGATGCGCCGCCTCGACGCGGCCGGCGTCCCGTACGAGGTCGTCCCGGGCGTCCCCGCCTTCGCCGCCGCCGCGGCCGCGCTCAAGCGGGAGCTGACCGTGCCGACCGTCGGCCAGACCGTCATCCTCACCCGGATCGCCAAGCGCGCCACCCCGATGCCCGAGGGCGAGGACCTCGCCACCCTCGGCCGCAGCGGCGCGCTGCTGGTGCTGCACCTGGCCGCCGGGTACGTGGACGACGTCGTCGAGCAGCTGCTCCCGCACTACGGCGCCGACTGCCCGGCCGCGGTGGTGGCGATGGCCAGCCGCCCGGACGAGCTGGTGCTGCGCGGCACCGTCGGCACCATCGCCGGGCAGCTCAAGGCCTCGGGCGTGGTCCGCACCGCGGTGATCATCGTGGGCCGGACACTGGCCGCCGAGCAGTTCCGCGACAGCCACCTCTACTCGGCGGACCGCGAGCGCCCGCACGAGCCGTGCGGGGCCTGATGGCGCACGTCCTGGTCCTCGGCGGGACGACGGAGGCGCGGGCCCTGGCGGCCGCGCTGGCCGGCCGCCCGGGCCTGCGGGTCACCAGCTCGCTCGCCGGGCGGGTCGCCGAGCCGCGGCTGCCGGCGGGCGAGGTCCGCATCGGCGGCTTCGGCGGGCCCGACGGGCTCGCCGCCTGGCTGCGCGACCACGCGGTGGACGCCTTCGTGGACGCCACCCACCCGTTCGCGGCCGTGATGTCGCACAACGCCGCCCTGGCCGCCGCCGCGACCGGCGTTCCGCTGCTGGCGCTGCGCCGCCCCGGCTGGACACCGGTCGACGGGGACCGCTGGCACCCGGTCGCCTCGCTGGACGAGGCGGCCGCCGTGCTGCCCGTCCTGGGCCGCCGGGTCTTCCTCACCACCGGCCGGCAGGGCATCGGCTCCTTCGCCCACCTCGACGGCCTGCACTTCCTGGCCCGCTCGGTCGACCCGCCCGAGCCCCCGGTGCCCGCGGCCCTCGACGTCCTGCTCGACCGCGGCCCGTTCACCCTGGACGGCGAGCGGGCACTGCTGCGCGAGCACCGGATCGACGTGGTGGTCACCAAGGACAGCGGCGGCGCCGCCACCGCCCCCAAGCTCACCGCCGCCCGCGAACTCGGCCTGCCGGTCGTGGTCGTGGAGCGCCCGCCGCTGCCGGCCGGGGTGCCGGCGGCCGGGTCGGTGGAGGCGGCGCTGGACTGGCTGGCCGGGTACGGCACCGCCCTTCGGTAATTCCGCGTGCCGCGCCGCCCGGCGCTGCCATCATGGGGCGATGGACAGCAACCAGCGCACCCCGACCCTGCAGACCGCCGACGAACGCGCCACCCTGGTCAGCTTCCTGGACTTCCAGCGCGACACGCTCGCGATGAAGTGCGCCGGCCTAAGCACCGAGCAGCTCCGCAGCCGCGTCCTCCAGCCCTCCGGGCTCTCGCTGCTCGGGCTGGTCCGCCACCTCACCGAGGTCGAGCGCGGCTGGTTCCGCAACGTCTTCAACGACGAGGGGCGCCCCGGCTTCTGGAAGCACCCGGACGGCAGCTTCGCGGAGTTCGACGTGGAGACCGCAGACCCGGACGAGGCCTTCGCCGTCTGGCGCGGCGAGTGCGACCACGCGCGGGAACTCGTGGCCGCCGCCGAGTCGTTGGACGTCACCGGACACCACGGCGAGGAGGCGTTCTCGCTCCGCTGGATCCTCACCCACATGATCGAGGAGTACGCCCGCCACAACGGCCACGCCGACCTGCTGCGCGAGCACCTCGACGGCGAGACCGGGGAGTAGCCGGGCCCGGAAAGGACGACGGAGCCCCGATGCCGACCCGCCACAAGGAACGCGACGTCCCCGGGCCGACCGGGCCGTGGAACGAGATCGTTCCCGGCCTCTGGATGGGCGGTCATTTCACCACCCCGCCCGGCCGCGCGCTCGAACCGGTCGTCGTGGAGCGGGAGTTCGACCTCGTGGTCAGCCTGTTCACCCGGCCCGGGCACGGGCCCGCACCGGGGGTGGAGCACCTGGTGCGCGAGGTGCCGGACGGGCCGCTCTCCGCCGCTCAGCTGCGCGCCGTCCAGGAGGCGGCGACGTGCACCGCCGAGGCCGTCCGCCAGGGGCGTGCCACCCTCGTCCGCTGCCACTCCGGCTACAACCGCTCCGGGCTGGTGGTCGCCCAGGCCCTGGTCGAGCTCGGCCACGAAGCCGGCGCCGCCGTCGGGTTGGTCCGCGAGCGGCGCTCGCCGTTCGCACTCGACAACCCGCTGTTCGTGGAGTACCTGACCTCCGGGCTGGACACCGCACGACTGCTGGCCGGCCTCGACGGGTGAGGCCGGCCAGCAGGGTGACGATCCGTCAGATGTCGCGGAAGGTCTCGATCTGGGCGCCGATCGAGTTGAGGCGCTCGGCGAGGTCCTCGTAGCCGCGGTTGATGACGTAGACGTTGCGCAGCACCGAGGTGCCCTTGGCGGCGAGCATCGCCAGCAGGATGACGACCGCCGGGCGCAGGGCCGGCGGGCACACCATCTCGGCGGCGCGCCAGCGGGTCGGGCCCTGGACGAGGACGCGGTGCGGGTCGAGGAGCTTGATGTCCGCGCCGAGCCGGGTGAGTTCGGTGAGGTAGATGGCGCGGTTGTCGTAGACCCAGTCGTGGATCATCGTGGTGCCGTGGGCGGCCGCGGCGATCGCGGCGAAGAACGGCACGTTGTCGATGTTGATGCCGGGGAACGGCATCGGGTGGATGGTGTCGATCGGCGCGGTCAGCTTGGAGGGCCGGACGGTGAGGTCGACCAGTCGGGTGAAGCCGTTGTGGGCCCGGTACTCGGGGGTGCGGTCGTAGTCGAGGCCCATCCCCTCCAGCACCGCGAGCTCGATCTCCAGGAACTCGATCGGCACCCGGCGGATCGTCAGCTCGGAGGAGGTGACGACGGCGGCGGCGAGCAGGCTCATCGCCTCGACCGGGTCCTCGGCGGGGGTGTAGTCGACGTCGCAGGTGATCTCGGGAACGCCGTGCACGGTGAGGGTGGTGGTGCCGATGCCCTCGATCTTCACGCCCAGCCGCTCCAGGAAGAAGCAGAGGTCCTGGACCATGTAGTTGGGGGAGGCGTTGCGGATGACGCTGACGCCGTCGTGCCGGGCGGCGGCGAGCAGGGCGTTCTCGGTGACGGTGTCGCCGCGCTCGGTCAGCACGATGGGCCGGTCCATCGGCGCGCCGGGCTGCACGGAGGCGTGGTAGGCGCCGGCGGTGGTGGCGACCTCCAGGCCGAAGCGGCGCAGCGCGGTGAGGTGCGGCTGGACGGTGCGGGTGCCGAGGTCGCAGCCGCCGGCGTACGGGATGGCGAAGCGGTCGGCGCGGTGCATCAGCGGGCCGAGGAACATCAGCACGCTGCGGGTGCGGCGGGCGGCCTCGACGTCCATGGCGGCCAGGTCGAGTTCGGCGGGCGGGGTGAGTTCGAGGTCCCGGCCGTCGTTGGTCCAGCGGCTCTTGACGCCGATGCTGGTGAGCACCTCGAGGATGCGGTAGACCTCTTCGATCCGGGCGACCTGGCGGATCGTGGTGCGGCCGGTGGTCAGCAGCGAGGCGCAGAGGATCGCCACGCAGGCGTTCTTGCTGCTGCGGACGTCGATGGCGCCGGAGAGGCGGGTGCCGCCGGCGACCCGCAGGTGCATCGGGCCGGCGTAGCCGAGGGAGACGATCTCGCTGTCGAGTGCCTCGCCGATGCGGGCGATCATCTCAAGGCTGACGTTCTGCTTGCCCTGTTCGATGCGGTTGACCGCGCTCTGGCTGGTGCCGAGGGCCTCGCCGAGCTGAGCCTGGGACCAACCACGGTGCTGACGCGCGGTACGGATGAGGGTGCCGATACGGGTGAGGTAGTCGCCTGTCACCCGGCAGACCATATCTCATGGTTGAGATAGCACCAGAACCGGGCCCGCACCTTGCACCACTTTTGTCCGATTCTCACCTCGTATGGGCGTCAGATCTTCACATCACAGCAACGGTTCAGGCCTGTTCCGGCCCGGCCGGCTCTGCACGGCCGACGATGGTGCCGGCCCGGTCGATGCAGATGACGTCCACCGCGACCGGTGAGCCGACCAGCACCCCGAGCGCGGTGGCGCGGGCCGCCTCGGCCACCAGGTCACCCAGCGGGACCCCGGCCGCACGGCAGAGCTGGATCGCCTCCAGCGCCGTGTTGGCCGCCGCCACCGCGTCGGCCAGCTCCGGGCCCGCGCCGCCCGTGCGGGCCAGCCCCGCCAGGTACCCCTTGTCCACCTGGGAGCGCGCCGAGTGCAGGTCGAGGTGGCCGGCGGCGAGCTTGGAGAGCTTGGCGAAGCCGCCCGCGATGGTCAGGCGCGGCACCGGGTGGCGCTTGAGGTACTTGAGCACGGCCCCGGCGAAGTCGCCCATGTCGAGCAGTGCGTCCTCGGGCAGGCCGTGCACGGCGACGGCGACCTTCTCCGAGGTCGAGCCGGTGCAGCCGGCGACGTGGGTCCGCCCGGCGGCCCGGGCGACGTCCACCCCGCGCCGGATGGAGTCGATCCAGGCGGAACAGGAGTAGGGGACGACGATGCCGGTCGTGCCGAGGATGGAGAGGCCCCCGAGGATGCCGAGCCGCGGGTTCCAGGTGGAACGGGCGATCTCCTCCCCGTGGTCGACGGAGATCTCCACCACGACGTCCCCGTCGCCGCCGAACTCGGCCGCCACCTCGGCGACCGCGTCGCGGATCATCTGCCGGGGCACCGGGTTGATGGCCGGCTCGCCGACGCCGAGCGGCAGCCCCGCCTTGGTGACCGTGCCGACCCCCGGCCCGGCCCGGAACACCACACCGCTGCCGGGCTCCCCCGCCCACACCGTCGAACGGATCAGCGCGCCGTGCGTGACGTCCGGGTCGTCCCCGGCGTCCTTGACCACCGCGGCCATCGCCCGCCGCACGGCCGGCCCGGCGTGCGCATCCGGCCCGGCCTGCACGCCCGGCCCGGCCGGCGCGTTCGCCGCCGCAGCCGCCGCACCCGGCCCGTCCGCCAAATCCTCGGCGGCCAGGGCGAATCCGGGCCGCTGTCCCTTCGGGAGCGTGATCACCACCGGGTCCGGGAACGCCCCCGTCAGCAGCGCCTGGTACGCCGCCTTGGTCGCCGCCGTAGCGCAGGCGCCGGTCGTCCACCCGTGCCGCAGGCCGCTGCTCTTCAGCTGCCCGGCCCGACCTCCGACCTCACCCACGACCGCTCCCTGCTCCGCACTCCCGCTCCTGGACGCCCCCATCCTCCCCCGCCCGCCGACCGTCGGCCCACCCGCCCTGCCGGAGCGGGAGGCCGGCCGTACCGGCCTCCCGCTCCGCGCGGGCTCACGCCTCCGGGTAGCGGCGGGGGGTCCAGACGACCTCGGTGGCGTTGCCGCGCTCGACGGCCTGCGTCTGGGAGGAGCCGATGAGCAGGATCGTGCGCATGTCGACCTGAGCCGGGTCGAGGTCGGCGAGGCGGACGGTCCGGACGCGTTCGGTCGGGCCGCCGACGTCGCGGGCCATCACCACCGGGGTCTGCGGCGCGCGGTACTCCAGCAGGAGGTCGCGGGCCAGGCCGACCTGGGTGGTGCGGGACTGCGAGCCCGGGTTGTAGAGGGCGAGCACGAGGTCGGCCTCGGCGGCGAGGCGCAGGCGCTTGGCGACCACGTCCCAGGGCTTGAGCCGGTCGGAGAGCGAGACCACGGCGTAGTCGTGGCCGAGCGGGGCGCCGGCGCGGGAGGCGGCGGCGTGCGCGGCGGTCATACCGGGGACGATCCGGACCGGAACGTCGCGGTACGCCTCCTCGCAGGCCACCTCCAGCACGGCGGTGGCCATCGCGAAGACGCCCGGGTCACCGGAGGAGACGACCGCGACCCGGTGGCCGCGGCGGGCCAGGTCGAGGGCGAACTCCGCGCGCTCGGACTCCACCTTGTTGTCGGAGCCGTGCCGCTGCTGGCCGGGGCGGACGGGCACCCGGTCCAGGTAGGTGGTGTAGCCGACCAGGTCGGTGGCGGCGGCGAGCGCGCCGCGCGCCTCGGGGGTGAGCCAGAGCGGCCCGGCCGGGCCGGTGCCGATCACGGTGACACTGCCCGCGCCGTCGGTCGCCGGCACGGCCGGCTCCAGCGGCGCGACCTTGCTCGGCAGCACCGCGACGGAGAAGTAGGGGACGGTCTCCGCGTCTATCGAGGCCAGCGGCGCGGTGCGCTCGCCGTCCATGAAGGCGCGCTCGACGTACTGGGCGTCGTCCAGCCGGCCGGCCCGCTCCAGCGCGCGGCGCACGGCCGGGAAGGTGCGGCCCAGCTTCATGATCACGGCGGAGTCGGCCGAGGCGATCCGCGCGGTGAGCTCCTCCTCCGGCAGCGTGCCGGGGATGACGGTGAGCGTCTCCTCCGCCTCGGTGAGCGGCTGCCCCAGCCGGGCGGCGGCCGCGCTGACCGACGTCACGCCGGGGACCACCTCGGTCGGGTAGCGGTGCGCCAGGCGCTTGTGCATGTGCTGGTAGGAGCCGTAGAAGAACGGGTCCCCCTCGGCGAGGACGACGACGTCACGGCCGGCGTCCAGGTGGGCGGCCAGCCGGGCGGCGGCCTCCTGGTAGAAGTCGTCGAGCGCGCCGCGGTAGCCGCCGGGGTGGTCGGTGGTCTCGACCGTGATCGGGTAGACCAGCTTCTCCTCGATCTGACCACCCGTCAGGTACCGCTCGGCGATGGACCGCGCGATCGAGCGGCCGTGCCGGGCGCTGTGATAGGCCACCACGTCGGCCTTGCCGATGAGTTCGGCGGCGCGGACGGTGACCAGGGACGGGTCGCCGGGGCCCAGGCCGACCCCGTAGAGCCGGCCGGTCTGCTGAGTGTCCGTCACTCTTCCTCACTCGCAATCGCGTTGACGGCGGCCGCGGCGATCGCGCTGCCGCCGCGCCGGCCGCGCACCACCAGGTGCTCCAGGCCGGACGGGTGCACGGCCAGGGCCTCCTTGGACTCGGCGGCACCGATGAAGCCGACCGGGACGCCGATCACCGCGGCCGGGCGCGGTGCGCCCGCCTCGATCATCTCCAGCAGCCGGAACAGCGAGGTCGGCGCGTTGCCGACGGCGACCACCGCGCCCTCCAGCCGGGGCAGCCAGAGCTCCATGGCGGCGGCGCTGCGGGTGTTGCCCATCTTCCGGGCCAGTTCGGGCACCGACGGGTCGGTGAGGGTGCAGATCACCTCGTTGTCGGCGGGCAGCCGCTTGCGGGTGACGCCGCTGGCGACCATGTTCACGTCGCAGAGGATCGGCGCCCCCGCGTTCAGGGCCGCGCGGGCGGAGGCGACCGCGCCCGGCGAGTACACCAGGTCCTCGACCAGGTCGGTCATGCCGCAGGCGTGGATCATCCGCACCGCGACCTGGGCCACGTCGGCGGGCAGGGCGGCGAGGTCGGCCTCGGCCCGGATGGTGGCAAAGGACTGGCGGTAGATGGACGCGCCGTCCTTCTCGTACTCGATCACTTCGTGGTCCTCCGGGCCTCGGCGACCGCCTCGGCCATCTCCTCGTTCGTCACGTCCACGGTGGCGGCGTCCACCGTCACCCGGTAGCCCTGCCCGGTGGCGAGCACGTCCACCCACGCCCCGGCCGGATGGCCGCAGCGCCGCTCGCAACCGGACCAGTGCACCCGCAGCCCGCCGCCCGGCACCGGCGCGAGGTCCAACGCCCGGGCCGCGTCCGTACGGACGTCGGCCAGGGACTTGGCACACCCCGGCAGTCCGGTGCAGGCGCTCGCGCCGTCCCAGGCGGTGCCGGGCGCCGTGCGGAAGCCGGCCGCCGCCAGCGCGGGCAGCCGGTCGGCGGCCGCCCCGGGCAGGACGACGCCGCGCCAGGGGGTCAGCCGCAGCTCCCCGGCCGACGCCCCGGCCAGCACGCGCCACTGGGCGGCGGTGGCCCGGCCGAAGCGCAGGCCGACGGAGAGCCCGCCGGGCAGCGCACCGAGCGGCGGGGGCGTACCCGGCAGGTCGGGCAGCGGGGCGGTGCCGGGGTCCAGCAGGTCCGGCACGTCGCGCAGGTGCCAGGCCTTCCGGCCGCTCGCACGCAGCGCGTCCAGGAACTCCCGGGCCGCGTCCAGTGCGGCGTCCACCGCACCGGCGGCCGGGACGACGCGCGCGGTGGCGGCCCGGCCGAGGCGCAGCAGCACCGTGCCGTCCGCACCTCCTGAGCCGGGGCCCGCGCCCTCCGCACCGGCGCGCGGAGTGCCGTCCGCGCCCCTGTCCACGCCGTCGGCCGGGGCCGTCCCGGGGCCGGCGCCCGAGCCTGCGATCAATGTCACATCGGCGTCGAGCGCGGCGACGTCGCCCCGCCCGTCGTCCAGCGCGAAGAGGAACTTGCCGGAGAGTCCGGTGGCCCAGCCGCTCGCGCAGAGCGCGGCGTCCAGCTCGCGCGCCCAGGCCCGGACGTCGGGCCGGCCGTCGGCGGGGCCGGCCGACGGGCCCGGCGAGGCCACGATGTTGCGGACCCGCTCGTGCGTCTCGGAGGGCAGCAGTGCGGCGGCGCGCAGCCGCTCGGCCAGCTCCTGCCCGCAGCCCGAAGCCAGGCCGCGCAGTTGGACGTTGCCGCGCGAGGTGGTCTCCAGCGCGCCGTCGCCCAGCGCCTCGGCGGCCTCGGCCAGCGCCAGTGCCTGACGGTCCGTCAGCAGACCACCGGGCAGGCGGACCCGGGCCAGGGCGCCGTCGTCGGCGGTGTGCAGACGAAGGGCCCCCGGGCAGGCGTCCGCGCGCCCCCGGTCGGGCACCGCGGCGCCCGGCGTGGTGGCGTCGGGTGTCGGTGGCATGGCCGCGAGCATACAGATGATCCGATCGCTTGCCTCCGTACGCCGGGTCACACTCCCCGCCGCCCCACCGGGGCACTCCCCCAGGTCAGCCGCACCCCGTACGATGCTGCCGGGCGGCCCTCGCGGACCGCCCGCACGCCAGCGACGGCGCAGGGGAGGAAACCGGTGCAAGCCCGGTGCGGTCCCGCCACTGTGACCACGGTTCACCGGACTTCCGGAGACCGTGGGAGCCAGGAACTCCTGCCGTCCTCCACCGGCCCGGGGCGCGGACCCCGAGGAAGGCTCCACGCCATGCGCCCCCGCAGTTCTGTGCCCATGCCCGCCATCGAGGCCGGGAGGGCCTTCGCATGATCCTGCTGCTGTCGACGTCCGACACCGACCTGCTCAGCGCCCGTGCCTCCGAAGGGCCGGTCCGCTACCGCCTCGGCAACCCGGCCCGGCTCTCGTCCGACGACCTGCCCGCCCTGGTCGAGGGCACCGACCTGGTCGTGGTCCGCCTGCTCGGCGGGCGCCGCGCCTGGCAGGAGGGCCTGGACGCGCTGCTGGCCGGCCCCCGCCCGGTGATCGTGCTGACCGGCGAGCAGGCGCCCGACGCCCAGCTGATGGAGCTGTCCACCGTGCCCGCCGGCATCGCCGCCGAGGCGCACGCCTACCTCGCCCACGGCGGCGCGGCCAACCTCGCCGAGCTCGGCGCGTTCCTGTCCGACACCGTGCTGCTCACCGGCCACGGCTTCGCCCCGCCGGCCTCCGCCCCCGCCTGGGGCCCGCTGGTCCGCGAGGCCCGTACGACCGACGGCCCGACCGTCGCCGTGCTCTACTACCGCGCCCACCACATGAGCGGGAACACCGCCTTCGTCGAGACGCTGTGCCGGGCGGTCGAGGACCAGGGCGCGCAGGCCCGGGCGTACTACTGCGCCTCGCTGCGCGGCGCCGAGCCCGAGCTGCTGGCCGCGCTCGGCGAGGCCGACGCGATCGTCACGACCGTGCTCGCCGCGGGCGGCACCCGCCCGGCCGACGCGCAGGCCGGCGGCGACGAGGAGGCCTGGGACGCGGGCGCGCTGGCCGCGCTGGACCGGCCGATCCTGCAGGCGCTCTGCCTGACCTGGTCGCGCGCCCAGTGGGAGGCCAGCGACGACGGCCTCTCCCCGCTGGACACCGCCACCCAGATCGCCGTGCCGGAGTTCGACGGCCGCCTGATCTCCGTCCCGTTCTCCTTCAAGGAGCTGGACGAGGACGGCCTCACCGTCTACGCCGCCGACCCCGAGCGCGCCGCCCGGGTCGCCGGCACCGCCGTCAAGCACGCCCGGCTGCGGCACATCCCGGCCGCCGAGCGCCGGCTCGCCCTCGTCCTGTCCGCGTACCCGACCAAGCACGCCCGGGTCGGCAACGCCGTCGGCCTGGACACCCCGGCCAGCGCGATGCGCCTGCTGGAGCGCCTGCGCGCCGAGGGCATGGACCTCGGCACCGACCTGCCCGGCCTGGACACCGTGGCGGAGGACCAGCACGAGGGCGACGCCCTGATCCACGCCCTGATCGCGGCCGGCGGCTACGACCAGGACTGGCTCACCGAGGAGCAGCTCGCCCGCAACCCGGTCCGCATCCCCGCGGCCGACTACCGCCGCTGGTACGCCACGCTGCCCGAGGCGCTGCGCACGCAGGTCGAGGAGCACTGGGGCCCGGCCCCCGGCGAGCTCTACGTCGACCGCTCGCAGAACCCGGACGGCGACATCGTGCTGGCCGCGATCCGCTCCGGGAACCTGCTCGTCCTGATCCAGCCGCCGCGCGGCTTCGGCGAGAACCCGGTCGCGATCTACCACGACCCCGACCTCCCGCCGTCCCACCACTACCTGGCCGCCTACCGCTGGATCGCGGCCGCGCAGGCCGACGGCGGTTTCGGCGCCGACGCGGTGATCCACCTCGGCAAGCACGGCAACCTGGAGTGGCTGCCCGGCAAGACCGCCGCGCTCTCCGCGGAGTGCGGCCCGGACGCCGTCCTCGGCGACCTGCCGCTGGTCTACCCGTTCCTGGTCAACGACCCGGGCGAGGGCACCCAGGCCAAGCGCCGCGCCCACGCCACCCTGGTCGACCACCTGGTGCCGCCGATGGCCCGCGCCGACTCCTACGGCGACATCGCGCGCCTGGAGCAGCTGCTGGACGAGCACTCCAACATCGCCGCGATGGACCCGGCCAAGCTGCCCGCGATCCGCGCCCAGATCTGGACGCTCATCCAGGCCGCCAAGCTGGACCACGACCTCGGCCTCGACGAGCGCCCCGAGGACGACGGCTTCGACGACTTCCTCCTGCACGTCGACGGCTGGCTCTGCGAGATCAAGGACGCCCAGATCCGCGACGGCCTGCACGTCCTCGGCCAGGCGCCGGCCGGGACCGACCGGGTCAACATCGTGCTCGCCATCCTGCGCGCCCGGCAGATCTGGGGCGGCGTCAGCGCCCTGCCCGGCCTGCGCGAGGCGCTCGGCCTGGACGAGGCCGCGCTGACCCTGGGCGCCACCGACGCCGCCGAGGCGCAGGCACGCGCCCTGGTCGAGGCGATGGAGGCCGAGGACTGGGCGGCCGAGGCGGTCGAGAAGGTCGCCGCCGGGCTGCCGGAGGCCGTCCACGAGGTGCTGGCCTTCGCCGCGACCCAGGTCGTCCCGCGCCTCGCCGCCACCACCGACGAGCTGGACGCCGTGCTGCACGCGCTCGGCGGCGGCTTCGTCCCGGCCGGGCCGTCCGGCTCGCCGCTGCGCGGCCTGGTCAACGTGCTGCCGACCGGCCGCAACTTCTACTCCGTCGACCCGAAGGCCGTGCCCAGCAAGCTCGCCTGGGAGACCGGCCAGGCGCTCGCCACCTCGCTGGTCGAGCGCTACACCGCCGACAACGACGGCGCCTTCCCGCCCTCGGTCGGGCTCTCGCTCTGGGGCACCAGCGCGATGCGCACCGCCGGCGACGACATCGCCGAGGCCTTCGCCCTGCTCGGCGTCCGCCCGGTCTGGGACGACGCCTCGCGCCGGGTCACCGGCCTGGAGGCGGTCTCCCTGGAGGAGCTGGGCCGCCCGCGCATCGACGTCACCCTGCGCATCTCCGGCTTCTTCCGCGACGCCTTCCCGCACGTGGTCGCCCTGCTGGACGACGCGGTGCGCCTGGCCGCCGCGCAGGAGGAGCCCGCCGAGCAGAACTTCGTCCGCGCGCACGTCCAGGCCGACCTGGCCGTCCACGGCGACGAGCGCAAGGCCACCGTGCGCGTCTTCGGCTCCCGCCCCGGCACGTACGGCGCCGGACTGCTCCAGCTGATCGACAGCCGCGACTGGCGCACCGACGCCGACCTCGCCGAGGTGTACACGGTGTGGGGCGGCTACGCGTACGGGCGCGGCCTGGACGGGCGGCCGGCCCGCGAGGAGATGGAGACCGCGTACAAGCGGATCACCGTCGCCGCGAAGAACACCGACACGCGCGAGCACGACATCGCCGACTCGGACGACTACTTCCAGTACCACGGCGGCATGGTCGCCACCGTCCGCGCGCTCACCGGCAAGGCGCCGACCGCCTACATCGGCGACTCCACCCGCCCGGAGACGGTCCGCACCCGCACCCTCACCGAGGAGGCCGCCCGGGTCTTCCGCGCCCGCGTGGTCAACCCGCGCTGGATCGAGGCGATGCGCCGCCACGGCTACAAGGGCGCCTTCGAGATGGCCGCCACCGTCGACTACCTCTTCGGCTACGACGCCACGACGGGCGTGGTCGCGGACTGGATGTACGAGAAGCTCACCCAGGAGTACGTCCTCGACCCGGTCAACCGCGAGTTCCTGGCCGGCGCCAACCCGTGGGCGCTGCACGGCATCAGCGAGCGCCTGCTGGAGGCGGCCGAGCGCGGCCTCTGGGAGCAGCCCGACCCGCGGCTGATCGAGGAGCTCCAGGCCGCGTTCCTGGAGACCGAGGGTGACCTGGAGGGCGACGAGGGCTGACGCCCGGCCCCGTGCGGCCGCCGTCCCCGCTCCGGGGGCGGCGGCCGCACGCGTGAGCGCCGACGGCGTTTCCCCGCCGACGGCGTGCCGGTCGCGTGCGGGGTGCCGGTCGCGTGCCGCGTTCCCGCCACCGGCCGCCTGCCCGCCACCGGTGGCGTCTCGCTCTCCGGTGGCGTCTCACTCGTCGGCGACGTTTCCTCGTCGGCGGAATTTCCATCGCCCGTTCGGGTGACGCGAATACTGGTGGCATTCCCCGGCCAAGCGGACAATACGGGGCATGTCGCGCCGCCTCGCCCTCAGCCCGCCCGCCCTCGGGACATCCGCCGGCCAGGACCGGGACGTCCGTGCCCACCGGTACCGGGCCCGGGTGGCCGCGCTGGCGGCCGGGGCGCTGCCGGTGTTCGCCTTTCCGGCGCCCGGGCTCGCCCCGCTGGCGTGGGTCGCGCTGGTGCCGGGCCTGATGCTGATGCAGCGGGCGCCCGGGGGGCGGGAGGCGGCGGTGCGGGGGTGGTGGTTCGGCGCAGGGTTCATCCTCACGGCGATGTACTGGCTGATCCCGTCGATCGGGCCGGCGCTGCCGGTGCTCGCGGTGGTGTTCGGGGCGTTGCAGGCGGGGGTGGGGTACGCCGTGTGGCGACTGCTGCACCCGCCGCTGACCACGCGTCGGGCGCTCTCGGCCCTGGTGGTCGTCCCCGCGGTCTGGCTGACCACCGAGTACGCGCGGTCCTGGCACGCGCTCGGCGGGCCGTGGGCTCTGCTCGGCGCGACCCAGTGGCAGCACCCGGCCGTCCTGGCGCTGGCGTCGGCGGGCGGGATCTGGCTGGTCAGCGCCGCCGTCGCGGCCGCCAACACCGGGGTGCTGATCGTGCTGACCGCCACCGGCCGGCGCCCGCGCGCCGTGGCGGCACTGGCCACCGTGCTGGTGCTGGCGGCCGGCCCGGTGCTGTTCTCGCTGCGCGCCGCGCCCGTCCGGGACGGGGCGGTGACCGTTGCGCTGGTCCAGCCCGGGATCGTCGAGGATCCGCAGGCCCGGTTCGCGGCGAGCGCCGCCGCGACCGCCGCGCTCGACGGGCGGCCGGTCGACCTGGTCGTCTGGGGCGAGTCCAGCACCACCGCCGACCTCGACCGCGATCCGGCATCGCTGGCCCGGCTGCGTCAGCTCGCCGCGGTCACCGGCGCCGAGGTGCTGGCCGGCGAGGACGCCCGCAAGGCGGACGGGCGGATCTCCAAGGACGCCGTCCTCGTCTCCCCGGCCGGCGTCGTCGACCGCTACCGCAAGATCCGGCTGGTGCCGTTCGGCGAGTACATCCCGCTGCGGCCGCTGCTCGGCTGGATCGCGGGCGTCAGCCGGGCGGCCGGCGAGAACCGGGCGCCGGGGACGGCGTTCCACGTCCTCCCGGCCACCGACCGCGGGGGCGCGCCGCTGCCGGTCGGGGCGCTGATCTGCTTCGAGTCGGCCTTCCCCGACATGTCCCGCACGGCCGCCCGGGACGGCGCCCGGGTGCTGGTCTACCAGTCCTCGACCTCGACCTTCCAGCGCACCTGGGCACCCGAGCAGCACGTCTCGCTGGCCGCGATCCGCGCCGCGGAGACCGGCCGGCCGGCCGTCCAGGCCTCGCTCACCGGCGTCTCGGCCGCGTTCGACGCCCAGGGCCGGGAACTGGCCCGGCTCGGCACCGACCGCACCGGCGCACTGACCGTGCGCCTGCCGCTGACCGGGCCGACCGAGCTGACCTGGTACGACCGCGTCGGCGACGTGGTGCCGGCGGTGGCGCTGCTGGTCACGGCAGGTGCGGCTGTCACGGCGGTGACGGCGTCACGCCGACGCGCCCGCACCGGCCGACGTGACCCGGACCAGCCGGCCTGACTCCGGCCTGCCGACGTGACCCGCACCGGCTGGTCTGACCCCGACCTGCAGGCCTGACTCCGGCCTGCCGACGTGACCCGCACCGGCTGGTCTGACCCCGACCTGCCGGCGTGACCCCGACCGCCCGGCGTGACCCGGACGGACCGGCCCGCGTCGGGGCTCAGCCGTCCCCGGGGTCCTGGTAGATGCCGAACGCCGCCCCCAGCGGGTCGCGCAGCACGGCGATCCGGCGGCCGCCCGGCATCGAGACCGGCGCCATCAGGACGCCCGCGCCGAGGTTGCCGGCCCGGAACGCGGTCACCTCCGCGTCCGCGACGGCGAAGTACGGCAGCCAGTGCGGCGGCACCTGCGGCGGGAAGCCGTCGTCCATCGTCAGCATGCCGCCGAAGTCCTCGTCGGCCAGGCCCCACTGGGTGTACCGGTCGGACGGGCGGACCGTCCAGCCGAACACCGCCGGGTAGAACGCCCGGGCGCCCTCCGGGTCGCGGGTCAGCAGCTCCACCCACCCCAGCGCGCCCGGTTCGTTGAGCACCTCGGCGCCGGTCAGCCGGTTCGCCTGCCAGAGCCCGAACACCGCTCCCGACGGGTCCGCCGCGATCACGAACCGGCCGAAGTCCAGCGCCTCCATCGGCGCGACGATGATGGTCCCGCCCGCCCCGGTGATCAGGTCGGCGGTGGCGTCGGCGTCGGTGACGGCGAAGGAGATGCTCCAGGCCGTCGGCTGGCCCTCCCCGTAGAGCGGGGCGATCGACGCGGCGATCGCCCCGTCCAGCCTCATGAAGGTGTAGCCGCCGGCCTCCGGCCGTTCGTCGCGGTCCGGCTGCCAGCCGAGGAGTTCACCGTAGAACCGCTGGGCCGCGCCCGGGTCCGCGCTGCCGTGCTCCACCCAGCAGGGCCCGCCCGTGGTCACCTTGTTCTGCTTCATCTCGCCCTGCTCTCAGCCGATTTCGAGGATCAGTTTGCCGCGCGCGTGCCCCGACTCGACGAGGGCCAGCGCCTCCGCGGCGTGGGCCAGCGGGTGGCGGCCGGTGATGTGCACGTCCAGCTCTCCGGCGGCCACCAGGGCGGCCAGTCCGGCGAGCGTCGCCGGGGTGGTGGAGCGGGTGATGAAGCGCCCGCCCAGCTCCGCGGCGGTGGCCGGGTCGACGGTGGAGACCAGTTTCGAGCGGTCGGACAGGGTCGCGGCGGCGGCGCGCAGGTCGTCCCCGCCGACGAGGTCGAGGATGCCGTCCACCCCGTCCGGCGCGACCGCCCTGATCCGCTCGGCCACACCGTCGCCGTAGCGCACCTGCACCGCGCCCAGCGACTCCACGTACCCGCGGTTGGCGTCGCCCGCCGTTCCCACCACCCGGATTCCGCGGCTGCGGGCGATCTGCGCGGCTACGCTGCCCACGCCGCCCGCGATGCCGAGGATCAGCAGCGTCTGCCCCGAGCCCACCCCGACGTCGCGGACCCCGTCGTCGGCCGTCGCCGCCGCCACCGGCAGCGTCGCCGCCTCGGCGAATCCGACGGTCCCGGGCTTGACGGCGCTCATCGAGGCCACCAGCAGGGTCTGCTCGGCGAAGGCCCCGGCCGCCGCGACGCCGAACACCTCGTCGCCCGGCGTGAACCCCGTGACACCCGGCCCGATCCGCTCGACCACCCCCGCGGCCTCCTGCCCCATGACGGCCGGCAGCTCGCCGTCCGTCCCGAGCCACCCGCGGCGGACCTTCCAGTCCACCGGGTTCACCCCGGCCACCCGTACCGTGATCCCCAGCTGCCCCGGTCCGGGCTCCAGCACCGGCCGGTCCAGGAACTCCTGATTCTCCGGCCCGCCGTAGTCGACGAACCCGAACGCCTTGGCCATCCTCGATCCACTCCTTCGCCGCGGCCCCTGCGCGGGGCGCTGCCAGGCCTCCTCCCCCGCCCCAGCATGCGGGCCGGGCCGGGGCACGGCCCGCCGGTGCTGCGCCGAACGGACGTGTGTCGGCGGCGGCGGCCGCGGGCCGGCGGCCGACTCGGGCTTCACCGTCCGTCAGCGGTCCGCCGTGCGCCGCGGGCCGCGGGCCGCCACCCTGCCCGCGCCGGAAAGGGAGGCCGCCCGGCTGCTCTCGCACGCGGTGACCCGGGGGACGCGCGCGGTGCGGGCCCACGTGGACGTGGCACCCGCGTACGGCCTGGCCGGCGTGGAGGGGCTGGCGGCCGTCCGGGAACGGCTGGAGGCGGCGCTCGACGTCCAGGTCGTGGCCTTCCCCCAGCACGGGGTGCAGGTGGGGCCTAGGCTCGGACGGGGTGCGCGACTCGTGGAGCCCGTTCGGCAACGCCGACATGCTGCACCGCGCCCACCTGCTCGGCTGGACCACCGACGCCCGGACCGATGCCGTGCTGACCGACTGCTTCGCCCTCGCGGCCGACGGCGGCGCCGAGTTGCTCGGCCTGCCGGTGGCGGACCTCGCGCCGGGCTCACCGGCCGACTTCATGCTGGTCTCCGGCGAGTGCCTGCCGCAGGTGGTGGTCGACCTGCCCGGTCGCGAACTGGTCGTCCGGGGGCCGGCCGGGTGGTGGCCCGGGACGGCCGCTTCACGGACTGAGCCGCTTCACGGACCGAACAGGGCTGGTGAACAGGACGGGCGGCCCCGGGTTGCCGGAACCGCCCGCCCCGCTCCCGCCGCTCACCCCCGGTTGTGGTCGCCCGTCCGGCCGTCGAGCAGTTCGCGGAGGATGTCCATGTGCCCGGCGTGACGGGCGGTCTCGGTGGCCATGTGGATGAGGACCCAGCGCAGCGACACCTCGTCGCCGAACCAGGCCCGCCCGAGGTCGTCCAGCTCCAGATCCTCGACCACCAGGTCGGCGGCCGCACGGGCGCGGGCGTAGAAGGTGAGGACGTCGGCGGTGGACTCGTCCGGCCGGATCCGCATGTCGGACTCCTCGTCCTCGTCCAGGTCGAACGGCAGCGGACCGCTCTCGCGGCCGAACGCCTCGCAGAACCAGCCGAGTTCGGCACCGCCGAGGTGCTTCACCAGACCCAGCAGGGACGTCCCGGACGGGGTCATCGGCCGCCGGAGCTGCTCGTCGTCGAGCCCTTCGAGCTTCCAGAGCACCGCGTCACGGTGCCGGTCGAGAGCCGTGAACAGGCTTTCCTTCTCCGCCCCTTGGAAGGGCACGCGCTTCATCATGCGCGGACCATAACAGCCCGCCGTTCCGGTGGGGGTGGCCAACTCCCCACCGGAACGGCCTGGTTCACCGCGCAGACCGCTCCACCTGGATCCAGAGCTGAGCCTCCGCCTCGCCCGCGGGCAGGAAGCGGGTGCGCAGGATCTCCGGGCCCGGGCGGGTCTCGTACGGGTTGGAGGGGAACCACTGGGTGTAGACGTCCCGCCACATCTCCTGGAGGGCCTTCGGGAAGATCCCGGTGTTGGAGAAGACGGCCCAGGTGCCGGCCGGCACCTCGCGCACGTCCAGGCCGTCCGGGACCACCGCGTCCGCACCGGCCACCACCGCGTGGTAGTAGTCGAGTTCGACGCCCTCCTCACGGCTGTCCGAGAAGAACTCGGTGACCGCGACGATCCCCTCCGGCTCCTGGTCCGAGAGGGCCGAGATCCGGTCGACAACCTCCTGGCCGAGCCCCTTGATGAACTCGGCGATGGCCGGGTTCACCCCCTCGTGAACCAGCGGGACCCGGGCCCGCCGTCCGACGATCCGGAACGCGGGCTTCTCGACGATGCGGTATTCCATACTGCTGCTCCCTTCGATGACGACTCGGAAGGACATCCGGGGCTGGGACTTCAGCGCCGCACCCCCACGACGGGCCTCCCCGGGCCCGACGCCGTGCATCGCCCGGAACGCCCGGGCGAACGCCTCCCCCGAGGTGTAGCCGTAGCGGACCGCCACATCGAGCAACGTCCGCTCGCCGGCGAGCACTTCGGCCCCGGCGATGGTGAGCCGACGGCGCCGCACGTACTCCGACAGCGGCATGCCGGCCAGTGCGGAGAACATCCGCCGGAAGTGGTACTCCGACGTCATCGCGATCCGCGCCAGCTCGGCCACGTCGACGGACGCGCCCGCGGACCCGTCGGCCGACAGGCCGACCGACGCGCTCAGGCACTCCTCGATGTGCTCCATCGCCCGGTTGAGGTGCTCCAGCATCCCTGCCCCCGTCCTTCCTCTTACTGATCACCACCGTAGGAAGGACCCAGCCTGCCGCACCCGACATCCTGTGCCCGCTCCGGTCGGGTGCCGGACGGCGACCGCCTCCGAGACGGTGGCCGGGTCGCCGCCCGACAGGCCGTCGGCCTCCCGGCGCGACACCGGCGTGAAGCCCACCGTCGGGGCGCCGGCGACCCACCGCCCGGGGCGGCGGCGGAGAATCCGTTTGACCGCGTGGCCTGTCAGGCCCCAGTGTTCCGACCCGGACGTCCGCCCACCGCGGGGGGACCGTCAGGGAGGGAACCCGAAAGCCGATGCCACGCAACGACACCGACCCCGCCGGAGCCACCGAGACCGCACCCGGGACCGAGGCCGGCGCCGGCACCACCTCCGACACCGACACCGGCCCCACCTCCGACACCGACACCGATACCGACAGCGGCACCGCGACCGCCTCCGGCGCCGAAACGGCCGCCGAGCGCCTGCGGGCGCGGTGGGCGGAGCCGCCGGCGGCGGTGCCGCCCTGGTACCGGCGGGTGTCGCGGCGGACGTGGAAGGTGTCGGGGGGCGTGGTCGCGGCGCTGGCGGCCTTCGGCCTGTTGGCCACCGTGTTCGGGCCGGACGATCCGGTGCGCTACCGGCTGGACGCGCCGCAGAGCATCGGCGAGCTGACCCGGGAGGCGGACTCCTCCGGTGCGTACGCCGCCCAGGACGCGGAGATCTTCCCGAACACCCTCGGCTACATCCGGTTCCACGAGCACTTCGTCGCCGGGTACCGCCGGCCGGGCTCCACCGAAGCGGACTTCCTCGTCATCGGCGCCACCGGCTCGTTCGCCAGCCCGGTCCGCGAGCTGGACGACCTGCTCGGCGGGGTGGATCCGGCGCTCCGGCCGGCCGCGATCGGCGCCGCCTCACCGCAGGCCTCCCCCAGCGGGTACACCATCTTCCCGTCCGGCCCGCTCGGCGGCTTCCTCAAGTGCACCGCGCACGACAACGGGCACAAGGACGTCATCGCCGTCTGCGCCTGGGCCGACTCCACCACCCTCGGCAGCGTCACCGACTACTCGCAGGACGCCGGCAGCATCGACCTCACCGCGCTCGCCGAGCGCACCCGGGCCATCCGCGCGGCGATGACCAGCCGCGCCGACGGGTGACACCCGGCCCGCCCCAGCCCCGGAAGGACGGCCGATGGCCCTCGACTTCGACCTCGAACTCACCGCACCCGTCACGGCCGGACAGCTCGCCGCCGCCGTCTGGGCCGCGGCCGGCCCACTGCTGCCCGCCGGCCGCTTCACGCCCGGGGACCTGCTGACGGACGGTGTCCTGACCGTCCGGGAGACGTGGCTGAAGGTGGTCGAGTCCCAACCGGTGGCGTACTGGCAGCCGACCCTGGACTGCGTGCCGTTCACGGCGACCGCCAGGCTGGCGCTGCGGCTCGGCAAGTTCACCGACCTCTCCGCCCAGCAGGACGACATGACCGGTCTCGCCGCCGCCGTCCTGGCCCTGGTCCCGGCGGAGGCGGACGCGGCGCTGCACTTCCAGTCCGAGGTGGTCTGGCTGGTGCGCCGCGGCGGCCTGCTGAGCCTGAGCGAACGGTCCGACCTCTGGCCCCCGCACCGGCTGGCCGCCTTCCCCGGGCCGTACGCCCGCGCCGCCCACACCCTCGACGGAGTGTGACGCGCGGGAACAACGGAGTGTGACGCGCGGGAACACCCGCGTCCTCCGTGGTGTTGCGAGCCTGCGCCGCTGCAGCGTCGCCCGTACCGGTCCCTGCCACCTGCCACCTGACGTCGGCAGCCGCCACCGAACGGTGAGCCGACGCCCCGGGCACGTGGACGGCAGTTGTTCAAATTGGAACGACCTAGTACGGTCGACAACCGACCACCACACCGCAATCGGAGGGCCCGTCCCATGCCGCAGCCCGTCACGTCGCAGCCCGGCACCGCCACGGTGCGCTCCCGGGTGCGCATCCCGCTGACCTTCCCGGACGGCTACCGCGCCGAGGCCGAGGTCTTCACCTTCCACGGCCTGGCCGACGGCGCCGAGCACCTGGCGCTCGCGTTCGGCGCAGTGGCGCAGGGCCGGCCGGCGGACGGCGGGACGCCGCTGGTGCGGCTGCACTCGGAGTGCCTGACGGGCGACGTGTTCGGCTCGGACCGCTGCGACTGCGGCCCGCAGCTGCGCGAGTCGGTCGAGCGGATCGCCGAGGCCGGCGGCTACCTGCTCTACCTGCGCCAGGAGGGCCGGGGCATCGGCCTCTACAACAAGCTGGACGCCTACGCCCTCCAGGACTCCGGCCTGGACACCTACGACGCCAACACCGCGCTCGGCCTGCCCGAGGACGGCCGCGACTACACCGCCGCCGCCCAGATGCTCGGCGCACTCGGCGTCACCGGCGTCGACCTGCTCAGCAACAACCCGGACAAGGCGGCGCAGCTGGCCGCGCTCGGCATCACGGTCGAGCAGCGGGTGCCGACCGGCGTGCACCTGAACGACAGCAACGTGCGGTACCTGCGGGCGAAGGTGGAGCGGACCGGGCACTCGATCGAGCTCTCCCGGCTCGTGGGCTGAGCCCGCGGCGCCCGTCCGGCACACCCGGCCCCCACCGGCCCGGCACCGACCACGGCCCACCGGCCGGGCCCGCCGGAAGGACCGCAGGCCGGAAGGACCGGCCGGACACGTCGGTCCGGCACCGCGGAGTGGCTCCGCGGTGCCGGACCGATAGGAAGCCGGCGGACCGGTCGGGTCAGTGCTGCCAGACCCGCACGTAGTCGACCTGCATGTCGCCCGGGACGGAGGTCGGACCCGGGGTGTAGACGGCGTTGTTGAGGATCAGGTACATCGGCGAAGAAGTGACGCCGCTGGTGATCTGACCGACCTTCACCCCGTCGTAGTAGTAGGTCACCGAGCCCGGCTGCCAGTCGGCGCCGAAGGTGTGCCACCCGCTGTAGTTGCCCGAGGCGCAGCCGCCGGGGCCGCCGGACGGGGAGTGGAAGTGGTAGCAGGCCTGACCGCTCAGGCCCTCCATCACGTCCATCTCACCGTCGGCCGGCCAGTTCTGGCCGTCGGTCCAGAAGGCCGGCCAGTTGGCGACCTGCGAACCGGCCGCGGGCAGGTAGATCCGGGACTCGAAGGCGCCGTAGGTGAACTGGGCCTTGCCGTTGGTGTTGACCAGCCCCGAGGTGTACGCGAAGTTCTTGCCGTTCACCGTGGCCGGCTTCTGGGCGGCCGTCAGGTGCAGGTTCCCGCCGCTCTCGGACACCTGGGACGGGGCGTAGGCGGCGGACTCGTCGCTGTTCACCGGAGGCGTCGTGCAGGTGGCGCAGCCGAACCAGTTGGGGTTCCACTTCGAGCTGTCGAGCGAGCTGCCGTTGAACTCGTCGGCGAACACCGGACGCCAGCTGCCGGGGATGCCGAGCGGAGCGGCCGAGGAACCGGACGGCTGAGTGGGCGACGCGGTGGCGGACGGCGACGACGGCGAAGCGGTGGCCGACGGCGACGCGGTCGGCGTCGAGGACGGGCTCGGCGTCGAGGTCGGACTCGGCGTCGAGGACGGGCTCGGCGTCGAGGTCGGACTCGGCGTCGAGGACGGGCTCGGCGCCGGAGTCGGGGCGGTGCCCGAGGTGAAGGCGCCGACCGGGGCCAGGTTGTGCCAGCTGTTGTTGATCTTGTACGCCACGAAGTACGTGTACTTGCCCGCCGGGAAGACGCGGCTCTGCGGGGTGAACGTCCGCTGCGCCGTGGTCAGGGTGGTCGCAGTGGCGCCGCCGAAGTCGTAGTTCGCGCCGTCGGCGGAGCGGACGGCGATGGTCAGGGCCTGCACCGCGGTCCGCTTGGTGGCGTGCAGCTTGGCGGTGGCGGTGACCGGGGCACTGGCGCCGGGGGCGGTCGGCGTGACCGACAGCGAGTCGACGACCACCGGCTCGGCCGGGGTGGTCGGCGCGGCCCAGGCGGCCACGCTGGTCCCGCTGGCGGCGAGGGCGAGGGCGAGGACGGCGAGCCGTCGTCGGCCGGTGAACGTGCTGCGGCGGTGCTTCGAATGCTTGGACATGCGTGGGAGGACCTTTCGTTCCCCCCCGGCTGTGGAATTGCAGCAGCCTGAACGAGGACTCGGTCCGTACGCAAGCCCGATGCCGCGGCCGGAACCGCGGCATCGATCGTGCACATTCTTAAAACTCCTGGTGGGACGGCCCCTCGAGGTGCCGGGACCGGGCGTCTGTGATATGAGGCACAGGGGCCGGTTCGGCGGCCGTTCAACGCCGTACGGCCGTGGCGATCGACCTGCTGATCGTCCGGGCCGCGAAGCCGGTCCCGCAGACGAAACGCATCATCGGCCCGAAGGTGTCGGCGGCGGCCAGGCCGGTGAAGTAGAGCCCGGGTACGGAGGACTCGAAGCCCGGGGAGAGCCGGGGAGCGCCTCCGTTCCGGCAGGTCAGCGCCCGGCGCAGTCCCGGCTCCAGCAGGTCGAGTCGCTCGACGTCCACCCGGTAGCCGGTGGCCACCAGGACCTGGTCGGCCTCCAGGGTGTCGGTCGGGCCGCGCAGCCGGAGCCGCGCCCGGCCGCGGACCTCCTCGGCCGAGACCACCTCGTGCCCGGTGAGCTGCGGGAACCGGCCGAGCGTCCGCTCGCGCAGCCACCATGCCCCGGACGGTCCGAGCACCGTCCGGACCAGGTGGGCCCTGGTGCGGTCCGGCAGGTACCGAAAGGCCTGGGGGGCCCGGCTGAAGGCGGTGAACGACCAGCCCGGCCCCAGCGGCGAGGCCGGCTTCGCCAGCCGCTCCGGCCACGGCCGGTCGCCCGGCCGGTCGGAGTCGGGCGGGTCGCCGAAGAGCAGGCGCCCGGTCCTCGCGACCAGGACCGGTTCGGAGCCCGCCTCGTGCATCAGCGTGGCGCTCTCCAGTGCCGACTGCCCGGCGCCGATCACCGCCACCCGCTGGCCGGCGAACTTCGCCAGGTCGGCGTGCTCCGAGGTGTGCGAGGCGAGGCCGGCCGCGGCCAGCGGCCTGAGCTCGGCGGGAATCCTCGCGTAGGGCGGGAAGCCGTTGGCCAGGACCACCGTCCGGGCGGTGAACGACTCCCCGGTGTCCAGGGAGAGCCGGAAGCCGTGCGGCGCCGGCTCGATCAGGGTCACGGCGGCCCGCTCCACCTCGGGGACGCACCGCTGCTGGAACCAGTCGCCGTAGCGGACGAACTCGTCGAGCGGCACCGCGTACCGGTCGCCCACCCACGCGTGGTGTTCGGCCGCGCGGAAGTCGTTCAGACCGTGGCGGCCCTCGGGGTCGGAGATCGAGGAGGCCCGGGGGGTGGACTTCAGGAACATCCCCACCGGCATCCGCGCCCTCCAGCTGCCCATCGGCACGCCGAGGACACGTACGGCCACACCCCTCGACTTCAGGTGGGCCGCGACTGACAGCCCGTACGGTCCGGCCCCCACGACCGCGACGGGAACTGGACTGGGAGAGATCATGTCGAACCTCCGGAAGTGAGACGGGCGGCGATCCCGTGCCGCACGTGGTCGGCCACGCGCCGCGTCCCCTGGCCGCCGAAGCGGACCGCCAGGGCGGCGGCGGGTGCGAGGTCGTCGCCGCAGAGCCAGGCGCGCTCGGTCGACCGGCGCGGGCGCAGATCGGGCAGCGGTCGCCGTTCACGCCAGACCGTGACCGCGGCGGAGAGCGCGTCCAGCTGCCCGACCCCGTAGAAGCGGCTCAGCTGCGGCGCACGGGGGACCGGGCGGCCGGTGAGCGACAGGTGGAGGGCACGGACGACGTCCAGGCCGTTCTCGGTCTCGAACAACCGGAACTGGGCGCCGGTGCGGGGGTTGAAGTCGAGGAGCTTGTACCTTCCGTCCCGCAGGTCCAGCCTCCAGTCCAGATCGGCGATGCCCCCGTAGCCGATCGCCCGGCACAGTCCGGCGGCCAGCTCGGCCAGTTCGGGGTTGGGCAGGGCGACGGCCCGGGTGGTGAATCCGCCCGCGGGCGGGTAGGAGCGCAGCTTGCGCCCGGTGAAGACGGCGAGTGGTTCGCCTCCGGGGCCGCAGCACAGGTGGGTGATCCAGTCCTCGGAGCGTTCCGGCGGCAGGTACTCCTGGGCCAGGACCGAGAACCGTTCGTCGGTCGGGCAGTTGGCCAGGAGCTCCCGCTCGTCGTGCACGATCGTGGTGTTCGGGACGACGGGGCGGCTGAGCCGGGTGAACGGCTCCAGGTTCTTCAGCACCAGCGGGTAGCCGCAGGTCCAGGCGGCCTTCAGCAGCTCGTCGTGGTCGCCCGGAGCGACGGTGACGGGTGCCGGGACGCCGTGCTCCTCGCAGATCGCGTGCATGGCGCCCTTGTTGGCCAGCCGCCGCGGGAGCCCGGCGGGCACCGGGGGCAGGACGAAGTACGGGGCGAGCTCCTCGGCGTGCTCGGCGAGCAGGACGGCGGCCTCGTCGTCGGTGGGCAGGGCGATGCACCGGCGCCCGATCGCCCGGCCGACGCCCAGGACGGCCGAGAGCAGCTCGTCGGTGCCCTCGCGCCCGGTGGTGGGCCGGACGAAGGCGCGCGTCAGGTAGCGGGAGAGCGCCGTCGGGGTGAGGCGGTCCTCGACCATCGCGTGGACGGGAACCCCGGCGCGGCCCAGCGACCGCACGACGCCGAGCGGGCCGTGCGCCAGCGGGTACCTCCCCACCTTGACGAGCAGGACTTCGGTGTCCCGGTCCAGGTCCGGCCTGGCCCGGTGGGCGTGATCGACGCGGTTCATGGTGTCGCACCTCCTCCGATCGTGCGCTTCAGTGCTGCCAGACGGCGACCCAGTCGACCTGCACCTGCGTCTTGTCGACGGTGGGCGGGGGCGACTGCTGGTAGCCCACGGCAAGGTTGAGGATCAGTTCCATCGGGGTGGTCGGGATGGCGGCCGGGTCGGTCACCTGGAAGACCTGGACGCCGTCGACGTACCAGGTCACGGCGTCCGGCTCCCAGTCGAGACCGAAGACGTGGTAGCCGAGGGAGTAGTCCTGCGGGCCGTGGGCGTAGTGGGCGTCGATGTTGCTGCCGTCGGGGGCCTCGGCGTGCAGGTTGAGGTCGGCGTACTGGTTGCTGTTGATGAACTCGACGGTGTCCAGCTCCGGCAGCCCGCCCCGGGTGTTGGCGGAGAGCAGCCAGAACGCCGGGAACATGCCGAGCGGCTGGTCGGTGGTCCTGAGGGCGGCGGCGAAGTACCCGTAGGTGAAGGTGTGCCGCGGGGTGCCGTCCCAGTTGTCGCGGCCGGTGGAGACCATCCCGGAGGTCCACGGGTAGGTCTTACCGTCGCTGCCCTGCGTGGGTTGGCGTTGGGCGGTGAGCGTGAGGGCGCCGTCCGCCACCGAGACCTGGCCCGGGAGGTACCACTCGTCCTCGTGGTTGCCGGTGTTGCTGCAGCCGCGGACGTTCCAGTCGTAGCAGGTGGTCCACTTGGAGCCGTCCAGTGAGGTGCCGTTGAAGTCGTCCCGGAAGGCCTGGTGCCACGGGCCGGTCCCGGGCGGCTGGTCCGCCCCGACCGGCGGCAGGATGGCGGTCGGGCTCGTGGGCGACGCGGATTGCGGGTGCAGCGCCGCCGCGCCGACGCCGGCGCCGTTGACCGCGCCGCAGGCGGCGACCAGGAGCAGCGTTCCGACCACCGACAGCAGCCGCCACCGGACCTTGGGCCGGGCGGCCTGCCGGCGCGGGCGCCGGAACCTGTGGGCGGGCCGGGCGGGCCCGCCGGTCACGGGTGCGGGGGCGGCGGGGAGCCGGCGCGGAAGCAGCGTCAGGAGGGTGGTGAGGACGGCGAGGGCCAGGACGGTCCGGCCGACCGTGAAGGAGTGTCGGAAGAACAGCGCCTCCGCCGCCAGCATCGTCAGCGCCAGGCTCAGCGTCACGGTCAGCGAGACGGCGCCCAGCCGGCCGGGCCCCCGCTCGCGCCAGGACGGGCCCGGCCGGGCCCAGGCCACGGCCGCCGCGCCCGGACCGGCGAGCAGGAAGATGCCGGCGGCGACGGCCCGCAGCGGGTTCCCGGCCGGGAGCAGCAGGGCGGCGAGGGCGATCCAGCCCGAGAGCGCGGGCAGCACGCGCGGCAGGGTCCACGGGCGGACGGTCATGGTGTCCCCCCTCCGGCCGGGGCCGTTGCGGCGTTCGCGCCGCCGGGCGGGACGTACTGGTAGACGACGGCGTCCTCGTTGGAGAACACGGGCCGCAGGTCGGGCGAGCTCGCCGCGGCGGCCGCGAAGGCCTTGGTGGCGGAGGCCGGCAGCAGCCCGGTCAGTTCGCACTCGGCGATCTGGGCCCGGGTCAGGATCACGTAGCTCGGTCCGCCGGCCGCGTTCGGTCGTTCCAGCGCCAGCCGCAGGACGTCGCCGGGGTTGGCGGCCAGGCGCTGGAGGTCCGCGCCGGCGGCGTCGCCGAGGACGAGCCGGTCGTGGTCGTCGTAGCGCATCTCGCCTCCCGGCTCGTTGGCGGTCAGCGAGACCACCCGGGAGCCGGGCGGGGTGGCGGCGACGTACCGGAGCGCGGCGGCCTCCTGCGGGGTGAAGTAGTTCATGCTCTCCTTGCCGAAGTATCCGAAGAGCAGGCCGGCGAGCAGGCCGAGCAGGACGACGGCGGTGGCACCGGTCCGCAGCGGGCCGACGGGGCGGGCGGCCGGGGGCGCGGACGACGTGCCGGACGAAGTGCCGGACGACGGACCTGACGACGCGCCGGGCGGGTCGGACTTCGGGGCGGGCGGCCGGACGGCGCGCGGGCTCCACAGCAGGGTCGCGGCGAGGAAGGCGGCGGCGGGAAGGGCGAACAGGTAGGCCCGGAAGAGCATCTCCCCGTCGTAGGCGTTGGCCAGCAGCAGCACGAGCGGCGCCACCAGCAGGGGTACCAGGCCGACCCGGCGCACCCAGCGGTGGCGGATCAGGGCGGCCAGGGCGAGCAGGAAGACGGTGGCGGTCAGGCACCGGTCGGCCCAGGAGGTCATGATCTGGCCGGGGGCGGCCTGCCCCAGCCGGGCGAGGCCGGCCACCGCGTTGTGGTCCGGCGAGCCCAGGGCGGTGACCAGGCTGGTCAGGTGTTCCGACACGAACGGCCGGGCCACGGTGGCGTCCCAGAGCACGGTCAGCCCGGCCACGGCGGCCAGTACCGGCAGGACGGTGCGGCGGTTGCGGCGGCCCAGGGCCAGCAGGGCCATGCTCACGGTCAGCATGATCGGGGTCAGCTGGTGCGAGGAGACGATCGCGGCGATCAGCACCAGGACCAGCGCGAACGGCGCCGCCCGCCAACCGCCGCGGGCCGATGCCTCGTCCGCCGCCGACAGGGCCAGGGCTCCGGGCAGGCCCGGCCTCCGCTCCCGGGGTTCGCGTGCGTCCGCCGCGAGCGAGCGCGCCACCGCCAGCCGGCGCATGACCAGCGCGATCACGGTGAGCGAGAGCACGTAGGCGAAGGCCTGCGGGGAGAAGTAGTCCTGGCCGACCCAGGCGGTCGCGAAGTAGAGCCAGACCCCTCCCCAGACCAGTCGGCGGTCGGTGGTGATGCTCCGGTACAGCATCAGCAGCGGGCCGACCAGCAGGAGGTTGGTGATCAGCGGGTACCAGGAGGCGTAGCCCAGGACGGAGTCCAGGCCGGTGGCGCGCAGGATCACCGCGTGGAGCTCGAAGAAGCCGGGCCACTGGTTGTAGACGTCCAGCTTGCCCGCCCCGGGCACCGTCCCGCCGTGGCGCAGCATGGCGTCGACGATCGCGACGTGCTTCCAGGCCCAGGCGTACCGCAGGGTCGGGTACAGCAGGCTGGGCGTCGCGTGGATCACCAGGATCAGCGCCAGGACGTAGGCGGCGGGCCAGCGGTGACGGACCTGCGGGGCGCGCAGCGCGGTGACGAAGCCGAGGGTGAGCAGGCCCAGTGCGGCGAAGTAGGCCGGCGGCAGGGCCTGGAGCAGGCCGAGGTCGCCCATCCGGGAGAGCTCCACCCGGGAGAGGGCCAGCAGCCAGAGCACCAGCGCGGCCGGCAGTGCGCACCGGACGACCCAGCCGGACCAGCCGGCCTCGGAGAGGGCCGCCCGGAGTTCGCGGGCCCGCTGAGCCTTGCTGCGGTGGGTGGTTGAGCGGTGGGCCGGTGTCCGTGAGTCGGGTCGGACGTCTTCACGTTCCAGGGCGTCGGTCACTGTGATCACTCCTGACCGCGAGTCCTCGGCGACCCGCCGACCGGGCTGCCGAGGGCCGCGCGCAGGCGGCGGTAGGCCCGCCACACCCGGGTGGCGGCGCTCTCTTGGAAGGGCGCGGTCGGGGCGCCCTGGCGCTTCGTCCAGTCGTCGAACACCTGGGGCGGCGTGTCGGCGCGGACCATCAGGCGGGAGATCCGCAGCGGGTCGTCGGCCGGGGAGCTGAAGGCGTTCCCGACGGCGGCCGCGGAGGTGTAGCCGGCCTGTGCGACCTTGCGGCGGACCTCCGCGCCGGAGTACCCGTGCGGGTAGGCGAAGGAGGCGACCTCGTGGCCGAGGATGTCCTCCAGGGCCGTCTTGCAGCTGGCGATCTCGTCGGTCAGCCGGCGGCCGTAGACGGTGTCCATGGGGACGTGGGTCCGGGAGTGGGCGCCGATCTCGACGCCCAGCGCGTCGAGGTTGCCGATCTGGCGCCAGTTCAGCATCGGTGCCGGCGGCAGCAGACTGCCGGTGCCCTGCCCGCCGGGCGGGTGGACGGCTCCGGTGGTGATGTAGAGCGTGGCGGGCAGGCCCTCGTCCGAGAGGATCGGGGCGACCGTCCAGTAGAAGTCGGCGTAACCGTCGTCGAAGGTCAGGACCGCGGCGCCGGGCGGCAGCGGCGGACCGCCGCGCAGGGCGGCGACCAGCCGGCGCAGCGGCACCAGCGACAGGCCGCTGTCCTTGATCAGGTCCAGCTGCTCGCGGAACACGCGGGGCGTGACGGTGTACGGCGCGAGCCAGGACGGCGGGTCGTCCGAGACCGAGTGGTACAGGAAGACGGGTATCGCGCTCATGGCCCGTCCCTGGTCGGGCGGCCCCCAGTGGGCCGGGCCTTGGTGGGCTCGGCGCCGGCGGTCCGGTCACGGGTGGCCGGACGGACCGCGCCGGTCCGGCGGGGCGCGGTCCGTGCGGCCCAGCCGCCGGCCAACCCGGTGAGGTAGCCGGCGGCGGTCAGGGTGACGCCGGCGCAGAGCGCCGCCGCCGTGGCGGGCCGGCGCCGCCGGAGGCTGTCCAGCAGCGCGGCGGGCACGGTGTGCCGCAGGTAGGCGCGTTCGCTGGCGAGGCCGGCGGCGGCGCCGTCGTGCCGCACCACCGCGGCCTTGGAACGGCCCTCGGCGAAGCAGCGTGCGGCGAAGTAGGAGAAGGTGGTGCGGGCCGGCGGCACCCGGTGGAGGACCGCCGCGGCCGGTTCGTAGCGCAGGACGGCGCCGGGGTGGCGGGCGGCGAGGCGGATGCAGAGCTCCGTCTCCTCGCAGCCGAGCGGACGCCGGCCGACGCGGCCGAGGTCGGTCCGGAAGCCGCCGGCGGCCAGTGCCTCGGCACGGCGGAAGGACATGTTGGCGCCGATGAGGTTCCGCACCCCGGCCGGCCGGCTCGGCAGTCCCCGGTAGGAGCAGCCGACCACCCAGTCGAACTCGGGCGGGAACCAGTCCGGGCGGCCGCTCTGCCACCAGGGCCTGACGTGGCCGCCGACGCCGAGCACCGCGGGTGTCCGGTAGCCGGCCAGGAGCCGCCCGGTCCAGGCGGGGTCGGCGGTCGCGTCGTCGTCCAGGAAGGCGATCAGCTCGCCGTGGGCCGCGGCCAGGGCGGTGTTGCGGGCGCCCGAGAGGCCGCGCTGCTGCCGGCTGGGGAGGATCCGCGCGTCGGCCGACAGGTGTTCCCGGGCGAGGTGCAGCAGCTCGGGGCAGTGGTCGACGACGAGCAGCACCTCGGCGGGCGGGTGGTGCTGGCCGCGTACGGAGGCGACGGCGGCGCACAGGTCGTCCCAGCGCTCGACGGTGTAGGCGCAGATCACGACGGTCAGGCTCGGTGCACGGCCGTCTGCGGCGCGCTCGGGGGTCCGGTCGTCGGCCCGCCCGGAGGACTGGTCAGTGGTCATGGTCCTGGGCTCCTTCCATGGCACGCAGCCAGCGCCGGAGGACGAACAGCAGTGCCACCGCCATCGTGTATTCGGAGATCACCCAGGCGAGGCCGACGCCGATCAGTCCGTGGCTCGGCAGCAGCAGGGCGACCAGGGTGATGATCATCGTGGCGGAGGCCATCCGCACCCCGACCATCCAGGGCAGCGAGCGGCGGACCCGGGCCACCTGGATGACCACGTTGGTCACCGCGATCGGCAGCGCGCACAGGGCGAGCAGACGCAGCACCGCCGTGCTGTGCTCGGCGTACTCGGGGCCGAACACGGCCAGGATCTGGCGCGCGCCGATCTCGATCACCAGCACGGCGCCGACCAGCAGCAGACCGGTGTGGCGCAGCATGCGCCGGGCGTACTCGGCGAGCCGCTTGGGGTCGCGCGCGCCCTCGACCACCAGCGAGTGGCCCATGCTGAACGTCGCGACGAAGAGGGTGGAGGCGATGACGAAGGCGAGCGAGTAGTAGGCGCTGCCCTCCGGGCCGAGCTGGGCGAGCACGATCAGGGGGACGGCGCTGTAGCTCGCGAAGCTGAAGAGGTTGCCGAGGTAGTCGGCGCCGGCCCAGCGCAGGACCCGCTGGGGCGGTTCGGCGTCGGCGTCGCCGGCCGCCTCGTGGTCCGGCACGGCACGGCGGAACAGCACCACGTTGGCCAGCCCGATCGCGACGACCATGGCCACCGCCCAGGCGACCAGGATGCCGGTGCCGACGGCCAGGGCCGCGCAGGCGGCGAGCAGCAGGGACTTGGCGACCGCGAAGACGGCGTTCTCGCCGAGGACCCAGCCGGTCCTGCGGGTGCCGGTGAGCGCGCCGTCCTGGAGCACGAAGACCGCGTAGCCGGCGGTGGCCACGACGAACGCGACCGCGAGCACCGGCGAGTGCAGGAAACCGAGGTTGGGGGCGACCACCGGGACCAGCAGCAGGAAGCCGACCGCGACCGCGGCGCTGCAAGCGGTGCTGATCGCGTAGCACCGCAGCACCAGGTGCCTGGTGTGCCGGCCGGCGGCGGGGACGAAGCGCACCAGGGCGTCCCCGAGGTTGAGGCTGCCGAGCGTGGCCAGGAACATCGCGGCCGACAGGGCGGCGTAGCTGCGCCCCACGGCCTCGACGCTGTAGTAGTGGGTGGCGAGGATCCAGAAGAACGCGCCGAGTCCGGCCGCGACGATCGAACTCGCCGCCAGTACGTGGCCGTTGTGCATCAGGGAGTCGGCGCGCAGGCTCTGGGCGGCCGCTCTGATCCGGGCCCGCAGCAGGGCCGGGTACGAGCACTCGCAGGGCAGCGCCACCGGGCAGGAGCACGGCCGTGCGGTGTCCGCCCGCCGCTTGGAGCGCGTGTGGTCGAGGATGGACATCACGGCCTCGCCCAGGTGTCGGCCCGGCGTTGCAACCGGACGCTGCGCAGGTAGCAGACCGGCCCGTAGAGCAGGCCGAGGAGTTCGAGCCGCCCGAGGTGGGCCATCAGCGGGTCGCGGCGGCCGGCGGCCGGGTCGCCCCGGCGCAGGGTCTGCCGGACCCCGTGCGGCACCCGGGCGAGCAGGGCGGCCAGCAGGCGCGGCTGCCGGCGGGTGGCTGCGGCCAGGTAGGCGCCGAAGCCGACGCCGAAGCCGAAGACCTGGGTGGTCAGCGCCTCCATGGAACGGCGGTGCGGGTGCCACACCAGCGCGTCCGGCCGGTACACGACCTTGTGGCCGGAGGTCAGGACCTGGAGGAAGGAGAGCAGGTCCTCTCCCCCGCGCGCCGGGGTGCCGGTGCTGGTCGCGGGGTCGAAGCCGCCGAGCGAGCGGAGCAGACCGGTACGGAAGGCCATGTTGGCCCCGGTGCCGAGCCGGCCGGTGGCGAACGGGAAGAGCGGGTCGTCGGACGGTTCGCCGAGCGACCAGCTGCGGACGGTGAAGCCCTTGGCGTAGCCGCAGTACCGTTCCAGGGCGATCTGCGCCCGGGTGTCCAGCTCGGCGGGCAGCACCAGGCCGGTCACGCAGCCCACCTGCGGGTCCGAACGGAACCCGTCGACCAGGGCGGTCACCCAGCCCTCGTCGATCAGGAGGTCGTCGTCGGCGAAGGCGCAGATCTCCCCGCGCGCGACGGCGAGGCCGCGGTTGCGGGCACGGGCCAGGCCGGGCACCGGCTCGCGCAGGTACCGGACCCGGCCGGGGTAGCGGAGCGCGACGAGCAGCTCGGTGGCCCGGTCGGAGGGGGCGTTGTCGACCACGATCACCTCGACGTGCCGGTAGGTGCCGGCCAGGAGGGCGTCCAGGGAGCGCGGCAGCAGGTCGACGCGGTCGTGCGTGCACACGACGATGCTCACGAGCGGGGCGTAGGGCGGCGCTTCCGGCCGCAGCGCGGTCCCTGCACGCGGGTCCGGCCCGCGGGCGGCCGCGGCGGCCAGGGCGCGGCGGAAGGCCGCCGGGTCGTCGGACGCGGCCTCGGCGGTGACCAGGCCGAGGGGTTGTCCCCCGCGGCGGATCAGGGCCAGCACCCGGCCGTTCGGGGTGAACACCTCGCCCCGGCCGGGCCGGTGCAGTTCGTCCGGGCGTTCGAGGTCCAGCTCGGCGACCTCGACGGGCGCCGGCGGCAGGGCGATCGGGGTGATCATGACAGCCGACCTCCAGCCCGGGGATGGCGTTGTTGCCAGACGGTGAACAGGTAGCAGAACGGGCCGTACAGCAGCCCTCGGCGCTCCAGCCTTCGGAGTCCGCGCAGGGTGTCGACGTCGGCCGGCCCGGTGCGGGCGCCGGGACGGTGGCTGACGTGCCACCGCCAGACGCCGTAGGGCAGTCGCCGGAGGAGCTCGGCGAGCAGGCTCGGCCGGTGGGAGACCGCCGCCGCCAGGTACGCGCCGAACCCGACCCCGAACCCGCTGATCTGGTGGGCCAGCGCCTCCATGGTCCGCCGGTGCCGGTGCCAGACGAGCGCGTCGGGCTGGTAGGCCACGGTGTACCCCGCGGCCAGGACCTGCTGGAAGGAGAGCAGGTCCTCCCCGCCCCGCGAGGGCGTCCCGGTGCCGGTGGCCGGGTCGAAGCCGCCGAGGGCCCGGAGCACCGCGGTGCGGAAGGCCATGTTGGCCCCCATCCCGAACCGGCCGACGGAGAACTGGACCAGCGGGTCGTCCACGGAGCCCTTGAGCGACCAGCTCCGGGCCTCGAAACCCCGGCCGGGACCGCAGTACTGCTCCACGACGAACTGCGCCTTGGTGTCGAGCTCCGCGGGCAGCACCAGGCCGGTCACACAGGCGATCCGGTCGTCCGACTGGAACGCTTCCACCAGGGCGTTCACCCAGCGGGAGTCGGCGATGGCGTCGTCGTCCGTGAAGGCGCAGAACTCGCCGCGTGCGGCGGCGAGGCCGCGGTTGCGGGCCCGGGAGAGGCCGGGCAGGGGCTCCTTCACGTACCGGATCCGGTCACCGTAGCGCGTCCGGACCAGCCTCTCCGTGGCGTCGTTCCTGGGGGCGTTGTCCACCAGGATCACCTCGACGAGGGGAGGGCCGATCCGCACCAGCGAGTCCAGGCAACGCGGCAGCATCTCGTCCCGGTCCCGGGTGCAGACGATCACCGAGACCGTCGGCCTGCCCGCAGGCACCCGGGCGCGGCCGACCCGACCGGGACGCGCCGCGGGTGTCGCGGTGGACAGGGCGGGAACACGCAGTTCCCGGTGAGCGGCATCGACCAGCGCCCGGCGCAGCGCGGCGCTCTCGCCTGCTGTTCCGGTGGCCGTGACCAAGCCGAGCGGGTGTCCGTGCAGCCGCACCAACGCCAACACGCGGCCGTCCGGGTCGGCGGCACCGAGACCTCCGGGGGAGCGCAGCTCGCCCGGTTCGTCCAGGTCCAGGTCGACAACACGGACGGGGGTGTAGAGCGAGTCGCGGGCGGCGGGGCGCGGGCAGGCAGCTGCGGTGCGCCGGTCGGGGCCATTCATCATCGCTCCTCCGCGGCGACGGCCGCCGAGGACCGGGCGCCGGGACGCTCGGAGATCAGGGTCCTCAGCACCCGGCGACCGTCGGAGACGGCGTGGAGGTGTGAGCGACCGCTGCGGCGGGGGAGTTCCAGGCTCGGCACTTCGGCGATCCGGAGTCCGGAGCGCAGCGCGTGCGCGATCATCTCGGCCTCGATCTCGAAGCCGGTGGAGCGCAGGTCGAGGGCGTCCAGGAAGGAGCGGCGGAAGGCGCAGTAGCCGTAGCACAGGTCGGTGAGGCTCGCGTCGTACAGGTAGTTGACGACGGCGAGCAGGGCACGGTTGCCGAGCGAGCGGATCTTGGTGAGGTCCAGCGAGCCGCCGCCGGCGATGCACCGCGATCCCTTGACGAAGTCGAAACCGTGGTCGAGGAAGTGCAGGAAGTGCGGGATCTCGCCGGGCCACATCGAGCCGTCGGCGTCCATCATGACGATGTACTCGCCGGAGGCGGCGGCGAAGCCGGTGCGCAGGGCGTTGCCCTTGCCCGGGCCGCGCTGCTGGACGCTGCGGACGGTCGGCAGGCAGTGCCGGGCCATCGGGACGGTGGCGTCGTCGGACGAGCCGTCGACCAGGATGACCTCGTCGACGCAGCGCGGGATCTGCTCGAACACCCAGGGGATGTTGCGGGCCTCGTTCTGGGCGGGCACGACCAGCGTGACGCCGTGCTTGCTGGCGACACCGTCCCCGGCCCGGCGCATCGGCCGCCGGGCGGTGACCCGGTCCTCGGCGCGGCGTTGCGGCCGGCCGTCCTGGTTCGGGTACGGGACGACGTTGGGGGGCATGGTGGTGCTCATCGAGGACGGCCTCTCAGGGGGAGGCGGCGGGCGGGCGCCGGGCACGGCGCGGCCCCTGATGTGACGGGGCGGGCCCGGTACGCGACGGATGCGCGGGGCGGGCGGGGCCCCGGAGGGAAGTCCCCGGACGGGGACTGCCGAAACGCGGAGAGCGGGTCGGGCGGCCCGGGTGGGAATCCGCCGCCGGCTCTCACGGGCGCCGAAGCGCCGGTCTGTCGAACTGGCCGAATGTGCTTCCCGCACCGGGGGTGCGGGGTGTGCCAGGGCCTCATCGTGCCCAGGTGACCGGCGTCACGTCAAGAGGTTTGCGGGGATTGAGTTCTTATGTCGGATTCGGCATGAATTGCCCGAGATGGGCCGGAGGCCCCGTCCCGACCCCGCACAACGGCCGGGCCCGGCCCGCCGACCAGGGCCGCGGCCGCCGTCGGCGGTCAGCCGCCAGCCGTCAGTCGTCAGCCGCCGACCGGGCGGCCCTCCGGCTCCTCGGCGATCCGGCGGGCGATCTCGGCCGGCCGCACCGGCCGCCCGAAGTGCCAGCCCTGCGCCCAGTCGCAGCCGATGGTGCGCAGCCGTTCGGCGTCCCGCCGGGTCTCCACGCCCTCGGCGGTGACGGTCAGGCCGAGCGCGTGCGCCATCGACACCAGGCCGCTGACGATCCGCCAGCCGGTCTCCTCGTCCTTGGCGGGGTCGTGCAGGTCGCCGACGAACGAGCCCGCGATCTTCAGGCCCGAGACCGGAAGGTCGCGCAGGTAGGCCAGGTTGGACCAGCCGGTGCCGAAGTCGTCCACGGCGAGCGAGACGCCCTGGTCGACCAGCCCGTGCAGGGTGCGCAGCGCCTCGTCCTCGGGGCCGACCACGGTGGACTCGGTGATCTCCAGCTGGAGCCGGGCCGGGTCCAGGCCGGTGGATTCGAGGATCCGGCCGAGGTCGGTGACGAGGGCTGCGCTGCGCGCCTGACGGACCGCCAGGTTGACGTTCAGCTGCGGCGCGTCGTCGCCGAACCGCTTGATCCAGTCGGCCGCCTGGCCGCAGGCCTGCTCCAGCACCCAGCGGCCGAGCGGCATGATCAGGCCGGTCTCCTCGGCGGTGGTGACGAACTCGTCCGGCCCGAGCACGCCGAGCTGCGGGTGGCGCCAGCGCACCAGCGCCTCCACCGCGGCCAGCCGGCCGTCGGCCAGCGCGTACAACGGCTGGTAGTCGATGAAGAACTCGCCGCGGTCGAGTGCGGCCGGCATCCGGACGGACACGGCGTACCGGCTGACCGCGCGGGCGTTCTCCTTGGGGTCGAAGAGCGTCCAGCGGCCGCGGCCGGCCTCCTTGGCCCGGTACAGCGTCAGGTCCGCGGCGCGGACGGCGGCGCCCGGGGTCGTCGTCGAGACCCGCCGCTCCAGCACGCCCACGCTGGCGCCGACGGCGAGCTTGTGATCGCCGATCAGGACCGGCCCGGCCAGCGACTTCAGCACGGTCTTGGCGGCGGCGACGGCCTCCTGCTCGCCCCGGCAGTTCTCCAGCAGGACGACGAACTCGTCGCCGCCGAGCCGGGCGACCAGGTGGCCGAGCGGGGTCAGGGCCGCCTTGAGCCGGGCGGCGACGGCGGAGAGCAGCTGGTCGCCGGTGTCGTGGCCGAGGCTGTCGTTGACCACCTTGAAGCCGTCGAGGTCGACGTAGCAGAGACCGAACCGGGCGCCCGGGTCCGGCTCCTCGAACAGCTTCTCCAGCCGCTCGAAGAACGCCGCCCGGTTGGGCAGGCCGGTCAGCGGGTCGTGGGTGGCCTGGTGGCGCAGCCGCTCCTGAAGCCGGTACCGGTCGGTGATGTCCTCCAGCATCGCCACCTGGTACTGCGGCACGCCGTCGTCGTCACGGATCAGCGAGACCGTCAGGTGGGTCCAGACCACTTCGCCGTCCTGCCGGTAGTACGGCTTGTCGAACTGGAAGTAGTCCCGTTTGCCGCTGATCAGCTCCTCGTAGGCCTCCCAGACGCCCGGGGCGTCCTCGGGGTGCACGAGGTCGCCGACGCGGCGGCCCTGCATGTCCTCGGGCGCGGCCCCGAACAGCTCCTGGAGCGCCTTGTTGACGGCCAGGATGTTGCCGTCGGTGTCGCCGATGCCGATGCCGATCGCCGCGCTCTCGAACAGCGCGCGGAACCGGGCCTCGGACGCGCGCAGCGCCCGCTCGGCCTCCTTGCGGGCCAGGTCGGCGGCGGTGCGGATGGCCTCCTGCTCGCGCAGGGTGCGCTCGCGCAGCGCGGCCGCCCAGCCGGCCGCGAAGGCGCCGCAGAGCGCGGGCCCGCGGTCGTCGGTGACCGGCTGCTCCTGGAGCAGCTCCAACGCGCGGGCCAGGACCACCGGGTCCGTGAAATGGGCGTCGACGAGCTCCGCACCGGCCTGGGAGGCCAGGTGCGGCTCGAACGGCTCGTCCTGCTGGGCACGGTGGAGCAGCACGGCGGTCCGGGAGACCAGCCGGCCGAGGAGGCCGGGGTGGACCGCCGTGCCGTGGTCACCGGAGAGCAGCCGCGCCCAGTCCTCGTGGAACCGTTCGGCGCTGCCCGACACCGGCGAATCGCTCACGGGCGGAACCCCACGCCCGCCACCCCGGTCATCCGCTCGGGGTGCTGGCCGACGGCCTCCGGCTGGTCGGGCCGCCACTGCGGCAGGTAGACGACGCCGGGCTCGACCAGCTCGAAGCCGGCGAACATCGCGGTGATCTGTTCGTGCGTGCGCATGGTCAGCGGGGTGGGCGTCATCCGGTAGAGCTTCTGGTGGTCCTCGGCCTGGTCCGGGCGGCCCTCCAGGGAGGCGTGCGAGAGGACGAGCGCGCTGCCCGGCGGGAGGGCGTCGCGCAGCACCTCGACCAGCTTCCACGGGTCCTCGGAGTCGCTGACGAAGTGCAGGACGGCGACCAGCAGCACGGCCACCGGCTCGCCGGCCGCGAGCAGCTTCTGCACCTCCGGGCGGGCCAGCAGGTCGTCGATGTCCCGCAGGTCGGCCTGGACGACGTCGCTCTTCGGGTCGTCCTGCAGCAGCAGCCGGCTGTGCGCGACGGCCACCGGGTCGCGGTCGATGTAGACGACCTCGGCCTCGGGGCGGATCGCCCGGGCGATCTCGTGCACGGCGCCGAAGGTGGGGATGCCGGAGCCGATGTCCAGGAAGCGGGTGATGCCCCGTTCGGTCACGAACTGCACGGCGCGGCGCAGGAAGGCCCGGTTGGAGCGCATGATCTGGGGCAGCTCCGGCCACAGGGCGATCGCTTTGCGGGCCATCTCCCGGTCCACCTCGAAGTTGTGCGAACCACCGAGGTAGTAGTCGTAGACCCGCGCGGCGTTCGGTTTGTCCAGGTCCGTGCCCTCCGGTACCCAGTTCGGTCGCCGCATCCTAGGGACTCCTTCGCTCCGGTTCCGGGAAGCCAGCTGTCCTAAGGGACGGCTGCGACTGATGAGACTACAAGCACAAAAGATCCTCCCTTGCACGCCGAACGCGTGCAAGCGGAGTTCTCCCATCCTGCCGGAGTCTCCGGTTCCGCTCGACGGGGCCCGGGCCCGCCGGGGTGCGGGGCCCCGGCCTGCCGGACGGGCGGCGACGGCCGAGAATGGGGTGATGGCCGGACGCATCGAGGACTACGCCCTGATCGGCGACCTGCAGACCGCCGCCCTGGTGGGCCGGGACGGGTCGGTCGACTGGCTCTGCCTGCCCCGGTTCGACTCCCCCAGCTGCTTCGCCGGCCTGCTCGGCGACCGGCAGCACGGCGCCTGGCGGCTCGCCCCCGTCAGCGCCGCGCGGTGTTCCTCCCGCCGCTACGTCGACGACAGCCTCGTCCTGGAGAGCGAGTGGCACGCGCCCGGCGGCACCGTGCGGATCACCGACTTCATGCCCCAGCGCGGGCAGGGCGCCCGCACCCCGCAACTGATCCGGATCGTCGAGGGGGTCGAGGGCACCGTCGCGGTCCGCAGCGAACTGCGGCTGCGGTTCAACTACGGCCGGATCGAGCCCTGGGTCCGCCGCACCGGCCGCCACCGGGTCGCCGTCGCCGGACCGGACTCCGCCTGGCTGCGCGTCCCGCCCGGGGTGCACACCTACGGCGTGGACGGCATCACCGCCTCCGACTTCAGCGTCACCGCCGGCCGCCGCGTCGCCTTCGTGCTCACCTGGCAGCCCTCCCACCTGCCCACCACCCCGCGGACCGACCCCGAGGAGGCCCTGCTCGCCACCCTGCGCGACTGGCAGCGCTGGGCGGCCGGCTGCCGCTACCGCGGCGAGTGGCGGGACGCCGTGCTGCGCTCGCTGATCACCCTGAAGGCGCTCGCCTACGCCCCCACCGGCGGCATCGTCGCCGCACCGACCGCCTCACTGCCCGAACGGATCGGCGGGATGCGCAACTGGGACTACCGGTTCTGCTGGCTGCGCGACTCCTCGATGACCCTCTCCGCCCTGCTCCGCGGCGGCTTCCGCGAGGAGGCGGCCGCCTGGCGCCGCTGGCTGCTGCGCGCCATCGCCGGCGACCCCGGCGACCTCCAGACCGTTTACGGCGTCGCCGGCGAACGCGTTCTCGGCGAGACCGTCGCCGAGTGGCTGCCCGGGTACGAGGGCTCCCGGCCGGTCCGGTTCGGCAACGCCGCCGTCGACCAGCTCCAACTCGACGTCTACGGCGAGGTGGTGGACACCCTGCACCTCGCCCTGCTGGCCGGACTGCCGATGGAGCGGCACGTCTGGATCCTGCTGCGGACCCTGATGGAGTACCTGGAAGGGCACTGGCGCGAACCCGACGAAGGCCTCTGGGAGGTCCGCGGCGGGCGGCGGCACTTCGTCCACTCCAAGGTGATGTCCTGGGTCGCCGCCGACCGCGCCGTCCGCCTCGCCGAGGCCACCGGCCTGCCCGCGCCCGTCGACCGCTGGCGGGCCATGCGCGACGCCGTCCACGCCGACGTCTGCGAGCACGGCTACGACCGGCGGCGCGGCGTCTTCGTGCAGCACTACGGCGGGCAGGGGCTGGACGCGGCCACGCTGTTCGTGGTCAAGAGCGGGTTCCTGCCGCCGGACGACCCGCGGGTGGTCCGGACCGTGGACGCCGTCCGGGAGGGCCTCGACCACGGCGGCCTCGTCCGCCGCTACCAGGCCCACCAGCGCACCGACGGCCTGCCCGGCGGCGAGGGCGCCTTCCTGGCCTGCTCCTTCTGGCTCGCCGACGCACTGGCCGCCACCGGGCGGCGGGCCGAGGCGCACGAACTCTTCGCCCGGGTGGTCGGGCTCGCCAACGACCTCGGCCTGCTCTCCGAGCAGTGGGACCCGCGCGCCCGCCGCCAACTCGGCAACACCCCGCAGGCGTTCAGCCACGTCGCACTGGTCAACACGGCGTTCACGCTGGCCGAACCGGAGTAGCGCAACGCGGCGGGCCGGGGCGGCGCGCGGAGGGCGCGCTCCCCCGTCGCGGGCGGGTACCGTTCGGCGGATGGACCCGAACCACTACCGGTTCCGCGGCGTCTGGCGACTGCCCGCGCCGCCCGCCGCCGTGTACGCGGCACTGGAGGACGTCCGGAGCTATCCGCTCTGGTGGCCCGAGATCCGCACCGCCCGGGAGACCGGCCCCGGCCGCGGCGAGGTGGTGGCGCGCGCGCTGCTGCCCTACCGGCTGGTCATCGGCCTGGAGACGGTGCGGTGCGACCCCGCGGCCGGGGTGCTGGAGGCCGCCATGCACGGCGACCTCACCGGCTGGTCCCGCTGGACCGTCGCCCCGGACGGCGCCGGCAGCCACGTGCTGTTCGAGGAGGACACCAGGCCGGCCAAGCCCCTGCTGCGCCGTCTCGCCCTCCCCCTGCACCCGGTCTTCCGCGCCAACCACGCCGCGATGATGTGGCGCGGCCGGCGGGGGCTGGCGGAGTACCTGACGGCGAACGGCTGACGGACGAGGGACGACGGACCGGCCCCGGCGGCCGGCTCGCCGGGGACCGGCAGGGCGGGGACCGGCAGGGCGGGCCGGACGCCTCTGCGGCGCAGGACCGGCCCGGGGTCACCGCTGCGGCAGGACGCGCCAGGCCGTCTCCAGGGGCAGCAGGTGGCCGGTCACCGAGTGGAGGTCGGCCCCGGGCGCGGCACGCTCCCGCAGGGCCGGCAGGTGTCCGGCGGCGGAGTGCGCGTGAGCGGCGGCCCCGGACCACAGGGTGGTGACCAGGTAGCGGTGCGCGTCGAGCCGGGTGACGAGGCCGCCGAGCATGCCGCCGGCCGCCGCCATGCCCGGTGCCCACACCCGGCGCTGCACGTCGAGGAAGTGCGCCTCGCGGCCGGGCCGGGACCGGAGGCGTACGACCCGGGGCGCCCTGGCCGATCCGGGCGGAGTCACGCCCGGATCGGCCCCGGCCGTCAGCGGCGGAAGAGCCACGGCCGCAGCAGCCGGGTCACCACCGGCAGCGCCGCGTACGTCATCAGCGCGCTGATCAGCGGCGCGGTGACGAGCGGCCGGACCGCGGTCGGCAGGCCCGAGAGGTGCGGGGCGATCAACAGGGTCGAGGTGACGACGATCGGGGCGATCGCGAGCGTCGAGGCGACCGTCATCTTCCAGCGCACCGGCGGGCGTCCCTTCGACGCGGCCGCCTTGGTGGTGGCGAACCAGCCCTCCATGCCGAGGATCTCGTGCCGGTGCACCTCGTGGTGGTGCCCGTCCGCCACGGCGAAGCACGCCGCCCGCGCCGGGGACGCCTGCCAGGAGCGGAACGCCTCGCCGTCGCGGAAGTGCAGCAGCAGGTGCCAGGGGTCGTCCGGCCCGGCCGGCCGCAGCAGCCCCGTGCCGAGGTTGCCCTCGTGCGCCGCGGCCGCGGCCAGGATGTCCTTCGCCCAGACCTCGAAGGCGTCCTCGTACCCGGGCTCCACCCGGCGGGCCACGAAGAGGGTGACCTCCTCGTCCTGTCCGCTGTCGGCCACCGTGTCGCGCGTCGTCGTCGCCATTGGTCCTCCCCGTCCTGCCCGAACGCCGTACCAAGGGCGCAGCGTACGGCGTGCGCCCGCGCTTGCGCGCCCCCGTCCACCGGGCGGCCGGACGGCTGATCATCATCCAGTCGGCCACCGGCTCCGGGCGGCCCGGTTCGAGTGATCGTCCGATGCGGCCGGTCCGTCCGTCCGTCGCCCTGCGATGCGCGTCCGGAGCGGCGCGGCCCGATCCGGCGGGATCCGGCGGGATCCGGCGGGATCCGCACGGAACGCCCTACCGTGGCTGCGGACGTCTTCGCCCGCCGCCGTACCGGGAGGCCCTGCCGTGACCGCCCCACCCGAGGACTTCGGCTTCGGCCGGCCCTTCGACCGCGCCGGAACCGGCAGCAGCAAGTGGGCCCGGGCGGCCGGTCCGCCCGGCGCGGCCGGCGCAGTGATCCCCATGGGCCTCGCCGACATGGACCTGCCCGGGCCGCCCGCCGTCGCTCGCGCGCTGGCGCAGCGGGCCCGGCACCGGGCGTTCGGGTACACCGTCTGCGATCCGTCCGGGCGGTCGCTGGTGGCGCGGTGGTACCGGGAGCGGCACGGCGTGACGGTGGACCCGGCCTGGGTGATGCTGCTGCCCTTCGGCCCGCGGACCGCCGTACGGCTGCTGCTGGAGGCGGTGCGCCCGGCCGGGCCGGTGCTGTTCCCGACGCCCGAGTGGGGCGGCTTCGCCCAGCTCTGCCGGGCCGCCGGGCTGCCCTACGAGGAGGTGCCGCTGGAGCGGGACGGCACCGGGTACCGGCTGCCGGTGGCCGGACTGGCGCCGCGCGGGGGCGGGGCGGTGCTGCTGAGCAGTCCGCACAACCCGTCGGGGCGGGTCTGGACCGGGGCCGAGGTCCGCGCGCTCGCCGGGGCGGTGGCGGAGGCCGACGCGGTGCTGGTCTCGGACGAGGTGCACGGCGACCTCACCCACCCGGGCCACCGGCATCCGGTGGCCGTGGCCGTGGCGGGCCCGTACCGGGAGCGGACCGTCACGCTCAACTCGGTCGGCAAGACCTTCAACACCTCCGGCCTGCCGAGCTGCTTCGCGCTCGTCCCGGACGGCGCGCTGCGCGAGCGGCTCACCGCGGTGACGGCCGGGTTCGGCTTCTGGGAGGGCGGGCTGCTGGAGCAGGAGGTGCAGCAGGCGGCGCTGCGGTTCGGCGGCCCGTGGCTGGACGCGCTGCTGGCGCACCTGGCGAGCGCGCGGGACCGGCTGACCGGCCTGCTCGGCGACGCCGTCCTGTCCGCGCCCGAGGCCTCGTACCTGCTCTGGGTGGACGCCGCCGCGCTCGGCCTGCCGCCGACCGGGGCGCGGGCGGCGCTGCTGGAGCGGTGCGGTCTGGAGGCCTCCGACGGGGCGGACTTCGGGCCCGGCGGGCGCGGCGCGCTGCGGCTCGACTACGCGTTGCCGGGCCCGGTCCTGGAGGCCGTCCTGGAGCGGCTGGCACGGCTCCGCTGAGGCTTCGGGGGCTTCTCCGGGAGGGCTGCTCCGAGGCCGCCCGAACGCTTCGAGCAGGCTTCGAGCAGGCTCCGCGGAGTCCTCAAGGAGGCTCCGAGGAGGCTTCGAGGAGGCTTCGAGGAGGCCTCCGGGCGGACCGGGAAAAGGCCCTGCGCGGGGCCTCGAAAAGGCCCGAATCACCCGATTGCACCGCCTCTGACCTGCGACGACATCTCTTCACGAGATGTTTGCGGAGCGCCTTCGCATGGTCCGTAGCAGACTGGGCAGGGTAGACCGGGCCGCAATCGTGATCCCGAGGATGGTGAGTCCGGTGATACCCGTTCGCCCGACCAGCCCGACCGCCCGACCGACCGCCGAGCCGCCCCCGGACGGGGTGACGCCGCTGACCGAGTCGGCCGCGCGCAGCCACATGGCCGGGGTCTGCTTCAAGATCGGGCCTCCCCGGCTGGTCGGCGTCGAGGTCGAGTGGTTCGTCCACGACGACCGATGTCCCGCCGACCCCGTCCTACCGGAGCGGCTTCACGCCGCACTGGACGCGCTGCCGCTCGGCGGCCCCGACGGGACGTCGCTCCCCTCGGGAGCCCGCCTCACCCTCGAACCCGGCGGACAGGTCGAGCTCAGCTCCCCGCCCGCCGACAGCCTCACCACCTGCGTCGACGACACCCGACGCGACCTCGCCGCCCTGCGGGCCGCCTTCGCCGCCCAGGGCCTGCGCCTCACCGGCACCGGGACCGATCCCCTGGCCCGTCCGCGGGAGATGGTGCTGGATCACCCCCGTTACCTGGCGATGGAACGGTTCTTCAACTCGGCCGGGCCCTGGGGCCGGATCATGATGACCGGCACCGCCTCCGTCCAGGTCTGCCTGGACGCGGGCGCCACGGACGGCCCGCACGCGCTGGACCGGCGCTGGCGCCTCGCCCACCGACTCGGCCCGGTGCTGGTCGCCGCCTTCGCCAACTCCCCGCTGCTGGACGGCAAACCGACCGGTCACCGGTCCACCCGCCAGACCGTCTGGTCCCGGATGGACCCCACCCGCACGCTCGCCCCGGGCCCCGACCACGGCGACCCGCGCGAGGCCTGGGCCCGGTACGTGCTGGACGCCGAGGTGCTCTGCATCCGCCGCCCCGACGGGCTGCCCTGGACCGCGCCGGCCGGGCTGACCTTCGCCGACTGGCTGCGCGGCGCCGGCGAGCGCCCGCCCACCCTGGCCGACCTGGACTACCACCGCACCACGCTGTTCCCGCCGGTCCGCCCGCGCGGCCACCTGGAGCTGCGGATGATCGACGCCCAACCCGGCGACGGCTGGATCGTCCCCGCCGCCCTGGTCACCGCCCTGCTGGACGACCCGGTGGCCGCCGAGGCCGCGCTCGCCGCACTGGAGCCGCTGGAGCGCGCCGACGGCCCGCGGCCGCCGCGCAGCGACGCCTGGCGCCGGGCCGCCACCCTGGCCGTCGCCGACCCCGGGCTGCGCCGCGCCACCCTCGCCTGCTTCGCCGCCGCCGACGCCGCACTGGGCCGCCTGCCCGGTGCCGAGCGGCTGCGCACCGCCGTCGCCCAGTACGCCGAGCGCTATCCCGCGCGCGGCCGCTGCCCGGCCGACGACCAGCTGGACGCGCTGCGCTCCGGCGCCCGACGCACTCCCCCGGAGGAGGCCGCACCATGATCGACGACGCCCGCCCGACCGGCGCCCCCGCCGCCGGCCCCGACGCCCGCCCGCCGCTGGAGACGCCGGCCTCGCTGGAGGCGCCGGCCTCGCTGGAGGCGCTGCGCGAGACGATCGCCGCCGAGCTGCTGGCCGCCCGCGCCCGCACCGCCGCGCTCACCGACTGCGTCGAGGACCGCGACCTGACCGCCCAGCACTCGCCGTTGATGTCCCCCCTGGTGTGGGACCTCGCGCACATCGGCAACCAGGAGGAGCTCTGGCTGCTGCGCAACGTCGGCCACCGGGACCCGATGCACCCGGAGATCGACCCGCTCTACGACGCGTTCGAACACCCGCGCGCCGAACGCCCCAGCCTGCCGCTGCTGCCGCCGAACGAGGCCCGCGCGTACGCGCACGAGGTGCGCGGCCGGGTGCTCGACCTGCTGGGCGAGAGCCCGCTGGAGGGCGCACCCCTGCTGGACGCCGGCTTCGCCTTCGGCATGATCGCCCAGCACGAACAGCAGCACGACGAGACGATGCTGATCACCCATCAGCTCCGGGTGGGCGAGCCCGCACTGGCCGCTCCCCCGCCGCCGCCCGCCCCGGCGGACGCGGCCGCCCTGCCGGCCGACGTTCTCGTCCCGGCGGGCCCGTTCACCATGGGCACCGACACCGAGCCGTGGGCACTGGACAACGAGCGCCCGGCGCACCGGGTCGAGCTGCCCGCCTTCCGGCTGGACACCACGCCCGTCACCAACGGCGCCTACCTGCGGTTCATCGCCGACGGCGGGTACGACGAACCGCGCTGGTGGACCCCCGAGGGGTGGGAGCACCGGCGGACCGCCCGGCTCAGCGCCCCGCTGTTCTGGCGTCACGAGGACGGTCAGTGGCTCCGCCGCCGGTTCGGCGTGCTGGAGCCCGTGCCCCTCGACGAACCGGTGCTGCACGTCAGCTGGTACGAGGCCGACGCGTACGCGCGGTGGGCGGGGCGGCGACTGCCGACCGAGGCCGAGTGGGAGAAGGCCGCCCGGTACGACCCGGCCACCGACCGCTCCCGCCGCTACCCGTGGGGGGACGCCCCGCCCGCGCCCGGGAACGCCAACCTCGGCCAGCGCCACCTCCGCCCGGCCCCGGCCGGCAGCTACCCCGACGGCGAATCGCCCCACGGGGTGCGGCAGTTGATGGGTGACGTGTGGGAGTGGACGGCCAGTGACTTCCGCCCCTACCCGGGATTCCGGGCCTGGCCGTACAAGGAGTACTCGGAGGTCTTCTTCGGCCCCGAGTACAAGGTGCTGCGCGGCGGGTGCTTCGCCGTCGCACCGGTCGCCTGCCGGGGCACCTTCCGCAACTGGGACTACCCGATCCGGCGGCAGATCTTCGCCGGGTTCCGCACCGCCGCCGACGCGGAGACCGACTGATGTGCCGTCACCTCGCCTACCTGGGAGAGCCGGTGGCGCCGCAGGAGCTGCTGGTGGAACCCCCGTTCGGGCTCTACCGGCAGTCCTGGGCACCCCGGGCGCAGCAGTACGGCACGGTCAACGCGGACGGCTTCGGCCTCGGCTGGTACGCGGACGGCGACGAGGTGCCGGCCCGCCACCGGCGGGCCGGGCCGGTCTGGGCGGACGCCACCTTCGCCGACCTCGCCCGGGTGATCCGCACCCGGGCGCTGCTGGCGGCCGTCCGCTCGGCCACCCAGGGCTGCGCGGCGGGCGAGGAGGCGGCCGCGCCGTTCACCGCGGAGCGCTGGCTGTTCAGCCACAACGGCGCGGTGGCGGGCTGGCCCGCGAAGCTCGACGCCCTGGCCGGGCTGCTGCCGCCGGCCGAACTGCTGGAGCTGGTGGCGCGCACCGACTCCGCACTCGTCTGGGGCCTCGCGCTGCACCGGTTGCGGGCGGGCGCCGGCCTCGGCGAGGCGCTGGCCGGCACCGTCGCGGACGTGGCCGCGCACACCACCGCGCGGCTCAACCTGCTGCTCACGGACGGCCGCGCGCTCGCCGCGACCGCCTGGGGCGACACCCTGCACCACCGGACGCTGCCCGGGCGCGGCGTGGTGGTGGCCTCCGAGCCGTACGACGACCACCCGGACTGGACGGCCGTGCCGGACGGCTCGCTGCTGCTGGCCGGCCCGGACGGCGTCACCGTCCGGCCGCTCGGCACCGTCCGGCCACTCTGAGCCCTCCACCTCCCCCACCGCCCTTCCTTCACCTTTTGAACCGAGGACCCGTCTGCCATGAGCACCTTTGACCTCACCCGACTGCTGCCCGCCGACCACTTCAGCACCGCGTTGCGCCACGACGTGCAGCACGGTCTGACCTCCGAACCGAAGTGGCTGCCGCCGAAGTGGTTCTACGACGCCCGGGGCAGCGAGCTGTTCGAGGAGATCACCCGGCTGCCCGAGTACTACCCGACCCGCGCCGAGCGGGCGATCCTCACCGCCCGGGCCGGCGAGATCGCCGCCGCCACCCGCGCGCGCACCCTGGTCGAGCTGGGCTCGGGCTCCTCCGAGAAGACCCGGCTGCTGCTGGACGCCCTGCGCGACCTCGGCACGCTGCACACCTACGCCCCGGTGGACGTCAGCGAGAGCGCGCTGACCGCCGCCGGCGGGGCGCTCGCCGGGGAGTACCCGGAGCTGGCGGTGCACGGCGTGCTGGCTGACTTCACCGCCCGGCTCGGCCTGCCCCCGGACGGCGGCCCGCGCCTGGTCGCCTTCCTCGGCGGCACCCTCGGCAACCTGCTCCCCGCCGAGCGGGCCGCCTTCCTGCGCGGCCTGCGCGCCGCGCTCGACCCGGGCGACTTCCTGCTGCTCGGCACCGACCTGGTGAAGGACCCCCGCGTGCTGGTCGCCGCCTACGACGACGCGGCCGGGGTGACCGCCGAGTTCAACCGGAACGTGCTCAACGTGCTGAACCGCGAGCTTTCCGCCGACTTCGACCCGGACGCGTTCGAGCACGTGGCGCTCTGGGACCCGGAGCAGGAGTGGATCGAGATGCGGCTGCGCTCGCTGCGCACCCAGACCGTGAAGATCCCGGCGCTCGACCTGCCCGTCCACTTCGACGCGGGCGAGGAGCTGCGCACCGAGGTGTCGGCGAAGTTCCGCCGGGAGCGGGTCGCCGGGGAGCTGGCGGCCGCCGGCCTGCGGCTCGCCCACTGGTGGACGGACGACGAGGGGCGATTCGGGCTGTCGCTGGCCTCCCCCCAGGTTTGACAGTTCACTTTACTAATAGAGAAAGGGACTTGGCGGGCATCCCATGTACAACACTTGAACATTGACGGGTTACGATCGCGGCTACCAAGCTCAGTGTTGAGTACCAGGAGTCAAGATCGTGAGCGTCACCCAGAAGCCCACGGAGCCGATGGAGCCGACGGCGGCGGAGGCCCGATCCTCCGACCGCCTCGGCTTCGTCGTCTTCATCACCGCCGCCGCGGCCCTCGGCGGGTTCCTGTTCGGCTACGACAGCTCCGTGATCAACGGCGCCGTCTCCGGCATCCAGGAGAAGTTCGGCGTCGGCGACGGCGTGACCGGCCTGATCGTCTCCTCGGCACTGCTCGGTTCGGCGGTCGGCGCCGCGCTGGCCGGCCGGTTCGCCGACCGCTACGGCCGGATCAAGGTGATGAAGGCGGGCGCGCTGCTCTTCGCGGTGAGCGCGGTCGGCTCGATGCTGCCGTTCTCCGCCTGGGACCTCGCCTGCTGGCGGGTCCTCGGCGGAGCGGCCATCGGCATCGCGTCGGTGATCGCCCCGACCTACATCGCCGAGGTGGCGCCGACCAAGTACCGCGGGCGCCTGGCCTCCTTCCAGCAGGCCGCGATCGTGCTCGGCATCGCGATCTCCCAGCTGGTCAACTGGGTGCTGGCGGACGCCGCGGGCGGTGACACCCGCGGCCGGCTGCTCGGGCTGGAGGCCTGGCAGTGGATGCTCGGCATCTGCGTGCTGCCCGCCGCCCTCTACTTCGTGCTCTCCTCGATGATCCCCGAGTCGCCGCGCTACCTGATCGCGGCCGGCCGCCTGGACGAGGCCCGCGCCGTGCTCGCCGAGGTCGAGGGCAGGGGCGCCGACACGGACGCCCGGATCGCCGAGATCCAGGGCCTGATCGACTCCGACCACCGCCCGCGCTTCCGCGACCTGCTCGGCGGGCACTTCGGCCTGCTGCCGATCGTCTGGGTCGGGATCGGCCTCTCGGTCTTCCAGCAGCTGGTCGGCATCAACGTGATCTTCTACTACTCGTCGATCCTCTGGCAGTCGGTCGGCATCGACCAGAGCAACTCGCTGCTGATCAGCTTCATCGGCTCGGTCATCAACATCCTCGGCACCGTGGTCGCGATCCTGCTGGTCGACCGGATCGGCCGCAAGCCGCTCGCCCTGATCGGCTCGGCCGGCATGGCCGTCGCACTGGCCGCCTGCGGCTGGGCGTTCTCCTCCGCCACCGGCAGCGGCGACAACGTGACCCTCCCCGACCTCCAGGGCACCGTGGCGCTGATCGCCGCCAACGCGTTCGTGCTCTTCTTCGCGATGTCCTGGGGCGTGGTGGTCTGGGTGATGCTCGGCGAGATGTTCCCCAACCGGATCCGCGCCGCCGCGCTCTCCGTCGCCGCCTCCGCGCAGTGGATCGCCAACTGGGCGATCACCGTCTCGTTCCCCTCGCTCTCGCGCTGGAACCTCTCGGCGACCTACCTCGTCTACGCGGCGTTCGCGGCGCTGTCCGTCCTCTTCGTGGCACGGTTCATGAAGGAGACGAAGGGCATCCGGCTGGAGGACATGGGCTGATCCGACCGTCAGACCGTCGGACGTTCGGCCCCCGCACCCTAGCGCCCCCGGCGCGGGTGCGGGGGCCGAATCGTTCACTCCCTGCGGCGGGGCGCACACCTCGGGTACTCCTGGTGGCCAGGAGGGATGTGTCCTTGATCTTCAACCGGCTTCGCACCCGCAGCGCCCGCAGGACCGTGGCAGCGCCTGCCACCGGCTGCCCGTACGCCCACACGCACCCCGCGCCCGAACCCGCCGGGCCGGCGCCCGCCGAGGGCACCGGACACCCCGCCGGCCGGCTGACCGACCACGTCACCGGCCCGCTCACCCGCCTCGCCGGGGCTCCCGAGGAGCGCCCGGCCCCCGGGCCGTCCGCGGACGGCCCCACCGGCGCCGCCCGCAGCACCGGCTCGGGCTCGGGCTCCGGCCCGGGCTCGGGCTCCAGTGCCGGCCACTTCACCGATCCGGCGGAGGCCGAGGCGTTCGTCCGGCAGTTCCACCACGAGCAGCCCGCCGCCGGCGACCCGGCCGAACGGCTGCGGGCCGTCCTGGACGAGATCGACCGCACCGGCACCTACGAGCACACGCCCGCCGAACTGGCCTACGGGGCGAGGCTGGCCTGGCGCAACGCGGCCCGCTGCATCGGCCGGCTGTACTGGCGCAGCCTGGTCGTCCGCGACCTGCGGCACCTCGGCTCGGCCGACGACATCGCCACCGAGTGCTTCGAGCACCTGCGGGTGGCCGGCAACGGGGGCCGGATCCGCCCGGTGATCTCGGTGTTCGCCCCCGACCGGCCCGGCCGTCCGGCCGCCCGGATCCTCAACCAGCAGCTGGTCCGCTACGCCGGGCACCCCGGCGGGGACGGCGCCTGGATCGGCGACCCGGCCGGCGCCCGGCTCGCCGCCCGGGCCCGGGACCTCGGCTGGAAGTGCGGCGAGGAACCCTTCGAGGTGCTGCCGCTGCTGGTCCAGGAACGGCCCGGCGAACGCCCCGAGTGGTACGAGCTGCCGGACGACACCACGCTCGAGGTCGACCTCGTCCACCCCGACCACGCCTGGTTCGCCGACCTCGGCCTGCGCTGGTACGCGGTACCGGCGATCAGCGACATGACGCTGGAGATCGGCGGCGTCCGCTACCCCACCGCACCGTTCAACGGCTGGTACATGGGCACCGAGATCGGCGCCCGCAACCTCGCCGACGCCGACCGGTACGACATGCTGGCCACCGTCGCCGAACGGCTCGGCCTGGACACCTCCAACGACCGCACGCTCTGGCGCGACCGGGCGCTGGTCGAGCTCAACGTGGCGGTGCTGCACTCGTTCCAGGAGGCCGGGGTGACCATGGCCGACCACCACACCGAGTCCGGGCGGTTCCTCAAGCACGTCGCCCAGGAGAAGCGGCTCGGTCGGCCGACCCCCGCCGACTGGAGCTGGATCGTGCCGCCGGTCTCCGGTGGGCTGACCCCCGTCTACCACCGGTACTACGACCCGGTCGACCCGTCGCTGCGGCCGGCCTTCGTGGCGCGCGAGCCCTGGTAGCCCGCCCCGGGCGGCGCGGGGTCAGGGACGCGGGGCCGGCGGCGCGGGGCCGAGGGCGCGCGGGGTCAGGGACGCGCGGGACCGGGGGCGCGGGTCAGGGGCGCGGGTCAGGGGCGCGGGACGGTGCGCTCGTACCGTAGGAGCAACCCGTCGAGGAGCGCCTCGAGTCCGGTCTCGAACGCCCCCTCGTCGATCGCACTCCGGTGCTCGGCCAGCCGGTGCGCCTCGCCCAGGTGCGGGTAGTCGGCGGCGTCGTACACGCCGGCGTCCTCGGGGAAGCCCGCCGCGAACGAGGCCAGCGCCGAGCCGGCGACGAAGTACCGCATCAGTGCGCCGATCCGGGTGGCCTGACCGCGCGGCCACCCCGCCTCGACCAGGCAGCCGAAGACGGCGTCGGCCAGCCGCAGGGCGTTCGGCCGGCGCCCGGGGCCCTGGGCGAGCACGGGGACGATGTTGGGGTGCGCGGCGAGGGCGGCCCGGTAGGAGCGCGCCCAGTCGCGCAGCGCCGCCGGCCAGGGTGCGTCCCGCCCGAACATCGACAGGTCGACCTCGCCCATCACGCTGTCCACCACCGCGTCCAACAGCTCGTCCTTGGTGGCGAAGTGGTTGTAGAGCGACGGCCCGCTGACCGACAGCTCGGTGGCGAGGCGGCGGGTGGAGAGCGCGGCGAGGCCCTCGGCGTCGATGAGCTGGAGCGCGGCCGTGACGATGCGCTCGCGGCTGAGCAGGGGGGTGCGCGGGCGGGCCATCGTCGCGGTTCCTCCGGTCGGGTCGGCGGGTTCGAGTGGGTGGGTGCGGGTCGGTGGGTTCGAGTCGGTCCGGCGCGTTCGGATCGGTCGGCGGGTGCGGGGCGGGTCCGGCGCGTTCGGAGCGTTTGGTGCGGGTGAGTGCGTTCGGGTGACTGCGTTCGGGTGGGTGGGGACCGATTCTGGCAGGCACCTCTTCCCAGTGCGGCCCGGTCGGGGCTACAGTCCCCCCATAAAACTTGCAGCGCTAGTTTAACGGGGTCCCGATGAACCTGGAGCTCTCCGAGGAGCAGGCAGCCCTCCGTGACCTGGCGGCCGCCTTCACCGACCGCGAGATCGTCCCGTACGCCGCCGAGTGGGACCGCGCCGAGTCCGTCGACCGCGCGATCATCGGCAGGCTCGGCAAGCTGGGCCTGCTCGGCCTCACCCTCCCCGAGCAGTACGGCGGCAGCGGCGGCGACCACCTCGCCTACTGCCTGGCCCTGGAGGAGCTGGGCCGGGGCGACTCCGCCGTGCGCGGCATCGTCTCCGTCTCGCTCGGCCTGGTCGCCAAGTCGGTCAACGGTTACGGCAGCGAGGAGCAGAAGCAGCACTGGCTGCCCCGGCTCACTTCCGGCGAGGCGCTCGGCTGCTTCGCGCTCACCGAGCCCGGCACCGGCTCCGACGCCGCCAACCTCACCACCCGCGCGGTCCGGGACGGCGGGGACTGGCTGATCAGCGGCACCAAGACCTTCATCACCAACGGGACCTGGGCCGACGTCGCCCTCGTCTTCGCCCGGACGGGCGGTCCGGGGCACAAGGGCATCACCGCCTTCCTCGTCCCCACCGACCTGCCCGGGTTCACCCGCACCGAGATCCACGGCAAGCTCGGCCTGCGCGGCCAGGCCACCGCCGAACTCGCCTTCGACGCCGTCCGGGTGCCGGACTCCGCGCGGCTCGGCGAGCCCGGCAAGGGGTTCACCGTGGCGATGGCCGCACTCGCCAAGGGCCGGATGTCGGTCGCCGCCGGCTGCGTCGGCATCGCCCGGGCCTGCCTGGACGCCGCCGTCCGGTACGCGGGCGAGCGCGAGCAGTTCGGCAAACCGATCGCCTCGCACCAGCTGGTGCAGGAGCTGCTCGCCGACATCGCCGTGGACGTCGAGGCCTCCCGGCTGCTCACCTGGAAGGTCGCCGACCACATCGACCGCGGCCTGCCGTTCGCCGCCGAGTCCTCCGTCGCCAAGCTCTATGCGAGCGAGGCCGCCGTCCGGGCCGCCAACAACGCGCTCCAGGTCTTCGGCGGCTACGGGTTCATCGACGAGTACCCGGTCGGCAAGTACCTGCGCGACGCGCGGGTGATGACCCTCTACGAGGGCACCAGCCAGATCCACAAGCTGCTGATCGGACGCGCGCTCACCGGCGTCAACGCGTTCTGAGCCCTGCCCCTTCCGTTCCGCTGTCCCCTTTACCCCTGTCGTTCCCGCTGTTCCCGCTGTTCCCGTTCTCTCCGCTGTTCCCGCTGTTCCCGCTGATAAGGAGCCCGACGACGTGCGTCCTGTCTACTTCGCCGCAGCCCGCCGCACACCCATCGGCCGGCTGCGCGGAGCGCTCGCCACGGTCCGCCCCGACGACCTCTCGGCCACCGTGCTGCGCGCCCTGCTCGCCGACGTACCCGCCCTCGACCCGGCCCGGATCGACGACGTCTACTGGGGCGCCGCCAACCAGGCCGGTGAGGACAACCGCAATGCCGCCCGGATGGCCGTCCTGCTGGCCGGCCTGCCCGACACCGTGCCCGGCGCCACCGTCAACCGGCTCTGCGCCTCCGGCCTGGAGGCCGTCACCATGGCCGCCCGGGCGATCGGATCGGGCGAGGCCGACGTGGTGCTGGCCGGCGGCTGCGAGTCGATGACCCGCGCCCCCTTCGTCCTCCCCCGCCCCGACGAGGCACTGCCGCACAAGATCGAGACCTATGACACCCGGCTCGGCTGGCGCCTCACCAACCCCCGGATGGCCGACCTGCACGGCGCCCTCTCCATGGGCGAGACCGCGGAGGAGGTCGCCACCCGGTACGGCATCACCCGTGAGCGGCAGGACGCCTTCGCGCTCCGCAGCCACCAGCGCGCCGCCGCCGCCCGCAAGGACGGCCACTTCGACGCCGAGCTGGTCCCGGTCGAGCGGCCGGACGGGGTGACGGTCGGCCAGGACGAGAGCATCCGCGAGGACACCAGCCTGGAGAAGCTGGCCCGGCTGAAGCCCGCCTTCCGGGCGGGGGGCACGGTGACGGCGGGCAACGCCTCGCCGATGAACGACGGCGCGGCCGGCCTGGTGCTGGTCAGCGAGGAGGCGCTCGGCGACCTCGGCCTCCAGCCGCTCGGCCGGTACGTCGCCGGCGCCTCGGCCGGGGTGCACCCGGACGTCATGGGCGTCGGCCCGGTGCCGGCCACCCGCAAGGCGCTCGGCCGGGCCGGCTGGTCGCTCGACTCGCTGGAGGAGGCCGAGCTGAACGAGGCCTTCGCCGCCCAGGTGCTCGCCTCCATGGACCAGCTGGGCATCGATCCGGAGCTGGTCAACCCGGCGGGCGGCGCCATCGCGCTGGGCCACCCGTTGGGCGGCTCCGGCGCCCGCATCCTCACCACCCTGCTGCACCGCATGCGCCGCAGCGGTGCCCGCCGGGGCCTGGCCACCATGTGCGTGGGCGTGGGCCAGGGCACCGCCGTCCTCGTCGAATCGGCCTGACGGACGGCGGACGGCGGACGGCCGCCATCGGCCATCGGCCCTCGTCCACTCCCCCAGTTCTTCACCTCTTCACCGCTTCATCGAAGGAGTTGCTGTGACTCGTTTCGCAGGCAAGGTCGCCGTCGTCACCGGCGCGGCGCAGGGCATCGGTGCGGCCACCGCGCGGCTGCTGGCGGAGGAGGGCGCGGCCGTCGCGGTCGTCGACCTGACCGCCGAACGCGCCGCCGGCACGGTCGAGGAGATCACCGCCAAGGGTGGCACCGCCCGCGCGTACGGCTGCGACGTGGCCGACTACGACGCGGTGGAGGCCGTGTTCGCCCAGGTGGCGCAGGACCTCGGCGGGGTGCACATCCTGGTGAACAACGCCGGGATCACCCGGGACAACCTGTTCTTCAAGATGCCCAAGTCCGACTGGGACGCGGTGCTGACGGTCAACCTGACCAGCGCCTACAACTGCAGCCACGTCGCGCAGAAGTACATGACGGCCCAGAAGTACGGAAAGATCGTCTCGCTCAGCTCGCGCTCCGCGCTCGGCAACCGGGGCCAGGCGAACTACGCGGCCGCCAAGGCCGGCATCCAGGGGCTGACCGCCACCCTGGCGATCGAGCTGGGTCCGTTCAACATCAACGTCAACGCCGTCGCCCCCGGCTACATCGCCACCGCGATGACCGCCGCCACCGCCGAGCGGGTCGGCGCCACGGCGGAGGACCACCAGACGGAGGTCGCCGCCCGGACGCCGCTGCGGCGGGTCGGCCGGCCCGAGGAGATCGCCTCGGTGGTCGCCTTCCTGGCCAGCGAGGACGCCTCGTACGTGAGCGGGCAGACGCTCTACGTCAACGGTGGGGCACGCTGACCGGCTGCTGACGTTTCATCAGTTGGCCGTCCCCGGTGGTGGGTTACCTTCGCCTGGGACGGCCTTTACCTTTTCTGGTGGCCAGGCGTGACCATGCCGGCAGTACGAAATGACTATGGCATGATCATGTGGCACTCGATGGGATGGCCGGACCGACCCGACCGAACCAGGTCGGGCCCTGCGTCCCAAGGAGTCCCATGGGCAGCCCCGCCACCCTCCGCCGCGCCCTGGCCCTGCTCGCCGCCGGGGCAACCGCCCTCACCGCCGGCACGCTCTCCGTCCCGGCCGTGAGCGCCACGGCCTCCGGCAGTCTGGCCGGCGTGCACGTCCGCCCCGCCTCCGCCGGGCACATCAGCGCCACCGGGCGCACCGCGCCACTGCCCACCTCGCAGTGCGTCAGCCAGATCGGCATCAACTGCTACTCCCCGCTCCAGTACCGGACCGCCTACAACCTCGACCCGCTGTACAAGGAGGGCATCACCGGCAAGGGCCGCACCATCGTCATCGTCGACTCCTTCGGCTCGCCGACCATCCAGCACGACCTGGAGGTCTTCGACAAGCAGTGGGGCATCCCCGACACCCAGGTCGAGGTCGTCAAGTGGGGCAACGTCCCGCCGTTCGACCCCACCAACGCCGACCACACCGGCTGGGCGGGCGAGACCACCCTCGACGTCGAGTACGCCCACGCCGTCGCCCCCGACGCGCACATCATCCTGGTCGAGACCGGCGTCGCGGAGACCGAGGGCACCACCGGCCTGCCCGAGATGATGGACGCCGAGAAGGCCATCATCAAGTCCGGCAAGGCCGACGTGATCTCGCAGAGCTTCGGCGCCACCGAGAACACCTTCCCCGGCTTCGACAAGGGCGACTTCAAGTCGCTCACCGACCTGCGCTACGCCTTCAAGGAGGCCGCCGCCCACGACGTCACCGTGCTCAGCGCCTCCGGCGACAACGGCGCGACCGACGCCAAGGAGAACGGCGAGGACCTGTACCCGTACAAGGTCAACTCCTGGCCCTCCAGCGACCCGCTGGTCACCTCCATCGGCGGCACCCAGCTCAGCCTGGACGACGCGGGCAAGCGCACCGCGCCCGACAAGGTCTGGCACGACAAGTACGGCGCGGGCGGCGGCGGCGTCTCCGGCGTCTTCGACCGCCCCTGGTACCAGGCCGGCGTGGCCGGGGTCACCGGTAACCACCGCGGCACGCCCGACATCAGCATGAGCGCGGCCGTGGACGGCGGCGCCTGGACGTACGAGTCCTACGACCCCACCTCGGTCGGCTGGCACCTCACCGGCGGCACCAGCGAGGCGACCCCGATCTTCTCGGGCATCGTCGCCCTCGCCGACCAGCTCGCCGGCCACCGCCTCGGCCAGCTCAACTGGCGTCTGTACGGCCTCAACCTGCTCCCGCAGCAGTGGAGCGGCCTGGTCGACGTGACGGCCGGGGACAACTCCTGGGACAAGGTGACGGGCTACCAGGCCACCAAGGGCTACGACCTCGCCAGCGGCCTCGGCACCATCGACGGCAACAGGTTCGTCCGCGCCCTCGCGGGCCGCTGACCCCAGCACACCCCCGGTGGGGGAGCCGGCCCGCCCGGCTCCCCCACCGGCACATCCGCCCCGCGCCCGTGGCGCGCGGACGCCGTCGACGAGGCGGGGGCCGCACGGCGGGGCCCCCGCCGTGCGGCTCCCCGGGCGGTCCCCCGGCCGGCCCTCCCGGTCGGGGTCAGGGCGCGGGCGTGGGCCACGGGACGTCGGTGGCCACTGCGGCGGTGTAGTCGACGCCCGGGACGGAGAACCCGTACAGGCGCTGGACCTCGGCGTGGAACCAGTCGAGGTCGGCGAGGCCGGCGACGGTACCGGTCGTGGCGGCCTCCCAGCGCTCGGCCACCGCGGCCTGGACGTCGTCGGAGAGTTCCCACCCGTCCAGGCGGACCCGGCCTTCGTCGTCCAGGGCGAGCGGGGCGGCACCGGTGAGCTGGTCCCAGAGGGCGGCGAGCTGACGCACCGGCGGGACCATCTCCTCCCCGAGGACGCCGCGCAGCAGGCCGGTGTACAGGGCGATGCCGGGGATCGCGGTGGAGGACTGCGTGACGGCGGCGCCGTTGACGGAGGTCACGGCACGACCGCCCACCGTCCCTGCGAGCCGCTCGTTCAGGGTGCGGGCGGTGGCCTCCAGGTGGGCCTTGGCCGCGCCGATGGTGCCCTGCCGGTAGATCGCCGCCGTCAGCGACGACCCGATGTACGACAGCGCGGCGGTGGTGAAGCCCTCGCCGAGCAGTCCCCGGCCGGCCAGGTGGTCGATCCAGCGTTCCCAGTCCGCACCGCCCATCACGGCCACGGTCTGCTCGACGTCGTCGCCCTCGGCCGGCCCGGTCTCGACCTCACGGACCTCGGGAACGCCCTGGTCGTCGAAGACGAGGGTCTTGGTGCGGTTCGCCCGGCCGATCGGCTTGAGGACGGAGGCGTACGTGGTGCCGGTGCCGGGGTCGGTACGCCGGGGCGCGGCCACCGAGTAGACCAGGTGGTCCAGCCTGCCGCCGAAGCGCTTCTCGATGAGGTCGGCGACCTGGTCCTTCATCGCGTCGGAGAACGCGTCGCCGTTGAGGAAGACCAGATCCCGCCCGGCGGCCCGGGCGATGTCGGCGGTGGCGGCGGTGCGGTACCAGCCGGCCGTGGCGGTGCGCCGTTCGGTGGGGGCCTTCTCGAAGGAGACCATGACGCCGCGGATGCCGGCGCGCTTGAGTCCGGCGAGCGTGGCCGCCAGACCGTATCCGGCCGAGGAGCCGATGACGAGTGCCACCGGCCCGGCGCCCTCCGGCACGCCGTCCGGGTCGGGGCACGCCTGCCACATGTCGGCCACCAGCCGCTCGCAGCCGGCCGGGTGGGAGTCCAGGAAGAGGAAGCCCCGGTTGCGGGGGATGAGAACGCGCTCGCTCACGACTGCAGTCCTTGGGTCGACGGGTCCGAAGACGGGGCGACCGGCCGGGCCGCCACGTCCTGCAAGTCTGCGAGAGGACGGGCACCCGCCGTGGGCCCGCCAGGAACAATGATCAAGACCCGATCTTGGAGTGTTTCCACCAGTCACGGCGCGGCCGGTCGCGGCCGCGACCGGGCTGCGCCGGGCTCCGTCCGTCCCTTCGCCCGCACTCCCGGTCCACGTTCCCGATCCCATGACGGGCATGGCGGACCGGCACCGCCCGCACAGGAGATCGGCCTGGCCGACTTCCTGTGCAGCGGCGGGAGGAGTGAGAGGGGTGAGAGGGGTGGGCGGAGCAGGAGGATCAGCCGGCGTCGGCGGCCAGGTGGGCGAGGTGGCGTTCTGCGGCGCGGAGCTTGCGGCCGTCGGGGCCGGGGAGGTAGGCGCGCAGTTCGATGATCTCGGGGGCGATGCGGATGGCCTCCGCGCGGTCCGGGATCGCCCGCCAGCAGGCCTCGGCGTTGGTGGCGGCCTGCTGGGTCTCCGGGTGGTCCGGGCCCTGGGAGCGGAGCAGGGTCAACGCGACCTCGCGGTAGATGTCCGCCGCCTCGATCGTCTTCCCGGCCAGGCGGCACACGTGGGCGCGGACCTGACGGACCTGCAGGACCGGTTCGGAGACGGCGCCGTGCTCGGCGATCGCCTCCAGTTCGAGGGCGAAGGCGAGGTCGGTGGCGGCGGTGTGGTCACCCGCGTCGGCGCTGCGGACGATCCGGCCGATCACCTCGCGGTAGTCCGCGCGGGGCTTCGAGGCGTCCGCTTCGGGGGCGTCGGGAGCGGCGGCAGTCTCGGGCACGGCAGTCTCGGGGGCGTCGGCCTCGGGAGCTTCGGGCGCGGGCGCGGCGGCCTCGGGCTCGACGCGAGCGGGGTCGACGGGGGCCGGCACCGCAGCCTCGGGCACCGCAGCCCCGGGAACCACGTCCGTGGGCGCCTCAGCCTCGGGCACCGCAGTCTCCGGCACCTCGGCCTCGGGCACCGCAGTCTCCGGCACCGCATCCGCCGGCACCGCGTCCGTCGGCGTCTGCTTGTCGAGGGTGACGACGCCGTCCGAGGTGGGGCGCCAGGCGTAGGCCTTGAGCAGGTCGACGGGGTGGGCCGGGGGCGGGGGTGTGGGCGGGACGCCGGGCTTGAGGAGGTGCACCGGGCCGTCGGACGGCGGCACGGGCGCGGCGGCCGGTACGCCGGCCGGTGCGGCAGTCGGTACGCCGGTCGGCGCGGCCGCGGCGAAGGCGGCCGCGGCGGGCTTGTCCAGCGTGACGGCGGGCCTCGGTGCCGGGACGGCATCGCGCGGAACGGCGTCCCGCACCCCCTCGTCGTGCTCGGCCGGCGGGCGCGGCAGCACTGCGGCCGGGCGCGGGCCCTCGTACGGGGTGGCGTCGACGACCGGGCCGTCCGTACGGCGGGCCGTGTTGCGGAAGAACGGACGGTTCGGCGCGTGCGTGGCGAGGATGACGACGTCCGGGCGCAACACCGAGTACACCTGCTGGCGCAGCTGTTCGGGGGCGAGGACGGCGTCCGCGCCCGGGCGGCCGCCGTGCAGGGCCTCGATCAGCGCGCGGGTGAAGGTGCCGATCTGCTCCGGGTCGGGGCTGACCACGGCCCAGAGCGGGAGGCCGTCGGCGAGCGGGGAGACGGTCCCCTGGAGGAACGGCAGGGCGTTCTGGTCGGCGCTCAGGTCGGCGATCACCAGGGTCTGCCACTCGGCCGGCCGGTGCCGCAGTTCGCCGGCGATGGACTGCCAGGCGAGGCCGTCCTGCCGGACGCTGCCGGGCTTGGAGTCGCGCAGGGTGAGGTGGAGCTGGCCGCCGCGCTTGTCGGCGAGCAGGTGGCCGCCGAGGTGGACGAGCAGCGGTCCGGGGTGCCGGGCGGCGGCCCGGAGGTGGGCGAGCACGGTGTGCGGGTCGCTGGCGGCGGGGAGGTGGACGGCGTCCACCGCGTCGGCCGCGAGCAGGACCTGCGGGGAGACGGCGGCGAGCATCGCCGACAGTACGGGTGCCTGGGCCGGTCCGCCGCGCCCCCAGGTGCGGCGGCCGGAGTTGCCGTAGCCGCCCTCGACGACCAGGATGCGCCCGCGCGGCGCCGTCCCGAGGCCGCCCGGGCCGACGGGGACGCCGTGGGCGGGGGTGGTTCCCGGGAGCGGGACGGTGAACGGCAGCGGCGTCGCCGACGGCGGCGGGGCCACGACGGACATACCGGTGACGGTCCATCCGGTCGGTGGAGCCGGCGGCGCCGGCGGGGCCTGGACGGGTACCGACCCCTGGCCGGGTACCGGAGCCTGGACGGGTGCCGGCCCCTGCACGGGCGCCGGGGCCTGGACGGGCGCCGGGGCCTGGACGGGCGCCGGAGCCTGCGCGGGCGGTTCGTACAGCGCGGCCGGTCCCGGTGGGTGCTCCTCGTACGGGTTGCGCGCGGGGCCCGGCGGCACGGCGTCCCAGGGGCCCGTGTCGGCCACGGGATCGGGACTGCCGGGGACAGCCGTCGTCTCCGCCATCTCTGGTCACCGCCCCGCCCCGCCGCCCAGCGGCGTCTGACTTCCTGCCCCGTGGTGCCGACCACCACGTCCGTCTGCGCCACCCTACGAGATCCCGGCACGCCCGAGCCAGGCCGGGGCGGTGATCAAGGCCCGGCCGGCCCCGCGCGCGAGCCGCGCCGCCCGCCGGCCGGTGTCCCCGGCACCAGCGGCCGTCCCCGCCCGGCCCCGCGTCAGGCCGTGTCCGCCCCGTCGGCGCCGTCCTCCGACGCCGGTCGGCGAGGGGCGAACGGGTCTTCCTGCCGGGCCAGTTGCCCACGCTGGTCGTCCGCCCGGGCTCCGAGGCCGAGCAGGGCCGCGCGCAGTGAACGGCCGGGGCCGGTCACGCGACCAGGCGCAGCCAGGCCGCCGCGAGCGCGGCGTGACCGGCCGGTGTCGGGTGCACGCCGTCCGCCGCACCTGGGCACGAGGCGGCCGCCTCAGAGTTCCGGACTGCCGAACCACTGGCCGGCGGCCCGCTCGAACGCTGCACAATCAGGGTCGCGACCACCCGCCCAAGCGACGGTGCCGTCGGGCCGGACGAGCACGGCGCCCAGGCCGAGGTCGTCCCTCGCCGGCCCGACCGCGTACCGGATCCGGCCCTCCCAGCCCCTCGCTGAACCGTGCAGGGCACGGTCGGCGCTGAGATCGAGCACGACGCCTCGTCCGTCGTGCATCAGGTCACCGAGGCGGATGCCGTGGGCAATGCGGAAGTCCGGGGCGCTGCGACCGGTCAGCGGGTGTTCGCTGCCGAGGTCGTAGCGGTTGGACGATCCCGATGTCCGCTCGAACACATGGGTCGTTCCGTCCCGGGTCCCGAGCAGGTCTCGAACCACTCCTTGGATCGCCCGGGCATGCGGGTCCGGCCTCATGACCGCCACTTGGGCGCGCGACCAGTCGAGCACCCCCGCGCCGACCGGATGGCGCTCGCGGGTGTAGGTGTCGAGAAGGCCGTCCGGCGCGTGTCCGTGCACGGACGCCGCGAGCTTCCAGCCCAGGTTCACGGCGTCGCCGAGGCCGAGGTTGAGTCCCTGGCCTCCGAGCGGGGAGTGGATGTGAGCGGCGTCGCCCGCGAGCATCACGCGCCCCTGCCGATAGGTCGTCGTCTGCATCGCCCGATCGGTGAAGCTGGCGGCAAGGCGGACGTCGCCCAAGGTCACGTCGGTGCCCGACACACGGCGCAGAACCGCCTGGAGGTGGTCGCGAGTCGGCCGCTGCGAGCGGTCGAACGCGCCGCCGTCGAAATCCGTCATGCCGATGTGCCCGTCCCTGTGCGTGCGGAGGTACATGCCCGTCGGCGTCAGGTTGAACCCGGGGCGCAGCTTCTCGAGGTCGGCGACGGTGGCGAGCATGACGTAACCGGTGAACTGCGGCTCGGTACCGACGAATTCGAAGCCCGCGAGCCGGCGCACCGTGCTGCGTCCGCCGTCGCAGCCGACCAGCCAGCGCGCCGCGTACTCGTGCCCGCCGGCTCGCGCGACCACGCCGTCCTCGTCCTGGGTGACGGCTGACACCGTGACACCGCGCCTGATCTCCACGCCGAGCTCGGTTGCCTGCTCGGTCAGCACCGTCTCGATCGCTTCGAGGTTCGTCATCACGCCCTCCACGGCCGGGCCGGGAAGCCGGAACGGCAGGGCTGCGAGGTCGACCCTGGCCGGATCGAGCATCATTCCGGCGAAGTGGCCCGCGCTGCGAGGGGGTGACGGCTCGTCCGCGTCGGGGGCCGCGCCGGGATCGTCGCGGACGCCCGAGGCCGTCAGCAGCGGGCGCAGCAGCCCCCGGCGGTAGAACGCCTCGACCGACGCGGCGGACAGGCCCCGCATCCCGAGCGGTTCAGCCTTCCACGGGGAGCGGAGCTCCGGCTCCCGCTCCAGCACCACCACGGAGCAGCCCGCGAGGCGGAGCTCGCAGGCGAGGAACAGGCCTACCGGGCCGGCGCCCACGATCACTGTGTCATGCACGGGATTTCCTCTTTCCGAAGGGCCGACAGAACGCGTGACCCGGTGCGTGGAACCGGGGATCCGTCACTCGGAGACTGCCGCGGTCCGCTCACACGGCGCACACACGGCGCTGACACTCCGCCCCGCACCGTGTCAGCGCCGGGTGCGCGCAGCCGGCAGGCCTCCCGCAGGGCTTGACGGGCCAGGGCACCGTGCTGATTTGCCGGGGCACCGTGCTGATTTGGGGGTGCGAGGGTGCGCGCGCGAGGATCGGTGGATGGACGGGGACACGCGGCTTCGCCTCACACTGCTCGGCGCCTTTCGGGTGGCCCGCGGTGACGCCGCCCTGCCCGTTCCGGGTGCGCGGTTGCAGGCATTGGTCGTACGGCTGGCACTCGCCGGCGGTCGCCCGGTCGCACAGGGTGTCCTGGTCGACGCGATCTGGGCCGACGCCCCGCCGGCCGGCGCCGCCCACGCCCTGCAGACCCTCGTCTCGCGGCTGCGCCGGGCCCTCGGCTCGGCCCGCGCCGTCGCGCAGGTCGCGGGCGGCTACCGGCTGGACGTGGACGCGGCCGACGTGGACGCGTTGCGGTTCGAGCGGCTCGCCGCCGCCGGCCGTGACGGCCTGCGCGCCGGCGACCCGGGGGCCGCGGCGGCCGTGCTCGGCGAGGCCGTGGCGCTGTGGGGCGATCAACCCGGCGCCGAGCCCGCGGCCGTCGCCGCGGTGGCACCCGCCGCCGCGACCCGGCTGGCTCACACCTCGGTCGAGGCCGTCGCCGACCTCGCCGACGCCGAGCTGTCCCTCGGCCGTGCCGACGCGGCCGCCGCCCGGCTGACCGCACTGCTCGCCGAGCGGCCGGTCCACGAGCGGGCGGCTGCGCTGCTCATCGACGCGCTCGCCGCCCAGGGCCGCCAGGCCGAGGCCCTGGCCCTGTACGGGCGGGTCCGCGAAGCCCTGGCCGACGCCCTCGGCACCGAGCCGGGCGCCGCCCTGCGCGAGCGCCACCTGCGTCTGCTGCACGCCGAGCCACCCGCTCCGGCCGCCGACACCGCGCGGACCGGACCGGCCGCCGACACCGCGCGGCCCGGTCCGGGCAACCTGCCCGCGCCGCTGACCAGCCTCATCGGCCGCGACGACGACCTCGCCCGGATCGCCACGCGGCTCACCGCCGGCCGTCTGGTCACCGTGCTCGGCCCCGGCGGCGCCGGCAAGACCCGGCTCGCCGTCGAGGCCGCCCGCCGCCACCGCCACGAGTACCGCGACGGCGCCTGGATGATCGATCTCGCCCCGGTCACCGAACCGGCCAAGGTCGCCTCGGCCCTGCTCGCCGGGATCGGACCGCGCGGCGGCGCCGTGTTCGACGCCCGGACGCGCGTCGAGGGCGAGGAGCTGGACGTCCTCGTCGACCGGCTCGGCGGCCGGGAGAGCCTGCTGCTCGTCGACAACTGCGAGCACCTGATCGACGCCGTGGCCCACCTGGTCGCGGCACTGCTGTCCCGCTGCGCCGGGCTGCGGGTGCTGGCCACCAGCCGCGAGCCCCTGGCGGTCGACGGCGAGGTGCTGGTGCCCCTCGGTCCGCTCGCGCTGCCCGGGCCGGACGACGGCGTCGAGCAGGTCCGGCGGGCGGCGTCGGTACGCCTGTTCACCGAGCGGGCCGCGGCCGTGCGCCCGGGCTTCGACGTGGACGAGACGACGCTGCCCGCGGTCCGGCGGGTGGCCCGCGGCCTGGACGGGATGCCGCTGGCCCTCGAACTGGCCGCGGCCCGGCTGCGGACACTGTCGCTGCCCGAACTGGCCGACGGGCTGTCCGCCCGGTTCCGGCTGCTCACCACCGGCAGCCGGACCGCGCTGCCCCGGCACCGCACGCTGCGCGCGGTGATCTCCTGGAGCTGGGACCTGCTCGGCGAGCAGGAGCGCACGGTCGCCGAACGCGTCTCCGTCCTGCCCGGCGGCGTCACGCCGGCCTCGGCCACCGCGGTCTGCGCCGGCACCGCCGTACCGGCGGCCGAAGTCCCCGAGCTGCTCGCGGCCCTGGTCGACCGGTCGCTGCTGCAGCTCGCGCCCGACCCGGGCCGCTACCGCATGCTGGAGACGTTGCGCGAGTACGGCACCGACCGCCTGGCCGACACCGGCGACCTCGGCACCGTCCGCGACCTGGCCGCCGACCACTTCGCCGAGCTGATGGCCCGGTACGACCCGCAGCTGCGCGGGCCCGGCCAGCCGGCGGCGATCCGAGTCGTGAGCGCCGAGTACGACAACACGCTCGCCGCCCTACGCCGGCGGTGCGACACCGGCGACGCCCCCGGCGCGGTCGCCCTCGCCCTGGACCTGACCTGGTACTGGCAGATGTTCGGCCGGCACGCCGACGCGGCCTACTGGCTGGGCGAGGCACTGGCGGTGCCCGGCGGCGAGCCGACGCCCGACCGCGACTGCGCCCGCGCGATCCACCTGCTGAACCGGATCGACATCCGGTCGGGGATGACCGCCGAGGAGACCGCGGCCGACCACGCCGGGATCCGCGCGCTGGCCGACCGGCTGCTCGCGTACCCGGAGCTGCCCGGCCCGTACGGCGCGCTCGCCGCGCTCCCGCGCGCGTTCCGGCAGGAGGCGCAGAGCACGCCCGCGCTCATCGAGCACCTGGCCGACGGCGACGACGTGTGGCTGTCCGGGCTCGCCCGCATGTTCCGGGCCCGGTTCGCCGAGAACGCGGGCGAGCTCGACCGGACGCGCACCGACGTGGCGGCGGCCCTGGCCTGTTTCCGGCAGGTCGGCGACCGCTGGGGCCAGGCCAACGTGCTGCCGATGCGCGCCCAGCTGCGGCAGTACGACGGCGACCTGGACGGCGCGCTGGCCGACCTGCGCGAGGCCCGGTCGCTGGCGGACGAGTTCGGCCCGCTCAGCCTCGGCGACGAGGTGTTCAACGACCTGCGCTGGGTCGACCTGCACCTGCGGCGCGGCGACACCGACCTGGTGACCACGACGATCGACTCGGCCCGGGAGCGGGCGCTGCGCGCGAACGCGCCGGAGATGCGGTTCCTGGTCGACGCGTGGGAGGCCGTCCTCCGGGTGCGGCTCGGCGACCTGGACCGGGCACGGGAACTGCTCGACGGAGCCGAACGGGGCCTGGAGGGCGACTCCCCGTTCCCCGGCGACCATGCCCGGACGCTGGTCGGCAGCGTCCGTGCGTCGCTGTACCTGGCGACCGGTGACCCGGCCGGCGCGGAGCAGGCGCTGGCGAAGGCGTACGCGACGGGGCTGGAAACCCGGGACCTGCCCGTCCTGTCGCTGGTGGCGGTGAACACGGCCGCACTCGCCGAGGCGCACGGGCTGCACCAGGAGTCCGCCGTCCTGCTCGGTGCCGCCTCCCGGCTGCGCGGCGCTCACGACCGCACCGATCGGCAGGTCGGCGAGCTCACCCGCCGAGGGCGCGCCGCGCTGGGCGAGGAAGCCTTCGCAGCGGCGTACGGGAGGGGTTGGGAGCTGGACGGGAGGACGGCCGCGACCGAGGTCGCCCGGCCCGGCTGCGCCGGCGACCCAGGACGGCTCGCCCGGATCCCGGGTGATCGGCCGTGGGCCCCTGCGTTCGTCACGGCCCTTGCCCGGGCTCCGTACCGTCACGCCCGGACGGTACGGAGCACCCGTAGGACGGTACGGAGCACCCGTTCCGTCCGGGTTCGGGAGACCGCAGGGGTCCGACGACCGACAACTGCCGAACGTCACCGATGCTCATGGTCACCCGGATCTGCTCGGGCAGTGCTCGTGATCCGCCGGCAGTGCTCACGAAACGGCGGATCCCGGAACGACGGGAGAGGCGTCACGCTCCCGACAGGAGGTCGCGGAGCAGGGCGACGGTGTCGGCGTCGAGGCTGCGGCCGGTGCGGCGGCTGAGGGCGTCGAGGCGGTTGACGGCGCGGACGAGTTGGTCGCGGGCACCGGCCGAGGCGTAGGCGTAGAAGAGGTCGCGGTGCAGGAGTTCGACGTCCGGGGCGACGGCGAGGCCGCGGAAGACGGCGGCCTCGGCGCTGCGGTGGTCGCCGTACTGGAGGCGGCGGGCGGCGAGTTCGTGGGCGGTGTCGACGATCGCGGCGATCATGTCCTGCCGTTCGGCCTCGGCCCAGCCGTAGGCGGCGGGCGGGGCCTCGGCGAAGGGGGCGCCGCGGACGAGGGCGAGGGCGTGGGCGAGGGCCGCGTCGGCGGTGGCGCTGGTGCTGCGCATGCCGCGGCGGTAGAGGCTGCGGAACTCGTCCCAGTCGCAGGTGACGGTCGGGGCGAAGGTGTAGCCGTCGGGGGTGTCGGTGGGCAGGAAGGCCCGGCCCTCGGTCGAGCTGCCGAACCAGGCCGCCAGGTCGGCGAGTTTGCCCGGCAGCGGGCTCTTGGCGTCGGCGGCGGTGGGGTGCGGGTCGAGGTGGGCGGCACCGGGGTGGAGGTCGTGGTCGAGGGCGTTGTGGTCGGCGCCGGGCCGCAGGGCGAGGTAGGCGGCGAGTTCGGTGAGCCGGGGCAGGACGGCCGGTTCGGCGGTGCCGGCGGCGCCGGCCACGTCGACCGGGCCGAGCAGCCTGATCCGGGGGGCGTTGCGGGTGGCGTGGGCCTCCGGGGAGCGGAGGATGGCGAGCAGGTCGTCGCTGTCACTGCGGCCGGGGGCGGTGCGGGCCGACGGCGCGGCGGGGCCGCCGTCCTGCTGCGGCGACGGCTCGGGGGCCGGCTGCGGGCGGGCGGGTGTACGAGGGTCGACGCCGGTGGGCGCGGGTGCGGGGTCGTGCGTCGGCACCGGCTCGGGGACCGGCTCCGCGGCGCGCCCGGGGGCGGGTTCCGGAGCGGACCCGGGCGAGGGCTCGGGCGACGGCTCGGGCGAGGGCTCGGCGGGCGGCACCGGCTGGACGGGCCGCACCGGGACGACCACGTCGGCCCCGGACGGGAGCCGGAGGTTCTGCGTGGTCTCGTCCAGGTCCTCCTCCCCCTCGGCTCCCGTTCCCGCTTCCGTTCCCGATTCCGCTTCCGCACCGGCTCCGGTGCCCGAACCCGAGTGCAGCCCCAGGCCGTTGGCCAGGAAGCGCGCACCCGGACCGCCCGGGGTCCCCGAGGCACCCGGGCCGGCCGCCGCACCGGCTGAACCGGCCGTGCCGGCCGTGCCGGCCGTGCCGGCCGTGCCGGCCGTGCCGACGGCGGGCGCGACCGGGTCGGTGCCCGCGAACGGGCTGACGCCGGTGCCGATGACCCGGGCGAGCAGACGCGGGCCGGCCGCGTCTGGGCCACCGCCGTCCCGCTCGCCGGGGGCGGCACCCGAGGCGGCACCCGGACCGGCCCCGACCGCTGCCAGGACCGGGACGGGGGCCGGGAGTTCCGCCGGTTCGAGGTCGATGCCGGGACCGTCGAGGGTCCAGGCCGGGGCGGGGTACTGGGTGGTGTCGTCGGCGGCCCGGAGCAGTTCGGCGACCTGCTCGTACTGCCCGCCGGTGAGGCGCTGGAGCTCCAGGGTGAGGTGCAGGCCGGGGATGGTGGCCTGGCCGGTGCTGGGCAGGGTCCAGCGGGCGACCGGCCCGGTGCCGCGCTCGGGCGCGCGGGTGATCACGGCGACGCAGGTCCGCGGGCGGGCGTCGAGCAGGCGGCCGAGTTCGGCGGGGATGTCGCCGCCCGGCTGGTGGGCACAGAGCACGATCTCCGGGATCCAGGACTCGTCGGCCTGGCCGCGGCTGCGCGCGTCCCGGGGGCTGGCGGCCTCCGCGGCGACCAGGGTCGCACGGGCCTTGGCCGTGCGCGGGCCGAGGGCGGTGAGCGCCGCCTCCAGGGTGGGGTGACGGTGGATCCGTTCGGCGGCCGGGCCGCTGATCGGCAGCTCCTCGGCGAGGTCGACCAGGTGCAGGTGGAGACGGTCGGCGAGCGGGCTGTGGGCGAGCTCGACGGCCAGGGTGCGCAGCACGTCGCGGGCGTCGTCGGGGTGCCCGGAGAGGTGGAGCAGACGGACGGTCTCCAGGTCGGCGAGGACCACCGAGCCGTCCGGGCCGGTGCCGAGGGTGACCAGGGCCGGGTAGGGCGCGGCGGACTTGCGGGCCTGGGCGGGCGAGAGCAGGTCGGTGGAGTCGGCCGCGCACCACCAGACGTTGGGCGCGTGGGCGGCGCGGAACGGCGCGATCGGGGCGGCCGGTCCGGAGAGGTGCAGCTCGACGGTGCCCCCGGGGGTGACCCGGGCGGCGACGATGACGGGCAGGCGCTTGCCGCCCCGGACGGTGTTGCGGGCCATGGTGCGCAGGGCGCGGTCGAGCAGGTCGAGGCCGCGGTCGTCCTGGCGGGCCTTCAGCTCGGCCTCGAAGGCGGCGGCGGGCGCGCCCGGCAGGGCGATGCGGTGGCGGGGACGGCGGGCGCGGAGCTGGGTGCCGCGCTTGTGGGCGACGGTGCCGATCATCATGGCGGCGAGCAGCACGCCGACGGTGGAGGCGGCGAGCGCGGCGGTGTAGTCGTCGCTGGGGGCCGCCTCGGTGTGCGCGGCGGGGGCCGGGGCGTGGGTGGTCGGCGGGGTGGGCGCGGGTGTGTGCGCCGGGGCCGGTGCCTGGGTGGCCGGGGCCGGCGTCGCGGGGGCCGGAGGTGCCGGGGCAGGCGCGGGTGCGGGTGCGGGTGCCGGGGCAGGCGCGGGTGCGGGTGCGGGTGCCGGGGCAGGCGCGGGTGCGGGTGCGGGTGCGGGTGCCGGGGCAGGCGCGGGTGCGGCAGCACCCGGCACCGCCAGGACCATCCCCGGCACCACCATGTCCGGGTCGGTCAGCCGCTCCCCGTCCGGTGCCTGGACGCCCTTGTTCGCCTCGAACAGCTTCGGCCAGGCCTCGGCATCGCCCAACTCCCGCTGGGCGATGGCCGACAGGCTGTCCCCGGCCGCCACCGTCACCGTGCCGTGCCCGGCCGCGGCACCACCGTCGGCCCCCGTCTGCGGCGCGCTCGGCGAACTCGGCGCGGGAGCGGGCCCGGAAGCCGGACCCGGCGCGGGAGCAGGCGACGCGTCCGCCTTGGCGTCACCCGGCATCGCCAGCTCCCACCCCGGCTGGATCGGCCGGTCGGCGTCGAACCGGGTGCCCGAACCGTCCATCACCCGACCGTCGTTGAGCTTCGCGATCTCCACCCACCGCTCTCCCGAACCGAGTTGGCGCTCGGCGATGGACCAGAGGCTGTCCGCGGGCCGGGAGTCCCGGACGGTGTACGTGGGGTGCTGGTCGGCGGCGGGCGCGAGCGCGGGCGCGGCCTGGGCCGCGGGCAGTGCGGCCCGCTGCGCGCCGATGGTCAACTGGGCCGGGGCGGAGACGGCCTGGGCCCGCTCGGGGGTGGCGGCGAAGGACGATCCGGCCACCGGCAGCAGCGCGATCACCGAGCCGACCAGACCGGCGGCCAGTCGCTGGCTCCAGCCGAACGCCGGGATCCGCCGGGCGATCCGCCCGCGCAGCTGGGCCGGGATCTCCAGCAGGACGGAGAGGGCGAAGCAGAGCCAGCCCAGCCAGCCGACCACGACCAGCAACCAGAGGAAGAGCCGACCGTCGTCGGGGCTGGTCAGCGCCTGCCCGACGCCGTCCGGTGCGACGTCGCCCATCGCGGCGACGGCCTGGGTGCCGTACAGCAGCAGGGCGGGCACGCCGGCCAGCAGCGCGCACAGCGTGAGCAGCGCCGCGACGGCGGTGAGCAGGGCCCCGCCCCGGCCGCCACGGCGCGGCGGCAGCGCCGCCGGGCGCCGGCCGGGCGCCGGGTCGGCGGGCCCGCCGCGGGCCGAACGTCCGGCGCGGGCTTGGTCCTTGGCACGTGGCGCGACCATCAGTCGGTCTCCGCTTTCTCGACTCCGTGGACGAGGGTGGCAGTCCCCTTGCCCGTGACCTTCTGCTTGCCGAGCTCGCCCAGCAGGGCCGGCTTGTAGTCGGCCTCCACGGTGACGGTGACGGCCTTTCCGTCCGGCGAGAACGACACGCCCGCCGCCTTGAGGTGGTAGAGGGCGAGGTAGCTGTTGGCGGCGTCCTCGACGTACTGCTGCTTGACCCGGTAGCCCTCGCCGCTGAGCACACCGGCCTCGTCGAGCTGCTGGCCGCCGACCCGGGCGGCCTCCTGGGCGTAGGCGTCGGTGCGTTCGGCGACGCGCAGCCGGCCGCCGGCGTCCACGACGAGGGCGATGACCAGGACCAGGAAGGCCGCGCAGATCGCCACGAAGATGGCCATCGCGCCCCGGTCCGACCGGCCGCGCGTCCACCCCCGGACACCGCGGCCCCGCCATTCCCCCCGGGGTCCGCGCGCCCTCACGCTCCCCTCCCGCACGTTCGTCTCCCCACCGGTCCCCGCCGGAACCGCTCCGCCTCGCACCTGCCGCCCCCGGGAGCCCTCCGCTTGCGTCTCCCCCGCCCGGGGCGTCCCCAATCCCCGCCCGGGAACCTCGTCCGCACCGGCCGTCTCACCCGCCCCGGTAGCGGTCGACCACCGAGGTGAAACGGCCGATGAGCTTCTTCGTCCCGGGCATGCGGGGCCCCGGCACCAGGTCGCTCAGACCCACCTCGCACTCCACGATCACCTCGACGGTGGCCATCACGACGCCCCGGCTCTCCAGTTGCCCCGGCTTCCAGGTGACCTTGCTCCTGCGGCAGTCGACACCCTGCTGCTGGAGGGTGGCCCGGGCGGTCCGCTCGACCAGTTCGTCCATCCCGGCGGCGCTGCGCACCAGCGACGCCGTCCGGGCGGCCGAGCGGGCGGCCGCCTCCACCGTGCCGGCCGCGGTCTGCACCCGGCCGGCGGCGACGGCGACCAGGATCAGCGCGACGACGCCCGGGGCGACGACCGCCGCCTCGATCGCCACGCCGCCGCCGGCGCGCCCGCGCCCCGACCGGGCGGTCCGCCACGCCGCGAACCGCCGCCCCCACCCGGGGAACCCGGCCGCCCGCTTCACGGCACCACCTTCGGCGGCAGGAACCGCTCGCGCGGCGCCTCCGCGTACTGGGTGACGGTCGGCTTGAGGAACGGGACGACGGAGGGGGCGGTCAGCTCCACCGTCACCCGGATCAGCTCCGGCGTGCTGCCGTCCCTGGTCACCCGGTACTCCCGCACGCCCTGCCGGCCGAGGAAGTCCTCGGCCTGCCTGGTCGCCGCCTCGTCCTTGGCCCCGTCGCTCCGGTCCCCCTGCACGCGTCCGGCGTCCACGCCCTCGCGGGCGGCGGTGAGCGCGACCTGGCGGTAGTACCACCACATCGACGCCTGGACGACGAGCAGGATCAGCACCAGGACGACCGGGAACACGATGGCCAGGCTCAGGCTCACCGATCCGCGGTCGCCGCGGCGACGGGGCCGGTGCCTCACGTGGCCGCGCCGGCACCCGCGCCGGGGAGGTTCGGGTCCTGCTCGACCTTCTTCACGACCTTGTCCTTCAGCGCGTACAGCGCCACCGCGACGGCTCCGGCGACGAAGACCAACGCGATGACGGCGAGGGCGAGTTCGATGCTGATCGCACCTCGGTCGCCGCGCGCCCGGGCGGCCCTGACCCGGCCGACCCGGAACTGGAAGAGCAGCAGCGCGAACTGGACGGGCAGCAGCGTGGGCCGGATCAACCGGCCTGCCAGGGCCTTCAACTGGTCGGACATCGGGGACTCCCGGGGTTGGTGTGGTGTCAGCCGCTCGGTCGGTGTGGCAGGTCCCGCGCGACCTGCTCAGCCGAGCATCTGGTGGAGCGCGGGGAAGATGATCAGGACGGTCATCAGCAGGGTCAGGGCGGCCCCGGGCGCGACCATCCGCTCGCTGTCGGCGTTGGCCCGGGCCAGGTCCTCGGCGAGCAGTTCGCCGCGCAGGCCCTTGGCCCGGGCCCGCAGGGTGTCGTAGACGGCGGCGCCGTCCGTGCCGGAGAGCCGCATGATGTCGGCGACGTCCTGCAACGGGGTCAGTCCGAGCTCGGCGGCCAGAGCGTCCAGGCCCGCCCAGGGCGGCAGCCGGTCGGTGGCGGCGCGGTCCAGGGCGTCCCGGATCCGGCGGAAGACCGGGCCGCGCCCGACGGAGGCGGCACGGCGCAGCGCCTCGGCGGGACCGAGGTCGGCGGCCCGCTCCAGCGCGACCAGTTCCAGGTAGGCGGCGATGCCGTGCAGGTACTCGGTGCGCGCCTCCTTGGCCTCGCCGCGCACGATGGCGTCCGGGACGAACCAGAACAGCCCGGCCAGCAGCGGCCCGACCACCAGCGGCATCGCGACCGGCAGGCCCATGTCCAGCAGCAGCGCCATCGCCGCCAGGTAGGCCGGCAGGACGAGGCCGATCACGGCGAACAGCAGCTTGTGCGCCATGAACCGGGCCGGGGTGCGGCCGATCAGCGACAGCTCCCGGTACGGGATGCGCACGCCGCGCAGACCGATCGACTGCTCGCCGATCCGGTCGAACCAGCGCGGCCGCTCGTCCGGGTGGGGCGTCCGGTCGGCGGGCGTGCGGTGCAGCCGGTCCAGTGCCTGGCTCAGGTCGGGCGGGGCGGGCCGGAGTTCGGAGATCAGCAGGGCGACGCCGCCGGCCGCGACCGCGCCGGCCAGCACCGACCAGGGCGAGATCATCGGGCCTCCCCGAGAAGGTCCTGCTCTTCGGCGGAGCCGCCCTCGCCGGGGCCCGCGTCCGCGCGCCGGCCGGACCGCCCGCGGCCGGTCCTGCTGCGGCGGTCGGCCTCCAGCAGCCGCGGCACCGGCGGGTGCGAGGCCAGCGCGCGCATCCAGGCGATGATCGCCACGAAGAGCGCGGCGACCACCGCGAGCACGACCTGGCCCAGCACGGTGCCGTAGGGCCTGGTGTACTCGGTGTTGAACGAGCCGAGCACCACGACCAGCACGATGATGCCGACCAGCCAGCGGATGGTGGTGCGGTGCTTGGCCCGGTCGGCCTCGATGGTGCGGCGCTGGCGGACCTCCTCGCGGACGGAGTCGGCCATGTCGGAGAGCGCCCGGGCCAGGCCGGGGCCGCTGTCCCCGGAGCGCAGCAGCAGCGCGGCGAGCACCTTGTCGGCGGTGGCGTCGGCGAGGCTGTCGGCGAAGGAGCGCAGCGCCTCCTCCGGCTGCCAGCGGGCCTGCAACCGGGCGGCCAGCTCGCCGACCTCGTCCTCGATCGCGGCGGGGGCGGTCCGGCGGCTGGTGACGATGGCCTGGTTGAGGCCGACGCCGAGCAGCAGCACGTCGGCGATCCGCTGGGTCCACTCGGAGAGCGCCTCCAGCCGCTCGATCCGGTGGGTGTCCGGGCGGGTGGTGTCGAACAGCCAGGGCAGCCCGAAGACGGCCAGCGGAACCAGCAGCGCGGTCAGCGGGATGCCGGTGAACAGCCAGCCGAGCGGCGCGCCGGCCAGCGCCAGCGGCAGCTGGATCCGGCGCAGCCGCACCACCCGGGCGGGGGCGGTGCCGGGGGCGCCGTACCAGAACACGTGGGCGCGGCCGGCCAGCGGGCCGGGCCCGTCGGCCTCGGCGTCCTCCTCGACGGGCTCGCTGCCGCGGGCCCAGGCGACGAGGGCGACCAGGCCGAGTGCGACCAGCAGGCCGCAGAGGACGAGGAGCAGCATCACCGGCCGCCACCGCCGATCCGCAGCTGGAGGGGCTCGGCCCAGCTCCCGTACCGGGAGCCGAGCAGCGCGGCGTCGAAGCCGGCCCGGCGCAGGTCGTCCAGGCAGTTCGGCGGGGTGTGCGGGACGGCGCGCGGCTCGCCCAGTTCCGGGCGCGGGCCGAACACGGTGTTCAGGGCCGGCCGGCCGCTCTCGCCGAGGCCGGTCACCTCCAGGACGTGCGAGACGAAGCGGTGGCGCCGGCCGCCGACGGCCGTCTCGTCGACCATCGACACGTGCACGATGAGGTCCACGGCGTTGGCGGTGAGCCGGTAGGCGAGGGCGTCGGTCATGTGCGAGCCGTACTCCAGGCAGAGTTCGGCGATGCGGTCGACCACCATGTGCGGCCCCCGGGCGTGCAGGGTGCACATCGAGCCGCCCTCGCCGTTGGTCATGACGCGCAGCATCGGGACGACCTCGCCGGAGCGGACCTCGCCGACGATGATCCGCGACAGCGTCATCCGCAGCGCGGCCGGGATGAGGTCACCGATCGTCAGCTCGCCGGCCATCCGGCCCTCGACGCGCTCGCCGTTGCCCTCCCGGGCCTCCATCGGGACGACCTGGCGCAGGTGGCCGAGGGTGTGCAGCCAGAGCTCGAACTCCGACTCCAGGGTGCCGATCCGCTCGTCCGGCGGGATCTCGGCGGCCATCGCGCGCAGCAGGCTGGTCTTGCCGACGCCCTGGGTGCCGGTGATCATCACGTTCTTCCGGGCCTTGATCGCCGAGGCCAGGAACGCGGCCAGGGTGGAGTCGAGGGTCCCGAGCCGGACCATCTCGGGGAGGGTCGCCGAGGCCACCCGGTGGCGGCGGATCGCCACGTAGGGTCGCGGGGTCACCTCGGTGAGGGCCTGGAGACGCATACCGCCCTCCAGCCGCAGCGCGAGGGTCGGGCTGGCGGTGGAGAGGCTCCGCTCGCCGCCGCCGTGCTGGCGGGCGAGGTCCTGGAGCAGCTCGACCAGCTCGGCGTCGGTGTCGGCCACCGGCGGGACCTGGCGCAGGGGTTGGTGCACCCGGGAGACCCAGACGTCGTCGCAGCCGTTGATCAGGATGTTCTCGATCTCCGGGTCGTCCAGGTAGGGCTGGAGCCGGCCGGCCCGGAAGAGCAGGTCGAAGACGGCCTCGGCGAGCGCGCGGTCCTGCTCACGGGTGGGCGGGATGCCGTGGGTCTGCGCGTAGGCGTCGGACCAGCGGGCGACGGCCTCCTCGATCAGCGCCCGGCCGCGCTGACGGCGGGTGGCGCGGTCCGGCTCGGTGCCGGAGGCGGCGGTCAGCCGGGTGATCTGCTGGTGCAGTTCGGCCGCGACCTGGCGCTTGAGCTCGCGCGCCACCTGCGGGTCGACGGCGGGCCGGGTGCCGGCGCCGCGCCGGTCGAGCGAGGGCAGCTGGGAGGGGACGGCGGTCGGGGTCGCGGAGCCGCCGTACGGGGCGGCCGCGGGCGGGACGGGGCCCGGAGCGACGGGGCCCGGCGCGACAGGACCAGGCTGGACGAAGGGCTGGGCGGCCGGCTGGGGCGTCGCCCAGGGCAGCGCGGCCGGGTCGGCCGGCGCCGGGTGCTGGTTCAGGGGGCTACCGCGCACGGAGCACCTCCCCGTGGCCGGGCTGCGACGGCTGTGGGCCATGCCCGTACGACGGCGGGCCCTGCCGGTACGGCTCCGGCTGGACGCGGCCGTACTCCGGCGAGGGTCCCTGGGCGTACTGCGGCCCGTGCACCTGGCCGTACTGCGGCGCGGCCCCCTGGCCGTACTGCGGCGCACCGGAGGGTTCCTGCCCGTACCCCGGCGCGGCGGAGGGCCCCGCGGACGACGGGCCCGCCGACGTCCCCGGCTGCTGCGGCTGCTGCGGCTGGACGTGCGCCGGGAAGGGCGCGGGCGCGGCCGGCTGCGGGGCCAGCCCGGCCAGCGGCGCCACCGGCCCGGTGGTGATCACCGGCGGCACCGGCGGCGGCACCTGGCCGTACGGCTGGGGCGCCGGCACCGGCGGCGGGGGGTAGGCGAGCGGCTGCGGCTGGGCGTCGGCCTCGGGCGCCGCGGCGAGCCGGGCGGGTGCGGGCGCGGCCGTGGGGGCCAGCCGCTGCCGGCGGCGGCGCACCAGCAGCTGCACCTCGTCCGCCGCCGAGCGGGCCGTCCGCATCAGCTCCGAGCGGATGAACCGGCGGTCGGTGACGTCCCCGCCGTCCGACAGCACCCGGGCCGTGCGGGCCGCGTGCGGCAGCAGCCCCAGCACCGGCAGCCCGAACTCGCGCGAGACCTCCGCGCCCGAGTACGGCCCCTCGGCGACCAGCAGCAGGCCCAGCGCGTCCGCCCCGGTGCCGGCCGTGGCGAGGTCCTCGGCGAGCCCGGACAGCCGCGGGCGGACCGCGCTCAGCCCGCGCAGGGTGGTGCGCACGGTGACCGCGACGACGTCGGCCCGGCGGGCGAGGACGGCGCTGGTCCCGGTCGCGCCGGAGCGGCCGAGGTCCAGGATCACGTCGTAGCCCTGCGGCTCCAGCCCGTGCAGCACCTCCATCAGCGGTTCCCAGGTGTAGGCGAGCCCGGGCGCCTGGGTCGGGTCGGTCAGGCCGGGCAGCAGCAGCCGCTCGGCGTTCCCCTCGGGCGAGAGGTCGATCAGCTGTTCCCAGAGCGCCTGGGCGAGCAGCCCGCGACGGTCCGCGACGGCCAGGTTGCGCAGCCCGTACACGGCCTCGACCCGGCCCTCCAGCGCGCCGGCCAGCACCGCGCCGCCGTCCGGATCGCACTCGACCAGCAGGATCCGGCGCCCGGGCTGCAACGGCCAGGCGAGCAGCAGTGCGAGCGCCGTCGTGGTGGCCCCCGGTGCCCCGGGGCCGCCGACCACCGCGATCACCGCCATCTCAGGCCCCACCAGCCCCGGTGGACGCGGCACCGGTCGCCGCACCGGTCGCCGCACCGGACGGGCCGGCCGTCCCCGAGGGCGCGGGGGTCCCCGGGGCCGTGCCGGCGGCCGCCCCGCGCGGCGCGAGCACCACCTGGATCCGCCCGCTGGCCACCCAGGAGGCCAGCCGGGGGGCGTCCGCCGCCGGAACCGCGACGTCCACCACCTGGCTGCCGTCGGTGTCGACCCGGCTGACCGCGATGACCACCGCGGTCAGCGAGTCCGGCCGGCCGGTGTCCGGCGTGTAGACCACGACGATCGGCAGGCCGGGCTGGAGCCTGGTCGCCGGCAGCTGGGTGCGCTTGGCCGAGACGCCCACGATCAGCTGGCCCGGCTGCACGCTCAGCGCCTGGGCGACGTCCGCCTTCAGCAGCAGCGCGCCGCGCTTGAGGTCGGTGGTGGCCCGCATCCCGATCGCTTCCTTGCGGTCCGTGGCCGCCACCGGCTTGAGCACCGGGTCGCTGGCGATCCGGGCCACCACCAGGTCCGCATCGGTCAGCACCTGCCCGTACGGCACGTCATGGGCGAGCGCCAGCACGGCGACCCGCTGCCCGGTGCTGTTGTAGAGCACCGCGCCGCCCAGCCCGCCGGCGGCTATCAGCGCCACCGCCATGGCCAGCACCGCCGGCCGCCGCCGCCGTGCCCGGAGCGCGCGCCCCGGGGCGTGCGGCGTGGCCTGGCCCTGCTCAGGCACCACCACGGACACCCCCGGCGTCGCTGTCTGTACGGTTCTCCACCGGGCTCCGGCCTCTCCCACGTCGTTCGGACACGTTGCTGTGCTGTGCTGCTGCGCTGTCGCCGGCCTCAGTTGAGGACCTGCACCTCGGCCACCCGTACGGTGAGATCGGCGGAGAGCGGCACCTTGATCGGGGGGACCTTCAGGTTGCCGGGGGTGACGACCACATCGCCCACCCAGTTGGCCGTGACCGTCCCGGCGAAGGTGCCGCCGGCCTTGGTGGCCGAGCCGGTGGTGAACAGGTGGCCGCAGGTGGGGGACTTGGCGGCGCCGTACTTCGGGTCGTACGGGGTGCCGGCCGCGCCCTCCTTGGTGCAGGTCTCCGTCGTCCCGTCCCCGAGGTCCCAGACCACGGAGTCCAACCGGGGGGTGACCGTGACGGTCACGGTGCCGTTGCCGACCGACTTCGGCGCCGGCGCCTTGGCGTTGGCGAGCCAGAGCCAGACCGGTACGCCGACCACGGCCGTGCCCTTGGGGGCCGTGGTCGGCTCGGGGAACGGCAGGGCGATCTGCTCGCGCATGATCTTGTCCGCCTCCGCCGCCGGGTCGAACGGCGGCGGCTGGACGGGCGTCTGGGCGAAGAACTTCGGCACCGTCGTGCCCATGCTGCCGTCGGTGAAACGGCAGGTCTCGGCGTAGACCGTGCCCTCGGTGGGCTTGTGCCCGGCCCAGACCGGGTCGTCGGCCGCGGGCTGGGGGGAGACCGTCCGGTAGTAGCAGCCGGTCCCGCTGCTGAACCAGCCCAGCTCCGGATCGTGGCAGGGCCAGTCCTCGCCGTTCCAGCGGCAGAGCTGCGGGCCGCCGGAACCCCCGCCGCCCGTCCCGCCGTTGCCGCCGCCCGGGGTCGGCGTGGACCCGGGTGTCTTGGTGCCCTCGCAGATGACGTTCACCGCGCAGTGGGTGACCTCCCCGCCGATGGGTGGTTCCTCCGCCGTCGCGGGCGCCGCCGGAGCCGCCAGTAATCCGGCGAACAACAGCGCGCGGATCACGATTCGCCGTTCGGGTTTCAGCACGATCGGTCCACCTCCCGCTTGAACTCGTTGATCAGCCAACGCGTTTGGAACCTCCGCAGGGAAACGGTCGCGAGGTACCGCGTCAGCCGCTGTTGCGGATCCTTTACCGCGTGGGTGGCGGCATCGGCCTGGTGCCAGCCCGTCACGTCGAGACAGTCCTCGATCACGGCGGTCTGCGGATCCGACTTCAGGTCGACGGTCTTCACCACCGGGGAATTCCTCGGACTTCCGATCATCACCAGTTTGGCGTCACGCAGTTGACGGAGATTGACGAGGGAGTCGCGCAGCGCCGTCCCGGAGGAGTACGTCTGAAGCCGGGAACCGTCCGAATCGACGCTCCCGAACTCCTCCACCTGGGCCTTCCACCAGTCCTGATAGGTGCTCAGGGCCAGCCGGGCCTGGGCCCCTTCGGGACCGTCGGTCGGCGCGATCCGGACGTTTGCGGAACCACCCGAAGGAGTTACCGGGTTCGCTCCCGCAACAGTGGGCGCAGTCGTCCCGAGACGATCGACGGAACCGGCGTCACCACCGGCCGCGCAGGAGCTCAGCAGGATCGCCAGAACCACCCCAGCGACCCCAACCGCCCCAGGGCGCAACACATTTCCGCGCCGCCGCATCGCCCCACCTCATCGCGACCGACCCCGTCCGTGGTCCGTGGTCGCCAGAAGAATTCCGCCGTCCCGCCGGTGTTGCTGCGAGGGCATCGATTCTTCGCCAACCCACCCCTTCACGGCAACACCCCGGGGCCCTGACCTTACGCGGAAGGCGGATCCGTCGGGGCACTTTCCCGCCACAGAACGGCCAACAGTTCTTCGGAAAGCGACAATCCGGCCAATGCGCCCCGAACCGCGGCCCGATTCCGCATCAACAGGCGCCCGCCCTGGGGCGGTACGAGCAGGCGCGCGCCCGGCGCACCTCCTCCCGGGGCGGCGCCGGAGCCGGCATCGCCACCGTCGATCAGTCCGGCGACGGCCGGTTGGAGGTCGAGCGGGGAGACCGCGGCGGGCGCGCCGGCGACACCCTGCTGGAGCACGGTGGTGAGGGCGTGGCTGAAGGATCCTTCGCTCCCGGGCAGGACGGCGTCCCGCCCGCGTCTACCGGCGCTGTAGCGGCCGACTCTGCCCCAGAGCGGCACCCGCGGGTAGCTGAGCAGCTCGCCCGCGCCGTCCTCGCCGCCACCGCGTTCGAGCGCGGCCCAGGTGTCCCGGTCGGCGACGGCGTCGACCAGGAGCAGCGCCTCCTCCTGGTCGCCGTGCACCATCGCGCTGACCACCCAGTCCCAGGCCAGCCCGCGCCGGTAGGCGTTGTCGGCGGTGGAACCGCCGGTGACCAGCGCCAGGCGCCGGCCGCGCGGATCGGCGACCAACTGGCCCACCAGGCAGACCAGCAGCCAGCGGCCGGGCCGGGCGGCCGCCTCGCGCACCGCGGTGAGCATGGTGTTGGCGTCCGCGCCCGGCTCCACCACGTCGACCCTGCAGCCCGCCGAGCCGGCGTCGAAGCACATGCCGGGCAGCACGTCGGCGAGCAGCCGGGCCCCGGCCGCCGCGTTCGCCGAACCGCCGAAGCCGCGGTCCGGCCCGCCGTCCGCCCCGATCACCACCAGATCGATTCCGCTCACCACGCGCACCGCCCCCTCCTCGCCGGCCCCTCGCTGCCCGGGGCCGCCCACCGCACCGTCGCGCGCTCCGTCCGGCCGCGCGTCCCGTCCTGCCGTACCGCGGTGCTCGTCGTACCGCGTCGTGTCGTGCCGCGGCGCCGGTCGTGCCGCGCCCGGCCGTCCGGCGGCGCACCCGCCCGTGCCCCCGGCACGTTCCGCACCGCCGCCGGACAAGCTACCGCCCCGCGGGCCCGGAGGCGGGGCTCCCGGCCCGCCGCTCCGGGACCATGGGCCCTATCGGCCCGCACTGCGGCGGGAGGACGATCGGAGGCATGGACCGTGAAGACCGTGTACAGACCCTGAGCGAGGCCGAATGCCTGCGACTGCTCAGCACCGTGCCCGTCGGGCGCGTGGTGTACACCGAGCACGCGCTGCCGGCCGTCCTGCCGGTCTCCTTCGCGGTCGCTCCGGACAGTCGCCTCCTGCTCGCCGTACGCCGGGACAGCACCACCGCGCGCGGGCTCGACGGCACCGTCGTCGCCTTCCAGGCCGACCAGCTGGACCCGGCCACCCGGACCGGCTGGAGCGTGCTGGTGCACGGCCGGGCGGACGTGGTGCGCGAGCCCGAGCAGGTGCGGCAGGCCCTGCGTTCCGGGCTGCGACCCTGGGTGGGCGGCTCGGACCCGCTGTTCATCGCCCTGGTGCCGGAGCTGGTCAGCGGCCGCCGGCTGGCACCCGTCGGACGGACGGTGCAGCGCTCCTGAGCGCTCCCCCCGGCTCCGGCCGCCGCCGGGCCGCCCCCTCCGGGACGCCCCTCGCGGGCTCCGGTTCCCCTTCCCGACCCTGATCGTTTTCCGGCCGGACCCCTGACAGGTGACCGGCGAGTAGGCATACTCTGCCGGAGTCCGCACCCCCACCTGCCCACCAGGAGCGTTCCGTGACGACCTTCGCCTCCCTCGCCGACCTCACCGCGGCCGTCGGCACCGAGCTGGGCACCAGCCGGTGGCACACCGTCTCGCAGGAGCAGATCGACCTGTTCGCCGAGGCCACCGGCGACCACCAGTGGATCCACGTCGACCCGGAGCGGGCCAAGGAGAGCCAGTTCGGCTCGACCATCGCGCACGGCTACCTCACGCTGTCGATGATCCCGGTGCTGGCCAAGGAGTGCTACGGCGTCGAGGGCGTGCGGATGGCGCTGAACTACGGCTCGGAGAAGGTCCGCTTCCCCGCGCCGGTGCCGGTCGGCACGGCGATCCGGGCCACCGCCGAGCTCGTCTCGGCCACCGAGGTGCCCGGTGGCGTCCAGGCCGTGGTCCGGTTCACCATCACCAGCGCGGAGAGCACCAAGCCGCACTGCGTCGCGGAGACGATCACCCGCTTCTACGCGTAGCGGGCCCGGCGGCACCCGAGCCGCGAGCCGCACAGCCCTGCCCTGTTCCGTCCCCTGCTGCCCTGGCGCGGCCCGGCCTGGCGTGGCCCGGCCTGCCATGCCCTGGGGCTGCCCCGGCCTGCCCGTTCCGCCCTGTCCTGGCCCGTCTTTCCCTGCTCCGCCCCGTCCTGCCCCGTTCCGCCCTGTCTCGCCCCGTCCTGCCCGCGGACGGATCCGCCGCACAGTCCTGCCACACCCCCCGTCCTGTACGCCGAACGGCACGCCCGGGGCCGCTCGCCGGGTCCGGGCGACCCACTGCGAGTAACCTCCGACGAGATGGTTGTCGTACCGCAACGGCCCTACCGCCGTGGGTACGCGCCCCGGCATGCCGGTAGCCGTAACCGTCCCTGGAGGTGCCGTGCCCCGCCCCGTCCCCTGGTACTCTCGCGTAGCCGGTCTGACCTCGCAGTTCTCCAGCCCGCCGACCCTCGCCGGACTGCCCCGCGCGGCCTGGCACCGGGTCCGCACGGACGCCTTCGGCGCCGAGCCCCGGGGCGAGCGGCTGTCCCGGATCCACCGCTCGCCGCAGTTCGCCGACGGCGCCTTCCGCAACCCGCTGCCCACCCGCCGACTCGTCTACGAGCGCACCCCGCTGGAGATCACCCGCGCCCAGCTGGCCTCCGACAAGACCCGGCGGGCGCCCACGGCCGCCGTACCGCTGCACCGCCTGCTCCCGGCCGACCTCGCCACGCCCCCCGTCTCCGGCCTACGGCTCACCTGGCTCGGCCACGCCACCGTGCTGGCCGAGATCGCCGGCCGCCGGGTGCTGTTCGACCCGGTCTGGGGCGAGCGCTGCTCCCCCTTCGGCTGGACCGGCCCCAAGCGGCTCCACCCGGTGCCGCTGCCGCTCTCGGAGCTCGGACCGGTCGACGTGGTGGTGGTCTCCCACGACCACTACGACCACCTCGACATGGCCACCATCCGCGCTCTCGTCGGCACCGGCGCGGTCTTCGCCGTCCCGCTCGGCGTCGGCGCCCATCTGGAGCACTGGGGCGTACCCGCCGAGCAGCTCGTCGAACTGGACTGGTGGGAGTCGGCCGAGGTCGCCGGGCTCACCCTGACCGCCACCCCGGCGCGGCACTACTGCAGCCGCGGCCCCCGCACCAGCGCGCTCTTCCTCTGGGCGTCCTGGGTGGTGGCCGGTGGCGGGCGCCGGGTCTTCCACAGCGGCGACACCGGCTACTTCCCCGGCTTCACCGAGATCGGCCGCCGGCTCGGGCCGTTCGACGCCACCATGATGCAGGTCGGCGCGTACAGCGACTTCTGGCCCGAGGTCCACATGACCCCCGAGGAGGGTGTCCGGGCCCACCTCGACCTCGGCGGCGAACTGCTGCTGCCGATCCACTGGTGCACCTTCAACCTGGCCCCGCACCCGTGGGAGGAGCCCGCCGAGCGGGTGGTAGCCGCCGCTCAGGCGCTCGGCGCACACCTGGCCGTGCCCCGGCCCGGCAAGCCGTTCGAGCCGGCCTCCCCGCCCGCGCTGCGGCTCTGGTGGCGGGCGGTCGCGGCGCTGCCGCAGGACGACGCGGAGCTGGTCGTCCCCGACGGCCTCGCCGCGGGGGACCACCCGCCAACGGGCGGCACCGCGGCGGTCGCCCCGGCGACGGCCGGAACGGCGGACGGCGGAGCGACCGCGGGCGAGCCCCTGGCAACCGAGCCCGCCGCCCGGCCCAAGGCGGCCGCCAGGACGACCGGGTCACCGTCCGACGCGGCCTGACCTGCCGGGAGGGGCCCGGAGTTCACGCGAACTCCGGGCCCCTCTCCGCACTCCCGGCCAGGCCGTCGCCGTCGCCGTCCCTCAGGCGGGCTGTTCCCGCTCCGCCCGGCGGCGGATCAGCCGCCAGACACCCTGCTGCACCAACAGCGTCAGCACTCCGGCCACCACGATGCCCGCCATGTTCAGCAGCAACTGCATGCTGGACCCCCAGAACTGACGGAGATCCCCGTACCCGAGCCCGACCGCTGCGTTGGCGGCGGCCGGCACCGTCGTCACCGAGATCGCGACGCCGACCAGCATCCCGGCCTTCGAGGACGTCAACGAGAGCAGCCCGGCGATACCGGCCAGGAAGGCCACCACGAACGAGGTCGCGTCCGGCTGCCAGATGAACGAGGTGTTCGGCCGCACGGCGTCGAACTGCCCCCGGCTGAACAGGCCCAGTCCGTCCATCAGCAACGAGAAGCCGACGGTCAGGGCCATCGCCACCGTGAACCCCGCCACCAGCGCGTTCAGTGAACGGAGTGCGGGCCCCGGGCGTCGCTGGACCAGGGCGACACAGAGCCCGGCGAGAGGCCCGAACTCGGGGCCCACCGCCATGGCACCGACGACCAGGATCGCGCTGTCCAGCACCGCCCCGCAGGCGGCCAGCATCGTCGCGACGGTGAGGAAGGCCAGGTAGACCCCGGTAAGGGTGGACTCCTCGTGGGTGATCTCGGAGACCGCCTCCCAGACCAGGGCGTCAGCGCCCTCTCCGGGTGCGAGCCGCTCGGCCTCGTCGGCGGCGGCCGAGAGGGTCAGCTCGATCTCGTCGACGTCGATCGCCCCACGCTCGGTCAGCCCGGTCTCCCGCAGCGCCGCCAGCACCTCGTCCGCCGACTCGCGCGCCACGTCACAGAGCACCACGTCCCCGGCCGGCCGGACGGCGGCATCGGGCAGCAGCACGACGTGGGTCACACCGACCGACGCGTCCAGGCGTTTCAGCACGGAGTCGCGAAGGTCGACCGGCACGATCAGACGCAGGTGCAGCACGGGTGCTCCGGACGGGGTACGGCGGCGGATGACCCGCCCACCCTAGACCCGCCTCCGGCTCACCCTGGGCGGCGGGCCAGCTCGACCAGGTCGACCGTCGCCCGCGGGTCGTCGACCTCGATCACCAGTCGGCTGTACCGCTCGTCGGCCAGCTCGATCACCACCGCCTTGGCCGGGTCCTTGACGTCCCAGAAGACCCACTCGCCGCCCGAGCGGAAGGTCCCGGCCGTGATCAGCCCCGGGAAGTGCGTGCCGCCGACCCGGATCCCCTTCGGCTCACGGAGGATCCCCGGGTCCAGCGTGGCGCCCCGGACGTTGGCGAGCGGTATCTCGATCCGGCTCTTGATCGCCCAGAGCCGGTCGAGACCGGCGATCTCGACCACGAGGGTGCCGTCGGTGACGCTGACGTTGGCCATGGATGCGTTTTCCCTTCGTTCTTTCGACTGCGAGGAGACTGTGAGGAGGTTGGGCAAGGGGCCCGGGCGGTGGGGACCGAGGCCGTCGGACCCGCACGGTGGGGCTCTGCCCGGTGGGCCCCGGGCCGGGGTCAGGCCGTGGGGGCGACCCGTTCGGCGAGGGCCTGCACGGCGTCGGGCGTGGGTGCGTCGGCCCCGGCCCGGGCCCGCATGCGCAGCCCGAGCACGGCCGCGGCGAGCACGCCCGCCGCCCGGTCGTCGCCGAGCACCTGACCGATCGCCCGGTCGAGCGCAGCCACGCCCTCCGCCACGAGGGCGGCGACCTCCGGGTCGCTCCCGGCCCGCTCGACCGCCGCGGACAGCAGCAGCCCGGCGGCCGGTCCGCCGTCGAAGTCCGCGGCGGCCCGGGTCAGCACGGTGGACAGGTCGGGTGCCTCGGACAGGCCGGCCGCGACGGGCAGCACCTCCAGGTCGAGGTGCCGGCGCAGGGCTGTCAGGTAGAGGCCGCGCTTGCTCCCGAACACCTTGTAGAGGCTCCCCCGGTGCACCCCCAGCCCCGTGACCAGGTCGTCCACCGAGGTGCCCTCATAGCCCCGGGTGGCGAACAGTCCTGCCGCCGCCTGAACGGCCTCGTCCTCGTCGAAGGCGCGTGGTCTTCCCATGCCGATGACCGTAGGGGTTTAAGAACGTCCAGTCAAGAACGAGTGTTCTCAAACACCGGCGGGCAGGACGCCGGCGGCGGTCCGGTCCGCCGGGCCCCGGGTCAGCCGGCCCGTCGGCCGGCCCGGACCGGGCGTGACCGGCCCCGGCCTGCCGCCCCTCAGCCGGCCAGCACGTCGCGCAACGACCGCGCCTCCTTCACCAGGCGGCCCGACCCGGCCCGGGCCGCCACCGCGCTCACCTCGGGTATCGGGCCGCGGGCCGAGCAGCGGCGCGCCGCGTCCGCCGCGACGGCGACGAGGTCGGCCGTGCCCCGGACGGACTCGCCGGCCAGGAGCGCCGGCAGCGCCGGGGCGAGGACGGACCAGACGGTGGCGTAGGCGCCGGTGCCGGCGGCGGTGGTGAGGGCCGCGAGGAGACGGTTCGGCTTGACGGTCCCGCAGGCGACCAGCTCGCCGAGTTCGCGGCCGAGCAGGGCGCCGTCGAGGTCACCGCGGGCGGCGAGGACCAGCAGGGCGTCGACCGCGGCCGTGCGGTCCTCGGGGAAGCGCGCGCCCAGGCCGTAGGCGACGGCCAGGTGGAGTGCGAGGCCGGCCCGGCCGCCCGCCTCGGCGAGGACGGGGAGCAGGGCGGCCGCGCCGCGCCGCTCGCGGTCCGCGCAGTCGGCGAACCAGTCGAGCCAGCGGGCGGCCTGCTCCTCCCGGTGGTGCGGGAGCATGGCGGCCCAGTGCTCGGTCGGCCGCCAGAGCCACTCGTTCTGCTTCCGGGCCCGGGCCACACTGGGCTCGGTGGCATCGAGCAGGGCCCGGAACTCCGCGCCGAGCCGCTGCCCGGCCGGGCCCTCGGGGCCGGCGCCGAGGCCGGGCTGGGCGACGGCGACCCGCGTGAGCTCCTCCCACCAGCGGTCCCAGAAGGGGCGGCCGCCGCCGCCCCGGCCGGGCGCGAAGACCGCCCGCACCGAGGGCAGTCCGGGCACGCCGCCGTCGCGCAGCCACCGCGCCACCCAGCGCCCGGCCGGCGAGGCCAGCCGCCCGGCAGCGGCGAGCACGGCCTCGTCGGTGGTCGGGGCGAGCCGCAGCAGGGCCGCGTGGAGGTCGGCCTGACCGGGCGTCGAGCCCGCCGCCTCGTACACGGTCAGCCGCTCGACCAGGGCCGCGGCGGCCAGCGCGCCCGTCGCATCGGTCGGGGTGGCGAGGAGCAGCGGCGGGCGGTCGGCGGTGACCCGCTCGGCGGCCTCGCCGAGGCGGGCGGCCAGCACGTTGCCGTACGGCGTGTTGTGCTCGCCGCGCAGCGGGTGCCGGTCCTTCTTGCGGAGGACGAAGCCGCGCTCGTGCGGGTGGACGTGGCCGGCGACGGCGGCCGCGACGTACAGGACGTCGCCCGGCCCGCAGTCGTGCCAGCGGCCCACGCCGCTCCACCGGTGCACCCGCAGGACCGGCTCCAGCGCCTCGGCCAGCGCCGCCCGGTCGCGGTGGGCGTGCCGGACCAGGCCGTCCAGGGTGCGTTCGAAGACCGCGACGTCCGGCTGTGCGGCGGCCATCAGCGCGGACAGCTCCTCGGCGACCTCGGCCGCGGTGGCGATCGGCCCGCCCAGCGGTACCGGCAGCGGGGCGGGCGGAAGCAGGTCGCTCCACCCGGTGTCCGGCTCGTCGCCGCCGACCGGCGCACCCAGCAGCTTCCCGGCGCGCGCGTGGTGGGCCGGGTTGAGCCCCTCGGCGGCGGAGCGCAGCTCGGGCAGCACCGCCTCGCCCGCCGCCGCGAGGTGACGCGCCACCACGTTGAGCGCCCGCTCCTGGACGGCGGAGTCGGGGTGGCCGAACGCCTCGGCCGCCGCCAGCACCACCGGCCCGGCCTGCTCCGGCGATCGCTTCGCCGTCCTGTCCAGCCAGCCCAGCTGGGCGCGGACGAGCTTCTTCTCCGTCCGGAACAGCACCACCGACGAGGCCTCCACCAGCACCTCGGGCCCGACCAGCCCGGCGGCGTCCAGTTCGGCCAGCGTCCGCTGGGCGTGGCCGGCCGCCGCGGAGAGCCCGTCCAGCAGGGCGACCAGGCTGCGCGCCCGGGCGGCGTACTCCTCCGGGGTGGGCGCGAGGGCGGCCAGGACGGCGAGGAAGGCCCGCTGGTCCCCCGGCTTGCCGCCGCGCACCAGCCGGGCGAGGCACCGCTCGATCAGGTCGGCCCGGTCCAGCCCGCCGTCGGCCGCGAGCATCGCGACCGCCTCCGGCCAGCAGTCCCCGGGCCGGTCGGTGAACCTGAATTCGAGCTGCCAGCCGATGTCGGCAAGCTCGAACACCCGGGGCACCAGCACCGGCGTGAAGGCGTCCTCGCGCATGCGCTCCAGCAGCGTCCGGACGCGGCCGCGGGTGCCGTCCCCGTCCGCCAGCCGCCGCAGCCACTCGGCGGTGAACGCCTCCGTGTCGGGCACCGGGCAGCCGGTCCGGCGGACCACCTGCTCGATCAGCGGGTAGAGGTCCCAGCTCCAGCCCGATCCTCGGCGCGCCGCGAGCCGGGTGACCACCTCGACCTGCCACTCGGCCGGCTGCGCCGCGACCACCTGGGCGAGCGCCGGGTGGCGGGCCCAGGAACGGCCGGCGAAGTCCCGCCCGCCGATCCAGGTGGCGGCGCCGGCCGGCCCGGCGTGGCAGCCCGCGCCGGCGACCAGGAGTGCCCCGGACTGCGCCGACGCCTCCTTCGACCACTCCCCCCGGACCTGCTTGCGCAGTTCCCTGAGCGCGGGCAGGCAGGCCCGCCGCTCGGCCGGGCCGAGCGCCGCCACCAGGGCCGGCAGCTGCGGAGTCCGGCCCTCGCGGACCGCCGTCACCAGTTCCTCGACACCGTTCATGCGCCCGCCTCCACCGTGTCCGACGCCTTCGCCGCGTTCTCCCGGACCATCCCGACCGCCAGCGCGTGCTTGCACGGTCCGCGCCCGCCCCGGTACTTGGCCCACCAGAGGCAGGTGCAGCTCACCGCGCCCGCCCGGTCCGTGCGGACCCGCTGAACGTGGTCGTCCACCGTCACCGTGGCGAGCTCACCGCCCGCCTCCAGCCGGACCGCGCCCGCCGCGACCAGCGCGTGGGCGGCCCGCAGCCGCGGGTTGCGCGCCTCGGCCCGGCCGGCGTCGTAGGGCAGCTGCCGGTGGAAGTACGCGGCCTCGGCGGTGTCGTAGCCGATCTGCCCGGCGGTGCCGAGCCGGGTGAGCGCGGCCCGCACCCGGGCCGGGGTGAGCCCGGACTGCTCGGCGAGCTCGGCGATCTCGATCCGCGGCTCCCAGGCCAGCAGGACGGCGACCAGCTCGGCGTCCTGCTCGGCGGTGCCGGTGGCCAGCGCTCCGAGCACCCCGCCCTCGCCGGAGAAGCCGCGCGAGACGTCGGGCGACAGCGTGAGGGTGAGCCGCATGCCGGGCAGCACCACCTCCCAGGCCGAGGCGGCCGGGCCGTCGCCCGCCACCGGCCCGTAGACCCGCAGCGCCGACGCGTGCCGCAGCACCCGCTGCAGGGCGGCCAGCCGCTCCGGCCCGGGCAGGCAGACCGCCCCGGGAACCGGCCGGGTGGTCGGGCGCAGCGTCCGCCCGGCCGGAACGATCCACTGGACGGTGCGCGCGCCGCCCCGGCCGCCGCGCGGCAGCGAGCGCAGGAAGCGGACGGCCTCGGCGGCGGGCAGCTCGGCGCGCAGGTCGAACCCGGCCGCCGTCACCTGGGTCTCGGCGAAGCCGCGCAGCCAGCGTTCGGGCAGCGGCACCTTCTTCTCGACGACCGGCCCGTCGAAGGTGGTGACCTCCAGGGCGTCCGGGCCGACGGCGAGGTGCAGCGGGTCACCCGGGCCGATCCGGGTGAGCGCCTCGCGCAGCGGGTTGTTGACGTCGACGTTGGTGGTGCCGTGGCCGATCTCGTCCCCGTCGAGCCCGGCCCCGAGCACGTCGAGCCGGGCGTAGACGCCGCAGCAGCCGGAGAAGGACTCGAACCGCAGCCGGTCGCCGTTGGCGGTCACCACGGGGTCAAGCGAGGCGCGCAGCTGAGGCTGGTAGTAGCGGGCGGCGGCGACGTCGGCGACCGCGAGCAGCGCGGCGGCGGCCGGCGCCGGGTCGGCCAGGAAGCCCGCGAAGAAGCGCGGGTTGGCGACCGCCCCGAGGGGCGTGGCACCGCCGGAGGTCTCCAGGGCGAGGCGCGGGCCGTCGGCACCGTCGGAGACGGCGGACGGGCGCAGATAGGCGTACGCGTATGCGGCTTGCGACATGCCGAGGACGCTAGGAGGGGGTACTGACAATCCGTCGGGAGAACCCCGTCACTGGAACAGGTTCTACACCGATGTTCGCCCGAAAGGGTTACCCAGGTCACACCATCGGACCGTTGGCTTCTGCCACTATGGGCCGGTGACCGACGTGACCGAACAGGAGAGACGGGCCACCGACACCGCCGGCCCGTTCGCCGAGCTGCTGCGGATCGAGCGGCTGGACGAGAACACGTTCCGGGGCCGGTGCCATGCCGGCGCCCCGATGCGCGCCTTCGGCGGCCAGGTCGCCGCGCAGGCGCTGACAGCAGCCGGGCTCACCGTCGGGCCCGACCGCCCGGTGCACTCGTTGCACGGCTACTTCCTGCTCCCCGGCGACCCGACCCGCCCGATCCGCTACGAGGTCGACCGGGTCCGCCAGGGCATGTCGTACGTCACCCGCCGGGTGACGGCGGTCCAGGGCGGCGATGCGATCTTCACGCTCTCCGCCTCCTTCAAGCGGCCCGAGCCCGCGGCCGACCGCCACCGGGAGATGCCGCTGCTGCCCGGCCCCGAGGAGCTGCCGGACGCGCTCTCGCTCTGGGACGAGGCGGCCCGCGCCGAGCTGACCCGCTCCAGCGGCTTCGGCTCCCTGGAGCTGCGGTTCGTCCCGCCGGACGCGCCCGGCGTGCCCGCGGCCGTGCCCGGCATGCCGCAGCAGTTCGTCTGGCTGCGCACCGACTCCCCGCTGCCCGACGACGACCCGCTGCTGCACGCCTGTGCGCTCACCTACCTCTCGGACCTCACGCTGGCCTCGACGGCGGGGCTGCACGTCCAGCCGAACTTCTTCCAGCGCGCCGAGGCGCCGAGGCTGATCATGGCCTCGCTGGACCACGCGATGTGGTTCCACCGCCCGTTCCGGGCCGACGAGTGGCTGCTGTTCGCCCAGCGCAGCCCCTCCTCCTCGGACGGCCGGGGCCTGTCGCTCGGCGAGTTCTACGACCGGGACGGCCGGCTGGTGGCCTCCGCCGTCCAGGAGGCGCTGCTCCGCGACCGCTCGGCCCGGAAGCGCTGACCGGCGCCTCCGGCCGGGCCCGGAGCCCGGTGGACGGCGGGCGAACGAGGGGCGACCGGTCGGCGTCATACTCCTGAGCGGCCCCGAGCCGTATCATGGTGCGGGTGACCAAGGTTGACCTGTCACCACGGCCGGTGGAGACGATGTCTCCGCGTCAGCTCGAACGCCGCGAGTCCCTGATCGCGGCCGCACTCGCCCTGGTGAACGAGATCGGCGTCGAGCGGCTGCAGATGAAGCAGGTCTGCGAGCGGTCCGGAGTCGCCCTGGGGACGGCGTACCGCTACTTCTCCTCCAAGGACCACCTGTTGGCGGCGGCGATCGCCGAGTGGCACCGGCTGCTCCTGGCCGACCTGGTGGCGGAGCTGCGCGGACCCCGGGCCGGGCCGGCCGCCACCGACCGCGTGGTGCGCTTCGTCCGCGGCGGCATGCGCGCCTACCAGCGCCAACCCGAGCTGGCCCGGCTCCGGGTGGCCGTCGCCGCCTCCACCGACCCGTTCGCCAGCGAGGCGCTCCAGGGCATGGCCCGCGCCGACAGCACCGCGCTCCAGGCGGTCATGGGCGAGGTCCCGGCCGCCGCGAGCGACCTGGTGCGGCACATCGTCGGCCACGCCTGGCAGGGCGAGCTGACCGCCTGGGTGACCGGCCGCACCACGCTCGGCGACGCCCGGCGGCGGCTGGAGGACGTGGTGCGGCTGGTGCTGGCCCCGTACGAGACGCCGTACCCGGCCCCGTACGAGGTCCAGCCCGCCGGCTGAGCGGCCGGACCGCCCGTCCGGGCCGCCGTGATCAGGTGCCGTGGCGCCGTCGCCCGGGCGGCCGTCACCGGGTGGACCACCACCGCGTCGACGAGATGGCCCTCGCGGTCGATCGGGGACACCTCGGGCCGGTGTTGCCGCGGCAGTCCGTCGCGCGCGGGCGCGCAGCTCGTGGGGCCCGGCCGCCCGGGCGCCAGTCGGTGCTCCAGCGTGTCCGGTTGCCGGCCCGCGGCCCGCGGCTCTGGAGCGGAGCTCGCGGCGGGGCGCGGCTGTCGACGAGATCCGGGCCGTGCTCCGCCCGGGCGTCCTCAGCGCGGAATCCCCCGGTCACGCCCCGGACCACCGGGCCGCCGCGGGCCCCGCGTCAGCCGTTCCGGAGGTCCGCCGGGGCGGCACCGCGTTCCCGTCGAAGCGTCATCACGGCTTCCTGCGAACGGAGTTGATCCGGAATGTTGACCTTCACATCGGTGTGAACACGTACTGTCGTGAGCGAAGGAAAAGCCAACGGCCGTTGAGGAGCCACCCGTCATGACCGAGAAGCCCGCCACCCCCGCCCCGCTCGCCCGGACCGTCGTCGGCTCCGGCCCCGGCCTGCTGCTCGCCCACGGCGCCGCCGGCAGCGGCGTCAACAACTGGGGCCCGCTGCTGGAGGACCTCGCCGCCCACCGCACCGTCGTCGCCCCGGACTTCCCCGGCTCCGGCGACTCCCCGTTCGAGCCGGTGGCGCCCACCCTGGACGAGCTGGCGGACCGGCTCGTCGCGGCCGCCGTCGAGGAGGGCCTGGAGACCTTCGACCTGGCCGCCTACTCGATGGGCGCCGCCGTGGCCGTCCGCGCCGTGAACCGCCACCCGCAGCGGGTCCGCTCGCTGCTCCTGATCGCCGGGGTGGCCGGCGGCGACCACCGCCTGCGGATCACGGCCGAGCTGGCCGTCGGCCTGGCCGACCAGCCGGAGCTGATGGCACGCTTCCTGCTCTCGGTGGTCTTCGGGTCGAGCTGGGTCAGCTCGCTCACCCCCGAGCAGCTCGCCGGCCTGCACGCCAACCTGCTGACCCCCCTTCCGGCCGCCTTCCGGCAGCAGTTCGAACTGGTGGGTTCGCTGAACGTGCGGGACGAGCTGGGCTCCATCGCGGTGCCGACGCTGGTGATCAGCCCCACCGAGGACATGCTGGTGCAGCCCAGTCAGCACCGCGCCCTGGCCGACGGCATCCCGGGCGCCCGGTTCACGGAGCTGGCCGCCGGCCACATGGCCGTCGTCGAGCAGCTGCCCGAACTGCGCAAGCTGATCCTGGACTTCCTCACCGGCCCCGCGGAGTAACCGGCCCGCCGGGGCCACCGGAGCCGCCGGAACCACAGGGAACGCCCCCTGCACCGGCACCGCCCCGGCCCCGGCCCCGGCCCCGGCCCCGGAGGGAACAGCGTCGGGCGGGCGGGCGTTCCGGTGATCATGCGCATCGGAGAACTCGCCCGCCTGACCGGGGTGTCCACCCGTCTTCTGCGGTACTACGAGGAGCAGGGCCTGCTCCGCCCGGAGCGGTCCGCCGCCGGCTACCGCGAGTACGGCGAGGACGCCCTGGTCCGGGTGCGACAGATCCGCGGCCTGCTGGCGGCGGGCCTGTCCACCCGGGTGATCGCCGAGATCCTGCCGTGCGCCACCGGCCCCCTCCCCGCCCTGGAGGCCTGCCCCGACCTGCTCGGCACACTGCGCGGCGAACTCGCAGATCTGGACGCCCGCATCGGCGAGCTGACCCGCAGCCGGCAGGCGCTCGCCGGCTACCTCGACACCGCCGTCCCCACCACGCACGTGGCCGCCGAACAGGCGCCGCCGGTGTACGCCGCCGCCTGACGAGCCGCCTCGGGACGAGGGCCGCCCCGGCTCCTGGAGGATCTTCCACTGGGCCCGGCGGCTCTCGTGGGCCCCGTTCGCCGGCGCCTTCATCGCCTGCATCCCGCGCGGCCGCACACCGACCCGCGCGACCGGCCCCGCGCACGCGGGCCCTCCCGGGACGAACCGACGCCCGCCCCCCATCCGGACTTCACCCACGCGTAGCGATCGTTCACACCGCCCTGGAACGCTCCCTGACATGAACGCCAACCCTCCGGCGACCCTCCAGGATCCGCGCTTCCCGCTCCCCCAGCGCCACCGCCGATTCCTGGCCTGCGCCGCCGTCCTCGCCTCCATCGCCCTCGGCACCCTCGGCGTCGGCGCCACCGTCGAAACCGTCCAGCACGGCCCGGTGGCCGCGGCACCGGCCAGCCGGTGATGTGATCCGGGCCACATTCGACCGTGGTATGGTCCGTGGTATGGCTACGACCAAGAAGTACACCGTGACCCTGCCTGAGAAGCTCGCGGAGCAGATCCGCGCCCAGGTCGGCCCGGGTGCCTTCAGCCGCTACGTCACCGAGGCCATCCAGCGCAAGCACGAGCAGGAACAACTCACCGAGTTCGTGGACCGGTGGGAGAGCGAGTACGGGCCCGTACCGGACGATGCCATGGCCCATGCGGAACAGGAACTTCGCGAGCTCCACCGTCGCCACGCGGAACGCCAGAACCCACCCGCGCCCACGGCCCAGGCGAGCTGATGGACCTCGTACACGTTCTCGACTGTGAAGCCCTGTCGCGCGCAGTGGGCGGCGACCCCCTCATGGGCGCCCGGATCAAGACCGCGAGCCAGCTGGGCATCCGGGTCATCACCAGCTCGATGACGCTGGTGGAGAGCTATCACAAGAAGATCAACCGACCGCTCTGGCAGTGGATGCTCTCCCGCATCGTCGTAGAACCCGTGACGGAGCAGATCGCCAATGACGCGATTGCGCTGCTTGCCGACGCCGGCCTGCACGGCCACAAATACGCCATCGACGCCGCACTCGCCGCCATCGCCCTGCGGCAGCACGGCCCGGTGACCGTCTTCACGTCGGACCCCGACGACATGACCATGCTCTGCGGCCATCGGGCAGAGATCATCCGGGTCTGACCCTCAGGCCCGCTGTTCCTCGCGCGGCCCGGCCGGGGCGGGGATGGTGACCGTGGCGTCCCGGCGTGAGTGCCGGCCGGTCCCCGGGGCCGGGAGGAGGTCGGCGGCGGGGGCGTAGCGGGCGGCGGGGGCGCGGAGGAGCCAGCCCGGGGGGCGGGTGCCGCGGGGGGTGGGTGCGAGCAGGCCCATCCGGTGGAGCAGGTCGAGGGTGTCGCGGCGCAGGGCGGTGCGGTCGGCGAGGTAGTCGCGGCGCCAGCCGGCCGGGAGGCCGTACTCGTCGGCGAGGTCGCCCAGGACGCCGTCTATCAGCGCGTCCGGGACGGGGACGTCCGCGTCGACGGCCTCGCCGGGGAGCGGGCGGACCTCCTCGACGAGACGCTCGACCAGCAGCAGGGCCGCCTGGGCCACGGTGCCGGCCCCGGGCAGGGCGAGGTCGGTGAGCTCGTCGGCGGGGTCGACCAGGGCGACGCCCTCGGCCCGGATCTCGGCCTCCAGGCCGAGGAAGTCGGCGAGGGCGGCAGGGCCGGTGTGCCCGTGGTCGCGGAGCCAGGTGCGCTGGTCCTCGGTCAGGTCGGCGGCGAGGACTGCCGGGGTCTCGGCGAGGCGGCGGCGGACGGCGGTGCCGGGCTCGGCCTCGCCGGCGCGGCGGATCAGGCCGGCGGCGTCGGCGGCGAGGGCGGGCGGCCCGGCGGGGACGGCGCGGGCCAGCTCGCGGTCGACCGTCAGGACGGCGCCCTCCTCGGTGAGGTCCGCCGGTATGTCCGCGAGCACCTGCCAGTCGGCGAGTGCGGCGAACGCCATGGCGAGGTCGGCGAGGTCGGCGGGGGCGGCGGCACGGTCCGGCCCGGGTGCGGCGGCGCGCATCGCGGCGAGCAGCCGGCCGAGCGGGAGCTCCTCGGGTGCGTCGACCAGCAGGGCCAGGGCGAGGGCGAGTTGGGCATAGCCGCCGGGGGTGAACGGGGCGCCGGTGCCGGGGTGTTCGAGTCGGCGGGCGGCGCCCGGGCCGAGGCCCGCCTTGCAGAGGCGGGCGTGCCAGGGGCCGACCACCAGGCGGTAGCCGAGCAGGGTGTCGAACCGCTCGGTGAGCCAGTCGCGGTGACGGCGAATCAGTGGGAACCCGTCGGCGTGCGGCCCGGAGGCGGTCACCAGGGGGTGGGCCAGCAGCAGGCGGGCGGCGATCCGGCGCTCGGCGGCGGCGGAACGGTCCTGCGTACCGGCCGCGGAGGAGCGCGACTGTTCGGGCTTGCGGTGCTTGCCGGGCGTGCCCGGCTTCGCGCCCGAGGGGACGACGGGCGACGCGCCCGCGTCGCGCCGGGCCCGGCGAAGGCCGCGCGCAGCACGGGCCTCGCGGGCGCGTAGCGCGGCGGGCGCGTGCGCGGTGGGGCCGTGCCACCAGCTGACCTCGGCCCCGGCCGGGCCGGGTGCGAGACCGGCGGCCGGCTCGGCGGGGACGCCGAAGTGGCGGGCGGGGTAGAGGCCGAAGGAGGCGACGCAGAGGTCGTCGGCGGTACTGGGGCCGGCCTCGGCGAACCAGCGGGCGAGCCGGAGCAGTCCCGGGTCGGGCGAGAGTCCGGCGGCCTCCGCGGCCGGGCCGGCCTCCTGCGGAGCGTCAGGCCCGGCTTCGCGTACGGCGACGACGGCGTCGGTGGTGCCCCGCCCCGCCCCGCCCGCGCGCCCGTCCGACGTGCCGCCGGCCACCTGCGTGGCGCCGACCGCGTACTCCTGCTGCTCCATGTCGTTGACCAGACTAGACGGTGGGCCCGGCGCCCGCTGGCAGCAAGGGGACCCGGTACCGAATTGGCCGGCCGCGCCCCGGTGCGACGCCGCCCCGCCCGTCGCCACGCCGCCCCGCCGGTCACCACGGTGCCCCGCCCGCCGCCGCGTCACCCCGCGGGCCCGACGGCCGCTACGCGCCGGTAACAAGCCCCTTCCCCGACTCGGGCCCGGTCGCCTAGGGTGCGAACGAACAGGCCGGCCCGCCGCACCACGTCCGCAGCACCGCCCGCCCCGCCCGAACTCCCGGAGGACACCGCCGCATGAGCATCCGCACCACCACCCGCGCCGTTCTCGGCGGGCGCCTGCGCAGCGCCACCGGGCTGCTCACCGGCTTCGCCGCCACCTCGGCCGCCCACCTGGGCGCGCTCCTCACCGACACGCCCGCGCTGCGGCACGCCACCAAGCCGGCGCTGATGCCGCTGCTGGCCGCGCACAGCGTCACGGCCGCCACCACGGCGGGCCGGGAGGCTCCGAAGCTGCTGGCGCCCGCGCTGCTGCTCAGCGGGGGCGGCGACGTGCTGCTCCAGCTCGGCGACGACACCGCGTTCCTGGCCGGCATGGGTTCCTTCGCGGCGGCGCACGTCTGCTACGTGACGATGTTCGTCCGGCAGGGGGCGCTGAGCGACAGGCGGCGGGCGCTGGTCGTCGCCGCCGCGTACGCGACGGCCTGGGCGGTGATGGTGGGCCGGCTCTGGCCGGATCTCGGCGACCTCCAGGCCCCGGTGGCCGGGTACAGCCTGCTGCTCGCCTCGACGGCGGTCACCTCGGCGGGGCTCGGGTGGCGGACGGGCCTGGGCGGGGCGCTCTTCCTGCTCTCCGACACGCTGATCGCCACCAAGCTGGCGAAGTGGCGGGAGCTGCCGGGGCATCAGTTCTGGATCATGGCCACGTACATCCTGGCCCAGTACCTGCTCGCCAACGGCGCCCTGCGCGCCGCGGAGGCCGCCGGGTCCGCGGAGTCCTCCGGACCGGGAGGGTCCGCCGACGCCCCGCAGTGGCCGGGGGCCCGCGCCGTCACCGTCTGAGGACCGGCCCGGAACAGGACGGTGCCGCCGGGCCATCGGCCCGGCGGCACCACACGGCCGACCGCAGGACCACCGGCGCGCTCGTCCTCGCCGGCGGCGGTCCTTCAGGCGGAGCCGGCACCGGTCCGCCGCCGCAGCAGCCAGAAGCCGCCGATGCCGCCGACGACCAGCGCCGCACCGCCGGCCAGCTCCGCCGGGTTGGAGGCGACCGAGCCGCCGAGGCCGGTCTTCACCGCGCCGTGCGGGGCGATCTGCTGGCTCCCCGCGCCGGACTGCCCGAGCGATCCCGCCCACTCCCCGGCGGCCTGTCCCCACTCGCCGAGGCTCCCGGCCGGCGACGACGTGGTCGTCGACGCGGACACGGTGGTCACCGTGACGCTGGTGGAGAAGGCGGCGCCGTCGGGGCAGGTGCCGTCGACCTTGTTGTCGCCGCTGTACTTGCCCGCCAGCCGGGCCGAGCCGGTGTGCTTGCCGTCGGAGCCGAGCGTGAGGGTGGCCGGGCCGCCCTCGAACGCCTGGGAGTTGGCGGTGATGGTCTTGCCGTCGGGCTTGTCGGACTTCTCACAGGAGACCGTGACCGTCACGGTCTGGCCCGGTGCGGCCTGGGAAGGGCTGACCGTGGCGGCGCCGTCCTTGGCCAGCGCGATGGGGGCCGTCAGGCCGGTCAGCACCGTCGCGCCGATCAGGGCGGCGGCGGCCGTACGCGTGGGGCGCATGCCGGAACCTCCGGGATTCTCGGGCGCAGCCGGGGACTCCGATGTCCTCGTGATCGAACAACCACACCCAGTCACTCACCGACGGTAGGCACCCCTCCCCCGCCCGGCCACCGCTCTGGACCGTTCGAGGGAGGACCCGCTACCGGGAGTGGATCAGAGGTCCAGGTCGACGACGACCGGGGCGTGGTCGGAGGTGCCCTTGCCCTTGCGGGCCTCGCGGTCGACGTAGCTGTCGGTCACGGCGTCGGCGAAGGCCTTGTTGCCGTAGGTGAGGTCGATCCGCATGCCCCGGTTCTTCGGGAAGGCCAGCTGGCGGTAGTCCCAGTAGGTGTAGGGGCGGTCGTACTTGAGCGGGCGGGGGACGACGTCCTGGAGGCCGGCCTCGGCGAGGGCGGCGAGGGCGGCGCGCTCGGCGGGGGTGACGTGGGTGAGGCCCTCGAAGGCGGCGACGTCGAAGACGTCCTCGTCGGCCGGGGCGATGTTGAAGTCCCCGAGGACGGCGAACGGGCGCGGGCCGGCGGCGTCCTCCAGCGCGGCCTGGCGCAGGGCCTCCAGCCACTCCAGCTTGTAGCGGTAGTGGGCGTGGCCGACCTCGCGGCCGTTGGGCACGTAGACCGACCAGACCCGGACCGGGCCGCAGGTGGCGGCGATGGCGCGCGGCTCGACGTCGGACAGCAGGGCGTCGTCGGCGAGGTAGCCGGGCTGGCCGGGGAGGTCGCGCACGACGTCGTCCAGGCCGATCCGGGAGACGACGGCGACGCCGTTCCACCGGCCGGTGCCGTGCGCGGCCGTCTCGTAGCCCAGCTCGCGCACGGCCTCGTACGGGAAGGCGTCGGCGGCGCACTTGAGCTCCTGGAGGCAGAGCACGTCCGGCTTGGCGCTCTCCAGCCATTCGAGGAGCTTGGGCAGCCGCGCGGTGACGGAGTTGATGTTCCAGGTGGCGATGCGGACGGTCACGGCGGGCGGCCTTCCCGGTGGTTCGGACGGTGGTTCGTCGGGTCGTGCGGACGACGGGTGGGCGCCCGCAGGACGCCCACCCCGAATCTACCGCCGCCCACCGACAAACCGGCCCGGCCCCGGGCGCGGGCCGGTGCCTCAGGGGGCGGGCCGCACCACCGCCGCCGCGCCGCCGCCGCGGCGGACCGGTTCGGCGGCCGCCACCCAGCGGCCGTCCGGCAGCCGTTCGACGCCGGTCGCGGCGCCGATCTCGGGCGTGCTCGCGAACACGTGGCCGAGCGCCTCCAGCCGGGCCCGCTCGGGCAGGGCGAGGAAGGCCGGCTCGGCCTGCGTGGCGGCCGTGTTGCGCTGGCTGGCGCGCGGCGCGGCGATCGCCTGCTCCAGGCTCAGCCCCCGGTCGAGGCGGCCGAGCAGCACCTGGAGGGTGGTGGTGATGATGGTCGCGCCGCCGGGCGAGCCCGCCGCCAGCACGGGCTCGCCGTCGCGCAGCACGATGGTCGGCGAGAGCGAGGACCGGGGGCGCTTGCCCGGGCCGGGCAGGTTGGGATCGGGCACCCCGGGGGTGAGCGGGGTGAAGTTGAAGTCGGTCAGCTCGTTGTTGAGCAGGAACCCGCGGCCGGGGACGGTGATGCCGCTGCCGCCGGTCTGCTCCAGCGTGAGCGTGTAGGAGACGACGTTGCCCCAGCGGTCGGCCACGGTCAGGTGGCTCGTGCTGAGGCCCTCGTACGGCTCGGCGGCGGGCGCGGGGCCGGCGCTCGCGCAGGCGGCCGGGTGGCGCGGGTCGCCGGGGGCGAGCGGGCTGGTGAGGGCGCGGTCGGGGCTGACCAGGCAGGCCCGGGACGCGGCGTAGCGCTCGGAGAGCAGCTCCTTCACCGGCACGTCGTTGAAGGCCGGGTCGCCGACCCAGCGGTTGCGGTCGGCGAAGGCGATCCGGGAGGCGTCCAGGAAGTGGTGGTAGTACTGCGTGGCGTCGTAGCCGCCGACCTCGCCGTCCTCCAGGATGCCGAGCGCCTCGCCGACGGTGGTGCCGCCGGAGCTGGACGGGGCGATCGAGTAGAGGTCGTGGTCGCGGTAGGCCACGTGGGTGGGCTGCTGGCGCTTCGCCTGGTAGCCGGCCAGGTCGGTGGCGTCCACCCGGCCTGGGCGGGCGTTGCGCCCGGACGCCGGGTCGACCGGCGGGTGCTGGATGGTCCGGACGATGTCGGTGGCGAGGTCGCCCTGGTAGAGCGCCTTGGTGCCCTCCTTCCCGAGCTGCCGGTAGGTGGCGGCCAGGTCGGGGTTGCGGAAGGTGGAGCCGACGACGGGCAGGTTGCCGCCGGGGAGGAAGAGCTTCGCCGTGTCGGGGAAGTCCTTGAACCTGGCCTGGTTGAGCGCCGTCTGGTCCTGGAAGGTCTGGTCGACGGTGAAGCCCTGGTCGGCGATCCGCTGGGCGGGCTTCAGCGCGTCGGCGAAGGAGCGCCTGCCCCAGAGCCGGACGGCCGTCTCCCAGGTCGCCGGGGAGCCGGGCACGCCGACCGACAGCCCGCTGGTGACGGCGTCGGCGAACGGCAGCGGCTTGCCGCCCTCCAGGAAGAGCCCCTCGTCGGCCGTCCGGGAGGCCGTCTCCCGGCCGTCGATGGTGGAGACCCGCCCGGTGGCGTGGTCGTAGTAGACGAAGTACCCGCCGCCGCCGATCCCGGCCGAGTACGGCTCGGTGACCCCGAGCGCCGCCGCGACGGCGACCGCGGCGTCCACCGCGTTCCCGCCCTTGCGCAGCACCTCGATCCCGGCGGCGGTGGCGTCGGCGTCCACGCTGGCGACCGCGCCGCCCCACCCCACCGCCTCCGGCACCTTGGGCGGCGACTGCACTGGTGGCCCCGCCGCGGTGGCCGGCCCCGCGACGGAGCAGACCAGGGCGGTGGCAAGAAGGAGCGACGGGGCGATGCGGGCCAGGGCTCTCATCCGGAAATGCCTCCTGAGTCGACGTCAACTCCGTTGTTTCACAGGAGCCATGGCCGCGACAACAGGGCCGCTTCACTACCAACGGGTAGTTGACGTACGGCCGCCGGAGACGGGCGGGGCGGGAGAGCGCGTTCCGGGCTCGGTGCCACGGGAGGGGCGCGCTGGTGCGGTGCCGGCCGGACCGGTCGCCCTCCTGGCAGGATGGCGCCATGGAACGTGTGCTTGGAATCGGTGGGTACTTCCTGCGGGCCGCCGACCCGGCGGCCCTGAGCGCGTGGTACCGCGACTGCCTGGGCCTGGACGCCGACGAGCACGGCCTGTGGCGTCAGGAGGCCGGGCCGACGGTGTTCGCGGCGTTCGAGGCCGGGACCGACTACTTCGGGTCCCGCACCCAGCAGACCATGCTCAACTTCCGGGTCCGCGACCTGGACGCGATGCTCGCGCAGCTGCGGGCCAAGGGAGCGGACGTGGCCGGGGACACCCAGGACATGGAGGGTGTGGGCCGGTTCGGCTGGGTCACCGATCCCGAGGGCAACCGGGTCGAGCTGTGGCAGCCCGCCTGACCCCGCCCGGTCGCGCGGCCTGACCCGGAGTGGGAAGTCGGACCGGCCGACTTCCCACTCCCCCGCGCGCCGGGACGAGCCCTACGGGACGCTGCGTTCCACCCGGCGGCGCTTGATGGTGCGGAAGCGGCGGGCGACCTGGCGGGCGAGGTCGGCGGCGCCGACCAGGCCGGCCTCGTTGCCGAGGGCGGCGTGCACGATGGTCGCCTCGGGGCGGAAGCCGCGGCCGGTGAGGGTGCGGCGGAAGGTGTCGCGGGCGGGGGCGAGGAGGAGGTCGCCGGCCTCGGAGACGCCGCCGCCGATGACGAAGCGGCCGGGGTCGAGGGCGGCGGCCAGGTTGGCGATGCCGACGCCGAGCCAGGTGCCGACCTCGTAGAGGAGCTCGGTGGCGGTCGGGTCGCCGGCCCGCGCGGCCTCGGTGACCAGCGGGCCGGTGATGCCCTCGACGGTGCCGCCGGCCCGGGCGAGCAGCGGCTGGACCACCGGGGACTCCTCGGCGACCAGTTCGCGGGCGTCGCGCACCAGGGCGTTGCCGGAGGAGTACTGCTCCCAGCAGCCCCGGTTGCCGCAGGGGCAGCGGTGGCCGCCGGGCACCACCTGCATGTGCCCGAACTCGCCGGCCAGCCCGTACTTGCCGCGGTCGACGAAGCCGTCGCGGACGACGGCCCCGCCGATGCCGGTGCCGAGGGTGAGCATCACCATGTGGTCCTCGCCGCGCCCGGCGCCGAAGCGCCACTCGGCCCAGGCCGCGGCGTTGGCGTCGTTCTCGACGATCACCGGGAACCGCAGCCGCTCGCTGAGCACCTCCTGGAGCGGCTCGTTGCGCCAGTTGAGGTGCGGGGCGAAGAGCACCTTGGAGCGGTCGGCGTCGACCCAGCCGGCCGCGCCGATGCCGACCGCGTGGACGTCGTGCCGGTCGGCGAGCTGGAGCACCAGCTCGACGATGACGTCCTCGACGACCTTGGCGCTCTTGCTCTTGTCGGGGGTGTCGGTGCGCAGCTTCTCCAGCACCTTGCCCTCGCCGTCCACCACGCCCGCGACGACCTTGGTGCCGCCGATGTCGACGCCGATGGTGGGCAGCCGCAGGAGGCCTGCGGGCAGGGCACGGCGGCGGCGCTCGGCGCGCGGGCCGAGGCCGAGCAGGGTGGGCAGGACCGGCGGCCGGGTGGCGGCGTTGGGGCTGGTCACGGCTGCGGGCGCTCCTCAGGGGTGTCGACGGGTTGCGGGCGGGCGAGTTCGTGCGAGAGTTCGGCGAGGTCGGAGCCGCCGGCCATCTCGGTGGTGAGCTCTTCGAGGCCGATCTCGGCCCTGGGGTGGCTGCCGGCCATCCGGCCCCGCCTGAGCAGGGTGAAGTGGTCGCCGACCAGGTACGCGTGGTGCGGGTTGTGGGTGATCAGCACGACCCCGAGCCCGGCGTCGCGCGCCGCGGTGACGTACTTGAGCACCACACCGGACTGCTTGACGCCGAGTGCGGCGGTCGGCTCGTCCAGGATCAGCACCTTGGCGCCGAAGTGCACGGCACGGGCGATGGCGACGCACTGGCGCTGGCCGCCGGAGAGGGTGCCGATGGGCCGGTCGACGTCGTGCAGGTCGATGCCCATCCTGGCGAGGGCCTCGCGGGTGGTGGCGCGCATCCCGTCGGCGTCCAGCCGCAGGCCGCCCCACCGCTTGTACCCCTGCTCGGAACCGAGGAAGAAGTTCCGCCATACGGGCATCAGCGGCACCACGGCGAGGTCCTGGTAGACGGTGGCGATGCCGCGGTCGAGGGCCTGGCGCGGGGAGTCCAGGCGGACCTCCTCGCCGCCGATGGCGTAGGCGCCCTCGTCGTGCCGGTGCAGCCCTGCGATGATCTTGATCAGGGTGGACTTGCCGGCGCCGTTGTCGCCGAGCACGCAGCTGATCTCGCCGGCCCGCAGGGTGAGCGAGACGTCCTCCAGTGCGCGGACCGTCCCGTACGTCTTGCCGACGCCCTTGAGGGAGAGCAGCTCGGACGGGAGCGGCTCGGTGGCGAGCGGCTCGGGGGAAGGCAGGCCGGTCATCGCGGTCCCCTCTCGGCGCGGCGCTTGACCCAGGAGTTCAGCAGGGCCGCGAGCAGCAGCATCGCGCCCAGGAAGAACTTGAACCAGTCGGGGTTCCACTGGGCGTAGATGATGCCCTTGCTGGCCATGCCGAAGATCAGCGCGCCGAGCGCGGAGCCGGCCACCGACCCGTAGCCGCCGGTGATCAGGCAGCCGCCGATGACGGCCGCCACGATGTAGATCAGCTCGTTGCCGACGCCCTCGCCGGACTGCACGGTGTCGAAGGAGAACAGCAGGTGCTGGCCGAGCACCCAGGCGCCGAAGCCGACGCCGAGGTAGAGCACGGTCTTGGTCCGGGCGACCGGCACGCCGACCGCGCGGGCCGCGGCCGCGTCGCCGCCGACCGCGAAGATCCAGTTGCCGAAGCGGGTGCGCAGCAGCACCCAGCTGCCGACCACCAGCAGGCCGAGCCACCACCAGACGGTCGCCTTGATCGTCAGCCCGCCGACGGTGACCTCGGAGGCGAAGAGCCAGCGGCAGGAGCCGAAGCCCTCCATGTCGGAGATCGGCTTGGTGGAGACGGTGCCGGAGACCAGCTTGGTGACGCCCAGGTTGGCGCCGGTGAGCATCAGGAAGGTGCCCAGCGTGACGATGAAGCTGGGGAGCTTCGTCCGGCTGAGCATCCAGCCGTTGAAACCGCCGACGGACAGCGTGACCAACAAGGAGACCAGCACGCCGACCCAGGTCACCGCGGTGAGCTGGTAGCTGACCATGGACGAGGTCAGCGCGGCGGTGGTGACGAGCACGCCGGCCGAGAGGTCGAACTCGCCGCCGATCATCAGCAGGGAGACCGGCACCGCCATGATCCCGATGGTGGACGCCGCGTAGAGCACGGTGCCCAGCGAGGAGACCTGCAGAAAGGGTTCGGCAACGGCGGAGAAGACCAGGAACACGGCGGCGGCGGCGATCAGCGCGCCCAGCTCGGGCCGGGCGAGCAGCCGCCGCAGAGCCGCCGGGCGGTCCTGGGCGGGGTCCTGCACGAGCAGGTCGGGGGTGCTCAACGCGTCCCCCTCGCGACGTACTCGGCGAGCGCGTCGGCGTTGTCCTTGGTGAGGATCTGCGGGCCGGTCAGCACCGGCTTGCCGCCACCGAGCATGTCGAGGTTGGAGCGGTAGAGCCAGAGCAGGTCGACGCCCTCGTAGCCCTGGAGGTAGGGCTGCTGGTCGACGGCGAAGCCGACGCTGCCGGCCTTGAGCCCGGAGACCACCTGCGTCCCGAGGTCGAAGGTGTCCAGCTCGACGGTGCGGCGGGCGTCCTGGATCGCCTGGAGGCCGGTGGCGGCCATCGGGCCGGAGAGCGTGAGCACCGTGTCGATGGCCGGGTCGGCCTGGAGCTTGGCGGCGAGGGCGGCCCGCGCGTCGGGCATGTTCACGCCGTCCACGTAGAGCACCTGGAAGGCGCCGCCGGCCTTGGCCTGGGCACCGGAGCAGCGCTGTTCCTGGCCGACGTTGCCCTGCTCGTGGATCACGCAGAGCACGTTCTTGCGCCCGCGCGTCGCCAGCTCGGCGCCGGCGGCCTGGCCGGCGGTGGACTCGTCCTGGCCGATGTGGGTGAGGGCGCCGAACTTGGCGGAGAACTCCTGGCCCGAGTTGATGGTGATCACCGGGATGCCGGCGGCCTTGGCCTTGCCGAGGACGTCGCCGAGCGCGTCGCCCTTGGCGAGGGTGACCAGCAGGCCGTCGACCTTCTGGTCGATGGCGGCCTGGACGAGCTGGACCTGGTTCTGGGTCTGCGCGTCGTTGGAGTACAGGAAGGTGATGTTGTCCTTGGCGGCCGCCTGCTCGGCGCCCTTGCGCACGGTGTCCCAGAAGGCGTCGCCGGCGCCCGCGTGGGTCACCATGGCGATCTTCCAGCGCGGGGTCGTGACGGCGCTGCCGGCGGCGGCCGAGGCCTTGGCTCTGGCCTGCTCGGCGCGCAGGCCTCCGGTACTGCTGCAGCCGGCGACGGCGGCCAGCAGGACCAGGGCGGCGCAGACGGGCCGGATCCGGTGGGAAGGTCGGAAGCGCGTAATGCTCATGACCATAGTCTCGCTGCACGCCGTAGCGGCCCGTGCACCGCCTCGCCTGCCACCGCGCTCCGCCCGGGCGGTATCGTGCCCTGCCGGGGGGAAATCCTGGGAGTCGGCTGGGCGCATCGTCAGGGCACGGGCCGTCAGGGTGGCAGACTAGGACGGACCCGAAAAGGGATCATCACGGAAACGTGATGTTCCTCTCAGGTTCCACACAGATTAGGACGGCAACCGATCCCCGTTCCTGGCCGTCCGATGTCATTGGAGCGAGTTCCGGGCGAGTGGGGCCCCGGACGGCTTTGAACCCGGATACGAGAACTTGATGCAACTGACAGGCACGCCATTCTTCCTCTGCACGGTCATTCTCGTGCCGATCTCCATCGCAGTGGCCCTGCTGCTCTGGGGCAAGGTGCGCGGGCCCCGGCCGGTGCAGATCCTGTCCAGGCTCGCGATGATCGTCTTCTGTCAGGTCACGGCCGTGCTGATGGTCTTCATCATGGTCAACAACGCCAACCTGATCTACGGCAGCTGGGACGACCTCCTCGGCACCGGCAAGCACGTGCGGGCGGTGCCCTCGGTGCCGCCGGCCGACCCGGGTGCCGGTGGCACGGCCGCAGCGTCCGGCGGCCAGGGGGGCAGCGGGGACGCCAAGCAGCCGCCCAAGGTGGCGCAGCAGTTCCGCGGCGTGGACGACCCGAAGGTGCCGAACGACGTCCAGAAGACCGACCTGAAGGGCCAGCTGTCCGGCGTGGACGGCGAGGTCCTGGTCTGGCTGCCGCCGCAGTACCACGACCCGGCGTTCAAGGACAAGAAGTTCCCGGTCGTCGAGCTGATCCCGGGCTTCCCGGGCTCCTCCTCCACCTGGTACGGCACGCTGAAGGTCTCCGAGCAGCTCAAGCCGCTGATGCAGCAGGGCAAGGTCGCCCCGTTCATCCTGGTCTCCCCGCGCACCCTGCTGCTGGGCAACAGCACCGACGCCGGCTGCACCGACGTGCCCGGCAAGGTCAACGCGGACACCTGGCTGACCCGGGACGTCCCGCAGATGGTGCTGGACAACTTCCGCGCCGACGCCTCCCCCGACCGCTGGGCGGTCGCCGGGTACTCGGCCGGGGCCCACTGCGCCACCAAGCTGTCCCTGGCCCACCCCAACCGCTACCGGGCCGGCGTCAGCCTCTCCGGCTACAACGACCCCGCGACCGAGAAGGACTCGCTGGTCGGCAAGGACCCGAAGCTGCGCGAGGCGAACAACCCGGTCAACATCGTCAAGACCGCCGCCCAGCCGCCGAAGGTCGCCCTGTACATCTCCGGCAACAAGGGTGACGGCTACGAGGACGGCCAGGCGATCGCCGCGGCCGCGAAGGCGCCGACCACCGTGCAGGTCCAGGAGACCACCGGGCCGCACTCCAGCGACGTCTGGAAGAACATGGTGCCGGGCGTGTTCGAGTGGATCACCAGTGTGATCCCCGCCCAGCCCTGACCGGTTGAGACGAAGGGCCCGCCGCGATCCGCTCGCGGCGGGCCCTTCGTCGTCCGGCCGGCCTGCCGGACGGTCAGGCTCCGGACGGTCAGGCTCCGGGTGGTCAGCCCGCCGTGGCGTCAGCCCGCCGGGCGGTCAGGCCAGTTCGAGGGCCAGGTAGAAGTCCACCCGGTCCTCCAGCCGGGAGAGGTCCCGGCCGGTCAGCTCCTCGATCCGGCCGATCCGGTAGCGCAGCGTGTTGACGTGGACGTGCAGCTGGCCCGCGCACCTGGTCCACGAACCGTCCGAGCGCAGAAACGCCTCCAGGGTGCGGACGAGGTCCGCCTGGTGCTCGATGTCGTAGGCGATCACCTTGTCCAGCAGCCGGCTGCGGAACGCCCGGCGGACCTCGTCCGGGACGGCCGCCAGCAGCAGCACGTGCGAGGCCAGCTCCTCCGGGCCGGCCACGCAGACCCGGCCGACCCGGGCCGCGGCGATCCGGCGGGCGTGCCGGGCCTCCTCCAGGGCGCCGCGCAGACCGCCCGCCTCGGAGGCGGGGGCGGAGACGCCGAGGGTGATCCGGCCCTCCGAACCGAGGCCGGCCTCCAGCGGGGCGAGCAGTTCGCGCAGGGTGTCGGCGGGCACCGCGCTGTCCAGCGCGGGCAGCACCACGACGGCGCCGGTGCCGGCCCCGGCGATCAGCGCGCGGTCGGTCGTCCCGCCCAGGGCCTCCTCCAGGACCGAGCGCACCGTCCCCTCCGGCAGGCCCGTGCCCTCGGCGCTGAGCACCAGCCAGGAACCGTCCTGCGCCTGGGGCTTGGGCTCGTGGCTCTCGTAGCGGGCGGCCATCGCCGAGGAGGCGTAGAGGGTGCGGCTGATCTCGGCCGGGTCGGCGTCGCGCTGCAGCAGGGTGAGCACCTCGTCGGCGAGGCGGCGGCGCAGCCGGCGGCCCTCGTCGCGGCGCTGCCGCTCGGCGGCGACCAGCCGGGCCAGGTTCTCGGCGAGCTGCTGGCGCTTGCCGGTCCACTCGGTGACGTCGCCGGCCACCGCGAGCACCCAGTCGGCGAGCGGCGACTCGGCGTCGGGGGTGGCGGGGGCGGGCAGCAGCGAGTAGGAGCCGGTGACCAGCCGGGCCCGGTGCGGGGGGCGGCGGCGCTGGCGCTGGGCGCCCAGGTGGGCGCGGACCAGCTGGTCCCGGTCCTCGGCGGAGAGCCGGTCGGCCGGGCCCGCGATCACCGCGCCGGTGGGGGTGAGCACCCAGCAGTCGAGGTCGAGGTCGCCGCCGAGCAGGTCGAGGACGGCGTCCAGGCCACCGCCGCCGGCCGCGGAGACCAGCAGGCGGTGGCGGTCGACCAGGGCGGCGAGGTCGGCCGCGCGGTCGGCGGAGACCTGCCGGCCGATGAACTCGGTGACGGTGCCGAAAGCGATGTCGTCGGGTACCGCCAACAGGGGCATGCGGTGGCGGCGACAGGCGTCGACGAGGTCCTCGGGGACGGGGCCGACCTCGGCCTCGCCGGCCGCGAGGGCGACGGCGCCGCCGGCCACGATGGTCCGCACGAACCGCTCGGAGTCGGCGGGCCCGGTGCGCCAGAGCATGCCGGTGAGCACCAGCTCGCCGCCGTGCAGGTAGCGGCCCGGGTCGTGCAGGTCCGTGGTCATGACGCCGCTGACCTGGCGGTCAAGCTCTTCCTCCGCCGCGAGCAGGCGCAGTCGCGGGGCTCCGGGGGCGAGCAGGTCACGGACACGCATCCGGGACTCCTAACGGGCTGGGGGGAGGGTGAAAGGGGGCCCGAGCGCTCGGTCCGGGGAGACAGTGTGCCCGAACATCTGTGCTCGGTGTTACGTACCGACCGGCGCCCGGATCACGGGGCCATAGCTTGGGAATCACGGCCGGATTACGGTCGTAGGTAGCGCCCGGTAAACGGCTGGGCTGCGAGATTGTCCGCCTTAGAGGAACGTACAGGATGCCGGGCGGGACCACAGCCGGGGCTTCATGCCATCGGTGACTGCCAGTGGGCCCCGTCACAGCGGTTCACTGGCCACACGCCGCCGGACACATCCCGGTGACCAGGATCGGACGCCGAGGTAACGAAGCGGTTCGCACGGTCCGAACACCGAGTTCCGGGCACTGTGCCCACCAGTCCGGCCGGCAACGACTTGAGGAGACACCCGCATGGAGTTCCTTCGGCCCGCTACCTGGGACGAGGCACTCGCGGCGAAGGCTGAGTACCCGACCGCGCTGCCCATCTCGGGCGGCACGGACGTCATGGTCGAGATGAACTTCGACGTGCACCGGCCATCCGCGATTCTCGACCTGAACCGCATCACCGAGCTCACCGAATGGTCGAACGACGGCGACGTCGTCAAGCTCGGCGCCTCGGTCCCCTACACCCGGATCATCAACGAGCTGTCCGGACCGCTGCCCGGCCTGGCCCTGGCGGCCCACACCGTCGGCTCGCCGCAGATCCGCAACCGCGGCGGCGTCGGCGGGAACCTCGGCGGTGCCTCCCCGGCCGGCGACGCGCACCCCGCGCTGCTGGCGGCGGGCCGGGACGTCTTCGTCGAGGCGGCCTCGGTGCGCGGCACCCGGATGATCCCGATCGACGAGTTCTACGTCGGCGTGAAGCGCAACAGCCTGGAGGCCGACGAGCTGATCCGGGCCGTGCACATCCCCGTCGCGGACGGCCCGCAGCAGTTCTCGAAGATCGGCACCCGCAACGCCATGGTGATCGCGGTCTGCGCCTTCGGTTTCGCCCTCCACCCGAAGAACGGCACCGTCGGCACCGGTATCGGTTCGGCTGCCCCCACGCCGCGCCGCGCCGTGGAGGCCGAGGAGTACCTGCAGGGCGTGCTCGCCGAGCGCGGCCTCTGGGAGTCGGGCGACCTGCTGGGCGCCGAGGTGATCCAGCGGTTCGGCGAGCTGGTCAAGGCCGCGGCCTCGCCCATCGACGACGTCCGCGGCACCGCCGACTACCGGCGGCACTCGCTGGCCGTGATGGCCCGCCGCACCCTCACCTGGTGTTGGAACGACTACAGCAAGCAGATCAGGAGCGCGGCATGAGGGTCACTTTCACCGCCAACGGCAAGCCGGTCGAGGCCGACGACGTGTGGGAGGGCGAGAGCCTGCTGTACGTGCTGCGCGAGCGGGTCGGCCTCCCGGGCTCGAAGAACGCCTGCGAGCAGGGCGAGTGCGGCTCCTGCACGGTCTACCTGGACGGGACGCCGGTCTGTTCCTGCCTGGTCGCCGCCGGCCAGGTGCAGGACCGCGAGGTCCGCACGGTCGAGGGCCTGGCCGACGAGAACGGTGAGCTGGGCCTCGTCCAGCAGGCGTTCATCGACGCCGGCGCCGTCCAGTGCGGCTTCTGCACCCCCGGTCTGCTGGTGCAGACGGACGCGCTGCTGGAGAACGACGCCCAGCCGAGCGACAACGACATCCGCGAGGCGCTGTCGGGCAACCTCTGCCGCTGCACGGGCTACGAGAAGATCATGGACGCGGTGCGGCTGGCTTCCGCCCGCAAGTGCGCTGGTAAGGCGGCTTCGGAATGAGCACTCGCACGATCCAGGGTCAGAAGAACCTGCAGAACATCAACCAGGCGTCCAAGGACGGCATCGGCGGCTCGCCGCTGCGCCCGGACGGCAACCTGAAGGTCAAGGGCGAGTTCGCGTACTCGTCCGACATGTGGCACGAGGACATGCTCTGGGGTATGGCGCTGCGCTCGCCGCACCCCCGCGCCAACATCCTCTCGGTGGACGTCTCCGAGGCGCTCAAGGTGCCGGGCGTGTACGCCGTCCTCACCCACGACGACATCCCGGGCTCGAAGTTCTACGGCCTGGAGATCCAGGACCAGCCGGCCCTGGCGATCGACAAGGTCCGCTACCACGGTGAGGCGATCGCGCTGGTCGCGGCCGACCACCCGGAGACGGCCCGCCGCGCGGTGAAGAAGATCAAGGTCGAGTACGAGGTGCTCACCCCGATCGTCACCGAGGAGCAGTGCCTCGACCCCGAGACCCACGGCTACGTGCACGAGCCGCACGAGTTCAAGTCGCACGGGTACGGCAACATCTGCCACGAGCAGAAGCTGGTCTCCGGCCTCGGCGTGACCGACGAGGTGCGGGCGATGGCGGACGTCATCGTCAAGGGCACCTACGAGGTCGGCATGCAGGACCAGGCCTTCCTCGGCCCGGAGTCCGGCCTGGCCGTGCCGGCCGAGGACGGCGGCATCGACCTCTACGTCGCCACCCAGTGGCTGCACGTGGACCGCCAGCAGATGGCGCCCGTGCTGGCCCTGCCGGAGGAGAAGGTCCGCCTCACGCTGGCCGGTGTCGGCGGCGCCTTCGGCGGCCGCGAGGACATCTCGATGCAGATCCACGCCTGCCTGCTCGCCCAGCACACCGGCAAGCCGGTCAAGATCGTCTACGCCCGTGACGAGTCCTTCTACGGCCACGTGCACCGCCACCCGGCCAGGATGCAGTACGAGCACGGCGCCACCCGCGACGGCAAGCTGGTCTTCGCCGACGCCCGGATCGTGCTGGACGGCGGCGCGTACGCCTCGGCCTCGCCCGCCGTGGTCGGCAACGCGGCCTCGCTCGGACACGGCCCGTACGTGATCCCGAACGTCAAGATGCACGCCATCGCGCTCTACAGCAACAACCCGTCCTGCGGCGCGATGCGCGGCTTCGGCGCCGTCCAGGCCGCGTTCGGCTACGAGACGCAGATGGACCGGCTGGCCGCCGAACTGGGCATGGACCCGGTCGAGCTGCGGCAGCTGAACGCCATGGCGGAGGGCGACCACATGCCCACCGGCCAGCAGATCGACTCGCCCGCCCCGGTCGCCGAGCTGCTCCAGCGGGTCAAGGACATGCCGCTCCCGCCGCCGCTGGACACCGAGCACCTGGACGTCCGGCAGGTCCCCGGCGCGCTGTCCAACACCTCGCACGGCGAGGGCATCGTGCGCGGTGTCGGCTACTCGGTCGGCATCAAGAACGTCGGCTTCTCCGAGGGCTTCGACGACTACTCCACCGCCCGGGTCCGCCTGGAGGTCATCGGCGGCGAGCCGGTCGCCATGGTGCACACCGCGATGGCCGAGGTCGGCCAGGGCGGCGTCACCGTGCACGCCCAGATCGCCCGCACCGAGCTGGGCGTCGAGCAGGTCACCATCCACCCGGCCAACACCGAGGTCGGCTCCGCCGGCTCGACCTCCGCGTCGCGCCAGACCTACATGACCGGCGGCGCCGTGAAGCTGGCCGCCGAGGCGGTGAAGCAGGCGCTGATCGAGAAGGGCCGCCGTCGTTACGGCTGGACCCGGAACGACCTGTCGCTGGCCGGCGGCAAGGTCGTCTCCGAGTCGGCCGGCGCGCTGGTCTCCATGGTGGACCTGCTCGGCGACGAGGCGATCGACCTCACCCGCGAGCACCACCACCGCCCGACCGTCCCGTTCGACAAGGAGACCGGGCAGGGCTTCGGCCACGTCCAGTACACCTTCTGCGCCAACCGCGCGGTCGTCGACGTGGACGTCGAGCTGGGCCTCGTGAAGGTGGTCGAGCTGACCGCCGTCCAGGACGTCGGCAAGGCGCTCAACCCGCTCTCCGTGGTCGGCCAGATCCAGGGCGGCTGCACCCAGGCCCTCGGCCTGGCCGTGATGGAGGAGATCGTGGTCAAGGACGGGAAGGTCCGCAACGCGTCCTTCACCGACTACCTGATCCCCACCATCCTGGACACCCCGCCGATCCCGGTGGAGATCCTCGAACTGCCCGACCCCCACGCCCCGTACGGGCTGCGCGGGGTCGGTGAGGCCCCGACCGTCTCGGCGACGCCGTCGATCGTGGCCGCCATCCGCAACGCCACCGGCCTGGCACTCAACCGGATCCCCGTCCGGCCCGAGCACCTGACCACCGAGACGCCCGGCCCCCTGTAGCCACGGGTCCCCGCACACCTCCCCGGGGCGGCGACCGCCTTCTCCGAGCGCAGGCGAGGAGAACATCGAGCACAGTTCTCCGAGCGCAGGCGAGGAGAACATCGAGCACAGTTCTCCGAGCGCAGGCGAGGAGAACATCGAGCACAGCCCCGCCGCCCCGGGGCAGCACCACCAGAGCAGTGAAGAGCACCACCGATGCACCACCTGAAGCAACGCGAACGCACCATCCCGCTGCCTCTCCCACGCCGGGGTTCTGCAGCGGTGCGCACCACCTACGCACCGCAGGCACTGCCACAGAGTGCGCCCAGTGAGTCGAATCGTCCCCCTGTGCCAACCTCGTTGACTGGCTGTCAGGTCGACTCGCCCACCCCAACCCCCTTTGACACTTGGGAGTGGACATGACCAGGATCCCCACGGAGCCCGGCACCACTGAAGACAGACCCGCCGAGGACGACGCCCCCACGTCGGTCCCCGCGCCACCCTCGAAGAACGCGCTGGACACGTACTTCAAGATCTCTGCCCGGGGATCGACGCTCGCCAACGAGCTGCGGGGTGGCGTCACCACCTTCATGGCGATGGCGTACATCATCCTGCTCAACCCGATCATCCTCAGCGGGGCCGACGTCAACGGCCTGAAGCTGGACCACGCCCAGCTCACCACCGCGACCGCGCTGGCCGCCGCCGTCACCACGATCCTCATGGGCGTGGTCGGCAACGTGCCGCTGGCCGTCGCCGCCGGCCTCTCCGTCTCCGGTGTGGTCTCCGCGCTGGTCGTCCCGCACACCACCTGGCCACAGGCCATGGGTCTCTGCGTGATCTACGGCCTGCTGATCGTCCTGCTGGTGGTCTCCGGGCTCCGCGAGAAGATCATGAACGGCATACCACTGCCGCTCAAGCACGCGATCACCATCGGCATCGGCCTCTTCGTCGCGCTGATCGGCCTCTACAAGGCCGGCTTCGTGCACACCGGTGGTCCCACCCCGGTCTCCCTCGGCCCCTTCGGCGAACTGGCCGGCTGGCCCGTCCTGATCTTCTGCCTCACCCTGCTCACGATCTTCGTCCTGCTGGCCCGCAACGTCCGCGGCGCGATCCTGATCGGCATCGCCGGCGGCACCGCGGTGGCCTTCGTCGTCAACGCGGTCGCCGACCTGCCCGCGAAGACCTGGATCAACTCCGCCCCGGTCTGGCCGGGCAGCCCGGTCGCCTCCCCGGACTTCGGCCTCTTCGGCCACGTCGACCTGTTCGGCGCCTTCGGCAGCCACGGCCTGGGCGCGATCAGCGCCACGGTCGCCGTCTTCACCCTCGTCCTGGCCGGATTCTTCGACGCGATGGCGACCATCATCGGCGTCGGCACCGAGGCGGGCCTGGCCGACAAGCAGGGCCGGATGCCCGGCCTCTCCAAGGCGCTGTTCATCGACGGCGCCGGCGGTGCCATCGGCGGCGTCTCGGGCGCCTCCGGCCAGACCGTGTTCGTCGAGTCCGCCACCGGCGTCGGCGACGGCGCCCGGACCGGCCTCGCCTCCAGCGTCACCGGCGGCCTGTTCGCCCTGATGCTCTTCTTCTCGCCGATCGCGGGCATCGTCCCGACCGAGGTCGCCTCCGCCGCCCTCGTCGTCATCGGCTCGATGATGATGAGCCAGGCCCGGCACATCGACTGGTCGGACCGCGAGGTCGCCATCCCGGCCTTCCTCACCAGCGTCCTGATGCCGTTCACCTACAGCATCACCGCGGGTGTGGCCGCCGGTGTCATCTCCTACACGGTCATCAAGGCGGGCCAGGGCAAGTGGCGCGAGCCCGGCACCCTGATGTGGATCCTGACCGCCGTGTTCGTCGTCTACTTCGCGCTCACGCCCATCAAGTCCTGGCTGGGCGTCCACTAGCAGCACCGCCGCCGTACGGGAATCGTTTCCCGTACGGCGGCCCCTCCCGTTCCCGTCCGTTTCGTAAGGAGCTCCCCGACATGCAGGACATCGCCGAGCAGCTGCAGGCCTGGCACGCGTCCGGGCGCTCCTTCGCCGTGGCCACCGTGGTCGGCGTCTCCGGCAGCGCGCCGCGCGACCCGGGCGCCGCGCTCGCCGTCGACACGTCCGGCGAGGCCATCGGCAGCGTCTCCGGCGGCTGCGTCGAGGGCGCCGTGTACGAGCTCTGCCAGGCCGCCATCGAGTCCGGCGAGCCGGTGCTCGAACGCTTCGGCTACAGCGACGAGGACGCCTTCGCCGTCGGCCTGACCTGCGGCGGCATCCTGGACGTCTTCGTCCAGCCGGTCGTCCCCGGCACCGACCCCGCGCTGGACGCGGGCATCACCTACATCGCCTCCGGCACCCCCGTCGCGCTCGCCCGGGTGATCGCCGGCCCCGGCGGGCTGGTCGGCGCCACCGTCGCCGTCACCGCCGACACCCACCACGGCGCGCTCTCCCCCGCACCGGCCCGGCCGTCGCCCGCCACCGCCCTTGCGACGGCGCTCCCCCGGCCCTCGGCCGGGGGGACCCCCCTCGCGCGGCGCCTCATCGCCGGGCTGGAGCGCGCGATCGTCGCCGAGGCCCGGGCCATGCTGGACGCCGGACGCACCGGCCAGGTGGTGCTCGGCCTGGACGGGCGCCCCTGCGACGAACGCGGGCAGGGCACCGTCACCTTCTTCGTCGAGGCCTACGTGCCCGCGCCGCGGATGCTGGTCTTCGGCGCCATCGACTTCGCCGCCGCCGTGGTGCGGATCGGCAAGTTCCTCGGCTACCACGTCACCGTCTGCGACGCCCGCCCGGTCTTCGCCACCGCTCGGCGCTTCCCCGAGGCCGACCAGGTCGTGGTCGACTGGCCGCACCGCTACCTGGACTCGCAGCTCGACCGGCTCGACGGCCGCACGGTGCTCTGCGTGCTCACCCACGACGCCAAGTTCGACATCCCGCTGCTGGAGCGCGCCCTGCGCCTGCCGGTCGGCTACGTCGGCGCGATGGGCTCGCGCCGCACCCATCGCGACCGCGAGGAGCGGCTGCGCGAGGTCGGCCTCACCGAGACCGAGATCGGCCGGCTGCGCTCGCCCATCGGCCTGGACCTCGGCGCCCGCACGCCCGAGGAGACGGCCGTCTCGGTCGCCGCGGAGATCGTCGCCCACCGGCGCGGCGGCAGCTGCCTGCCGCTGAGCGCCGGCAACGGACCGATCCACCACGACCTGGCGCGCGCCGAGGACGCCCCCGCGCAACGGGACGCCGGGGACCCGCAGCCGCACGCGGCCTGAGCCCGGGGCGGTCCGGCCCGGGCCGGGCTCAGTGAACGACGGCCGGGCTCAGTGCACCACGTTGTAGGCCTCGCAGACGAGCGGCGGGGTGGTCGGGATGCCGACCTCCTGGAGGATCGGCATCAGCACCGCCGCGAAGTGCTCGAACGCCTCCCGGGACTCCCAGACGTCCGTGACGTGCCACCCGCCGTCCGGCGTCGGGCCCGCCGCGTGCAGGACCAGCCCGCGAACCGGCCAGTCGGACGGCCGGTTCAGCCCGGCGCCGCCGGTCAGCCGGTCCACCGCCTCGTCGTACTGGGCCTGGCTGACGCCGGCCAGCTCGAAGGTCGTGATGATCGCCATGGGGTGCTCCCGTTCACGGTGGGGTGTCGCCTCCAGTGCAGCCCCGGTCCGCCCGGCGCGGCCATCGCTGGCCACCAGCCGGGTGACCCAGCGGGCGGGTGCCCCACCGGCCGGGTGACATTGCGGGCACCGGACGGCGGCGGGACGCTGGAACCCGGGGTCCGGCCCCGCGGGCCCCACGAGTCCGGGGAAGGAGCACCGCTCATGCGTGCCCTGCTGGAGATCGAGATCGACACCGCGACCACCAACAAGCTGATCAGCGACGGCGAGGTCGCCGCGAAGTTCGAGCGGATCATGGGCAATCTCAAACCCGAGGCCGCCTACTTCTTCGCCCGCAACGGCAGGCGCTGCCAGGTCGTCGTCATCGACATCGCGGACGAGGCCTCGCTGCCGTCCGTCTGCGAGCCGTTCTGGCTGGAGTTCAACGCCTCCGTCGAGGTGCACATCTGCATGAACACCGAGGAACTGCACGAGGGCCTCGGCCGGCTCGCGCGCTGAGCCCCGCGCAGCCCCCGGCACGCCGCCCCCTACTGGGCGGCCGCCAGCTTCACTCCGAACCCGACCACGACCGCCCCGGTCACCCGGTCCATCAGGCGGCGCGCGGACGGCCGGCGCAGCCAGCCGCGCACCGCCTGCGCGAACGCCACCAGCACGGCCGACCAGACCAGACCCTCCAGGAGGTGCACGCAGGTCAGCGCCACGCCGGCGGCGAAGTGCGGGGCGCCGGCCGGGATGAACTGCGGCAGCACCGCCATGTAGAAGACGCCGACCTTGGGGTTGAGCAGGTTGGTCGTCGTACCGCGCCGCCAACCCTGCCGGAATCCGCCGGCCGCCGGACCGGCCTCGGCCGCCGCCTCGTCGCCCCGGCTGCGCAGCAGCTTCACGCCCATCCAGATCAGGTAGGCGGCGCCCGCCCACCGCAGGACCTCGTACGCCACCTGGGAGGCGGTGAGCAGCGCCGTCACCCCGGCCGAGCTGAGGACGCCCCAGGTCAGGGTGCCGGTCTGCACGCCGGTGATCACGCCCCAGGCCTGCCGGCGGTGGCCGAGGGCGGCGGTGCGCAGGATCAGGGCGGTGTCCACGCCGGGCGCCAGCGTGAGCACCCCCACCACGAGGGCGAAGGACCACAGAGCGGTTGTCATCTCCATGGGCCTGATCGTAGGGGCCGTCCGTGGACTCCCGTCCGCCCGGCAGGGGACGGGAGTCGGACGGGCCCCCACGCCCTCCGGCAGGCCCCGCTCGGAGCGGGCGGACGCTCAGAGCGGCGGACGCTCAGAGCGGGCGGACGCTCAGAGCGGCCGGACCCGTTCCGCCACCGGGCGGCCCTCCTGCTCGGTCGGGTCGTACGCCACCCGCTGCCCCTCGGCGAGGGCCCGGTCCCCCTCGCCCTCGATCGAGTCGAAGTAGACGTAGAGTGCGGGCCCCTCGTCGTCGGGGGTGATCGTGCCGTAGCCGTGGTGGACGTTGTACGTGCTCACGGTGCCGGTGGCCATGGGTGCTCCTCGCTGGTGTCGGCCCCCTCCTCGTGGCACCCATGATCGGGGCTGGGGCCCGGCGGCGCGCGTCCTAGGATCAGGTCACCGGCCCGGCGGGGAACGGCCCGGCGGAGGACAGTCCGGCGGAGGACAGTCCGGCGGGGAACGGCCCGGCTGCGGAGGGTGGTGGGTCTGTGCGGGCGGCGCGTGCCATCTCGCTGCTGTTGCTGCTCCAGGCGCGGCGGAGCCTGACCGGGGCCGAACTGGCCGCGGAGCTGGAGGTGTCCGAGCGCACCGTCCAGCGGGACGTCCTGGCGCTGGCGGAGGCCGGGGTGCCGGTCTACGCCGACCGCGGCCGGGCCGGCGGCTACCGGCTGCTCGACGGCTACCGCACCCGGCTGACCGGGCTGGACCGGGCCGAGGCGGAGGTGCTGCTCCTCGCCGGGCTGCCCGGGCCGCTCGGCGACATGGGCCTCGACGGCCCGGCCCTCGCCGCCCGGCTGAAGGTGCTGACCGAGGTCGGCGAGGCGCCCTCCGCCGGTGCCCGGCGGTTCCACCTGGACGCCCCCGGCTGGTTCCGTACGGCGCCCGTGCCGCCGCTGCTCGCCGAGGTCTCCCGGGCGGTCTGGGGCGAGCGGTTGCTGCGGGTCCGCTACCCGCGGCGCGACACCGAGGTGGAGCGGACGCTGCGGCCGTACGGGCTGGTGCTGAAGGCGGGCACCTGGTACCTGGTCGCCGGTCCGGGCCGGTCCGGGGTCCCACTGGTGTACCGGGTGGACCGACTGGTCACCGCCGAGCCGCTGGACCAGCCGTTCGAGCGGGACGAGCAGTTCGACCTCGCCGCGTTCTGGGAGGCGAAGGCGGAGGAGTTCGCCCGCTCGCTGCTGCGGGAGAGCGTGCTGGTGCGGCTCAGCCCGCTCGGCGCCGAGCGGCTGCCGCTGCTGCTGGAGCCGGTCGCCGCCCGGCAGGCACTGGCGACGGCCGGGGAGCCGGACGGCGACGGGTGGGTCACCGTCCGGCTCGGGGTCGAGTCGGCGGACGTCGCCTACGACGAGCTGCTCAGGCTCGGGCCGGAGGCCGAACTGCTCGAACCCCCGGCGCTACGGCGGCGGTTGGCCGAGGCGGCGGCCCGCACCGCGGCGCTGTACGGCGCCGCGGACCGGAACGGCGAGAACCCGCCGAACGAGAAGCGGCCGGGTGAGGACCGGAACGGCGGAGACCCTCCGAGCGACGACCGGCCGGGCGAGGATCGGAACGGCGGGGACGTTCAGCGGTAGCCGGCCGGGTCCAGCGGGCCGTCCGCCCCCTCGGCGTCCACCAGGTAGCTCCAGGCGTCCGGGCGGCTGCCGTCCAGGTCGGTGAAGCCGTACTCCCTGGCCAGCGCGCCGCTGGAGAGCGAGGTGCCGTTCCAGCGCGCCACCTCGGGGTCCGCGGCCAGCGCGACCACCGCGCGGCCGACGTACGCGGGCGACTCCGAGATGCCGAAGTCCGGCTGCCGCCGCGTGGCCTCCCGCCAGTTCTCCTCGGTGACCTCGAAGTGCTCCAGCATCATCTCGGAACGCATCCAGCCGGGCGTCAGCGCGACCGCCGTCGCCCCGCGCGGGGCCAGCTCGTGCCCCAGGGCGAAGGCCATCCGCAGCACCGAGGACTTGGCGACGTCGTAGAAGTAGGAGTTCCGGTAGCGGGTCGCGTTGTACTCGGCGGTGCCGTCCGTCATCTCCACCACCAGCCCGCCCGGCCGGCGCAGCAGCAGCGGCAACAGGTGGTGGCTGGTGATCGCGTGCGTCTCCACGGCCAGGCGCAACAGGCGCAACCCGTTGTCGAGGTCGTGCTCCCAGACCGGGCTCTCCCACTCGAAGAGCTGCTCACCGCCCCAGATGTCGTTGACCAGGATGTCCAGCCCGCCCTGCTCGGCCTCGATCCGCTTCGCCACGGCCGCCACCTCGGCGGGCACCAGGTGGTCCGCCCGCACAGCGATCCCCCGGCCGCCGGCCGCCGTCACCAGTGCGGCCGTCTCCTCCAGGGTCTCCGGCCGCCCGTACTCCGACCGGTGCCCGCCGGCGCTGCGCCCCGTCCCGTACACCGTCGCCCCCGCGGCTCCGAGTTGCACCGCGATCCCCCGCCCGGCCCCCCGCGTCGCCCCGGCGACCAGTGCGACCTTGCCCTTGAGCGGCTGTGCCATGTCCTGCCCTTCCGTCGTGCTTCCTTCGACACCACCGATGCTGCCGTGGAATCCCGACACCTGCTGTCGGGATTCCGGAAGCCTCGCCCACGGGATGTATGGCGCCAGTACCATACGTACATGGCTCTCAAGCGCACCACGGTCTACGTCGAAGCCGAGGACCTCGCAGTGATCAAGGAGGCGGCCGCCCGCGAGGGGATAGCGGAGGCCGAGATCATCCGGGAGGCGATCCACCTCGCCGCGCTGTCCAGGCGCACCTGGACCGAGCCGTTCTTCAGCGCCGACTACGAGCCGATCGGGGAGGCCACCGACGACGACGTCTGGGCCGACAAGGTGCGGGCCTACCGGCGGACCAAGCGGAACGCCTCCGACGAGGAGAACGGACGGGGCGTCGCGTGATCGTCGTCATCGCCGACACCTCGGGTCTACTGGCAGCGCTGGACAGGTCCCACCCGGCCCGCTCCTCGGCCCGCGAGGTCCTGGACTCGGCAGGTCTGCTGGTCGTCTCGCCGGTACTGCTGAGCGAACTCGACCATCTGGCACGAAGGATCCTCGGATTCGACTCCGCCATGGCGGCGACGGACGACATCCGACGACGGGTCAGGTCCGGACGCGCGGTGATGCCGGAGATCACCGCTGAGATCCTCGATACCGCCCAGGCCGTCCGCGTCCGCCACCGGAGCCTGGGTCTCGACCTCGCGGACGCGGTCAACATCGCCCTGGCCGCCGAGTTCCGCACCAATGCCGTCCTGACGCTCGACCAGCGCGACTTCCGCGCCGTCCGCCCGCTGACCGTTCACAAGGCCTTCCGGATCCTGCCCGACGACCTCTGATCGGTCGTCGGGCAGGGCGGGGGACCAGAGCGGGGGACTCACGTCACGTTGAGGCGGGCGGCCAGGCGGAGCAGGCCCGGGGAGAGGCGGCTGAGGAAGCGGGCCGCCTTGGCCTCGGGGGTGACCGGGACGACGGGCTTGCCGGTGCGCACCGCGTGCAGGATGGCGGCGGCGACCTTCTCGGGCGGGAAGCCGCGGCGGGCGTAGAGCTTGGCGGCACGGGCCTGCTTGGCGGCCTGCTGGGCGGCGCTGGTCGCGGAGAAGGTCGAGGTGCGGGTGATGTTGGTGTTGACGATGCCGGGGCAGATGGTGGAGACCCCGATGCCGTGGCCGGCGAGTTCGGCGCGCAGGCAGTCGGAGAGCATGAAGACGGCGGCCTTGCTGGTCGCGTAGGCGGTGAGCGCCTTGGACGGCAGGTAGGCGGCGGCCGAGGCGAGGTTGACGATGTGGCCGCCGGCGCCGCGGTCGGCCATCAGGGTGCCGAAGGCGCGGCAGCCGTGGATGACGCCCCAGAGGTTGACGTCCAGGACGCGCTGCCACTCCTTCTCGGTGGTCTGCAGGAACGTCCCGGAGTGGCCGATGCCCGCGTTGTTGACCACCACGTCGGGGACGCCGTGGGCGGCGGCGACCTCCTCCGCGAAGGCGTCGACGGCGGAACCGTCGCTGACGTCGACCCGGTAGGCGTGGGCCTGCGGGCCGATCAGGGAGGCGAGTTCGGCGGTACGGCGGGCCGCGTCGAGGTCGAGGTCGCAGACGACGACGCGGGCGCCGTCCTCGGCGAAGGCCAGTGCGGTGGCGCGGCCGATGCCGCTGCCGCCGCCGGTGACGACGACCAGCCGGCCGAGGCCGGCCTCCCCGGTGCCCCGTCCGGCGCCGACGGAAGCGGTGAACTCGCGGACCATGCCGGCCACGGCGGATCCCTTCTCCAGCAGGGCGGACCAGTGGGTGGCGTGCAGCGAGCGGCGGGTCAGCCTGGGCACCCAGCGCTCCAGGCCCTCGGAGAGGAACCCGCCGACGTAGTGGTCCTTGGTCAGGGTGATCAGCTGCACCGGCACCTCGGTGGGCCGCTCGCGCGGGTTGCGCAGGGTGGGCCGCATGTTGGCGCGGTACAGCTCGATGCCGCGCACCGCGTCCCGGCGCAGGGTGGGCTGCGGGTGGTTGGGGCGCGGGGTGACCTCCTCCAGGTCGCGCAGCACCCGGCCCCAGGCGCGGGCCAGGCCGAGCCGCCATATGCCGGGGGCGAGGTAGGGCAGGTGGAAGGCGGTGATGTACCAGGAGTGGACGCCCTGGGTGAGCAGCTGCTTCAGGTGGCGCGGGGTGGGACGGCGGTAGCGGTCGCGCAGCCAGTGCCCCATGTGGTCGAGGCAGGGCCCGGACATGGTGGTGTACGACGCGAGCCGCTGCTCGGCGCCGGGCGAGGTGACGGCCTCCCAGGACTGCAGCGAGCCCCAGTCGTGGGCGACCACGTGCACCGGGCGGTCCGGGCTGACGGCGTCGGCGACCGCGAAGAGGTCGGCGGCGAGGTGCTCCAGCCGGTAGCCCTCGCGGGAGGCGGGCACACCGGACTCGCCGGCGCCGCGCACGTCGTAGCGGACGACGTGGTGGTCGCGGGCGAGGTCGGCGGCGACGTCGTCCCAGACCACGTGGGTGTCCGGGTAGCCGTGCACCAGGAGGACGGTGGGTGCGGCCGGGTCGCCGTCCTCGAACACGGCGAGCGGGAGCCCGCCGGAGTGGACGGTCCGGCGGCGGGTGGTCGTCATCGGGTCGCCTCCTGGGCGGTCTCGGGGTCGGCGGCCGCTGCCGCGGTCACGGGATCCGGCGCGGTCCCGGCCGCTGCCGCCGCCGTCCAGCGGCGGACGTGCGGCAGGTCGTCGTCGAGCCAGTACGCACCCCCGTGCTCGTCGTCGGGGGACTCGGTGACCACCAGCAGCTCCTCGAACTTGATGCCCACCTCGCGGAACCCGATGTGCGGTTCCACCGCCCACAGGCCCGGGGTCGGCGCGTGCCGGGACGCCCGTCCGTCCGCCCAGAGCGGCGAACGGCCGTGCAGGCGTTCGCTGATCAGCTCGCGGCCGAGCGTCTGGAGTGTACGCACACCGAAGCCGAAGAGGTTGACCCCGGCCGGGCCGCGGGCGGTCATCCGGGTCACCTGGTGGCCGATCACCCGGCCCGGGTAGACCTGGTGGCGGTTGTCGTAGCCGTGCGCGGCGATCTGCGCGTCCACCGCCGCGTACACCTCGTCGAGCGGCCTGCGGGCGCGGACCTCGGCGAGGATCAGTTCGCGGTACACCCGGAGGTCGGCGGCGAGCCGGTCCCAGACCCGGTTCTCGCCGACCTTGCCGCCGTAGCCGATGTCGGCGGTGTAGCCGTCCACGACCGGGGCGCAGTCCAGCACGTACGGCATGCCCTCCTCCAGCCGGCGGCCGCCGGCGAAGAACTGGAGCGGGGTGTGGAAGTGCCGGAACGCCGTCCGGTCGCCGAACCAGGCGAAGGGGACGTGGAAGAAGTCCTGCACGCCGGCGGCGACCAGGCAGCGGCGCAGCTTGGCGGTGGCCTGGCGCTCGGTGACGCCCGGTTCGATCCAGGCGGCGACCTGCTCGGCGCAGTGGTAGGCGAGCTGCTGGGTCTCCCGGAACCGGGCGAGGTCGTGGTCGGTGTACGGGAAGGCGGGCCGGGCCGTGGCCGTGGCCGCCCTCCCCGCCGTCGCGGGCTTCGTGGTCATCGGGGCTCCTTAGACGTCGAGCACGAGGGTCTCGCCCTCGGCGGCCCGGGAGACGCAGGGCAGCAGGGCGCCGGCGGCGCGCTGCTCGGGGGTGAGGCGGCGGTCGCGGTGGTCGGGGGTGCCGGCCAGCAGCCGGACCTCGCAGGTGCCGCAGAACCCCTGGTGGCAGGAGTACGGGAGGTCGGGGCGGGCCTCGCGGAGCACGTCCAGGGCGGAACGGTCGGCGGGCACGTCGAGCGCCGGGCCGTCCGCGCCGAGGCGGACCGTGAACGGCTCGCCGCCGGTGACCGGGGCGGCGCCGAACCGCTCGAAGTGCAGGGCCGCGGCGGGCGACCCGTCCAGCGCCCGCTGGACGGCGGCCAGCATCGGTGCCGGGCCGCAGCAGTAGACGGCGGCGCCGCGCGGGGCGTGCGCGAGCAGCTCGGCACCGGTCGGCACGCCGCCGTTCGCGTCGTCGGTGCGCAGGTGGACCCGGCGGGGGTCGAGGGCGCGCAGCTCGTCCGCGTACGGGAGGGTGCCGGCGCTGCGGCCGACGTGGACGAGCCGCCAGTCCAGGCCGTGGCGCTGCGCCTCGCGGGCCATCGGGAGCAGCGGGGTGACGCCGATGCCGCCGGCCAGCAGCAGGACGGCCGGCTCGGCGCAGAAGGCGAAGCCGTTGCGGGGGCGGCGGGCGGTGAGGCGGGTGCCGGGGTGCAGCGTGTCGTGGACCTCGACCGAGCCTCCGCCGCCCTCCGGCAGCCGGCGTACGGCGATCCGGTAGGCGGTGCGGTCGGCGGGGTCGCCGCAGAGCGAGTAGTGGCGTTCGCGGCCGGACGGGAGCGCGAGGCGCAGGTGCGCGCCGGGCTGCCAGGCCGGGAGCGGGCTGCCGGAGGGGTCGGACAGCGTCAACTCGACGACGTCGGCGGCGACCTGGCGGCGGGCGGTGACCACCAGTTGCAGCGGCGGGGTGGGGCGGCCGGGCGGGCGGCGGGGGCTGCGGCGCAGCAGCGGGGAGCCGAGGGCGGGGCTGTAGCGGTCGCCGAAGGCGGTGAGGCGCTGCATGAACCGGTCGGCGCGGGGGCGGCCGTAGAGGTCGGGGGGCGGGTTGTGCAGGTCCATCCGGCGGGGTCCTTGGGGTCCTGGGGCGACGGGCGGGGGCGGCGGGCGAGGGTGACGGGCAGGGGCGGCGGGCGGGCTGCGGTCCGTCAGCGGCCGGCCGCGGCGCGGGCGGCCGGGGAGGTGGCGAGGTAGCCGAGGGCCTGGCTGGAGGAGCCCTCCTGGGTCGGGTGGTAGCCGGGCCGCAGGTAGCGCAGGCCGGAGCGGACCGACCCAAGTGGGTCGGGCAGCAGGCCGCGCCGGGCGATCCGGCCGGCCTCCCGCCAGCTGGGCCGCAGCCGGCCGTCCAGGGTCGGGTCGGCGGCCAGCAGGAAGCGGGCGCCCCGCACCCAGAGGTGGACCAGCAGCGGGCCGGAGACCGCCATGCCGCGGACCCGCCGCAGGTAGCCCGGGTCGAGGTGGACCATCAGGTCGAAGGCGACGCTGCGGTGCTCGACCTCCTCCGCGCCGTGCCAGCGCAGCAGGTCCAGCATGGTCGGGTCGGCCTTGGCCCGGTCCAGGCCCGGGGAGTTGAGCGCCCAGTTGCCGAGGAAGGCGGTGAAGTGCTCGATCGCTGCGACGAAGGCGACCCGCTCGATGATGTTCTCGCGCCGCCGGGCCGGTGACAGCCCGGGCTTGTCGCCGAGCACGCGGCGGAACAGCCAGGAGACCTGGCGGACGTACGGGCGCGGGTCGAGGCCCTGGCCGAGCAGGTGGTCCAGCACCTCCTGGTGCGCCTCGGCGTGGATCGCCTCCTGCCCGATGAAGCCGAGCACCTCCTCGCGCAGCTGCTCGTCCCGGATCAGCGGCAGCGCCTCCTTGAACACCTTGACGAACCAGCGTTCGCCCTCGGGGAGCAGCAGGTGGAGGACGTTGACGATGTGGGTGGCCATCGGCTCGTCCGGGATCCAGTGCAGCGGCAGTCCGGCCCAGTCGAAGCGGACGTCGCGGGGCTCCAGGACGAGGGCGTCGTGCACGCGCGCGGCGGGGGCGGCGACGGCGGGGACGGGGGTGGTACTGGACATGGGAGGGCCCTCCTGACCTGCGGTGGCGGCTCGGCTCAGGGGAAACGTACTCGCGGGTAGCGGCGGCGACAAGGGTTTCGGCACCCCTTATCGACATCGAGTCTAATAAGTGATGTGCACCGGACGGCGGCCCGGGAAACGCACGGTGTGACTTCGATCGGTAGATTGCGAATCCGAGCTGTAGTTTGCGAGCGGCGTCCGAGGGCCGGTCAAGTCACGTTGAGTAGTGGTCATGTGCTGTCTCTGGCGGCGCTCAGGTATGTGACTGTGGTGCTGTGGACCGGTGGGTTCTTCGGCTGGGACCTCGATCGGGTCCGATGTCTGCGGTGTGGATGACCTGTTGGTGGCGTACGCGGATGATGCCGCTGAGCGGGATCGTCTTCGGCTGGCCGATGGCTGGCTGCGTCGCTGGGTCGGTACGTGGCTGATCGGCGGGACCGAGGTCTCGTGGCCGCTGGGGGACATGGCGTCGGTTCCGGTGCTGGCCTCGCGGCCGGTGCGGAAGTTCACGTGGCGGTCTCGGCAGGGGCACCGGCCGGGCTTGCAGTTCATGGTTTCCACGGGGCGGCACCACGGCTTCGAATCGCTGGAGGAACAGCGCGTGCTGCTCGCGCTGGACTTCGTCGGCGTCCTGGAGGCCCTACCACAGCCGTTCGAGCTGGACTTCGAGCACCAGGGAGGACGGTCGCGGCACGTTCCTGACTTCCTGGCGGTGATGCCCGGCGGCAGGATCTGGCTCTTCGACGTCCGCCCGAAGCGGCTGATCAAGCTGGAGGACCGGTTGAAGTTCGCCGCTGCCCGGGAGGCGGCCGCGGCCTGCGGCTGGGGCTATTCGGTAGTGGCCGGCTGGCGGGAGCACGTGCTGACCGGCTTGGACCACCTGTCGTCACAGCGCCGTCCACTGCCGGACTGGCTCGGTCTGGAGGGAGAGCTGCTGGCAGCGGCGCCGCTGCGGTTCGGTGAACTGGTGGCGGCGACGAGGCTGCCGGCCGTCGCCCGCGCGCACGCGACGCACCTGCTCTGGCACCGGCGCCTGGGCGTCGATCTGGGCCGGCCGCTCGGCGACACCTCGCTGGTCTGGCCCACTCGCGTCGGCGGCCTGTGATGTGGTCGTTCGACCTGGCCGCGGGCGCGCGGGTGGTACTGAACGGCGTCGAGTGGACGGTCACCGGGATCGAGCCGCAGTTCGGTCGGCTGACGCTGGCCACCGAGGAGGGCCCGGCGGAGGTCCGCTCGTTCGCCTGGCTGGTCAACCATCCCGATGCCCGGCCGGGACGGCCCGCGCCCGCACCGGCCGCAGGGGTGGGCGTCCAGCCTCCAGGCCCTGCGGACCTGACGGAGGACCAGCTGCGGCGGGCCCGGCTGCGGGCCGAGCACGTCCGGGAGGCGGTGACCGGGTTCCGCGAGGGGACCGCGTCCCTGGCCAGGCCCGGCGAGCCGCGGCCTGCCTAAGATCCCGCGACCACAACGCTGACCGAGCGGCGGCGGGCGAAGGTCGCCGAGCTGAAGGCACTGCCCGCCGACGAGGCGGCGATGCTGGGACTTGCCGGGCTCGGACTGCGCACGCTCCAAGGCCTGTCCACGGTCGCTCCGCAGGATCTGCTGGCGGCCTGCGCGGACGGCCGGTGGACCCGGCGGCGCGGTCCGCGCCGCAGCATCACCCCGGAGATCCGCGAGGCGGTCTTCGCGGTCCGCAAGGAGTGCCAGGGCCGTTCACGGATCAGCATGAGCGCGAAGCACCGTCTGCTGCACCAGTACGTCGCGGAGCGGTTTCCCGACTTCCCGACCGAGAAGGTCCCCTGCCGGGACACGCTGGCCGCAGTCTGGCAGGAGTGGTTCGGCCCGCAGGGCGGCCGGCAGCGTTACCTGCGGTCGGCCGCGGCAGCGGAAGAGGCGGGCGTCCAGGGCCGGGTGGTCGTCCACCGGCCGGGTGAGGTGCTGGCGCTGGACTCCACTCCGCTGCCGGTCAAGCTGCGCGAGTCGGTGTTCGGGGAGCCGGTGAGCGCGACGCTGACGCTCGGCCTGGACCTGTTCACACACTCGGCCCCCGCGTTCCGGCTTACCCCGCAGGCGGATCAGTCGGTCGACGTCGCCATGCTCCTGCGGGACGTGATGCTGCCGCTGCCGATGCGTCCGGGCTGGGGCGAGGAGATGGCCTGACCCTATCCCGGCGTCCCCGCCGAGATCGTGGCCGAGTTCGCCGGGCACGAGGTCGCCGCCCTGCCGTTCTTCACCCCGGAGACGGTCACCACCGACCACGGCGGCCCCTACAAGAGCCACGAACTGGTATCAGCGGAACGGGAGTTGGGATGCAACGTCCTGCCCGCCCGGGCTCTGCGTCCGACCGACAAGTTCGCCGTCGAGCGCGCGTTCTCCGCGTTCAAAACGCTGCTGTTCGAGCACCTACTGGGGTTCACCGGAACGGACGTCGCGGACCGCGGAAGCGACCCGGAGGCGGACGCGGTGCTGACGTTCTCCCAGATGGAACACCTGATCGCCACCTGGATCGTCCAGGTCTGGCAGGCCCGGGAACTGGGCGAGTACGCCCCAGCCTGGGGACCGGGCGAGCGGCACAGCCCGAACTCGCTGTTCGCGGCGGCGATGCAGCAGGGCGGCTTCTCGCTGCGGATCCCCGAGCCGGAGCTCTACTACCGGCTGCTTCGTCGGCACCACGTCAAGATCCACCCGCGTCGGGGGGTGAAGATCCTCGGGCTTTGGTATCACGCTCCGGTCCTCGACGAGCCGCGCTACCTGCTGCCGTCGCAGCGCGGCGGCCGGCACGCGGGCAAGTGGGCCGTCTCCAGCGACCGGCGCGACCGACGCACCGTGTTCTTCCAGGACCCCGACGACCACCAGGTCTGGCACACGCTGCGATGGAACGGACTGCCGCCCGAGGGCGAGGTCCCCGCGTTCTCCGACAAGAGCGCGGCCGACCTGCTCGCCGAGGCCCGGCGGGCCGGACTGGCCCCGCGCTCGGACGCTGAGCTGCTGCCGGTCCTGCTGAAGCTGCTGGGCTCGGTCACCCCGGTCGCGGCCTGGCCGAGCCAGGCTGGGAAGAAGGACCGCGCCGCCCGCTCGCGCGAGCACACGCGGGCCCAGGCCGCGGCCACCGACCGGCCGCAGCCTGACGCCGTCCCTGCACCTGCGGCGATGCCGCAGCCGTGGGAGCGGCACGCCCAGGCCGTCCGGGCGGCGGTCGACGCCGACCGCCGCCGCCGACGCGAGAGCGCGGAGCCGGCCGCGCTGACGGCGCCGCCGCTGCTGGAGGAGTCCTTGCGCAGCAACCTGTTCCTCCTTCCCGCCCACGCCCCGGTCGGCCAGGCCGACGACGAACCCCTGGAGAACACGTGACGGCATCCGGATCAGGCGATCCGCAGGACCAGTGGCCGTCGCGCGAACGGCTCGCCGAGCTCGTGCTGCGGCCCGCGCTGCACCGCGACACCTTCGAGGGCTGGCAGCACTACCGTCGCACCCGCGGCCAGTTGCTGCCCCCGCCGCGACTGACCCCGAAGCAGTGGGCGGTGCTGCCCGTCGACCGCCGATTCGACTACGACATGTTCCGCCGGCTCACGAACGTGAACCTGCCGCTGCAGCAGACTCCGATGGCGGCGAAGGTGACCCGACTGATCAAGCGCCGACTGCACGGCAACGCGCTCAAGATGGACGACCCGACACTGGCGGGCGTGATGGTCAGCGGCTTCGGCCACTACGGCAAGACCGCCACGGTCAGCGCGGTCTGCGCGGCGTTCGAGGACTCCTGGCTGCAACTGCACGACTTCCTCAACCAGGCCGCCGTTCCCGGCACCGCCGACCTGCACGCGCCGGTCGTCTATGTCTCCACCCCGGTCACCGCCACCCCGAAGAGCACCTGCCAGGCGATCCTGCGGTTCTTCCGGGCCGACATGCGCGCCTCGGCGACACTGCCCCCGCCTGGTCCAGCTGGTCGCCGACACGCTGCGGGACCACGGGGTCCGCGCGCTGGTGCTGGACGACATCAACCGGCTGCGAATGCACCGCGCCGACGACCAGGACGTGCTCGACCTGATCCGCGCGTTCATGAGCCTGGGAGTCACCTTGATCCTGACCGGGGTGAACATCCCCGGCACCGGGCTGCTGCGCGAGGCGAAGTGGAGCGCGAAGCAGCAGCAGTGGGTGCTGCCCTCGCTGGAGTCCACCCGGGTCAACGGCCTGGAGCCCACTCAGACCGAGCACCGCTTCGAGCTGGTCGAGATGGACCGCTTCCGCTACACCACCAGTGAGCAGATCAACGCGTTCCTGCAGCACCTTCGCGGCATCGAGGTCCACCTGCGGCTGCTGAACGCCAAGCCGGGCATACTGACCGAGGGCACGATGCCGGAGTACCTGATGCGCCGCACGAACGGCGTCGTCGGGCTCTTGGGCCGTCTCATCGAGGACGGCTGCCAGGAAGCCATGGACAGCGGCCGCGAAGTGCTGGACGAAGGCGTGCTGGACGAGATCGTGATCCGCCGCGACGACCCGCAGCTGGCCCCGGAAGAGGTCGACCCCACACCGCCGGCCACCACTCCACAAGCACCTGTCCGCCGACGCCGCGGCCGCAACACCGTCTTCGACGACCACGGGCCCGCCTCAGCGACCGGGCCAGCGGGCTGAGCCATGACCATCCCTGCCCACCGCATGGCCAGGTGCCTGGTCCCGCTGCCGGACGAGTCGCTGCCCGGCTTCGCGCTCCGCCTCGGCCATCGCCTTCACCTGCCACCGGGACACATCCTCTGGCGGTTCGGGCTCGTCGGCGTCCAGCCGACCTCGACCCTCGCCCCGAGCGCTCGCCTGCACTTCATCGACCCGGTCAGGCGCGAGCGCTTCGCCCAGATCATCGGGGTCAGCCCTCAGGCCGTCGACCAGCTGACCCTGCATCCCCTGGTCAGGCGGTTCCCGCCGGCGTCCCACGCGTTGAGCTGGCCGGGTGGTCCGGGCGAGCCGCCCAAGATCCGCCAGATCATGCCACCTTGGATCCTGACTTCTTTCAGCCGCTACTGCCCCCTTTGCCTGGTCGGAGACGGCTCGGCCGTCCAACAACGACACGGCGGTCCATGGCGCCGCCGTTGGCGACTGGCCACCAGCTTCGCCTGCGTCAAGCACCGCAAGTTTCTGGAACACGAGTGCCCAGGCTGCCGCAAACCGTCCGGCCTCACCCTCATCGAGGGCTGGCCCGGTTCCCTCCAGCTGATCGGCAACCCCGGAGTGGAGGACCTCCACCCTGCCAGCTGCCGCAACGACGCCCATCGCGGGCGGCCCGGAGTGACCTGCGGCCACCGACTCGACCAGCCCGCCGACCAGTTGGCCCGGCCCCTGCCGCAGAACCTCGCGGATCTACAGTCCCGTCTCGATTGCCTTCTCGATGAGGAGACCGCGCCGGAGCACGCCTTCGCGGCCTTCGCCGACCTTCAGTTCATTACCGCGGTTGTCCTTGCGACCTGGCCCGCAACGGCGGACATGGTCACCGCCGACCAGAAAGCCGCTGTCGACGAGCACGTGGCCGCCCAGGAGAAACTACTGCCCGGATTCAACGTTCACCGTCCGCCCCGCGACGAAGGCGTCCTCTGGACCTACCTGCCACGCGCACCGCTGGCCTCCGCCGCGGTCTTGTCCATCGCGGACCAGTTACTGAGCCTTCCGGAAGGGGAACTCCTGGAGGAACTGAGACAGTTGGACCGCCGATGCCCCGAACGTGACAACAAGCGCTGGGGGGCGACCTGGAAGCTTCTGGACAAGGAAGCCTCACCCGCCCGCCGCGCGATCGTCCAGCAGACACTGCGCAGGCCCGCCCCCGGTCCGCGGCCGCGCATTCCCTTCTCAGCCTGGTCACGGCGTCAGATCGTCACCTCGCTCCTCACGCTCGCGATCGGCAAGCGTCACGACTTCGCGCCCGAGAACATCCCCCAGGAACTCCCCGACCATTGGTTTCGGATCTTCTGGACGGATGTGGACCGCCCGTTCCCGCCCTACTCGCGCAGGGTCCGGCGCACCGTCGCGATTCTGCTCGTTCAAGCCGCCGAAGACATGGACGCTCAACAAGCGGCCGAGTATCTCGGCCTCCCACTCGGCACCGACCAGCCAGCGCCCCCAACCTCGCAGTCAATCCCCTTCAGCTTCCAGCAACGCGCGGACGAGCTTCGTGAAAGTCTCGGCCGACTGGCCGACCACGTCGCTGCCATCCCCGCAGCCGACCGCATCGACTACCGGCGTCGACGCCAGCAACACGAGTCCTGGCATCTGAACGACGAGGCGTTCGCCGAGCTCGTCGAGCGCTACGTCGCGGCCAACGAACGACGACCGCCAGCGCTGGCAGACCAACTGCAGGAAGCTCTGTCCGCACTCATCTGGTCACGTGTCACTGGCAGCGAGCCGTGCCTCGCCCCGTGCTTCCGGCCCCCGTTCGCCGCGTCAGGCCGCAGCATCATCACATCGGATCCGGCGATCCATCTTGCCCGTCGGATCAGAGGAGCTGGCCCTCGTTCGCCCTACTGGGTCCTCCTGCCGGCCCTGGCCCACCACGCCGACGGTCTGCTGGCAGACCCGATTCGCGCCGCTGGTAGTGGTAATGCACGGCCGAGAATCTCGGTGGCGCGGACGGCTCGGGGAAGCCCTGCTCCGTAAGGAGCGGCTCCAGTCGCTGTGAGCAGGCCCAGCCCTGCCGTGGGGACCATCTACTCGCCTCATTCTTGCACGGCAATCCCTTTCAGCTCCCGCGCGGGGCTGCTGGCGGGCCTACTCATGACCGTCCACTGCCTGAAAATGAGACCAGTCGACGGGCTTCGGGGCCGTGTCGTCCGCACCGACATTGAGTTGGATCTCCTCGTACTGCTGTAGGGCGATGTTGCGTGGATTTCCGGCGTACGCCTTTCCGTTGACGTATGCACTCACCGGGCCGATCGCCGGCCCGACGCGCGTAGCCGAGAGCGGCTGTCGCCAGACGTCGAAGAATTGGCCCAGGGTGTACCCGGTCTGGGTGGGAGAATCGACGTGGATAACGCCGTCCGACACTCTGGTATTCAGCTGGTAGGAGCAGTTGCTGGCCTTCACGTAGGTACCACTCGGCGTGGAGACCGGGATGGGTGTGACGACGCCAACGCCAGCGGGGACACTGCGTGGCCGGCCGTTGACGTAGACCGCCAAGTGGGACTGGATGCGGTAGGCAGCGTGGCCAGCGACGCTGCATGAGAGGCCGTCGACGATCGGCCCGCCAGCGGCCGCACCTGCGGGTGCGAGCTCAGATCCGGACTCCAGGCTGATGCCTTCGGGCCCGGTCTCAGCTGGCGCGGTGAGCCTCGGTGAGACCGCGATACCGACGCCGACACCGACGCCAATACCGATGCTGAGGATGCCGAGACCGAAGAAGAGCCACTTGCGGCGGCGAATGAAGTCCCATCCCCGGCTAACAGAGCGAGATCCGCCTTCCTCGGGCTCCCGACCCCCGCCTTTCATTCTATTATTCGTGACTATCGTTTCCGCGTGGGGTGCGCCTGATTTGTCTTTCATTCGGTCGTAAACGCTGATCTTCAAGTGCGCGTTCTCCCCGATTGCAGGAAGGGCCCTGGCAGCGTGGGGAAGTTTGATGATCAAAGCCTGGCTGCCGTCTTTCTGCCGTGTATGCTCCAGCGGCGCGTCAGCGACCAGGTCCAAGTGGTCAATTTCCCCCTCCCGCATGGACTTCCATGCACACCAAGATTCCAGATTAGTCCTATCGCCCAGGGGCTTCATATCAACAATGAGCCAGTCACCCCAGTCGGGTACTTGCTCAAGATGGTCGTCAAGACAGAAGGCTCCTTTTGGCTCATTGAGCTTGAACACATGCAGGGACAGCGCGTACCGCATCAGGCCATCATGAGACTTCTTCTTCCCGCTCCCCCCGGTCGAATTTTCACGCGCGATCGCGTCCATGTCATAAAGAAACGTGCTAACCAATGACACCGATCCAGATTCCGTAGACTCCTTGCTGAGCGAGATCGGGCACCCGTGCTCGGACCATCGCTCGCTCATCACGATCGAGAGCCCGCGGATCGCCAGACGCACATTGACTTGCCACTTGGAACCCTTCGGGCCGGATGGAGTGGGCGTAAGACCGCCCAGCTCTACCTGAATACCCCACCGGCCGAATAGGAAGCGTCGCAGGTTCTGGTAGCCCTCTTCAGAATTAACCAAGCCATAGCGACCGGAGTGGGACTTGTAAACATAAGCCTTTGGGGACCGGCGAATGAAAGCTCTATCCATGAGAACCAGCCCGTCACTCCCCGAGCCCACGAGGTGTCGAGAAAATCCAAGCGCAGCCTCATAATCTTTCCAGTCTGTACCAACCAGACAGAACATTTTGTCGGCAGGGAACACGTCCTCCGGAATTTCCTGCGGGTCCCATCTCCGCGGAGCTTTGTCGCCAAATTTTGCGCCACGGTCTAGGTAGCCGTACATCAGACCTGGAACGAAGATATCCGAACCATAAACCCCAAACAGCTCCTGAAATTTTTTGGAACCGCTCACACGTGTGGAGATTCCCCCGTGCGGCGTGCCATAGGTGAAGAACTTCTCGACTAGCTTTTTCGCTTCTTGCCGTTTATGGCCGCTCGGAGTAGCGGGCTCTGTCTCGCTATGCCTTCTTCCAGGTTTTACCCGTTGAGCGATCTTTTTTAGCCTCGTAGCAGTCGGCTTAACCAAGCGGCTTGGCAATGATGGGCGCCGCCCGCCCCTATAAGTATCCGGCAAGAAGCAGATCTTCTGCATCATGCAGCGCACAATCAGGCCGCCCATGGAGTGGGCGACAAGATAGACCTTATCCGCGCCCGTCTTCCGCCGGATTAGAATGATGAAGTCATACAGGTCGGCAGCCGCTTCTTCGATGTTAAACTCAACCGGATCACGTCGAGGCTTAAAGGTCGTAGCCGACTGGTCGTAGAACCTGAAGACCCAGAGTGAATTCGGCTTGACCTTGCGATCCTCGGCATTTTTGAGGTATCGATGCTGGTCGCCCTCCACGAACAGCTCGTATTGCTCATCAATCATCAATCGCAGCAGAGGGCTTTCGAATTGATGAAAGTCCGGATCACCATCTCCACCCATTCTGTAATGCACGGCTCCGAGATTGAATCCGTAGAACGGATCGTCCACCGCAGCATCAATATCGGACTGCCGCATGGCATACCCGCGCACGTAGATGATCGGCAGCTTCTCCATCCCACCTCCGCACGCCCTCATGGTTGTACAAAAGGGTTCCCGAGCAGGCAGAAGGGATCACACGGGCTGAGCAGTATCACCCGTACGATCCAGCCGTCCCCAGCAACGCATCCGAAACTGTGGAGCGCCGCCGGGGCTGGCTTATGTCGAACCGCATACGGGCAGGGCTCCCCACACAGGAGGCGTCCGGGTAAGAGTCGAAGCCATGGCGAGGGCATGGATCGAGCCGGTACTCCGTCCGCCTCGATCCAACAAGTCGAGGATCTACTCGGCGAGCGCCCCCTGGGCCGGACCCTCGGCAGTCGACCATGTTTGCTCTGACAGTAGGGGATGACATGGGACTGTGCCTGTTTCCTGGTGATGGGGACGTCACTTCACCGGGCCTGAGCCTCTCCTGCACCGGTTCCACCGCTTCCGCCAGCGGTTGGCGCAAGCCGAGAGCTTCGAGCTCTCCCAGATGCAGGGGTTCGGCGGAGATCGGCCGTGGAGTGACGTCTCGACAACGCTGGAGCCGCTCCTCGATCACCGGGATGACGACAGCGAACTCTCGGCTGCCCAGTGTGGCGCTGTGATTCCCGCCTGGAACAGATCGCTGCACTACGGGAGGCTGATTGCGGCGATGCAATGATGCAGCAGCACATCGAGTACTGCCACCAACTCGTAGTTGTCATGAAGTTCTGCGGGGCGGGGGATGTGGAGCTCATCTTCGGGTGAGAGCCTGACAGGCACACCCTGTCAGGAGCGGCCTGTCAGGCGCTCAGGCAACGTGGGAGTCGCCATCGGACACGACAGAAAGGCAGCCTGACCGTCTGCCATCTGGCAGACAGTTCACTGAGCACGTTCATCCATCCCTGGCTGAGCATCTCGATGAGTACGCGGACACCTGTCAGCAGCCGGATCTGTCACCCACGGTCACCACAGCCGGACGGCCCCTCGCAAACTAACGCTCGGAACGGCGCGCAAACTACAAGTCGAAAACCCCAGCTCAAAGAAGACGGACTCGCAAGCTACCCATCGGAGTCACACACGGGCCCCGCCGAATCCCGGAAGGGGTTCGACGGGGCCTGCGGTCGACCTGCGGTACGACGGGGCCTGCGGTTGCCCTGTCGTACGGCGGGGCCTGCGGTTTCGGCGGGGCCCGCGACGCGGGCCGGCGGTCAGACCGCCATCGCCAGCATCAGCGGCGCCGCCCGGGCCGCCAGCAGCTCGGCGGCCGCCTTCAGCCGGTGCACGTTGTCCACCGGCATCGAGGTGGCCAGGCAGCCGACCGTGCTGCCGGCCATCACCGGGACGGCCGCGCAGACGGTGCCGAGCGCGTACTCCTGGATGTCCAGCACCGGCACGGTGGCGGGCTGGCGCTCCAGCCGGTGCATCAGCTGGTCGGCGTCGGTGACCGTCCGCGAGGTGAGCCGGGCCACCGGGTGCCGGGACAGGTGGTCCCGGCGGGCGTCGTGGTCGAGCTGGCTCAGCAGGCACTTGCCGATCGCGCTCGCGTGCGCGGTGGCCCGGAAGTCCACCCACTCCTGCACGGCCGGCGCGTGCTCGGCGGCCGAGACCGCCTCCACCGACAACTCGCCGTCGTGGTACCGGCTGAAATACACCGCGGCACCCAACTCATCGCGCAGGTCGGCGAGTTTGCGGTCCAGCCGGGCGCGCACCAGCTGCTCCCGGTTGTACTGCCCGAGCAGCGCGAACGTGCCGCCGAGCACCCAACCGCCGTCCTGGCACTGGAGATAGCCCTCGATCTCGAGGATCTCGGCGAGCCCGCGAACCGTCGACAGGCTCAGGGAACTCTCCCTGGCGAGGGAGACCAGGGTGGCACCGCCGGGGTGCCGGTCGACGGCCTCCAGCAGTCTGAGGGCGTGCTGCAAGGAGGTGAACGGACCGGGCGTGCCCCGGTCCAGTGCGGCGTGACGACCCGGGGCTGGTGTCGACATGTCGTCCCCTTCCGATGTCCGCCCGCGGAGCGACCTGCGGGCGCCTCCAGCCTAGCCACCCCGGGGGCCCGGCAGTTGCCGTCCGCGAATATTCGGTGAAGGTGCTGGACGGGCCCGAGGGCCGCGTGCTTCGCAGGGGGCCGGCGGACGCCCCCGGGAGTCCCGGCGGACGGCGCCCGACGACCACCGGCCACGGGCCGACGACAACCGGCCACGGACCTGCGGGGCCCGACCGGCGGCCGGTCCCGGAAGACGGAACAGCCCGGAAGAAGGAACGGGCCCCTCCCCCACTGCCCTGGGGGAGAGGCCCGGTCGCGGCCGCCGGGGTACGGGCCCGGGCGGCCGGTGAGGGTGGTCGGACGGGGCGTCAGCCCTCGTCGCCGGCGCGCAGCTTGGTGACGGCAGCCTCCAGGCGGGCGCCGTACTCCTCGTCGGCGGCGTGGAAGTGGGCGAGGTTCTTCTCGACGATGTCGTCGCGCGAGACCTGCGCCAGGAAGCCCGCGATGTTGTTGATCAGTCGGGTCCTCTCGCCGGCCGACATCAGGCGGTAGAGCTCACCGGCCTGGAAGAAGTCGTCGTCCTTGGTGTGCGCCGGCGTGGTGTAGGTGCCGGTGTAGCCGTCCAGCCTCACCGGCGCGGCGAGCGCGCTGTCGGTCTGGGCGGGGCCGTCGTACGAGTTGGGCTCGTAGTTCTTGCCGCGGCCGGACTTGTTGACGGCGGAGAAGCCGTCACGGCCGTAGTTGTTCGCCTCGGTGGCCCGGGGGGCGTTGACGGCGAGCAGGGTGTGGTTGACGCCGAGGCGGTAGCGCTGGGCGTCGGCGTAGGCGAACAGGCGGCCCTGGAGCATCTTGTCCGGAGACGGGCCGATGCCGGGCACGAAGTTGTTCGGCGAGAACGCGGACTGCTCGACGTCGGCGAAGACGTTCTCGGGGTTGCGGTTCAGCACCAGGCGGCCGACCTTCACCAGCGGGTAGTCGGCGTGCGGCCAGACCTTGGTGAGGTCGAACGGGTTGAAGCGGTACTCCGCGGCCTCCGCGACCGGCATCAGCTGGACGTAGAGGGTCCAGGACGGGAAGACACCGCGCTCGATGGCCTGGTGCAGGTCGCGCTGGTGCGAGTCGGCGTCGGCGCCGAGCACCTCGGCGGACTGGTCGCCGTCCAGCGAGCGGATCCCCTGGTTGGTCTTGAAGTGGTACTTCACCCAGAAGGCGTCGCCCTGCTCGTTGACCCACTGGTAGGTGTGCGAGCCGTAGCCGTTCATGTGGCGGTACGAGGCCGGGATGCCGCGGTCGCCGAAGAGCCAGGTGATCTGGTGGGTGGAGGCCGGCGAGTGGGCCCAGAAGTCCCAGACGTTGTCGGCCTCCTGGATGCCCGTGTACGGGTCGCGCTTCTGCGAGTGGATGAAGTCGGGGAACTTGATCGGGTCCTTGATGAAGAACACCGGGGTGTTGTTGCCGACGAGGTCGTAGTTGCCCTCCTCGGTGTAGAACTTCACCGCGAAGCCGCGCGGGTCGCGGACGGCGTCGCTGGAGCCCAGGTTGCCGGCCACGGTGGAGAAGCGCAGGAACAGCTCGGTGCGCTTGCCGACCTCGGAGAGGAAGGCGGCCCTGGTGTACTGCGAAACCTCGTCGGTCACCTCGAAGTAGCCGTACGCGCCGGAGCCGCGGGCGTGCACGACGCGCTCCGGGATGCGCTCGCGGTTGAACCGGGCGAGCTTCTCCAGGAGCTGCTGGTCCTGGATGAGCAGCGGGCCGTACTCGCCGGCCGACGCCGAGTTCTGGTTGTCGGCGACGGGCGCGCCGGACTCCGTGGTCAGGATCTTGGACATGGGGGGTCCTTCGGGTGTCGATAAAGGCGTTGCGTGGAGAATGAGGTGACTGGGCCTCAGGTGAAGGATGCTCAGATGCCGAGCAGGCGCCAGACGGCGGAGCGGCGGCGGGAGGAGTGCTCGCCGTCCGGGCCGTCGGCCGGCCGGAGCGCGGCGACGGCGGTGGCAGCCGCGGCCTGGTCCGCCAGCGGGCGGGCGGCGGCCAGGGCGGCGGCCTCGTCGGCGGCCAGTCCGGCCTCGGTGAGCGCCGCGACGGCCTCGGCGGCCGGGACGGCGTTGAACCAGCGCAGCGCGAGGGCGGCGCGGCCGGCCTCGGTGAGGCGGCCGGTGAGGCGGAGCCGGGCGAGGCCGCCGTCCGGGTAGACGTTGATCCGGACGTGCGTGACGGGGCGGCCGACGTCGAGCCGGAAGCGGTGGCGGGTGTCGGGCTGGAGGCGGGTGCGGGGCAGGATCTCGAACCAGCCGTCGCGATCCTGCGACGGGTCGCCGCCCGCCGAGGCGTCGTAGCCGGTCAGGTCGGCCCAGCCGGGGGCGTTGGCGACGAAGTGGGTGGTGTCCACCTCGGCTGCCAGGACCTCGCCGCCCCCGGCCAGGGCGATCTGCACCCAGTCGTTGGCCTTGTCGCGCCGACGCCGGGTCTCCCAGCCCTCGCCCATGACGGAGGCGCGACCGGGAGCGTTCAGGTTGTGCGGGGAGGAGAAGTAGCGGTCGGACGCCGCCTCGGCCACCCCGCCGTACTCCTGGGCGGCCAGGTCGAAGGTGAGGCCGTCCAGTTCGCGCGGGTCGGGCAGCACCTCGCCGTGCACGCGGAGCCGGGCGACGCCGCCGTCCGGGAAGATGTTGAGGCGTACGTGCGTGAAGCGGGTGCCGTTGTCGACGGCGAACTCGTGCGCGGTGTCGCCCTGGAGCGGGGTGCGCGGCAGCAGTTCGACCCACTCGGCCGCGGTCAGCTCCTCCGGCGACGGGTGACCGGGGACGGCCGCGGCCTCGACCGAGGCGCTCTCCGGGTAGTTGCCGGTGAAGTGCGCGGTGTCGACGACCAGCCCGCGGACGACGCCGCCGACGCCGAGCCGCACGATCGTCCAGTCGTGGTCCTCGTCGGTGGGGTGCGGCTGCTCGGCGCTGACGCCGCGGCGGCGCTTGGACTCCCAGCCGTCCATGATCTGGCCCTTGTGGCCGAAGGTGTGCGCGCGGAACTCGGCGGGCTTGGCGACCAGCAGGTTCTCCGCGTCCGCGAAGGTGTCCTCGTTGGTGGCGACGACGCCGGCGCCGAGCAGCCGGGAGGCCAGGTTGACCAGCTCGGTGAACGGAGCGCTCGGGGTGTTGACGGTGCTCACTGAGACTCCTCGTGACGGGTGACCGGGCGGGTGACTGGGCGGGTGATCTGGCGGCCGAACGGCTCGGCCGTGACGTCGACGACCCGGCCGCGGAGCCAGGTCGTGCGCACGGCGCCGGTCAGCGTCCGGCCCGCGTACGGGGTGACGGGGTTGCGGTGGTGCAGCTCGGCGGCGTGCACGGCGAAGTCGGCGTCCGGGTCGAAGGCGACCAGGTCGGCGTCGTGGCCGACGGCGATGGCGCCCTTGGTCCCGGTGAGGCCGACCAGGGAGGCCGGGCCGCTCGCCATCCAGCGGACGACGTCGCCGAGCGTGTGGCCGCGGCGCCGGGCCTCGGTCCAGATCGCCGGCAGGCCGAGCTGGAGGGAGGCGATGCCGCCCCAGGCGGCGGCGAAGTCGCCGCTGCCGCCGAGCTCGGGCAGCAGCTTGAGCTCGGGGGTGGACGGCGAGTGGTCGGAGACGACCGCGATGAACTCGCCGGCGGCCAGGGCCGCCCAGAGCGCGTCGCGGTTGGACTCGTCGCGGATCGGCGGACAGCACTTGAAGGCGGTGTCGCCGTCCGGGACCTCCTCGGCCGCGAGGGTGAGGTAGTGCGGACAGGTCTCGGCGGTGACCCGAACGCCGTCCTCCCGGGCCTGGCGCAGCAGCGGCAGCACGGCGGCGGAGGAGACGTGCAGGATGTGGACGCGGGCTCCGGTGCGGCGCGCGGTGTCCAGCAGCCGGGCCACGGCCGCGGTCTCCGCGTCGGCGGGGCGGGAGGCCAGGAAGTCCCGGTAGTGGACGCCGGGCTGCTGCGGGGCGGCGTCCAGGACGGCCGGGTCCTCGGCGTGGATGATCGCCAGTGCGCCGATCCGGGCCTGCTCGGCCAGCGCGGCCTCCAGGTCGGCCTGCTCGACGTGCGGGAACTCGTCCACGCCGGAGGGTGCGAGGAAGCTCTTGAAGCCGAACACGCCGGCGCGGTGCAGCGGTTCGAGGTCGGGGACGTTGCCGGGAACGGCGCCGCCCCAGAAGCCGAGGTCGATCCAGGCCTGGCCCTCGGCGACCTTCCGCTTGGCCTCCAGGCCGTCCACCGTGGTGGTGGGCGGGACGGAGTTGAGCGGCATGTCGATGACGGTGGTGACACCGCCGGCGGCGGCGGCCCGGGTGGCGGTGGCGAAGCCCTCCCACTCGGTCCGGCCGGGCTCGTTCACGTGCACGTGGGTGTCGACCAGGCCGGGGAGCAGGGCGGTGTCGCCGAGGTCGGTCAGGTGCTGGTCGCCGGCCAGGAGGGAGCCGTGCTCGGCGATCTGCTCGATCCGCCCGTCCCGGATCAGCACGTCCGCGGGACGCTCGCCGTCCGGCAGGACCACCCGGCGGGAGCGGATCACCACGGTGTCACTGAAGGGCATGGGGGGCCTCCGAAACCTGAAAGAGCGGTTGCCTGAAGAAGAGTTGAGGACTTCGTCGAAGGATTGCCCGGAGCCTAGGGCCGCCTTCAACAAAACGTCAATGGAGGAACGTACGAGAGGCGTACGGGTCGCTAGCGGGCCAGGAGCGCGGCCGCGAGCCGCTCCCCCGCGACCTCGGCCAGCTCGGCCGCCTTGGTCATGCTGTCCCCGGGTTGTTCGGCCAGGTCGGTGAGGGCGTAGGCGGCGGCGAACCCCGCCGCCCGCCACTCGCGCTCCGACAGTTCCAGCCGCCCTGCCACAGCGGCCACCCGAACCCCCGCCCGGGCGGCCGCCGCGGCAACTCCGGCGGGTGCCTTGCCATGGAGCGTCTGAGCGTCCAGGCAGCCCTCGCCGGTCACGACGAGGCGTGCCCCACGCACGGCCTCGTCGAAACCCAGCAGTTCGAGCATGAGCTCGATGCCGGGTCGCATGGTGGCGCCGAGCAGGGCGAGGGCGGCGAAGCCCACCCCGCCCGCGGCCCCGGCGCCGGGGGCGTCGCGGAAGTCCCGTCCGACGGCCTCGCCGACCACGTCGGCGAAGCGGGTCAGGCCCTCCTCCAGGATCACCAGGTCGTCGCCGTCGGCGCCCTTCTGCGGGCCGTAGACGGCGGTCGCGCCGCGCCGGCCGAGCAGCGGGTTGTCCACGTCGCAGGCCACCACGACCTCGACCCCGGTGAGCCCCGCCGCAGGTGTCCCGGTGGCCAGCGGGCCGAGGTCCAGCCGGGCCAGCCGGCGCAGCGCGGCGCCGCCGGGCGGCAGCTCGGCGCCGTCGGCGTCCAGCAGCGAGACGCCCAGCGCCTGGACCATGCCCGCGCCGCCGTCGGTGCAGGCGCTGCCGCCGAGGCCGAGCACGATCCGCTTGGCACCCAGGGAGACCGCCCGGCCGATCAGCTGGCCGACGCCGTAGGAGCCGGCCGCGAGCGGGGCGGTCCGGCCGCCGGGCAGGCGGGCGAGACCGGAGGACTGCGCCAGCTCGACCACGGCGGTGTCGCCCCGGACGGCGAGCGCCGCGTCCACGGGCAGGCCGGTGGGGCCGGCCACCTTGGCCGGGATCCGGGTGAAGCCGGCCGCCAGCGCGGCGGCCAGGGTGCCCTCGCCGCCGTCGGCGACGGGCAGTTCGCGGACCTCGGCGCCGGGCGCGGCGCGGCGGATGCCGGCGGCGATCCGGGCGGCGACCTCGGCTCCCTCCAGGGTGCCCTTGAACTTGTCGGGAGCTACGACCACATGGCCCTGGGTGGGGGTGGCGGGCATGGCGTGGGCCTCACTTCCGGACGGGTCTGGCGATGGTTCGTCAAGCATGTGCCCTGGCGGCCGTGGCGGCCCGGGTTCGGTTGGGGGCGGCCCCCTCCCCGCCGTTCCCCTCGTCCCGCTTCCGACGTACGAGGGGCTCCCCTCGGCGAAGGAGGGGGCCGGGCGACGCGCAACGGCACGACCGAAGTGCCCCCGACAGGGAGTGCGCGTCACCGGCTTGGACGATCGGCAGGAGGCGGATGAGCCCCAGCCCGCCTGCCGATCGGGCCTGGCCTCCTGGTGGCGCGGGCACGACCGGATAGGTACACGCCACCAGGAGGAGTCTGTGGTGCCGGGGCTCGACCGCCCCGGCCCGGGGCCGGGGTCTCACCACCCCGGCCCCGGAGGGTGCCGCGCACCGCGCGCCCGGGAAGGGCGGCGGCGGGCGACTCGTGGGCTACTTGACCTCGCGGCCCGACAGCCGCTCGACGCCGCGCAGCAGCGCCGAGTGGTCCAGGGAGCCGTCGCCGTTGGCACGGGCCGAGGCGACCAGCTGGGCGACGACCGCGCCGACCGGCAGGGCCGCGCCCACGGCGCGGGCGGCGTCGGTGACGATGCCCATGTCCTTGTGGTGCAGGTCGATGCGGAAGCCGGGGGCGAACTCGCGGTCCAGCATGTTCGCCTTCTTGCGGTTGAGCACGGTGGAACCGGCCAGGCCGCCGCCGAGCACGTCCAGCGCGGCACCGAGGTCGACGCCGGCGTTCTCCAGGAAGACCACGGCCTCGGCCAGGACCTGGATGTTGACGGCGACGATCAGCTGGTTGGCGGCCTTGACGGTCTGGCCGGCGCCGGCCGGGCCGACGTGGACGACCGTGGTGCCCAGCGCGTCGAACAGCGGCTTCGCCTCGGCGAAGTCCTCGGCGGCGCCACCGACCATGATCGACAGCACGGCCTCGACGGCACCGGCCTCGCCGCCGGAGACCGGGGCGTCCAGGGTGCGGACGCCCTTCTCCTTGGCGGCGGCCTCGACCTTGATCGAGGTCTGCGGCGTGATGCTCGACATGTCGATCACGAGGGTGCCGGCCTTCACGTTCTCCAGCACACCGCCCTCGCCCAGGATGGCCTGCTCGACGTGCGGGTCGGCGGGGACCATCGTGATGACGACCTCGGCGTCCTTCACCGCGTCCGCGATGCTGGTCGCACCGTGGCCGCCGGCCGCGACCAGGGCGTCGATCTGCGGCTGGGTGAGGTTGTACCCGGTGACGTGGTGGCCGGCCTTGACCAGGTTGGCGGCCATCGGGCTGCCCATGATGCCGAGGCCGATGAAGGCGATCTTGCGGCTCATCGCGTGGTTCCTTTGTACGTGGAGGGGTGTGGGGTACCGAGGGCCGGTTCGGCGGCGCGCGTCAGTGGGACGGGCGCAGCTCGCGCGGGAGCCACTCGAAGCTGTCGGCGCTGACGCCGGTGAAGGGGCGGTACTCCAGGCCGATCCGGCCGGTGTAACCGGCGGCGGCGAGGCGGGCGAAGAGGTCCTCGAAGTCCAGCCCGCCGGTGCCGGGCTCGTTGCGGCCCGGGTTGTCGGCGATCTGCACGTGGCCGAAGCGGTCGGCGTAGGTGTCGATGACGGCCGCCAGGTCCTCGCCGTTCTTGGCCAGGTGGTACAGGTCGCAGAGGAACTTCGCGTTGCCGAGGCCGGTCGCGGCGTTCACCTTGTCGACGACCTCGACGGCGGCGGCGGCGGAGACCAGCGGGTAGTCCGGGGACTCCGGCCGGTTCAGCGCCTCGATCAGCAGGACCGCGCCGATCTCGTGGGCGGCCCGGGCCGCGAGGACGAGGTTCTCCAGCGCGAGCGCGTCCTGCTCGGCCGGGTCCACACCCTCGACCCGGTTGCCGTAGAGGGCGTTGAGCGCCTTGGTGCCGAGGGAGGAGGCGAGCCCGGCGGCGACCGGGACGTTGGCCCGGAAGCGCTCCCGCTCGGCCGGCACGGAGACGGTACCGCGGGCACCCCTGCTCAGGTCGTCCAGGAAGTTGAGGCCGGTGAGCTGTACGCCGGCGTCGGTGAAGGCCTTGCGGAGCGCGTCCTGCTCGGCCTCCGACGGGGCGTGCTCCTCGCCGAACGGCCACCACAGCTCGGCGGCGGTGAAGCCGGCGGCGGCGGCTGCGGCCGGACGCTCCAGGAGCGGCAGCTCGCTGAACAGGATCGACAGGTTGACCGTGAAGCTGTGCTGGGCGGCGGCCGTCACGTCAATCACCTCTCACTCTCTTCCTTCATCCGCAACTTCCACGATCCGGAAGAGGGATTCTGCTTGGTGGAAGCATGTCCGGAGCGCCGATCGGGTGTCAAGACCGCCGCAACAATTTGTTGAAGCCTCTCCGGAGCGCTCCGCCCCAGGCCCGGCCGCTGTTCGATCGACCAGCCCCTGACCCCGCCCGCACCCGCTCGCTAGAGTGAGCGGGTGCGATTGATGGTGGAGTTCACGACAGAACCGTTCGAACTGGACACGTTCCCGGAGCACGCGGTGGCGGCCCGCAAGGTGGTCGACGAGGCCGGCCTGGCCGTCTCGGTCGGTCCCTTCGGCACCGGCGCGGAGGGCGAGGCCGAGGAGGTCCTGGCCGCCGTGACCAAGCTGCTCAGGAACACCCTGGACGCCGGCGCGACCCGGATCTCCGTCCAGGTCAGCGTCCTCGGCGAGGAGGGCGGTACGCCATGACCGAGCACCTGGAACACCCGCTCTCCGCGGCGATAAAGCCGCTGCTGGCCGCCGTCGGCGCGACGCCCGTCCCGCTGGACGAGGCCAAGGCCGAGGACGTCGTCCTGGAGTGGGAGGGCGTCCCGGCACTGGCCGTCCGGCTGCCCCACCTGAGCAGTGCGCTGGACCGCCTGCTGGCCGAGATGGCCCGCCAGTTCGACGGCCGCCCGCTGTCCGAGCTGGACCGCTGGGAGAAGCAGCGGGTGGTCGCCCTGCTGGAGGAGCGGGGCGCCTTCACCGTCCGCCACGGAGTGGAGACGGTCGCCACGGCGCTGGGCGTGAGCCGCTTCACCGTGTACAACTACCTCAACCGCCAGGACGGCTCGAAGTCCGGCTGAGTACGAACGGACGCGCCCCTGCGGGCGTGTCCGGGGGTGCCCCTGCCGGTCCGGTCAGTCTTCACCAGCCCCCGGCGGGGCACACTTGTCTCATCGCACACGAAACGGCCTGGTAACCGGGGCCCGTTCAAAACGTAACCACCAACCGTTAAACAAAGTGTTGACGGCCCGGGTGGGTGGATCTAGCTTGTGCGGGTGGCACCACTCTTCAGGAGGTCCACCCGTGACCAACCACCCCCACGCCCTTGACGCCCTGGCGGCGGCCGACGCCGCCGAGCTGAGGGCGATCCTGCTGGAGGTCTGCTCCAGCCCCCGTTGGGCCGACGCCGTCGCGGCGGCCCGCCCGTGGTCCGACCGCGCGGCCCTGCTCGACGCCAACGCGTCGGCCATGGCCGCACTCGCGGCCGACGACCTGCACGACGCGATGGCCGGCCACGCCCGGATCGGCAAGCCCAAGACGGGTGACGCCACCTCCGAGCGCGAGCAGGCCGGCATCAGGGGAGTGGACACCGCACTCCTCGACGAACTGCGCGAGGCCAACGCCGCCTACGAGGCCAAGTTCGGCCACGTGTTCCTGATCTGCGCGACCGGCCGCACCGCGGACACGATGCTCGCCGCCCTGCGCGAGCGCTTCCCCAACGACGCCGCCACCGAGGCGGAGATCGTCCGGGGCGAGCTGCGGAAGATCAACGACATCCGCATCAACCGCCTGCTCGACGAGGCCTGACGGCCACGCGCCTGACGTACCGTCAGTTCTTTCCGACGTAAAGTCACATCTGCCATCAGTAAGGTCACTTCACCCATGACTGGCATCTCCACCCACGTGCTCGACACCAGCCTCGGCCGCCCGGCCGAGGGTGTCCCGGTCGAGCTCGCACTGCACACCGAGGGTGGCTGGAAGGTGCTCGGCACCTCCGCCACGGACTCCGACGGCCGGGCCAAGGACCTGCCGGCCGTGGAGGCGGGCTCGGTCGTCCGGCTGCTCTTCGACACCGCCGCGTACTACGCGGCGAAGTCGGACGAGACGCCGTTCTTCCCCGAGGTCTCGATCGTCTTCACGGTCGCGCCCGCGCAGCACCACTACCACGTGCCGCTGCTGCTCAACCCGTTCGGATACTCGGTCTACCGCGGAAGCTAGACCGCCTCATTGATTGGGAGCCATGTCATGGCCCACGTGCTCGGTCAGAACCAGTACGGCAAGGCGGAGAACCGCATCGTCCGGATCTACCGTGACTCGACCCGTCACGAGATCAAGGACCTGAACGTCTCGGTCTCCCTCCAGGGCGAGTTCGAGGACGTCCACCTCACCGGGTCGAACGCCAACTGCCTGCCCACCGACACGACGAAGAACACCGTGTACGCCTTCGCGAAGGAGTACGGGATCGAGTCGGCGGAGCAGTTCGGCATCACCCTGGCGCGGCACTTCGTGGACGACACCGAGCGCGGTGTGGTGCACAGCGCCCGGATCCGGATCGAGGAGTTCGCCTGGGACCGGATCAAGACGCCGGACAACTCGGCGCGCTTCATCGGCTCCGAGGAGGTCGGCCACTCCTTCGTCCGCAACGGGCAGGAGACCCGCACCACCGAGATCGTCTACGACGGCGAGAACGTCCAGGTCATCTCGGGCCTCAAGGACCTCATCGTGATGAACTCCACCAACTCGGAGTTCTGGGGCTACATCAAGGACAAGTACACCACCCTCCAGGAGGCGTACGACCGCATCCTCGCCACCCAGGTGACGGCACGCTGGAAGTACGGCTTCAACGGGCGTGACGGCGAGGCCCAGCCCAACTGGAACCGCTCCTACGCCCACGTGCGGCGCCACCTGCTGGAGGCCTTCGCGGAGACCTACTCGTACTCGCTGCAGCAGACCCTGCACGCGATGGGCACCCGCGTCCTGAACAACCGCGCCGAGGTGGACGAGGTCCGCCTCGAACTCCCCAACAAGCACCACTTCCTCGTCGACCTGGAGCCGTTCGGCCTCAAGAACGACAACGAGGTCTACTACGCCGCCGACCGGATGTACGGCCTGATCGAGGGCACCGTGCACCGCGAGGGCGTCGTCCCGGTCATCCCGGTCGCCTGACCTCACCACCCTCATGACCCCGCCCGGCACCGCTGCACCCTCCGGCCCCCACGGGCCGGCCGCTGCCGGGCGGCCGGAAACACCCGCTCCACCTGCACCACCTGCACCACCTGTTTCTCCACCCCCCACCCACCGGAGATCGTGCCCGCCTCACGGCGGCCGGCCCGGGGCGCTGGGGAGGCCGGCCGAGGGACCCTTGCACCGCCGTCCCGCCCTCGGCCAGGGCATTGCCAGCCAGTCTCCAGCGCCACGGGCGCGCCGCGAGCCACGGGTACAAGAGGGGCTCGACATGGCACCCAGCAACACCAGCAGCACAGACGGCGGTTCCACCCCTGCAAGATCTTCTGGTCCGGACGGTGCGTCAAGCAGCCTCCCCGGCAAGCCGTCCGGACCGGAAACCCACCCCGTGGACGAGTTGCTGCCACCGGTGAAGCTCATCACCACCGGCCTGCAGCACGTCGCCGCGATGTACGCGGGAGTCGTCGCTCCCCCGCTCATCGTCGGTGCCGGCGTGGGGCTCTCCCCCACCGAGCTCGCCCTGCTCATCTCGGCCAGCCTGTTCACCGCCGGGCTGGCCACCCTGCTCCAGACCCTCGGCCTCTGGAAGATCGGAGCGCGGCTGCCGTTCGTGAACGGCGTCTCGTTCGCGGGCGTTGCGCCCATGATCGCCATCGCCAAGGAGCACGGGCCGAAGGACGCCCTCCCGGTGATCTTCGGCGCGGTGATCGTCGCGGGGGTCCTGTGCTTCCTCGCGGCACCGTACTTCTGCAAGCTCATCAGGTTCTTCCCGCCGGTCGTCCAGGGCACCGTGATCACCCTCATCGGGGTGTCCCTGCTCCCGGTGGCGGTGAACTGGGCGCGCGGCGGCTCGCCGGGCGCCCCCGGATACGGCTCCGTGCGGGCCATCGGCCTCGCCGCGATCACCCTCGTCGCGGTGGTGCTCTGCAACCGGCTGCTGCGCGGCTTCTGGCAGCAGCTCTCGTTGCTCATAGGACTGGCGATCGGCACCCTGCTCGCCTTCCCGCTGGGCCTGGCCGACTTCGGCCCGGTCCAGGACGCGAAGGTCTTCGCGCTCCCCTCCCCGTTCCACTTCGGCGCACCGCTGTTCGACGCGGCCGCGATCGCCTCGCTCTGCATCGTCATGGTGGTCTCGATGACCGAGTCCACCGCCGACATGCTGGCGCTCGGCAAGATCGTCGACCGTGAGGCCGACGAGCCCGTCCTCGCCGCCGGCCTGCGGGCCGACGGCCTGGCCACCGCGCTCAGCCCGGTCTTCAACGGCTTCGCCGCCAGCGCCTTCGCCCAGAACATCGGGCTGGTGGCGCTGACGAAGATCCGCAGCCGCTTCGTGGTCGCGGCCGGCGGAGGCATCCTGATCGTGCTCGGGCTCTTCCCCGTGCTCGGTTCGGTCGTCTCCCTCGTACCGCAGCCCGTCCTCGGCGGCGCCGGGATCGTGCTCTTCGGCACGGTCGCGGCGAGCGGGATCCGCACCCTCGCGGAGGCCGGGATGGAGTCCAGCTCGAACACCATCCTGGTGTCCGTCTCGCTCGGCGTCGGCATCATCCCGATCGCCGTCCCGACCTTCTACGACGCGTTCCCGGAGGCCGTCCGCACCCTCATGCACTCCGGGATATCGGCCGGCTGCGTGATGGCCGTCCTGCTCAACCTGCTCTTCCACCACGTCGGGGTCGCCCGCCGGTCGCCGGCCGATGGAACACCCGGCACGACGGTGCCGACGGCGACACCGTCCTGACCCACCGGGCGGGCATGCGCCCCATGCCCGCCCGGCCTCCCCCATAGGAGTTCCCCATGGCAGTCCAGCCTCCGCCCGCCGACCAGCGGATCGTCATCGAGAACGTCGCGATCGCGACGGTCGACGCCAACGACACCGAGTACGCCCGCGGCCACGTGGTCATCCTCGGCAACAAGATCGAGTCGGTCGGCGACGGCCCCGCCCCGCAGTGGCTGGACAACGTGGTACGCCGGATCAACGGCGAGGGCCACCTCGTCACCCCCGGCCTGGTCAACACCCACCACCACTTCTACCAGTGGATCACCCGCGGCCTCGCCCAGGACAACATCCTCTTCGACTGGCTGGTCGCCCTCTACCCGACCTGGGCCCGGATCGACGACAAGCTCGTCCACGCCGCCGCGCAGGGCTCGGCCGCCGCGCTGCTCAAGTCCGGTTGTACGACCGCCTCGGACCACCACTACGTGTTCCCCGAGGACGGCGGCGACATCCTCGGCGCCGAGATCGAGGCCGTCCAAGAGCTCGGCATGCGCTTCACCGCGCTGCGCGGCTCGATGGACCGCAGCAAGAAGGACGGCTTCCTGCCGCCCGACCACGCCGTCGAGAAGACCGAGGACATCCTCATCGCCTCCGAGGAGGCCGTCGCCAGGTACCACGACGCCTCCCCCGACTCGATGCTGCAGATCGCCCTCGCGCCCTGCTCCCCCTTCTCGGTCTCCACCGAGCTGCTGCGCGAGTCCGCCGTGCTGGCCCGCCGCCTGGGCGTGCGGCTGCACACCCACGGCTCGGAGACCGCCGAGGAGGAGGCGTTCTGCAAGGAGCTGTTCGGCATGGGCCCGACCGACTACTTCGAGTCGGTGGGCTGGCTGGGCGAGGACGTCTGGATGGCGCACTGCGTCCACATGAACGACTCCGACATCGCCAAGTTCGCCGAGACCGGCACCGGCGTCGCCCACTGCCCGTCCTCCAACGCCCGCCTCGCCGCCGGCATCGCCCGCGTCCCCGACATGCTCAAGGCCGGTGTGCCGGTCGGCCTCGGCGTGGACGGCACCGCCTCCAACGAGTCCGGCGAGCTGGGCACCGAGCTGCGCAACGCGCTGCTGATCAACCGCCTGCACGGCTACCCGACCGCGCTCACCGGCCGGCAGGCGCTGCGCCTGGGCACCATGGGCGGCGCCCGGGTGCTCGGCCGGCAGAACGAGATCGGCTCCATCGAGGTCGGCAAGCTCGCGGACCTCGCGCTCTGGAAGATCGACGGGATCATGCACTCCTCGATCGCCGACCCGGTCGCCGCCCTCACCCTCGGCGCACTGCCGCCGCTGGCCACCCTCTTCGTCAACGGCAACGCCGTGGTCGAGAAGGGGCAGCTGACCACCGTGAACGAGGACCGGATCGCCCAGGCCTGCGCCCGCGCCGCCAAGGAGCTGGCCGCCCGCCCGGTGTAGTGCACGGTCCCCTCCGGAGGTCCCCTCCGGAGGTCCCCTCCGGAGGGCCGCTCCGCACTACCCCCTGAACTCCGGGCCGCCCAGGGACGGTGCGTCACCCGGACTCCGCCCGCCGCCCCCTTCAGGACGGCGTGCGGAACACAGCCCCGGACCCACGGCGAGGGTCCGGGGCTGTGGCGTGCCCGCGCACACCCCGCCGGCCCGCTCCCACCCCCGTGGGGCGCGGGCCGGCCGGGCTACCCGGCGCGCACCGGCCCGCGGACGGCCGCCGGCAGGGCCAGCCCCGCCAGGGCGAACAGCCCCGCCAGCACCACCCATCCGGCACCGCCGTGGTCGACCGCCGTCACGGTGATCACCAACGGGCCGATCACGTGGGCGGCCGCCTGCCCGCTCATGAACACCCCCTGGTACTCGCCGTGCGCCCGCGGATCGGCCAGCTCCAGACTGAGCGTCCAGCCGCCGGCCGAGGTCAGCAGCTCACCCAGGCTGTGCACCAGGGCCCCCGCGAGGACCACCCCGGCCGCCAGGGCCGCCGGGCCGGACTGCGCGGCCGCGTACACCAGGCAGGCACCCGCCAGCAGCAGCGCGCCACGTGCGCAGGCCGACGCCGCGCTCGCCACGTCCGTCACCCCCCGGCTCGCCCGGACCTGGAACAGCACCACCAGCAGGCAGTTGGCCGCGTTCACCGCGGAGACCACCCCCGGCGGCGCGTCCGTGCCCAGCACGATCCAGAGCGGGAGGCCCACCGTGAGCACCGCGAGCTGGAGCTCCAGCACCGCGTGCAGCCCGGCGACCAGCAGGTACCGGCCGTCCCGCAGCGCGGTGCGCCGCTTCGCCGGCCCCCCGGCGGCGCCCGCCGCACGGACCGGCCCGGCCGGCACGGGCAGGCCGGCCAGCAGCGCCGTCACGCCCAGGAAGCTCGCCGCATCCAGCACCATCATCGTCACGTACCCGGCGTACGCATCGGCCTGCAGCGCGAGGGCCGCACCGCCGGAGCCGACGACGAGGCCCGCGTTCATCACCGAGCGCAGCAACGCCCGGGCGCGGACCTGGCCCTCGGCGGGCAGCGCCCGGGCGATCAGCGCGCTGCGCACCGCCACCGCACCGCGCTCCAGCACCGTCGCCGCACAGGCCAGTGCCACGAAGGCCCCGAAGGAGTGCACGAACGCGTAGCCGAGCACCGCCGCGGCCTCCAGCGGCCCGACCACCAGCAGCAGCCGCTTGCTGCCGACCCGGTCGGCCAGCCGCCCCATCGGCACGCCGGCGAGCACGCCGCAGACGCCGGCCACGGTGAGACCGAGTGCCACCCGGCCCGGCGTCAGGCCGACGGAGCGGGTGAAGAACAGGACGCTCACCGTCACGAAGAGGCCGTCCCCGACGGTGTTCACCAGGCTCATCAGGACGAGCCGGCGCAGGAGCGGATCGTCCGGCAGTAGGCGGCCGAGAGCAGCGGGGCGCACCGCGGTGGAGGTCATGACAGAAGGACAGCGGGGTTCCCGGGCGGGCGGAATTCTTTTACCGTTGCGGTCAATGTTCGAGTTCCGCTTCGATGTTGACGACCTCGCCGCCACCTGGTTCGCGTACTCGCCGCTCCAGGAGACCGTGCTGAGCCTTCGTGCCCGCCGGTTCGCCGCCCGCTACCCGGAGCACCGGCCGTGGATCGCGGCCTGGCGGTCCCGGTACGAGACGCTGGACACCGCACTGCTGGAGTCGCTGATCGCGCCCGTCGGCTTCGTGCCGGACTTCCTCACGCCCCGTCCGCCGGCGCCCCGTCCGGAGTTCACCGCCGAACTCGCCCGGCTGGCGGCCACACCGCCGGAGGTGGTGCGCGCCGACGTGCTCGCCGCGTACCGGGGCGACGGGAGCCCGCTGCCGCCCGTGCTCGCGGGGCTCGTGGACGACCCGGCGGCGCTCACCGCCCGGGTGGCCGAGGCGCTGGAGGCGTACTGGACGCGCTGCCTCGCCCCCGTCTGGTGGCCGCGGGCGCGGTCGGTACTGGAGGCGGACATCGCGTACCGGGGCCGGATGCTCTCGGAGCGCGGCGCGGAGGGGCTCTTCGCCGACCTCGACGCGCGGCTCTCCTGGTGCGCGGGGGTGCTGCGGCTCACCGATCCCCATCCGGCCGTGCAGGCCGTGGGCGCCTCGGTGGACGTCGCCGGCCGGGGGCTGGTGCTGATCCCGACGCTGTTCGGGCTCGGCGCACAGACCGACATCACCCAGGTGGGGCCGCCGCTGATCACGTACCCGGCACGCGGGAAGGCCACCATGGCCGAGGGTCTGGGCGGCGGCCACCGTGGGGAGCCGGCGGGGGCGGCGGGGGCGGCGGCCGGGCCGCTGGCCGGGCTGATCGGCGCGCCGCGGACCAGGCTGCTCCTCCTGCTGGAGTCCCCCGCCAGCACCACCGAACTCGCCCACCGGCTGGGCGTCACGCCGGGCGCGGTCAGCCGCCACCTCGGTGCGCTCGCCGCCGCCGGCCTGCTGGACCGCACCCGGCACGGGCGCAGCGTCCTGTACCGCCGCAGCCCTCTCGGCGACGCCCTGGTCGGGCGGGGGCCGCAGACCGGGGACGGCTGACGGACCCGGGGCCGGCTGACGGGGGCCGGCGGACCGGCAGACCGGCAGACCGGCTCAGGCCGTGCGGCCCAGGGTGGCGAGGTAGGCGCGCCAGCCGCCGTGGTGGGTGATCTCACGGTGCACGCCGCGGTCGGCCTCGCCCCGGGCCAGCAGCATCGAGAGGCAGGCGGAGCCGTCGTCCAGCTCGATGACGCCGAGTTCGAGCTCACGGGGCTCGCCCGGCAGGATGACGTCGCGGAGGTGTTCGAGGGTGATGTCGTACAGCTCGCCCTCGATCGCGGTGTCGGCGGCCGGGTCCGGGTGCAGGCCGGGGCAGACGTCGCCGATGGAGAAGAAGCGGTAGCCGGGCGCGGTGCGGACGGGGCCGACCAGGGCGTCGGCGACGGAGGCGTGGAACGGACCGCCGACCATGGCCTGGCCGTTGAAGAAGATGCGGGGCACTGGGGTCCTCGGGGGGAGAGGCCGTTCCGTACGGCGATGGGAAGACGGTGGATTCGTCGCCGTACGGAACGGAGCAATGGAGCGGGAGGAGTGCTACAGCCTGGCAGGCGGCAGCCTCTTCCGTACTGGATAGATTGGGGCTCAGCCCAGCAGGGGAAGCGCGGGGAGGGTCAGGAAGTCCGCGAACTCCTCGGCCAGGGAGACCTGTTCGAAGAGCTTGGCGGCCTCGCGCCAGCGCCCGCCGGCGTAGGCCTCGTCGCCCAGCTCGGCCCGGAGCCCGGCCAGCTCCTCGGCCACCAGGCGGCGCACGAGCTCGGCGGTGGCCTTCTCCCCGGTGTCGGAGAGCACGACGCCGTTGTTGATCCACTGCCAGATCTGCGAGCGGGAGATCTCGGCGGTGGCGGCGTCCTCCATCATGTTGAAGATGCCGACGGCGCCGAGGCCGCGCAGCCAGGCCTCGATGTAGCGGACGCCGACCTGGACGGCGTTGTGCAGGCCCGCGTGGGTGCAGGTGCCGCCGGCGCCGGCGATGTCGAGCAGCTGGGCGGCGGTGACGGGCTCGGCCGGGCCGGGGTTGTCCTTCTGGTTCGGGCGGTCGCCGAGGACGGCGTCGAAGGAGGCGCGGGCGACGGGCACGAGGTCCGGGTGGGCGACCCAGGAGCCGTCGAAGCCGTTGCCGGCCTCGCGGTCCTTGTCGGCCTTGACCTTCTCCAGGGCGGCCGCGTTGACCGCCGGGTCCTTCCGGCTGGGGATGAAGGCGGCCATGCCGCCGATCGCATGGGCGCCGCGGCGGTGACAGGTCTGCACCAGCAGCCGGGTGTAGGCGGCCATGAAGGGGGACGCCATGGTGACGGTGTTGCGGTCCGGCAGGATGTAGTGCTCGCCGGCGTCGCGGAAGTTCTTGACGATCGAGAACAGGTAGTCCCACCGGCCGGCGTTGAGCCCGGCGGCGTGGTCGCGGAGCTCGTAGAGGATCTCCTCCATCTCGAACGCGGCCGTGATGGTCTCGATCAGCACGGTGGCGCGGACGGTGCCGTGCGGGAGGCCGAGGGCGGCCTGGGCGTGCGTGAAGACGTCGTTCCAGAGCCGGGCTTCGAGGTGGCTCTCGGTCTTGGGGAGGTAGAAGTACGGGCCGGAGTTCGGGTCCTCGGCGCCGCGGGCCGTCAGCCGGGCCGCGTTGTGGAAGAAGTAGAGCCCGAAGTCGAGGAAGGCGCCGGCCACCGGCTCGCCGTCGACCAGCAGGTGGTTCTCGTCCAGGTGCCAGCCGCGCGGGCGGACCACGACGGTGGCGAGTTCGGCGGCGGGCTTGAGGGTGTAGGCCTTGCCGGCCGGGGACGTGAAGTCGATCCGGCCCTCGAAGGCGTCGATCAGGTTGATCTGGCCGCTGACCACGTTCTCCCAGGTCGGGGAGGTGGCGTCCTCGAAGTCGGCGAGCCAGACCCTGGCGCCGGAGTTCAGCGCGTTGATGACCATCTTGCGGTCGGTGGGGCCGGTGATCTCGACCCGGCGGTCCTGGAGCGCGCGCGGGGCCTCGGCCACCGTCCAGTCGCCTTCGCGCACGGCGGCCGTCTCGGGGAGGAAGTCCAGGACGCCGGCGCGGGCGATCTCCGCGCGGCGGGTCTTGCGGCGGGCCAGGAGCTCCTGTCGGCGGTCCTCGAAGGCGCGGTGCAGCCCGACGACGAAGGCGACCGCCTCCGGAGTGAGCACCTCCTCCGCCCGATGGACGCGCGGACCGGCGACAGTGACGACCGGAGCGGCGGGGGAGGCGCCGGCGGGTCCCTGATCTGTAGCCATGAGCAGGACACTCCTAAGACGGTTGAGCATGGCGAAGGCAGTTCCGGTGGGAACTTCCTTGATCTGAACCGATCTGAACCCACCTACCGGAGGGTTCGATTCTGTAAGGTGGAGACTAGTTTCCGCGATACAGAATTTCAACGGTTTGTTGAGGTGATCGCAGGGACTCTACTCCTCCCCCGACAGCGAAGGGAACGCCGGTGGTTGCGACCCCCGACACAGCATCGACGACGGGCACGGACCGCGCGAGCGGCGGTGTGCAGTCCGTCGAGCGCGCCTTCCAGCTGCTGGAGGCGCTGGCCGACTCCGGCGGCGTGGCCACGCTCAGCGAGCTCTCCACCTCCTCCGGGCTGCCGATGCCCACCATCCACCGTCTGGTTCGTACCCTCGTCCAGCAGGGCTATGTGCGCCAGGACACCGCACGCCGCTACACCCTCGGCCCGCGGCTGATCCGGCTCGGCGAGACGGCCGGCCGGCTGCTGGGCAGCTGGGCCCGCCCCTACCTGGCCGAGCTGATGGAGGCCACCGGCGAGACGGCCAACCTGGCCGTGCTGGAGGGCGGCGAGGTGGTCTACGTCGGACAGGTGCAGTCGCGGCGCTCGATGCGGATGTTCACCGAGGTCGGCCGCCGGGTGCAGCCGCACTGCACCGGCGTCGGCAAGGCCCTGCTGGCCCAGCTGCCGGAGGACGAGGCCCGGGCCGTCCTCGGCCCCAACCCGCTGCCCGCGCACACCGAGTTCACGGTGACCGACCCGCAGGAGCTGCTGAACCAGCTGGCCGAGGCGCGCGAGCGCGGCTACGTGGTGGACGACCAGGAGCAGGAGATCGGGGTGCGCTGCATCGCCCTCGCCGTACCGGGCGCGCCGACCCCGACGGCCCTCTCGGTCTCCGGTCCGGAGGCCCGGATCCGGGCGCTGGAGGAGCAGGCCGGCGCGGCCTCGCTGGTACCGGTGATGCACCACATCGCGGCCCGGCTGGGGCAGGTCCTGGCCCCCTGACACGGCGTCACCGGCGTTTCCCCGCACAGGAGGTCGACCCGGTCGGCCTCCTGCGGAGGCGTTCGCCCGTTCGAGCGGCCCGAGGGCGGGTTGCCCCGGCCGCGACGGGCCGGTCGGTCACGCTGAATGCGGACGCGCCCCGCGACGGTGCCGGGCGCCGGAACGCGAAGGACAGGGTGAGCGGCGATGTCGCGCAGAGGGTCCGTACGGGGTTTCTTCGGCAGGTCGGCGGAGGCCGGGGCGCCCGGGGCCGGGGAACCGGTGGCCGGGGAACCGGTGGTCGGGGAACCGGTGGTCGGGCGGACGGTGGTCGGGCCGTCGGCAGGCCGGTCGCTGGCCGTCAGGTCGCTGACGGTCGGGTGTGCACTGGCGGCGCTGGCCGCCGGTCCCGCGTGGGCGTGCCCGGACGCCGATCCGGCCCCGGGGACCGACCCGGCGGCGGAGGTCACCGCGCCGGCGGCACCCGCGGCCCCCGCCCCCTCCGCCTCCGATTCCGACCTGGAGGTGATCCGGATCGATCCGGACCCCGCCGTACCCGGCGGCACCACCACGGTGCACGCGTTCGTCACCAACACCGGCCCGGACCGGACGGCCTCACCGTTCACCGTGGTGATCACCCTGCCAGAGGGGGTCACGCCCGAGAAGCCCTACTTCCCGGAGAACTGCTACGACTTCCAGAACGGCCACCGGGTGCGCTGCACCTTCCCGGCCGGCCTGGGGCGGTACCGGAGCGCGACGGCGCTGATCCCGGTCCGGCTCGCCCCCACCGTCCCCCTCGGCGAGCTGAGCGGCGGCTACGTCGCGGTGCGCGGTGACGACGACCGGAACGAGACGGACAACCGGCAGCCGTTCAGCATCCAGGTCGTGGAGGCCGCCCGCCACTGACGGGCGGGCGGTCCGCAACGGCCGGTCCTACCGGTAGACGCGGACGTAGTCCGCGGCGAAGGTGATCGGCGCCGTGCCCTGCGGCGCGGGGTGGTACTGCCCCGCGCTCAGGGACAGGTTGAGGATCGGGTACGCGGCCCAGTCGGCGCCGACGCCCTTGCCGTCGGAGAACACCTTGGCGCCGTTGACGTACCAGTCGACCGAGGTGGCCCCGTAGTGGGTGCCGATGGTGACCCAGCCGTCCTTCGCGATCGCCTTGGCGTCCGTGTAGTACAGGTGACCCGGGGTGATGTGGTTGGTCAGCTCCAGCAGGTTCGGGTTGTCGGTGTGGTACTCGAAGGAGTCGATCTCACCGTGGGCGCCGCTGGTGCCGTTCCAGGTCCACAGCGCCGGCCAGGCGCCGGTGCCGGCGGGGAGCTTGACCCGGGTCTCGATGTAGTCGCCGGTCTTCACCTTGAAGCCCTCGCTGGAGTACTCCGTGGTGAGCAGCCCGGTGTCCCAGGCCTGCTTGCCGTTCTCCAGCGTGTGGCTGCTCGGCTTGGCGGTGAAGGTGGCGACGCCGCCGGAGACGGTGACGTTGTTCTTGTTCAGCCAGTCGAGCTTGTTGTCGTTCGGGTTGTGGTCGCCGTAGTGGTACGAGCTGCTCCGGTCGGCCGTCCAGCGGGAGCCCAGGTCGAGGCTGTTGAAGTCGTCCGACCAGGTGAGCTTCTTGCCGGCGACCGGTATCGCGCCCGGGGCGGCGGTCTGCGACGGGGTCGCGGTCGGCGCGGGCGTCGGGGTGGCGGTGGGTGCGGTGGTCGGGGTGGCGGTGGGTGCGGTGGTCGGGGCGGGCGCCGGCGTGGCGGCGGCCGAGACCACGAGCTTCTGCGAGGGCAGGTTGTGCCAGGCACCGGCGGAGTCCTGCCAGAAGCCGAACTGGGTGTAGGTGCCGGCCGGCAGGGTCCGCGAGCCGGTGGTGACCGTCAGCCCGCCCGGGCAGATCTGCGCGTTGGTGCGGTTGCCGGGGAAGTCGAGGTTGTGGCCGGCCGCGTCACGCACGCCGACACCGACCGTCCTGGCGGTGAAGCAGGCCGAGGAGTGGACGGTCAGCGAGGCGGCGGAGGCGTTGCCCGCGACCATGGTGGCCGGGCCGAGCCTGTCCTGGGTGACGGTCGGCGCGGTGGCCGCCTGGGCCCCGCTCACCGCGGGAATGCCCAGGAGGCCGGCACCGCTGATGGCGAGCACGCCGGTGACGGCGAAGGCGGCGTTGCGACCGCGGTGGCTGGGGCGGGCATGGCGCGGCGCGCTGCGCCGGGTGGGCTTCTGCATGGCAGTGTCCTCTGCGACGCCTGCGAGGTGAGCTGTCGGGTTCGGGCTGAGGTTGCCCGGCCGCCTGTGGAGCGGCTTCACCCCTAGCCACGGCCCGGGCGCGGGGAGCGCACGGGCCGGGCACTGACCTGGGTCCCCCGCTCCCGTCCGCTGTGGTGCTCGGTTGCCGGCCGGCGGGTGGACAGGACTCGGCGTCCCGACGGCGGAGGTCCGCGAAGCGGACGTCCCGAGCAGGCTAGGCAGGCCGTCCGGGGGGCGACAACTCGGTGGAGGGTGTTGTCGTGCAGGTCACAGTGGAGTCGATCAACGACGGTGCGGAGTGGATCAGTTGGCCGTACGGGCACCGGGAGGACGGTGAGCGGGGCGCCGGCCGGGCGGTGTCGTGGCATCGGCCGGGCGGGCGGTCGCCGGCCGGGTGGTCAGCCGAGCCAGCTGTTCACCTGGCTCATCGCGTCCGGGGACCAGGCCAGCTCCAGGTGGTTGAGCCCGCCGAGCAGCCGCGTCCCGCCGACCGTACCGATCCCGGTGGTGTCCAGGGCGCTGCGGGTGAGGACGATGCCGTCGCTGGGCCCGCGGTTCTCGTTGAGGATCCCCGGGATGTCGGCCGAGCCGCCCGCCATCAGGAAGGTGGCGACCGCCGCCGGGACGCCCGCCTGCTGGAGCGGCCCGATCAGCGAACCGGCGTCGATCGCCGCCTGGATGCCCTGGCCGGAGGTGTAGTAGCCCTGTCCCCCGTAGTACGTCGTCCACCAGTCCTGGGCCGAGCCGTCCACCCCGTAGACGCCGTCCCAGCGGGCGAGCAGCTGGCGCTGGCCCGGGTAGCAGTCGTACCCGCCGGTAGGCAGGACCCCGAGGCAGGGCTGGGCGGTGTACGTGCCGTAGCAGGTCATGTACAGGTGCGGCGAGGGCGCGTTGGCGGTGCCGCCGCAGGCCGGCCAGGTGGCCAGCGAGAACGCCCAGCCGTGCGCGTAGACGTAGTCCAGGCCGCCGTTCGGCCCGCCGAGGGTGACCAGGCGGCGGACGTCTCCCGCGTAGGCCCGGCCCCAGGACGGCCGTACCGAGGAGACGTACGCGCGGGCGGCGACCTCCCCCTTGCTCCAGGCGACCACGTCCACCTGGGACACCCCGAGCCGGGCCCGGATCAGGGCGATCGCGTCGCCGACGGCCTGCGCCTGGAGCAGGTTGTCGCCCTGCTTGTGCGCGAAGCCGACCGCGAAGACGCGGTGGCCGGTCCCGGCGAGGTACTGGGCGAGGCCGGTGGACGGGCAGGCGGACGCGCCGCAGCTGCCGCTCTCGTTCGGGTTCGCCCAGGCGCGGTCGGCGTTGTCGTTCGCGCCGTGGACCAGCAGGACCGGGACGTCCCGGCCGCCGGTGTTCCAGCCGGCGGCCGAGTAGAGCAGGAAGCGCCCGGAATAGGGCTGGCGGACGCCGCCGAAGTAGGTCAGGCGGGCGCCGTCCTGGTCCCCCCGCCCGCCGGGCGGGTACTGCTCGGCGCGGAACCCGGCGGTGGTGTCGAGGTAGCGCTCGACCTTGGCCCAACCGTTGCCGGGCGCGGTGAAGGCGGCCTCCAGGGTGAGCGGTGCGGTGGCCGCCGAGGCGGGCGGGGGCGTGCCGAGGAGGAGGGCGGTGAGGGTGAGGAGGACGGTGAGGGCGGCCGGCAGGCGTCCGGCGGGGGTGGGCGGGGTGGCTCTTCCGGTGACGGGCCCGGTGACGGGTCTGGTGCTGGCGGTGCTGGTGCTGGCGGTGCTGGTGGCGGGCATCGGCGGCTCCCTGGCCGGAAGGTGGCGGGCTGCTGGGTCGGCCCACGTCCCGGTGGGCCGGATCCTGCACCGTACGACCGGACCGCCGGGCCGCCCATGTGCCGGTGTCACACCCCGCGACTGGAGGGCGTGGCGGCCCCGTCCGTGGCACCGGCGGGCCCGCGCCGTGACGGGGTGGGCGCAACGCCGCCGCGAAGGTCACCCGTCGGATAGGTTGGAGGTCCACCCGCAGTGCCGTACGCCCAGACGAGAGACGAGGACCCGTCCCGCCATGACCGCGCCCCTGCCCGCCTTCGCCGGCCGCACCTACCTCTTCCAGGTCGACAACGGCGCGGCCTTCCGCAACGCGTACTCGGCCGACGGCAAGCGGCTGCGCTGGGAGGGCCTCGGCGAGTCGGCCGGCCAGTGGGAGGACGTCGCCCTGCACGTCGCCCAGGTGGGCCCCGAGCTCTACTTCGTCAGCTGGACCGAGCAGAGCGGCATCACCGTCAGCCACCTGATGGACCTCGGGAAGCTGACGGTGCGCGCGTTCTGGACGTACGAGGGCGAGGGCGGCCGGGTCGGCGAGCTGCACACCGGCACGCTGGAGCCGGTGGGCTGAGGCGGAGGAACCGGAACGCCGGGCCCGCTCATCCCTCGGGGTGGGCGGGCCCGGCGTTCGACGTGGGCGGGCCCCGCGTTTCGGTGGTCGGCGCGGCGGACCGGGGTCAGACCGTCCGGCCGGGGACCTGGAGGCGCTGGGAGAGCCACTCGAGCGAGGACGGCAGCAGCCTGCTCCAGGTCTCGAAGTTGTGGCCGCCGGTCTGCAACATGCTGTACGAGACCTTCATCGGGCTGTTGACCGCGGCCACGAACGCCTCGGTGTCACGCTTGTAGTCGCCGTCGCCCTGCTTGGTGCCGGCCAGCAGGACGGACACCTTGGGGTGCGGCAGGTTCTTCAGCCGCCACATGAGGTCGGCCTCGTGGCGGCGCTGCTGGCCGCCGGGGCCCTTGAAGAGCTCGGTGGTGGTCGGGTCGTCGGCCGCCTGGTAGTAGCCGGAGAGCGAGACCGCGGTCGGGAAGGCCTCCGGGTGGCGCATGGCCAGCTTGAGGGCGCAGTAGCCGCCGGTCGAGTTGCCCATGAAGCCCCAGGCCTGCGGGTCCGAGGAGACCCGGTACGACGCCTGGATCGCGGCGGGAACGTCCTTGGTGTAGTAGGTCTCGGACTGCGGGCCGCCCGGGACGTCCTCGCACTCGGTGTCCTGCGGCAGCGCGGGCGACGGCGTCATCAGCACCAGCACGGTCGGCTGCATCCGGCCCTCCTGGAGCAGCTTCAGTGCCGCACCCGGGTAGTTCAGCCGGGTCACCAGGTTCTTGGCGATGCCGGGAAAGCCGGTGGAGACGATGATCGCCGGGAACTGCTTCTGCTCGTACTCCGGCTGGAAGTACTGCGGCGGCAGGTAGACGTACCCCTCGGTGGAGAGCCGGCTGGCGGCGCCGTCGATCCGCACCTCGCGGATCTCGCCGGACTGCCTGGGATCGCGGCCGAGCGCCCCGCCGCCCTGGACGGCGGCGTGGCCGATGGTCTCCACCTGCAGACGGCCCGAGGCGTCCGCCTTGTTCTGGATGACGACCGGGCCGTTGTCACCGGTGCCGAGCAGGTCGTCCCAGCTGCTGTAGAAGGCGAAGTAGTTGTTGGCCACCAGGCCCAGTGCCGCGAGCACGGCGAGCTGGGTAGCGAGCAGCGTGCCGATCCGGCCGAGCACCGCCTGCCAGGTCCGCTTCGCCAGTCTCGGCCACAACCAGACCGTGCCCGCCATCATCCCGACGGCGATCAATGCGGTCAGCGCCAGCACCTTGTGGCTCGTCAGACCCATGTCCTACTGCTCCCACGCCTCGTACGTCACAGCCCCGACCGCCGGCGGCCAGTTGCCATGACACTCGGGACGGCCGCCCCGGTTCCCCCGTCCACTGCGAAGGCCGTCGCCGAGGCGCGATCAACAACCCTAGCGGTCCGCGGAGGTGTCCCGGACCCGCCGACCAGCGGGGATCGGCGGGCCGGGCGGGGTCCGGAGGTATGACACGGGCATCGCGAGACGGCGCGAGAGGGCGCGAGGTGGCCCCGAGGTGGCGCGGAGTCAGCTGGCTGGGGTTCAGAGGCGCGGCCTGCGCCCGGTTCGGCTCCGGCCCGGGCGCTCTCCGGACACCGGCGTACTGCGGCACCGACGGCGTCGGCACCCGCAGCCCCGGTCGACGGCGGTGCGCGCCGACCGCGGGTTCAGCCCAGTCCGCCGTGCCGGGCGGCCGCCAGGGCCGCGGTCACGGCACGGTCGGCGGCCGCGTCGTCGACCGGCTCGGCAGTGATGAGCACCCGGAAGTAGAGCGGCGCGGCGAGGGCCTTGATGACCGCGGCCGGGTCGGTGCCGGCGGGCAGTTCCCCGCGCCCGAGGGCCCGGGTGACGATCGGCTCGGCCCGCCGCAGCCGGTCGTCGAAGATCCGCGACCGGACCTCGGCGATGCCCGGCGCCTGGGCGCCCTCCGAGAGCATCACCGCGAGCACCGCCGCACCGGACGGCCCGCGCAGCCAGGCGGCCAGGCCGCGGGCGAGGAGCCGCAGGTCGCCCTCGACCGTGCCGGTGTCCGGGATCGGGATGTCCGCCGCGATCTGCCCGGCCAGGGCGTCGACGATCAGGGCGTCCCGGTCCTTCCAGCGCCGGTAGACCGTGGTCTTGTGGACGCCGGCCCGGCGGGCGACGGCGTCGACGGTGAGCCCGGCGTAGCGCAGCTCGGCGAGTTCGGCGAGCGTCGCGGCCAGGACGGCCGCCCGCACCTTCTCGCCCCGCCCGACCGTCGGCCGCCGGTCCGCTCCCGGGGCGCGGCCGTCGTCGGAGGCGTGGGGCCGGGAGGGCAGGGGATCGGGATTCATTGCAACTCCTGGTTGCGTTACGGCTGCCAGCGTGACACGCTCAGCGTATCGCAACCAGGAGTTGCGTTACACCTCAGGCATCGCCACCAGGAGGGGAACGCGCATGTCCAGGCCCTACCGCCACACCACCCCCGTCCCGAAGAAGTCCGCCACCGGCCGGGTCGCCGCCGTGTACGCGCAGATGGCGACCGACTTCCTGCTGGACGACGGTCCCCTGATGAGCCTCTCCCCCGCCCCCGACGTGCTGGCCGGCACCTGGGCGCTGCTGCGCGAGGCGGAGATCGTCGGCACCGCCGCGCGCGCCGACAAGGAGGCCGTGGCGAGCGCCGTCTCGCTGGCCAACCGCTGCCCGTTCTGCACCGAGGCGCACGCCCTGCTCGCCCACGGCGCCGGGGACCACGACCTCGCCGAGGCCGCCCGGGCCGGCCGCACCCCGGAGGACCGGCGGCAGGCCGCGCTGCTCGCCTGGGCGGCCGCCACCCGCTCCCCCGGCAGCCCGGACCTGGCGCGGCCGCCGTTCCCCGCCGACCAGACGCCCGAGTTCGTCGGGACGGCGCTGGCCACCCACTTCATCAACCGGATGGTGACCTCGCTGCTCGACGAACAGGCGCTGCTGCCGAGCGCACTGCGCCGCTCGCAGTACGTCCGACGGGCCACCGCCCTGGCCATCGGGCGCGTCGCCCGGGTCAGCCCCGAGCCCGGGGCCGGCCTGACCGTGCTCGCCGGGCCCGTCCCCGCCGGCCCCGCACCCGCCTGGGCCGGGGAGGGCCCGGTCGGCCCCGCCTACCTGGCCCTGCGGGCCGCCGCCTCGGCCGGCGGCGAACTGCTCGGCGAGGCCGGCCGGGCCGCCGTGCTCGACGCGGTGGCCGCCTGGGACGGCGGCCACCCGCCGCTGGGCGGCGACCCGGTCGGGCGGGAGGTCGGCGCCGACCTCCCGCCCGTCGAACGGCCGGCCGCCCGGCTCGCACTGCTGGCCGCGCTGGCGCCGTACCGGATCACGGAGGCGGACGTGGCGGCGTGGCGCGCTGCGGCCGGGGGCGGGGGCCAGGGCGAGGGGCGCGGAGACGGCGAGCTGACCAGGGTGCTGGCGTTCGGGGCGATCACGGCCACCACGCGGGTGGAGTCCTGGATCGTCGCCGGGGCACGCGCGGAATCCCCCGCGTAGCCGGCGGCGCGGCGCCCGCGCTGGTCGGCCGGGGCCTCCCGGGCGGGCGGGCCGCCGGGCGCGGGAGCGGTCCGACGGCCGCACTTCGTGGGATCGCGGCCCGCCGGGGCTGTTCCGCGGAGGTGGAGGTGGACTTTACTGGAAGGGAAGGCACCCGAGCCGGCGGGCAGGCGGATCATCGCCACCGCCGGTGGTTCAGCGGTTCCGCCGTTCCCACCCGGCAGGAGGTCATGCCATGAGCCCGCCTTCGCAGCAGCAGGCCTTACCGCGCCTCGTCGTCGACAATCCGGGCCGGCTCCGGGGGCAGGTCTTCGTCCTCGCCGACCAGCCGATGCTGGTCGGCCGGGACTCCGAATGCCAGATCCACGTCGGCGAGCCCGGCGTCAGCCGGCGCCACGCCGTGGTGTGGCGCTCCGGCGGTCACACCACCGTCGAGGACCTGGCCTCCACCAACGGCACCCGGCTGAACGGCCACCCGGTCTTCGGGCAGCAGGAGGTGCACACCGGGGACGTCCTGGACTTCGGCCCGTTCGAGGTCCACTACGAGGAGCCGCGCGACAGCGGCGCCACCGTCCCCGGGCTGGGCGCGACGGGGCCGACGGCCAGCTTCCGGACCGTCGCGCCGCCCCCGCCGGGGACGCCGTCCCCGCCCTGGGAGCCGCCACGGCCTCCGCCGCAACAGTCGGCGCGGCAGTCCGCGCAGCAGTCGGCACAGGAGTCGGCACAACGGGCGGCAGCGGCGCAGCAGGCGGCAGCCCAGCAGGCGGCGGCGCAACAGGCGGCCCAACAGGCAGCGGCCCAACAGGCAGCGGCTCAGCAGGCGGCGCAGCAGGCGGCAGCCCAGCAGGCAGCGGGCCGGCGGTCGGCGCAGCCGCCGCCGAGGGCGCAGCCGCCACCTGGGTCCGGGCCCCGCTTCGACGTGGGGCAGCAGGAGGCCGAAAACGTCAACAACGTCGCCAGGGACCAGTACAACTACGTGATGCAGGAGCGGCGGGACAGCTTCTTCCGCGAGATCGCCGCCACCCGCACCCGGGCACGGCACCTGATCCTCACCGGGTTCCTGGCCTTCGTGGTCGGCGGCGGGGTCTACGGGTGGGCGTTGGTGAGCTTCATCGTCCGGACCAACAACGCCGCGCAGTCCGGGAACCCGAACTTCACCGTGCCCGACCTGCTCGGGCCGAAGGTGGGCGGCGTGCCCGTCGGGGCCATCGGCTTCGCCGTGGCCGCGATCGGCGTCGTCCTGCTGGTCGTCGGCATCGTCCTGCACATCGTGACGACCTCGCGGCGGCGCCGCTTCGAGGAGGACGAGTCGCGCCGGCTCAGCATGCCGCCACCGCCGCGCTGAGTGCACCGCGGCACCGGCTGCGGCACCGACCGGTTCGGGCCGCCGCATCGAGTCTCACCACGGGAGGCCGTCGTGGTCTTCAACATCGGCAACCAACAGGGCGGCGTGATCAACAACGTCGCCGGCGACCAGACCGTCCACGGCGGCCAGTCGGGCCACCTCACGGTGGACGGGCAGGACGTACGCGACCTGGTCGGCGAACTCCGGACGGCCGTCGAGCAGGCGCAGCTGCCGCCGGCGGTGGCGCCCGAGGTCCGGGCCGAGCTCGACTCGCTGGACGCGGAGGTCGCCCGGCCGGAGCCGGAACGCGAGGCGGTGGCGGGCCGCCTGACCCGGATCACCCGGCTGCTCACGTCGGCCGGCGCCCTCGTCGCCGCCGGCACCGGACTGCTCGGACCGCTCTCCGCGCTGGCGGGCTGGCTGGGCGCCCTGGGACAACCGATCCTGCACGCCCTCGGGGGCTGAGGCCGGCGCGGGGTCGGCCAGATCGGCCGGGCGCGGCAGCGGGTCAGGCCGGCCGGGCGCGGGGCGGGTCAGGCCGGCCGGGCGTGGGCGCGGCGGCCGGTCGGCGCCGCGCCGCTGCGGGCGGCCCGGCGGTCGGCGAGGGCGTTGCCGGCCCGGAGCAGCGCCGCCCCGACCAGGACGAAGGCCCCCGTCATCAGGAAGGAGGCGCCGGCCACCCGGCAGTAGCCGTTCGGGAGGGCGGGGTCGAGGAAGGGGTAGGGGTACCAGTCGATCAAGTAGCCGCGGACCATCGTGTAGGCGAGGTACAGGAGCGGGAAGGCCATCCAGCCGGCCGCCTGGACCGGACGGATGCGGCGCTCCGGCGGGTCGGCCAGCCAGTCGGCGAGCACCACGGCCGGCATGAGCTGCTGCAGCACGTGACCGACCCAGGGGATCATGACGGCCTCGGGGTAGCTCGCCAGCCCCAGCCCGTAGAAGATCCCGGTGATGGTCATGCAGAGCACCACCCCGCCCCGTACCACGCCGGGCACGGGACGCCGGCCCGTCAGACCCGCCCAGCCGCCGAACAGCAGGACGACCACCGCGGCCATGTTGCTCAGGTTGGTGAAGTAGTTGAAGTAGTTCACCACCCCGACGACGCCGGTCGCGGCATGGTAGCCGGCGAAGCCGAGCGCGACCGAGGAGAGGACGGCGAAGGCGATCCTGGTGGGGGCGAGCCATCGGTGCATCGTCGGATCCGCCTCTCCGCCGGGGGCGTCGTGGTGCTGCCGGGTGCCGGGGTCTCGTACCAGCGGGTCGCCCCGGTAGCACGTCCTCAGATTCAAACCCCGGCGCGGGCATCCGGCCACCGGGCCGGACGGGCCGGCAGTGGCGGCGGCGGTCGCGGTCGGCGGTGTCGGTCGCGGTCGGCGGTGTCGGTCGCGGTCGGCGGTGTCGGTGGCGGGCAGTAGCGTGCGGGCATGATCGAGACGACCGGTGACGACCGCACCTTCCCGCCCGCCCTGGCCGAGGTGGCCAGGGTGGAGTTCGAGTACGGCGACGACGGCGAGGGCGTCGACTTCGAGCCGTACGACGCCTTCGACTCCGCCGAGGAGACGACTCACTGGATCCGGTGCTGGACCGGCAACCAGGAGCTCGACGGTGACGCCTACCGGGTCTTCGGGCAGGACGGTACGGGCGGTCTGGCCGCCCTCTGGCTGGTGCGGCCGGGGCGCCCGCTCGCGGAGCAGCCGGTGGTGTTCCTGGGTTCCGAGGGCGAGAGCGGCGTGGCCGCCGGGAGCCTCTCCGACTTCCTCTGGGTGCTGGCCGACGGCCTCGGCCCGCTGGAGGCCGCCGTCGACGGTGAGCGGGACGCCCGCCCGGACGCCGCCCTGGCCGCGCTCGCCGCGCGCCACGCGACCACGCCGCGCCGGCCCGCCCGCGAGATCATCACGGAGGCGCAGGCCGAGTTCGCGACCTTCTCGGAGGACCTCGACGCCCTCTGCCGCTGACCGACCGGTCGGGTCCGGCGGCTCCGGCGGGTCCGGTGACTCGGGCGGGTCCGGTGACTCGGGCGGGTCGAACCCGCCGAACCGTCCGGACGGTCAGGACGTCCAGGTCACGGCCAGCGCCCTCGCCGGGTTGGCCGTCAGGAGGAGCCGGGGCAGCTCGGGGCCGAATTCGCGGGCGAGGCGCGGGGCGAGGGCGGTCAGGAGGTGCGTCGGGCCGGGGGCGTGCCGGGCGCTGCGGGTGGTGGTGTCGCCGCCCAGGAGGAGCTGCGGCGCGTGGCCCGCCTCCACCAGCGCGGCGATGGTGTCGAACAGGTGGTGGTCGGTGGCGTGGTGGGCGCGCGAGGGTCCGTCCAGGGCCAGGTACGCGCCGGACGCGGCGAGGTGCCGGTGCAGCCGCAGGTCGGGGAGGCGGTTGAGGTGGCCGAGGATCACCCGCTGGGGCGGCACGCCGAACCGGCCGCAGAGCAGGTCCAGGACGTCGGACGCCGCGGTGCCGAGTTCGTGGTGCACGGCGATCGGGGCGCCGGTGGCGTGGTGGGCCTCGGCCGCGGCCTCCATCACGCGGCGGGTGTGGTCACCGAGGCCGTGGTAGTCGCCGGCCACCTTGATGAGGCCGGCCCGGACGCCGGCGGGCGCTCCGCGCAGCCCGGTGGTCAGCTCGGCCGTGAACAGCCCGGCGAGCCCCTCGTACAGCGCGTCGAGGACGGCGGGTTCGTAGTGGACGGCCTGGTGCAGACCGGTGGCCGCGACCAGGTGGACGCCGGTCGCGCGGGAGAGGCCGGCGAGGGCGTCCCCGCCACGCCCCATGCCGTGCGGGGTCCACTGGACGAACGCCCGGCCCCCGGCCGCCGCGAAGGCGCGCAGGACCTGCTCGGCCGCGGCCGGGTCGTCCAGCTCCTCGCCGGGGAGGCGGGGGCTGCGCAGGAAGAGGTGGTCGTGGGCGTCGCAGACGCCGAGTTCGGCGGGGTCGAGGTCGCCGAGGACGGTGCGGACCGTCGCTGCGCCCGGAGTGGCGGCGGCGGTCACGAGGACTCCGCGAAGGTCGTGGCGGCGACGCGCAGGCCGGCCAGCGCCTTCGGCACGCCGACGTAGGGCGCCAGGTGGACCATCACCTCGGTGATCTCCTCCCGGGTGACACCGATCCGCAGGCTGTTGCGGACGTGGTCGGCGAGCTGCGGTTCGACGCCGCCGAGGGCCGTGAGGGCGGCCAGGTTGGCGATCTGACGGTCGCGCAGGGCGAGGCCCGGCCGCTGGTAGGTGCCGCCGAAGAGGCTGGTGACGATCCAGTCGGGGAAGCCGGGCGCGAGTTCGTCCAGGCCCTTCAGGGTGGCGGCCTGCGTCTGCGGGCCGGCGAGTTCGTCCAGCAGGGCGTACCCGGCGGCGCGGTCCAGCGGGGCGGGGGTCAGCGCGGTGGAGTCCATCGGGAGGGGAGGTCCTTTCACCAGTGGCGGCCGGCGGGCAGCCGGTCGAGTTCGGGGTCGGCCAGGTGCAGCACCTCGTAGCGGGTGCCGGTCGGCTCGATGTCGGATTCGGCCCGGGGGCCGGGTCCGGACCAGAGGGCGATGCGCAGCAGCTCCCAACGGCCGGGGTCGACGGCGACGGCCGCCGTGTGCAGGTCGGGGTGGTCGGGCAGTGCGGCGAGGGCTGCCTCGACGGCCTCCGCCGGGTCGGTGCTCTCCGGGATGCGTTCGAGGTGGCGGACGGCGGTGACCGGGGTGTCCCGGGCGGGGCCGCGGCGCAGTCCGGTGCCGAGCCAGTGCCGGACGGCGGGGCGGCCGAAGTCCGCGCTCAGACCGCGGAACCCCGGGCCCCAGAGGAAGCTGTTCATGCCTTCCGGGGTGCGCCAGAGGTAGAACGGGGCGTACTCGTTGACGGGAGAGCCCGCCCGGCCGCGCTCGCGGACCAGGAAGGCCTTGAGGCCGAGGCCGGGGAAGTCGTCGAGCAGGTGTCCCTTGTCGGCGACCCGCCTGCGGATGATCCCCATGTCGTAGTCGGCGGGGAGGCTGATCTCGTACTGCATGGCGTGCACGGGTGGTCCCCCTGGATCAGGGCAGCCAGGCTCCGGGCCGGCTGCTCCGGCCGACGTGTCAGGCTGCGCGGTGGACGTCTCGGGCCGCGCGGTGGGCGCTCCGGCTGCGCGGTCGGCGCCTCGGACCGTGCGGCGGCCGCCTCAGAGCGTGCGGTGGGCGGCGAGCAGGCCGAGGGCGCCGCGGACGGCCTGTTCGAACGGCTCGGCCGTGCCGGCGGCGCGGGCGAGCACGTAGCCGCCCTGGACGACGGCGACGATGGCGGCGGCGGTGTCGGCCGGGTCGGCGGCGGGCGTGAGTTCGCCGGTGGCCTGACCCTCCGCGACGACCTCGGCGAGGCGGCCGCGCAGCCAGTCGAAGATCTCCTCGACGGGCGCGCGCAGCTGCGGGTCGGCGATGACGTCCGGATCCTGGGCCATCCGCCCCATCCGGCAGCCGCGCAGTACCTCGCGTTCGCGGTGCAGGTAGGAGGCGATCCGGTCGTAGGCGGTGCCGGGTCCGGCCAGGTCGGCCTCGGCGATGGCGCGCAGCTGCCCGGCGCTGCGGCGCAGGGCGGCCGCGGCGAGGTCGGGCTTGCCGGTGAAGTGGTGGTACATACTGCCCTGGCCGACGCCGGCGCGCTGCTGGATGGCCTTGGGGCTGGTGCCGACGTAGCCGCGTTCCCAGAGGAGTTCCTGGGTGCTCTCGATGAGGCGGTCCTGGGTTGCCATGCGGATCACTGTACATACCTGTAGGTACAGATGTACATACCAGTAGGTACAGAATCCTCAGCGGCCCGCGGGACGCGGACGGGCCGTGGGCCGCCCCCCGGCGGTCCACGACCCTGCGTGATCACCGTCCCCCGGAACGGAGCACGGCATTCACCGCAGGACGGTGGCGCGCGTCACCCCGGGGAGCCACCCGGGCGGCGGGGCGGGCCGAAGTCCGGACACCGGACTGCACGTTCGGACGTCGGCCCGTCAGACGCCTTGGCCTTCAGGGCAGTTCGCGGCGGATCACCGGGGCGACCTCGCTCGCGAACAGCTCCAACTGCTCGTGCTGCACCTCCTCGGTGAGCGAGTCCACCCCGATGCCGACCACCTCGTTGCCGAAGGCCTCGTGGTAGCGGTGGATCTTCTCGATCACCTGCTGCGGACTGCCGACCAGCGCCGACCCCCGTTCCAGCGCGTCCTCCAGCGAGGCGAACGGCGAGTTGTTGTGCCTGCCCGCCGCGGAGTTGAACAGCGCGTCCCAGTACGGGCGGAACCCCTCGACGGCGTCCTGCGAACGCCTGGCGATGAACAGGCCGCCGAAGCCGGTACCGACCCTGGCATCCTTCGGGTCGTGGCCGTAGTGCTCCCAGCGCTCGCGGTAGTGGTCGACCAGTACCTTGTACTTCGCCAACGGGTGAAAGGAGTTGGCGGAGAACAGCGGGTCGCCGTAGCGGGCCGCGAGGTCGGTGGACTGCTCGCTGGTCGCGCTGCCGTGCCAGACCGGGATCGGGTCCTGCAAAGGGCGCGGCGAGGTGGTGACCTCCTTGAGCGGCGGCCGGGTGCTCCCCTCCCAGCTCACCTTCTCCTCCCGCCAGAGCCGGTGCAGCAGGCCGTAGTTCTCGGCCAGCGCGTCCCACTGCCGCTCCTCCGGCAGGCCGAACAGGTCGAAGTGGCGCGGGTCGTTGCCCTTGCCGATGATCAGTTCGAGCCGGCCGCCGGAGAGTTGGTCCAGTACCGCGTAGTCCTCGGCGACCCGGACCGGGTCGAGGATGCTGAGTACGGTGACGGTGGTGAAGAGCCGGATGGTGGACGTCCGGGCGGCGATGGCGCTGAGCAGCACGGGCGGTGCCGGGGAGAGGAACGGCTCACCGTGCCGCTCCCCCACCCCGTAGCCGTCGAAGCCGAGCCGTTCGGCGGTGACGGCCTGGTCGATGACGTTGTGCAGCTTCTCGTACGGGGTGCGCTGCACGCCGGTGACGGGGTCGGGTCCATTGGCGACGAGGGACGAGACGGTGAACCGCATGCGGTCTCCTTGCGGGGCGTTCGGTGGCCGGAGGGGCCGTGACGTTGGCCGTGGGGCGCTCGGTGGCCGGGGCGTCCGACGGCCTGCGGGGGCGTTCGGGGAGGGGTCGGCCCCGCAGGCGTGCAGCGGGGCCGGGGCGACGGCGGTGACCCGGCGGAGCGCCCGGGACACGGCTGCGCTCGCACGGGGGCAGCACCGGGGCGGGATGACGCGGATTCGGCTCTCGGGCGGTGTCAGCGCGAGGCGGGGCGCGGGCCGTGCGGGCTGCGGGGGCTGTCGGAACGACAACAGCGCAGGGACGCGGCGGACTCGGACATCACCGCTCCCCCCTTCGCCTCGCACACACACGATCCACCGCGAGCTTATGCACCGGCCACGAGCGGGGCAAGGGCTTGATACGGGCCGCCGGACTGGCAGGATGTCCGGCATGACCTACCTCGCCGCGGATGACCGCTATGCCTCGATGACCTACCGCCGGGCCGGCCGCAGTGGCGTTCAGCTGCCCGCCGTCTCGCTGGGTCTGTGGCACAACTTCGGTGACACCCAGCCGCTGGACGTCCAGCGGGCGGTCCTGCGCCGCGCCTTCGACCGGGGCATCACCCACTTCGACCTGGCGAACAACTACGGCCCGCCGTACGGCAGTGCCGAGCGCAACTTCGGCTACCTGTTCGCGCAGGACTTCCGCCCGTACCGGGACGAGATGTTCATCGCCAGCAAGGCCGGCTACGACATGTGGCCGGGCCCGTACGGCGACGGCGGCAGCCGCAAGTACCTGCTGGCCAGCCTCGACCAGTCGCTGGGCCGGATGGGCCTGGACTACGTGGACGTCTTCTACTCGCACCGCTACGACCCGGCCACTCCCCTCGAGGAGACGATGGGCGCGCTGGACACGGCGGTGCGCTCGGGGCGGGCCCTGTACGCCGGCATCTCCAACTACCCGGCGGAGCAGCACCGCGAGGCGGTGGCGATCCTGCGCGAGCTGGGCACGCCGGTCCTGATGAACCAGTGTGCGTACTCCGTCCTCAACCGGTACGTGGAGGACGGCGTACTGGATGCGGTCGGCGAGACGCAGACCAGCCTGATCGCCTACTCCCCGCTCGCCCAGGGCCTGTTGACCGACCGCTACCTCTCCGGCGAGGTGCCGGCGGGGTCGCGGATGTCGGTCGGGCACTTCCTCAAGGAGGAGGCGCTGACCGGGCCGAAGCTGGAGCAGCTGCGGGCCCTGAGCAAGGTCGCCGAGCGGCGCGGGCAGACCCTCGCACAGCTGGCGCTGTCCTGGGTGCTGCGGGACGAGCGGGTGGTGTCGGTGATCATCGGCGCCAGCAGCGTCACCCAGCTGGACCAGAACATCGACGCGCTGAACGGTGGCCCGCTGACCGCCGAGGAGCTCGCGGAGATCGACGCGCTGAGCCGGTGAGGTGCTGAGGCCGCGAGGCGCCGAGGCGGGCGGTCGGCGGCGAGGCGCCGCGGCGCGCGCGGCGTGCGTGCGTGCGGTGCACCGCGTGCAGTGTGCGGTGCGCGGTGCGCGGTGCGGCCCGGGGGATTCCGGGCCGCACCGCACGCCGTGACCTGTGGGGCTTCGGGGCGTTGTACCGTCCGCACACGTCCTTCGAGACTCCGGGAGCCCCCGTGCGGACGATCCTCCTGCGCGCCCTGGCCCGCTTCGCCCGTCAGCTGGCGCTGACCTCGCCGGTGCCGTTCCCGATGCTGCCGGGCACGCCCCCGCGCGCTACCGGCGATTGATCCCCAGCGCGGGCAGCAGCGTCTCCGCCACCCGGTGGGCCTCTTCGAGCAGCGGGTTGCCGGAGAGGATGAAGGTGTCCACCCCGAGCGACTCGAACTCCTGGAGGCGCTCGACCACCTGGGCGGTGGACCCGACCACCGCGGTGCCCGGTCCGGGCCGGAACAGGCTCATGCCGGGCCAGAGGTTCGGGTGGCTCTCCAACTCCCGGGCCCGCGCCGGGACCCTGCCGCCGTGCTGGCGGAACTGGCGCTGCCAGCCGACCCCGTCCTCCCCCTCGGCGCCGCCGAGCCGTCGGGCGTACGTCGCCTCGCTGGTGACGTCGAGCAGGCGGTCGGCGGCGGCCCAGGCCTCGTCCTCGGTGTCGCGGACGATCAGGTGCAGCCGCAGCCCGATCCGCAGGCTGCGCCCGTACGCGGCGGCGCGCTCGCGGACCAGGTCCAGCTTCTCCTTGAGCAGGTGCGGCGGTTCGCCCCAGGTGAGGTAGACGTCCACGTGCTCGGCGGCCATCTCGATGCCGGCCGCCGAACTGCCTCCGAACCAGAGCGGGATACCACCCGGCTGCACCGGGGCGAGCTCGCGCAGGCTCGCCCCCGCGTTCTTCAGGTCGTAGAACTCGCCCTTGTGGTCGAAGACTTCACCGGCGGTGAGCCGCTTCACGATGGACCAGTACTCGCCGCTGAGCCGGTAACGGTCGTCGTGCTCGACGTCCAGCCCGTACTCCCGCAGCTGCGCGGTCGAGCCGTTGACCACGTTGAAGCGCAGCCGGCCGCCGTGCAGGTGGTCGAAGCTCAGCGCCATCTTGGCCAGCAGGGTGGGCGAGATCAGCCCGGGGTGGACGGCCAGCAGCGGTTTGAACGCCGGGGTGGTCGCGGCCGCGAGGGCGTTGCCGAGATCCCAGACGTCGTAGAGGTCGGTCGCCAGCAGTGCGCCGGTGTAGCCCAACCGCTCGACGCTGCCGGCGAGTTGCTGGAGGTAGCGGAGGTCGACCGGGCGGCAGCCGGCCGGCTCCCACGGGTAGTGGCCCTCACGCGGGATGATGTACCAGAGGACTTCGGAGGCCATCGGTTCAGACCGCCCTGGCGATCGCGGCGGCCACCGGGGCCTCCAGGGCAGGCAGATGGGCGTCGGCGACGGTCACCGGACGCTCGATGAAACCGACGCCGTGGAAGATGTCCGCGGCCTCCTGCTGCTCGGCGACGAACCCGGCGGTGGCGGGCTCCAGTTGCCAGGGCAGCGCGGCCAGCGCGGTGCGCCAGTCCTCGGCCGTGCCGCCCAGGTCGGCGGCGGCGATCGCGGCCGCCTCGGCCAGGTTGGCAGCCACCCAGGCGTCCGCCCGGCGCAGCGCGGCGCCGATCGCGGCGACCACCTCGGGGCGGTCGGCGGCGAAGTCCCGGCGGGTGAAGAACACCGAGCGGTCGGTGATCACGTCACCCGTGCGGACCAGCTCTCGGAAGCCGCCGTCCCGGCGGGCGGCGGCCAGTTCGGCGCCCTGGGCGATCCATCCGGCGATCTCGCCGTCGCGCAGCCGCTGCGCCTGGTCCTCACCGGCGGCCGGACGGACGGGGGTGACGTCGGTCGCGTAGGAGAGGCCCTCGGCGTGCAGGGCCTTGGCGAGCAGGTGGGTCTGCCAGGAGCCGACCCCGAGCACGACGGTGCCGCCCTTGAGGTCGGCGACGGACCGCACCGGGCCGTCGGCACGGACCAGCAGCGCGCCGTGGTCCGGGCGGGGCGCGGAGACCGCCGCGTACACCAGGTCGTGGCCGGCGGCCTGGGCGGTGACCGGCGGGGTGGAGCCGGTGCCGCCGAAGTCGATGGTGCCGTCGGCGAGCAGGGCCCCGGTGCGGGTGCCGTCGGCGTAGTGGTGGAAGGCGCCGGTCTCGCCGAGCGGGGCCAGTTCCTCGTTCAGGTGGTCCAGCCGGGAGAGGTAGTAGAGCGAGGGGTTGCTGGCGTGGACGCCGAGGGTGATGGCCATGGTGAACTCCAGTGCGGGTGGCGGGGTTTGGCGGCTGCTTCGTCGGGCGGCCGGTGGTCGGCAGGTCGGGCCTCGGGTGGGGTCGGGCGTCGGGTTGGGGTCGGGCGTCGCGTGGGGTCGGGCGTCGGGTCGGGGTCCGGCAGCCGCGGTCAGTGGACCCCGAGATCGGCGAGCAGGCGTCGGCGCAGTTCGGCGAAGGCGGGGTCGGCGGGGTCGCGCGGGCGCCCGACCGTGACGCGCTCGTCGCGGACGAGCCGGCCGTCCCGCAGAACGGCGACGCGGTCGGCGAGCCGGACGGCCTCCTCCACGTCGTGGGTGACCAGCAGGACGGCCGGGCGGTGGCGGCGGACGAGGTCGCCGACCAGGTCCTGCATGCGCAGCCGGGTCAGCGCGTCCAGGGCGGCGAACGGCTCGTCCAGCAGCAGAAGTTGCGGCTCGCGGACGAGGGCCCTGGCGAGCGCGACGCGCTGCGCCTCGCCCCCGGAGAGGGTGGCGGGCCAGGCGCCGGCATGCTTCTCCAGGCCGACCTCGGCGAGCGCCCGCAGGCCGGTCTCCCGGGTGGCCGCGCCGCGCGGCAGGCCGACGGTGACGTTGGCGAGCACCCGCTTCGAGGGGACCAGCCGGGGCTCCTGGAAGACCACGGTGCGCACCGGCGGGACGAGGACGGTGCCGGCGTCGGCCCTGTCCAGGGCGCCGAGGATGCGCAGCAGGGTGGTCTTGCCGGTGCCGCTCGCTCCGAGCAGGGCGACGAACTCGCCGCGGGCGATGGAGAGGTCGACGCCGTCCAGGACGGCCCGGGTGCCGAAGACCCTGCGCAGCCCGCGCAGGTGGACGGCGGGGCCCCCGGTGGCGGCCGGGAAGGCGGCCACCGGCGCCGCGGGAACGGCGGCCGGGACAGTGGTCGGGGTGGCGGCCGGGAAGGCGGCCGGCGTGGCGGTCGGGGTGGTCATCGGCCTGCTCCTTGGGTGGCCTTGCGCCAGGGCATCAGAAAACGTTCCAGGACACGGACGAAGCCGTCGGCGGTGAGGCCGAGCAGCCCGTAGATCAGGATGCACACGGCGAGGACGTCGGTGCGCGAGTAGTTCTGCGCCTGGGCCATCAGGTAGCCGATGCCCTCGGTGGAGTTGATCTCCTCGGCGGCGATCAGGGCGATCACACTGAGCGTCATCGAGAGCCGCAGGCCGGAGAGGAGCGAGGGCAGCGCGCCGGGCAGCACCACTGTGCGCACGACGGCCCAGCGGCCGAGTCCGAAGCTGCGCATCGCCTCGACCAGCTTGCGGTCGGTGTTGCGGACCCCACCGGAGGCCGAGACGTACATCGGGAAGCTGGTCGCGACGCCGATCAGGGCGATCTTCGCCGTCTCGGTGATGCCGAACCAGACCATGAACAGCGGCACCAGCGCGAGGAACGGCACCGTCCGCAGCACCTGGACCGCCGAGTCGAGCAGCTCCTCGCCGAGCCGGAAGAACCCGGTGACCACTCCGAGGACGAGCCCGGTGGCGGCGCCGAGGAGCAGGCCGAGGCCGGCCCGGGTGAGCGAGACGGTCAGCGCGTCGACGAGCTGGCCGTTGCCCCAGAGCTCGCCGACCGCCTCGGCGACCTGGGCGGGCGAGGCGAGCACGTCCTGGGTCAGCGCGCCGGTGGCGGAGGCCAGCGCCCAGCCGCCGAGCAGGGCGAGCGGGCCGATGGTGCGCAGGGTGACGGCGAGGGCCCGCGGGCGGGGTGCGGGCAGCCTGGTCCGCGGGGCGACCAGTCCGGCTTCGAGCGCGGCCGCGGTGCCGTCGTCCTCGGCCGCGCTCGCGGTCGCGCTCGCGGTCGCAGCCGTGGTGTCCGTAGGGGCCGTGGTGTCCGCGGTGGCGGCGGCCTGCGTCGTGGCGGCGCTCACCTGGCACCGTCCGAGAACGTGCTGATGTCGATCAGGTACGGCTTGACGTCGACCAGCTGCTTGGTGACCTTCTGGTCGGCGAAGAACCGGGCGACGGTGCCGAAGCGGGCGATGTCGGCCTCGGAGATCACGTCCGCGGCGGCGCCCTGCCTCGCGACGGCGACCGCGACCTCCTTCTCGGCCGCGGTGACGGCGGTCGGGCCGGAGTCGGTGAAGACGTTGAGGTAGGCGGCCGGGTCGGCCTTCTCCTTGAGGCCGTTGTCGTGCAGGTAGGTGTAGAAGGCCCTGACCACCGCCGGGTGCTTGTCGGCGAAGCCGTTGCGCACCGCCCAGACCGCGTAGTTGTCGGAGCCGACCTCCTTGCCGGTGGCCAGGAAATGCGCTCCGGAGTTGGCGATCGCCGGGGTGGAGAAGGTGTTCCAGGTCGCCCAGGCGTCCACCTGGCCCGAGTTGAAGACGCCCGAGGTCTGGTCGGCGCGCAGGTAGACGCGCTCGACCCTGTCGACCGGCACGTTGTTCTTCTCCAGGGCCTTGAGCAGCAGGTACTCGCTGGTGCCGCCCTGGGAGACGGCGACCTTCCGGCCGACCAGGTCCTGGACGGACTTGATGGGCGAGTCGTTCTTCACCAGGATCCCCTCACCCGCCCCGTCCGGGGCGGTCCGGGCGAACAGCTTGAACCCGGGCTTCTGGGCGAGTGCGGCGACGGCCGAGGTGATCGAGCCCTGGGCGACGTCCAGCTGGTCGGCGGAGAGGGCCTGGGCCGCGGGGGCGAACGGGCCGGCGCTGCCGGTCCAGGCGGCCTTGGCGTGGACGGCGGCCAGGGCCCTGTCCAGCGAGCCGTCCTTCTTGCCGAGGGCGAGGAAGCCGTTGTTGCCCGGGTCGGGCAGGCGCAGCACGACGTCGGCCCCGGCGCCGCCGTCGGCAGAGGCCTTGGCCCCGTCGGCGGACGAGCCGCAGGCGGCCAGGGCGGTGGTGGCGAGCAGCGCGGCGGCCGCGAGGGCGGGGCGGGGGGTCTTCACTGGTGGCTCCAGGTGGGGTCGGCAGGTGGGTCGGGAGGCCGCGCGGGTGGTCGGAGGGACCGCGCGGCTGGCGCCGTCAGCCGCGCGCGGCGGCCCGGCGGCGTTCGAGCAGCTCGCGGGCGGCGCGCAGCGGCTCGGGGTCGGTCCAGGTGCGGACGTCGACGGGCGCGTCGAGGAAGCCGTGACGGTGCAGGAAGCGCTCCTGCTGCGCCAGCAGGCCGAGGCGCTCCCCGGAGAGGTCGAGGTGCAGGGTGCGGTGGCTGCCCGCCGCGTAGGCCCCGGTGACGCCCTCGGCGCCGGCGCCGGTCTCGGCCTGCAGGATGCGGCCCACCTCGGCGGGGTGGTCCGCGGCCCAGTCGGCGGCCTCCAGCAGGACGGCGAGGAAGCGGGCAACCAGCTCGGGGTGGTCGTCCAACAGCCGCTGGTGGACGGTGATCGGCCGGGGTGTGCCGTTGTTGACCCGGGTGCGGCGCTCGGGCACGGCGTCCAGCTCGACGGCGACCTCGGCACCGATCCGGCGGGCCGCCTCGACCGCCAGCGCACCCTTGACGTAGACGGCGTCCACGGTGCCGGCGCGCAGTGCGGCCAGCTCCGCCGCCCACTGCCCGCCCCCGGGGAGGGCCGGGACGTCCACCAACTCGGCGTCCTCCAGGGCGAGTCCGGCGAGCGAGAGGGCACCGTTCAGGCCGGCCAGGGCCATCGCCCGCCAGAAGTCGATGCCGATCCCATGACGTGGGACGGCAAGTCGCAGGCCGCGCAGCTGTCCGGGCCCGGTGATCCCGCTGCCGGAGCGGACCAGCACGACCTGGCGCTCCTCGATCCAGGTGAGGCCGATCAGCCGGGTCCGCTCGCCGCGCGAACGGGCCCAGAGCGCGGGGACGTTGCCGCCCTCACGGACCAGGCCGGTGAGCGCGTGGGTGTAGTGGTGGTCGACGGCGACCTCCGGCGGGGCCTCCTGGAGCGAGCGGACGGTGATGCCGTCCGGCGCGAACTCCCGGGCGAGCCAACCCCGGTCGGCGGCGATCCCGGTGGCGGTGGGGACGGGGCAGCGGGTGAACCAGAGGGTGTCCGGGGCTTCGGACGTCGCCGGGACGGCGGTGCGGGCGTGGCTGGGCACGGTGGCGGGATTCCTCTACGGGTGGGTGTGCACGGGCGCGGCGGGGCGCGGCACGGACGTGGGACGTCGGGACGTCGGGGGCGGCAAGGCGCCCGACGGGGCGGGAGGGGCGTCAGCGACAACAGGCGCAGGGGGCGGGGCACCGGCGGGTCGTCACGGCGCTGCTCCTTCCTGCGGATCGGGACCATCGATGCGGGCCGGCGGAGAGGGACCGTCGGGCCGGCGGCGGCCGGACGCGCATGCTTCCGGCGGGCGCTTCGGACGGGGCCGTCCGGTGCGATGTGCCGAGCGTTCCACGGCGAGGGAGCGCGAAGCAAGCTATTGCCACATGATGGGATCACTTGTTCATGAACGCCATTCCATTGCAACATCACCGACATCATCCCGAAGCATCAGCTGCCCTAGTCTGGAGCCGACTTCGGTGAACCGGCCGGAGCGCCGGACAGAACGAGAGGTGTCATGGCCGACGCCGTCACCGCCGTCCAGAGCCCGCCGGCCGGCGCACAGGCCGTTCAGCGGGCCCTGGGGCTGCTGCACTGCTTCCACGACAACGGCCCCGACCTGAGCGCCTCGGACCTGGCCCGCCGGATGGGACTGTCGGTCTCCACCGCGCACCGCCTCGCCCGCACCCTCGTCAGCGCCGCGTTCCTGGAGCAGGACGAGCAGACCGCCCGGTACCGGCTCGGCCCGGCCGTCGCCGAACTCGGCCAACTCAGCTTCCACCAGCGCGGACTGCACCTCGCCGCACCCGAACTCGACCTGCTCGCCAGACGCACCGGCGCCACCGCGGACCTCGCGATCCGCAGCGGTCCGCACGCGGTGATCCTGGTCGGCGCCTCGGTCCGCCCGGACACCGGGCTCGGGCTGCGCCGGCCGCTCCACTCCACGGCCCTGGGCAAGGTCCTGCTGGCCTGGCCGCGGCCCGGCGACGCCGGGGCGGCCGCGATCGGCCCGCTACAGCCGTTCACCGACCGGACGATCACCGAACCGGAGCTGCTGGCCGCGGAGTTGGTGAAGGTCCGCACCGCGGGCCACGCGCTCAACGACGGCGAGTCGGCCGCCGGCGTCCGGACCGTGGCCGTCCCGGTACTGGACCGCACCGGGCAGGCCCGGTTCGCGCTGGCCGTCCGCTCGACGCCGGCCCACCTCACGGACGACCGGCTGGACTGGTTCCTCGGTCACGCCAGGACCTGCGCGGGTGCGCTCTCCGTCCTGCTGCTGCCACCGGACCAGCGCGCCTGAGCGGCGGGCCCGGTGAGCGGCTCCGGCCCGGGCCTCGCGCCGGGCCTCGCATCGGGCCGACGCGCCGGGCCGGCCACTCCGGGGGCCGCCGACACACCGGTGCGGGCCGGGCGTTCAGGGTGAACGCCCGGCCCGCACCGGCTGGTTCGCTTCAGCGGCGCCCCGTTCGGGCGGCCGCGCCCGGAATCAGGCCACCGGGGTGTACTTGTATCCGACCCGACGGACCGTCACGATGCTTTCGCGGTAGGCCGATCCGAGCTTGCGGCGCAGCCGCGCCACGTGCACGTCCACCGTGCGGCCGTCGCCGACGTGGCCGTAGCCCCAGACGGCGGACACCAGGTGGTCGCGGGTGTGGACCCGCTGCGGGTGCTCGGTCAGGTGGGCCAGCAGCTCGAACTCCAGGTAGGTGAGGTCGAGCAGCCGCCCGTCGACGTAGGCGTTGCGGCGTTCCACGTCGACGGTGATGCCGCGGCCGGCCGGCCGCACCGGGCGGACGGCGGCGGGCCCGGCGGACACCCCCGCCGGGAGCCCGGCGGCCGGAACCGCGGACGACACCCGGGCGGCGCCGGCGGCGGCCGTCGAAGCCGCGGCGACGGCAGTCGGGCCGGCCGGGGCGGACCCGCTCTCGGCGGGCACCAGCACCAGGTACCCGACCATCGGATGGCCGGCCGCGCTGCCGAACTGCGCACCGAACTGCGCGCCGTACTGGGCGAGCAGCGCCTGCGGCAGCGCACCCTGCGGAAGTGCGGCGACGACGGTGGCCCCCTCCGGCAGTGCGGCGAGCAGGGCCTGCGGCGCCGGGACGCCCGGTACGGCGCCGGCCGCCGGATGCGCCGGGGCGGCCACCGGATGCGGCTGGACGGACGGCTGCTGGGGAACGGCGGAGTGCTGCGGACCGGCGGGGTGCTGGCCGTGCCATCGCTCGGCGGTCGAGGGGACGGACCGGACCGCGCGCAGGTGCGGGGTCGCGGCGGGAAGGGGGAGGGTGGCGGTGGAGGTGGAGGACATGGTGCCGCTCATTTCGCGCGTGACGGACGGGGTGGAGTCGTCTTGCGCGTCGACCGGGCGTACTGCCGGGGCTGATTCGAGGTCAGCGGGCGGAGTGCCGGGACGCGCTGGGCGAGCCCGGACACGTCTGGTCGAACAGGTGCGGCTGCCGGGACGGCCAGAACGGCTTGAGGTCGAGGTGACCTCGGGCGCCGTCCGCGACGGTGTCCCTGCGGCCGTTCGACCCGGCGAACGGACCACTGCTCCGTGCCCGCCGCACCGCCTCCGCCCCGCCGACGACACCGACGACGGCGCCGGCGGCGACCCCGTCACCGGCGACGGCGAGGGTGGGAACGGGGGCTGGGACAGGATCGGGGACGGGGGTGGAGGTGGAGCAGAGGAGGTTCACTGGTGCTCTCCGCGATGCGGGTCCGGGGCACGGCACGGCGCCGGACGGGGAGACGTCCGATGCGGCCGGGTCGATGATTTGACGGATCGTCACATGGCGGCCGACGCGACGACCCGGCAACCGTGGGGTGCGGGGCGTGCGGGGCCGGCCGGGGGATCCGTCGGAAGTGCGGGGACGGGCCGGGCCGTCACCGACAACAGGCGCTGCAGATCAACGCGTGGTCGATGTACCGGCGGATCGTCAGCGCCGGGGCGACCGGGGCGGGGACGGGCACGGCGGCAGTGCGTCGCTGGTCGACGGTCACGGCTCTGCCCTCCCCCTCATTGCTGTCGATCGCCTTGCGGTCGATCGCCCTACTGCCGGCCACTCTGTCGTGAATCGCGCCGACGCGAGTTCACGGTGGCGTGCATCGCCGCCGGACAGGTCCGCACGGCCTTCGTCGACAGAGCCTTCCATGCCGCGCCGGTCAAGGCAACCTCCCGGCGCCCGAACGTCCGGGATGCGGACGCCGAAATGAGACGACGGCCTCCCGGCCCCCTCGGCGGAGCCTCCGTCAGGCCCGCGCCGGGGCGCGCCGGGACCGCTCGGCGGCGTGCTCGACCAGTGTGACCAGCAGGTTCTTCCCGTCCTCGCGGCGGCGCGCGTCGCAGAGGACCACCGGGATGTCCGGGTCCAGGTCGAGCGCGTCCCGGACCTCCCCGGGCGTGAACACCTCGGTGCCGTCGAAGCAGTTCACCGCCACCACGAAGGGGATGCCGCGCTGCTCGAAGAAGTCCACCGAGGGGAAGCAGTCCGCGAGCCGGCGGGTGTCGGCGATCACCACGGCGCCGAGCGAGCCGCGTGCCAGCTCGTCCCAGACGAACCAGAACCGGTCCTGGCCCGGCGTGCCGAAGAGGTAGAGCGCGAGCCCGGGCCGCAGGTCGATCCGGCCGAAGTCCATGGCCACGGTGGTGGTGCGCTTGGCCTCCACACCCGAGGTGTCGTCCACCGGGCGGCCGAGCTCGCTCAGCTCCTCCTCGGTGCGCAGCGGACGGATCTCGCTGACCGAACCGACCAGCGTGGTCTTGCCCGCGCCGAAGCCCCCCGCGACCAGGATCTTCACGGCGACGCCCGGACCTCCCCGCCACTGCGGGTCGTCGGTGTTCCCCCGTTGCTCACGGGGCTGGTGGTCAGAGCGCACGGAGTCCATTGATCACGTCTCGCAGCAGGCGCTCGTCCGGCAGCTCGGCGAGCGGAACGGGTCGGGTGACGCTGATCAGCTCGGCGTCGTAGAGGTCGCCGAGCAGCACTCGGACCACACTGACCGGGAGGTCGGTGTAGGAGCCGAGTTCGGCGACGGACAGCGGCTCCCGGCGGCACCAGGCCAGGATGGTCTGGTGCTCCGGGTCGAGCACGTGCGCGGGTACGGCCCCCGCGTCCGGCCCGGGCTCGGCGGCGGTGACCAGCGAGATCAGGTCGAACAGGCCGTCCTCGACCGGCCGGGTGCGGCCCCGCGTCATCGAGTAGAGCCGCACCACCGGGCCGGCGTCGTCGTCGAACCAGCGGTCGTCGACCGGGGTTCGCGCTTGGAACAGGTCGACGTCGGGCTCGTCCCCGCCCGGGTCGTCCTGTTCGCGCGTCGGCTCCTCCTCCGCCATCGGGCCGCTCATCTCCCCGGCGGGGCGGCTTCGGTACGCGGCTCGGCGGCCAGGTGCTCGCCGACCCGCTTGACCAGCAGGGCCATCTCGTAGGCGATCTGGCCGATGTCGGCCTCGGCCTCGCTCAGCACCGCCAGGCAGCTGCCGTCACCGGCCGCGGTGATGAAGAGGAACGCCTCGTCGAGCTCCACCATGGTCTGGCGCACGCCGCCGACCTTGAAGTGGCCGCCGGCGCCCTTGGCCAGGCTGTGGAAGCCGGCCGCCACGGCGGCGAGGTGCTCGGCGTCCTCGCGGTCGAGGTTGCGGGAGGCCCCCGTGGCCAGCCCGTCACTGGAGAGGATCACCGCGTGGCGCAGGGCCGCGACGCGTCCCACCAGGTCGTCCAGGAGCCAGTTGAGGTCCCCGGATGACTGCGTCGTAGTGGTCATGAATCTGTTCCTTCCGCTGGAGCGGGTGGTGCGGGCTGTGCTGGTCGTACGGGCTGTGCAGGTGGTGCCGTTGGTGAGGGTGTTGACGACGGGGTCCGGGCCGCGCGCGGCACCGGGGGTGCGGATGGCACGCGGCGGGCGAGCGGCGCCGAGCCGGTGGCGGGCGGGGCGGGCAGCGCCGCCGGCGCGGGCGCCGGGCTGATCGCCCGTCGGGCCGGGTCCGGGGGAAGCCAGGCGGGTACGGCGACGGGCCGGGCGGGCGGGGACACCGGCGGGGTGCCGGCGCCGCTGGTGGCTCTGCTGCCGGCGCCGCGCCCGCGGGTGTAGCCGCGCTGGAACGAGGTGAACGTCGCCCGCGCCTCCTCCGGCGAGCGTTCCCGGGCGGCCTCGGCGGCGCCGGCCTGCCCGGTGCCCCGGGAGGCGTCCTGTGCGGCGCGCTCACGCAGCTGCGGCGCGAGGCTCGCCTGGCGGACCCGGCGCGGCAGCGTCCTGACACCCGCAGGGGCGGCGTCCCCCAGCGCCGGGGCAGCTGCGACGGCAGGCCCGGCGGCCGGGACGGCGGTCGGAACGGCGGTCGGCGGAACGGCGGTCGGGACGGCGGTCGGCGGGACGGCGGTCGGGACGGCGGCAGGCGTGACGGCAGGAGCCTCCGCCGGCCCCTCGGCAGGTGCGGCGGCCACGTCCTCGCGGCGGTGCCTTCCGGTGCCCGGGGAGTCCTCGTCGACGGGCGTCGGCACCAGCACCGGGCCGCCCTTGGTCCGGGAGCGCCGCGGCAGCCCGCCCGGGGTCCGGGCCGGCTCGGGCGCCGACGGGCGCGGCCCGCCGCTCACCCGGTGACGGCCGCCCTGGCCCGCCACCGCGCCACCGGTCCGGCGGTCCTCCGCCCTGGCGGCGCCCTGCCCCTCGTGCTCCTCGCCGCTCAGCGCCGGCACCGCGACCAGGTCGCGCTGCCCTCGCCGGCCGGGCACCGCACGCTGCCCGGCAGCGGCGGCGGCTCCCGGAACACCGGCAGCCGGAGCACCGGCGGCGACGCCACCCGCCGAGGGCGGCTCCGCCAGCCCGTCCGGCGCCTCCGCCAGCAGCTCGCGCGGGATCAGCACCACGGCCGTCGTCCCCCCGTACGGCGAGGGCCGCAGGTGGACCCGGATGCCGTGCCGGCGGGCCAGCCGGCTGACCACGAAGAGGCCCAGCCGGTCGGTGTCGGCCAGGTCGAACTCCTGCTCCACGGCGAGGCGTTCGTTGATCTCGGCGAGCGCCTGCTCGCTCAGCCCGAGGCCGCGGTCGTCGATCTCCAGCGCGAAGCCGTGCGCCACCACCTCGCCCTGGACGGACACCTGGGTGCTGGGCGGGGAGAACACGGCCGCGTTCTCGACCAGTTCGGCCACCAGGTGGGTCACGTCGGCGACCGCGCTGCCGAGCAGCCCGGTGCCGGGGAACGGCCGGACGGTCACCCGGGCGTAGTCCTCCACCTCGCCGACGGCGGCGCGGACCACGTCCACCATCCGGACCGGCTTGCGCCAGGCCCGGCCGGGCGAGCCGCCCGCCAGGATGATCAGGCCCTCGGCGTGGCGGCGCATGCGCGTGGTGAGGTGGTCGACCTTGAAGAGGTCCTCCAGCTCGGCCGGGTCCTCGGTGCGGCGCTCCATGGTGTCGAGCAGGGTCAGCTGGCGGTGCAGCAGCACCTGGCTGCGTCGGGCCAGGTTGACGAAGACCGCGGAGACGCCGCGCCGCAGCTCGGCCTGTTCGACGGCGGCCTCGACGGCGGCCCGCTGTACGGCGTTGATCGCACGCCCGACCTGGCCGACCTCGGCCGGGCCGAACTCCAGTTCCGGCGCCTCGACCGCGACGTCCACCGCCTCGCCCTTGCGCAGGCGCAGCATCACCGAGGGCAGACGGGTGCCGGCCAGTTCGTTGGCGGCGTTGCGCAGGCCGATCAGCTCGCGGGCCAGGCCGCGGCCGATCCGGTAGGAGATCACCACCGACAGCACGACGGCGACCAGGCCGATCACACCGGCGATGCCGCCGCGCCAGAGCATGCCGATCGCGTACGAGCGTTCGCGGTCGCCGATCGCCACGGCGAGGCGCGAGTTGATCGCGGCGAGGTCGCCCAGGGCGCGGTCGGCGGTGTCCCGCCAGGAGTCGCCGTTGATCGCCTGGACCACCCGGTCCGGCCCGCCCGCGCCGACGAAGTCCGCCTCGGCCCGGGCCAGCGCCGCCCAGGCCTCGCCGCCGCGCAGCGCGATGTAGTCGGTCTGGTCGGCCGGTTCGAGCTCGGCGATGTAGACGGTGAACAGCGCCTGCTGGTTGTGCAGGGCGTCCAGCGCCACCTGGTACTGCTCGGCGGTCGGCCGCCCGGGCGCGGTGCGCAGGCCCTCCATCGCCGCGTCCTCCTGCGCGAGGTACTCGCGGGCGCGCGCCAGCTCGATCAGGATCGTTCCCTGCCGCGGGAGTTGGCCGCTCTGGCGGGCGACGAACGCGGACCGGAAGCCGAAGGTGGGCTTGATCAGGTCGCTGTACTGGCCGAGCGCGAACTCCCAGTTGAGCGCCGAGCGGTTGATCTGCCCGCGCAGCGGGGCGAGCTGGTCGGCGGCGGCGAGGATCTGCACGTAACGGCCGCGCTGCGCGGTGTCGAGCCGGCCTCCGCCGCTGTCCTTCTTCTGCCGCAGCACGGCGAGACCCTGGTCGGTGACGGCCTGGGCGTGCTCGAAGGCGTCCCGGGCGGCCCGCGAGGACGGGTCGGCCAGCCGCTGGACGGCGGCGCGGCGCTCGCTCTGCAGGTCGGCGGCGTACTGGTCGACCGGCGTCCCGAACTCCTTGTACGTACTGCTGACCTCCAGCCGGCTCCAGACGTCGCCGGTGGTGGCGAGCGTCGCGTACGCCCACAGGGCGGTGAGCGCGACGATGGGCACCAGGAGCAGCGCGATGATCTTCGCGCGGATCGAGCTGCTGCGCAAACGCATGGAGTCCTCGGTCGGGAAGTGCCAGGCGCGGACGGGGAGCGGATCGAGGGGTCGGCCGGGGACGGCCGCGACGGGACGGCTGTGACAGGCGGACGGCGGGCGGGCGGGTCGGACAGGCAGGTCGGACGGATGGTTGGCAGGCGGATCAGGCCTGGCCGGGAGGTCCCGGCCGCAGGTCTGCGAGAGCCTACTACGCCCTGACCACTCGTTCGAGGGTCGAACCCGTCCTCTGCTCCGCTTCACCCCGGCCGTGTCCGGATCGTCCCCGACGTCCCGGATTCGCCCTCTCCCGCGTCCGTCCCCCGCCGCCGCGGCCGCGGGCCGCCACGGCACTTTCCCAACGGGCCGGTGCCGATCTCGGCGCGTCACGGTCACACCCCTGGGCAGTGACAGTGCAATCCGATAGTTTCGCTCCCACCTGCCCGACCGGTCAGCGCACCGCCGATCCGGACGCCCGTAGGGGCCCGGCAAGGCCCGCACGGGCCCGGCAGGCAGGGGACGCAACGGGATCGGGGGCAATGTGCGCGAGTTCACCACCCCTGCGCCGGCCGGACCACCGGCCAGTGGCGGGCTGGCCGACTCGCTCTACGACACCGCGGAACGCACGCCGGGGCTGGTCCAGCTGGCCCGCCGGGACGGCGACGACCAGGAGTGGCGGGGAGTCACCGCGGCCGCCTTCCGGGACGAGGTACTGGCGCTGGCCAAGGGCCTGCTCACCCGGGGCGTCCGCTACGGCGACCGGGTCGCCCTGATGTCGCGCACCCGCTACGAGTGGACGCTCTTCGACTACGCGCTCTGGTCGATCGGCGCCATCCCCGTCCCGGTCTACCCGACGGCGGCCCCCGAACAGGTGCGCTGGATCCTGGCCGAGACCCAGGCGGTGGCCTGCCTGGTCGAGGACGAGGACCACGCCATGACGGTCGGCGCGGTCTGCGACGCTCTGCCGGACCTCACCGGGATCTGGCAGCTGGACCGCGGCTGCGTCGCCGCGATCACCGAGGACGGGCGCGGGGTGCCGGACTCGCTCGTCCACCGCCAGCGGCTCGGCGTCGCGCCGGACAACATCGCCACCGTCGTCTACACCTCGGGCACCACCGGCCGGCCCAAGGGCTGCCTGCTCACCCACGCCAACCTCGCCGCCGCGGCCGACGCCCTGCTCGACGGCTGGGGCGACGTCTTCCAGGACACCGGCGGCGCCCAGCCGTCCACCCTGCTCTTCCTCCCGCTGGCGCACGTCTACGGCCGGATGGTGCAGGTCGCGGCGGTCCGCGGCGGCTTCCGGATCGGGCACATCCCCGAGGTCGCCACCGAGGTGCTGCTGCCCGCCCTGGCCTCCTACCGGCCGACCTTCCTGCACGTCGTCCCGTACGTCTTCGACAAGATCTTCCAACGGGCCCGGCGGGCGGCCGAGGAGGCCGGGCGCGGCGAACTCTTCGAACAGGCCCGGCAGGTGGCCGTCGAGTGGGCCGCCGCCCGCGAGCAGCGCGCACTCGGCCACGGGCCCGGGCCCGGCCCGAAGGTGCGGCTGCGCCACCTGGCGTACGAGCGGACCGTCTACCAGCGGCTGCGGGCGGTGCTCGGCGGCCGGGTGCGCGGCGTGATGTGCGGCGGCTCCTCGCTCGGCCGGGAGCTCGGCCTCTTCTTCACCGGCATCGGCCTCGACCTGTACGAGGGGTACGGCCTCACCGAGACCTCCGCCGCCGTCACCGCCAACCCGGCGCGGCGGCAGAAGCTCGGCACGGTCGGCCGGCCCGTACCGGGCGCCACGGTGGCGATCGCCGACGACGGCGAGGTCTGGGTGCGCGGCCCCGGCGTCTTCGACGGCTACCTCAACCACCCGCAGTGCACCGCCGAGGCGCTGTACGACGGCTGGCTCGGCACCGGCGACCTCGGCAGCCTGGACGAGGACGGCTACCTCACCATCACCGGCCGCAAGAAGGACCTGATCGTCACCAGCAGCGGCAAGAACCTCGCGCCGAGCTCCCTGGAGGAGCGGGTCCAGGCCCATCCGCTGGTCTCGCAGTGCCTGGTCGTCGGCGACGACCGCCCGTACGTGGCCGCGCTGATCACGCTGGACCCGGCCGCGCTCGCACACTGGCTGAAGTCGCACGGGCGCGAGCAGCTCGACCCGTGGGCGGCCCTCGCCGACGAGGAGCTGCACGCCGAGATCCAGCGGGCGGTGGGCGCCGCCAACACCGCCGTCTCGCGCGCCGAGTCGATCCGCGCGTTCCGGCTGCTGCCACGGGAGTTCGACGTGGACCAGGGACTGCTCACGCCGTCACTGAAGCTTCGGCGCGCCGCGATCACGGAGTACTACGAGCAGGACATCGAGGAGCTGTACGCACCCTGACGGTGCGTCTTGTCCGTTGTGCCGCACGGTGGATGACTTCTGCGGCTTCGGCGCGCGCGGCGCGCGGTTCACCCGCCGGTCCCTTGACGATCCGAGTGGTCCAGTCCATTGTTCTGCCACGGTCCGAGTGCGGCACGCCGACGGCTCCCACCCCTCGGGGAGCGCTCCACCCCGCTCCACCCCGCTCCACCCGCCCTCCCCACGGGCGTGGTCCCCCACGGTCTCACGGCCCCACGCAGGAGTCCTCACGTGTCCATGTCCTCCCGCCCGTCCGCGTTCCCGCGGCGGTCCGCACGCCTGTCCGCGCTGGCCGCCTGCGCGTCGCTCGCCGTCTGTGGCCTCGCCGCCCCGGCGTCCGCCGAGCCGGTCGCGGCAACGGCAACGGCAACGACCCCCGTCGGCACCGCTGCCAACCTGGCGACCAACCCCGGCTTCGAGATCCCCGCCTCCTCCTTGGCCGACTGGGGCAGCGTCCCCGGCTGGCGCTGCACCGGCGGCCCGGCCGAGGCCGCCGTCACCACCTCGGCCCCGCACTCCGGCGGCTCCGCCCTCGCCGTCACCCCGGCCGGCGACGACTCCAACGGCGAGTGCGCCCAGACCGTCTCCGTCCAGCCCAACACCACGTACACCGCCTCGGCCTGGGTCCGCGGCGCGTTCGTCCACCTGGGCGCCACGGGCACCGGCCGCGACGTCGCCCCCGCCTGGACGGAGACCACCCACGGCGGCTGGCAGCAGCTGACCACCCGTTTCACCACCGGTCCCGACGCGCACACCGTGCGGCTCTACGTCCACGGCTGGTACCAGCAGGGCCCGTTCGCCGTCGACGACGTCCGGGTGGACGGCCCGGCCCCGGCCCCCGCGACCGGCTCCGGCTCGGTGCCGACCACCGACAAGGTGGTCTTCTTCACCGTGGACGACGGCTGGCAGCGCACCCCCGAGGCGGAGAGGTTCATCACCGACCACAAGCTGCCGATCACCGCCTTCCCGCTGCCGATGCCGGCCGCCACCGACCCCGACTTCTTCCGGCGCGTCACGGCCGTCCCCGGCTCCTCCGCGCAGGACCACAGCGTCTCCCACACCGACCTGACCAAGCTCTCGCCCGCCGAGCAGCAGGTCGAGATCTGCGACGCCCGGGACTCGCTCACCCGCATCTTCGGCACCGCCCCGACCGTCTTCCGGCCGCCGTACTTCGCGTGGAACGCCGACACCCTCCAGGCGGCGGCAAACTGCGGCATGCGCACCGTCCTCACGGCGGACGCCGACTTCAGCTGGGGCGCCTCCAACATCTGGCACGAGGGCACCCTGTCGCCCGGTGACGTCGTGCTGATGCACTGGACCGACACCCTCGCCGGCGACCTCCAGCGCGCCCTCGCCGCCGCCGACGCGGCCGGCCTCAAGCCCGCCGGTCTGAGCTCCTACCTGCACTGACCGGTGCGGGGCCGCTCCGCCGATCCCGGGGGGACCGGCAGGGCGACCCCGGGCCTGCTCCGGGCGCCGGGTCCACGGCCGGCGCCCGGAGCCTGGCCCTGCACGTGCCTTGACCTTGCCCCCGCCCCTGCCCCTGCCCCTGCCCCTGCCCCTGCCGGCAGCGGCGGCGGCGGGTTACGGTCGGACGCCGAAGACCCGGTACACCACCCGTCGAGCCGCCTGCCGAAGGCCGCGGCCGAGGTGATGCCCTGCGCCGGGATCGGGCCGGCCTCGTCGCCCGACAGGAAGTCCACCAGGCCGGCCGCGCGCCACCGGCCGGTCCGCGCGGCCAACTCCCCGGCCGCCCGGTCGATATCGGCCATGCGTTCCATGCCGGGATCGTCCACCACCCACCACCGGTCGGGCACCTGGGTTTCGCGACGCCGGCCCCCAGCCCGACGATCTTGCTCGTTGACAGGCGGCCGGGCGGATGGCTCTAATGTGAGGCGTGCAGCGTGGCGTCGGCCAAAGAGAACTGGGCCGGCCGACAGCCGAGCGGGCACCTTTCACAGAGGGACGATGCGCGATGAGTTCTTACTCCGCTCCCCTGATCTGACGTCAACGGCTGCGACGGCGCCCGCCCGCGGGCTCCCTTCTGCCGCGCCCGTGCGCAGGTGCGCCGCCGCCGCCTTCACTCCCCCTTGTTCGGAGATCCCACAGGCGTATGCCCATGTCTTTCAATCAAGCGATCATCGAGGAATTCCGCGCCAACGCCGGAAGGGTCGGCGGCCCCTTCGAAGGCGGCGACCTGCTCCTGCTGACCACCGTCGGCGCCCGGTCCGGGCAGGAGCACACCGTGCCGCTCGGATACGTACGGGCGGACGGGCTGCTGCTGGTCGTCGCCTCGGCGGCCGGCGCTCCGGAGCACCCGCAGTGGTACCGCAATCTGCTCGCCCGGCCGGTGGTGCGGATCGAGCTCGGGTCGGAGGTGTTCGAGGCGGTCGCGGTGCCGGCCGAGGGCGCCCGGCGGAACCGGCTGTTCGAGGCGGTGGTGCGCGTCGCGCCGGGGTACGGCGACTATCAGGCGCACACCGCACGGGTACTGCCGGTGGTGGTGCTGGAGCGGCCCGAGGCGCAGCCGCGTGAGGTGGCCACCCTGGCGGACAAGCTGCTGGAGGTCCACGCCTGGCTGCGCGCCCAACTGCGGCACGTCCGGACCGAGACGGAGGCGCACTTCGCGGCCGGGCCCGCGGGCGAGGGCCGGCCACCGGGCCTCGGGCTGCAGATCCGCCAACACTGCCTCGCACTCTGCGAGGGGCTGACCCACCATCACAACGGCGAGGACGCAGCGATCTTCCCCGCGCTGGCGCGCAGCCATCCGCAGCTCCGGGAGACGCTCGTGCGCCTGGGCGAGGAACACCGCTCGGTCGGCCGGATCAAGGACGAGCTGGTGGGGCTGCTGGCCGGGATAGGGGTGGCCGAGCCGGAGCGGTTCCGGGCCGAACTGACGCGGCTGTCGGCCGAGCTGGAGGCGCACCTGGACCACGAGGAACGGGAGCTGCTGCCGGTGCTCGCCGGCATCCCGTTCCCGCCGAGGCCCTGAGGGACCGGGGTGATGAGGGACCGGACCGCCGAGGGGCCGGGCCCCTGATGGGGGTGGGCCGCCGGCCCCGTGGCCGCCTGCCCCCACCCGGAGGACGGGTGGGGGCAGGCGGGCCCTACCGGAACCGGCGGACGCGACCGGAGCCGCGCGGCCTCACCAGGTCCGGCGGGCGCCACCGAACCGGTGGCGCCAGGCCCGGGTTCGGCTACACCTGGGCCGAGAAGACCGGCAGGTAGCCGCCCGAGTGGCCGGCCGCCTTCGGGTGGTAGCTCTCGTCGACGGGCAGGGTGGTGCTGTTCAGCCAGGTGGTGCTGGAACCGCAGATCTCGTGCTCGGTGAAAATGCTGCGGACGTCACCGAAGGCGAAGCCCGCATTGGCGGCACGCTTGGCGATGACGCCGTCCAGGACGTCCGCCGCACTGTTGATGGCGGAGCGCTTGGTGTCGCCGATGCCGAAGATGCAGCTGCCGCCGATCTTGTAGAGGTGGGGGTAACCCAGCACGACCACACGGGCGTTGGGGGCCTTGGCGTGGATGGCCGCGTAGACCTGGTCGAGCTGGCCGGGCAGGGTGTTGTTGGCGTAGTTCTTCGCGGTGGCGACGGCGTTGAGGCAGGCGCTCTCGGTGTCCAGCACGCAGGTCTGCATGGTGCTGGCGAAGCCCGCGTCGTTGCCGCCGATGCTGATGCTGACCAGCGTGGTGCCGGAGTTCAGCACCGAGAGCTGGTTGTTGAGGACGTCACCGGTTCTGGCGCCGGAACAGGCGACGAAGGAGAAGGACGACGGCGCGTGCGCGTTCTTCCAGAGGTAGGGGTAGGCGTTGGTGCTCCGCTTGCAGCTTCCGCTTTCGCTCGTGTAGCTGCCGGCACCGACGCCGGAGGCGTAGGAGTCCCCCAGGGCGGCGTAGTTGACACCGGCCGCGTGGGCGGACGAGGCGGTGAAGAGGGTGGTCAGGGTGAGGAGTGCCGCGAAGGCGGCGACTGACATGGAGCGGGTGGGGCGCAGCATGACACCTCCAGAGAGTGACGTGAGTCACAGAATTTGATACCAGGCAGTAGGTATCCCGGGAAGTGGTCATGCCAAGGCAATTGACGGTCGGTCGGACGGACGCGAGGTGAACTGCGCCACGGTCAAAGGAAAGTGCGCTGGCCAGGCGCCCTGGACAAGGTCCGCGGCACCCCGCCGCAACTCACTCGTCCGGAGGAGCGCCCGGCAGCGCTGTGGAGGGTTTCCGGGACACGTCGGCGGCGGTCACGGGTGCTCCGGTCGGATCCACGGGTACGCCGAACGGGTCCACCGGGGGTCCACCGGGGCTCCGCCGACTGGGCCCCCGGGTGCGCCGGATGCGCCGGATGCGCCGGCCGGACCCCCGGGTACGCCGACCGGACCCAGGGCGGTCCGCCCGGCCGGCCTCACGGGCGCGCCGGCGTGGAAGCCTCCCGCCCGGCTCCCCGACCGGCCATCCGGTGTGCTGCCGCTCCCGGCATCGACGCGCGGCGTCCGGTGGGCGGCACGGCACCCAGCGGGCCCGCGCGGCGACGAGGCGCACGTCCGGAGGTCGACGTGGTGGAGCAGCCCGCCGGGGGTGTGCCTCCGCGGCTCCCCGTCACTCCCCGCCGGGGTGAGCGGCGCCGGCGCTGCCGCGGACCGCCCCGGGGAAGACCTCGCAGCCCTCCGCCGGGAGCTCCTCGATCGCCTCGTTGGCGGCCGCGGGCACGCCGAGCCACCGGACGCCGGCCGACACCGCCGCCCGGGCCTGCCGCAGGCCGGGCGCGCCCCAGCCGAGCAACTCGACCGCGAGGCCGGGCGCGACCAGCAGCCTCCGGTAGTGCCGGCCCGATGCCGGGTCGGGCGCGCTCGGACCGACGGCCCGCAGCGCCGCGGCCATCCGGACCCGCGCGCACTCGTGCCCGCCGTTGGCCGAGCCGACCCGGTCGTAGAGGTAGCCGAGGTAGTACGGCGTGCCGATCAGCGCCTGGGCCTCCTCGGCCGCCTCCCGGGCCAGGGCGGAGCCCGGCTCGCCTTCGTCCTCGGGCTCCAGCGACCCGCCCGGGAGCGAGACGATGCCGTCCTTGGGGTTGACCAGGGTCAGCACCCGGCCGTCGGGGGCGAACAACCAGCCCCACGACTGCTTCACCGGCAGTCCGTCGGGCACCTGCTCCCCGGGCCGCCACGGCCAGCCCGCGGTGGGACGCCGTCGCACCTTGCCGAGCAGCTCGGCGATCTCCGCGCTGTACTCGATCCGGCTCATGCGTCCCCCTTTCGGTGTCGGGCTCGCCGGACCGGCGGTGCGCGGGGAGGACCTGCGGTGCGCGGTTCAGGGCGGAGCGGCCGGAACGACGGCGTGGGGCACCGCCGGCTCCTGCTGTTGATCTTCCCCGAAATCTTCCCCGAACAGGCGGTCGATGAACAGTCCCCAGCGCCGCTTGGTGGACACGGAGGTCCTAAGTCCCTGGTCACCCCAAGGGCTCACCGCCGTCCTCGCGCACCCCGCCGGGGCCGGCCCCGTCACCCGGCGCCGCACCCGGCGGCACGGGCCCCGGCTGCCCAGGGCCCGGCAGTGCGAAGCCCGGCAGCGGCACGGCGCCCGGCGGGAACGGCAGGCCCCGGCCGACGTCGTCGGCGAGCGAGTCGAACACCTCCTGGGCGGACATCGGCCGCATCCGGCCGCCCTCCAGGGCCCAGCCCCGCACCTCCTGCCCGCCCGGCGCCGCCGGATCGCCGTGCAGCAGCAGCGCGCCCGCGCCGCCGGCGGCCACGCCCGCCGCCAGGGTGACGCAGAGCGCCTCGGTGTCCCGGCCGGCGTCGAGGAGGCGGCCGCCCCGGACCCGGACGTCCGCGGCGGCGGTGAGCTCCTCGCCGTCCTCCGGCCCGTGACACCGCAGGGTCAGCAGGTGACGCCCCTCCCCGGCCCCCTCCGCCACCGCCAGGAAGACCGAGGTGACGTACGTCATGACCGCGACCATCCGGGGCTGCCCGGCCGGGCCCTCGCCGAGGGCGTCCAGCAGCGCGGTGCAGGCGATGGTGATCCGCACCCTGGCCCGGTGGTCGTCGGCCAGCGCCGGGAGCAGCCCGGCCAGCCGCTCCCCCGCGTAGACGAAGGGCTCGCCGGCCAGCTCCGGGTCGGCCGCGTACGCGACGCGGGCGGCCGCGCCACCCGGGTCGAAGCCGAGGGCCTCGCAGTAGTCCTCGTAGTCGGCGGGGTCGAGCACCCGCAGGTGCACCTCCACCCCCTGTCCGCACAGGGCTCTGAGCTGGGACTCCGTCCGGCTCAGGTACTCCCGGAAGGCCAGGCCGCCGAACAGGCCGTGGCGGGCCAGGCCGGCGAAGTCGGCCTGGCGGACGGCCAGCGCGACCGCCACCGGCAGCGGCGGCGGAGCCCCGCGCGCCCGGCCCCGCTGCCGTGCCCGGCCGCCGGGCCCACCCGGACCTCCGGTGCCGCCGGGGCCGCCCGGACCCGCTCCGCCCGCACCTCGCACGCCGCCGCCCGTCGGCCGGGCGCCGCCCCTCCCGGCGGACCACCCGCCCGACGACGGACCACCCGGCGGGCCGCCCGCGCGACCGCCCCCGGACGGCCCGGCCGGCCCCGGCCGCCGCCCGGACACCCGACCGGACGACCCCGGCCGCCCGCCCGTACTCGCGCCCGCTGTACCTGTAGCCGCACCCACACCCGCCCACGCACGGACGCGCGCCCGGTGCGCCCGGCGCACCAGGGGCCCGGCGAGGCCGAAGAACCGGGACTGCTCGGACATGGTTCCTCCCACGAGTTCGCACCGGTCGCTCCGGAGTGGCGCCGGCGATCCGGACCATACGCAGCGTCACTGACAATGCACCGGGAGCGACGATCCGGCGGCGGAGAGCGCCCCGCCCGGCGGCAGCCCGCTCCGCGGGACCCCCGGGTCCCCTGTTCCGGCCGCGTTGTCAGTGCCGGGCGTTAGGGTCGGGGACCATGCGACTGCTGCATACCTCCGACTGGCATCTCGGGCGCTCCTTCCACCGGGAGAGCCTCCACGACGCCCAGCGCGCCTTCCTGGACCACCTCGTCGCCGTGGTCCGGGCCGAGCGCGTCGACGCCGTGCTGGTCGCCGGCGACGTGTACGACCGGGCACTGCCGGGCCTGGAGGCGGTCGCCCTGTTCGACGACGTGCTGCACCGGCTGGCCGGCCTGGGCGTGCCCACGGTGTTCATCAGCGGCAACCACGACTCGGCCCGCCGGCTGGGCGTGGGGGCCGGCCTGATCGGCGAGGCCGGCGTCCACCTGCGGACCGACCCGGGCAAGTGCGCGGAGCCCGTCCTGCTGGCCGACGAGCACGGGCCGGTCGCCGTCTACGGGCTGCCCTACCTGGAGCCGACGCTGGTCCGCGGGCAGTTCGGGCTGGAGCGCGGCGGCCACGCGGCGGTGCTCGGCGCGGCGATGGACGCCGTCCGGGCCGACCTCGCGGCCCGCCCCGCGGGCACCCGCGCGGTGGTGCTGGCACACGCCTTCGTCACCGGTGGCGCGCCCAGCGACAGCGAGCGGGACATCGCGGTCGGCGGCGTCGCCTCGGTGCCCGCGTCCGTCTTCGACGGCGTGCACTACGCCGCCCTCGGCCACCTGCACGGCTGCCAGACGCTCGCCCCGCACCTGCGCTACAGCGGCTCGCCGCTCGCCTACTCCTTCTCCGAGGCCCGGCAGCGCAAGACCATGTGGCTGGTCGACCTGGCGGCGGACGGCTCGGTGGCCGCCGAGCGGGTCGACTGCCCGCAGCCGCGCCCGCTGGCCTGCCTGCGCGGCCGGCTCGACGAGCTGCTCACCGACGAGCGGTACACCGAGCACGAGCAGTCCTGGGTGCAGGCGACGCTGACCGATCCGGGCCGCCCCGGCGAGCCGATGGAGCGGCTGCGCCGGCGCTTCCCGCACACCCTCCAGCTGCTGTTCGACCCCGAGGAGAGCGAGGCCGCCCCCGCCCGGTCGTACGCGGCGCGGGTGAGCGGGCGGGCCGACCTGGAGATCGCCGAGGGCTTCCTGCGGCACGTCCGCCCCGGCGCGGAGCCGGACCAGGACGAGCTCGGCTGGCTCCGCGAGGGATTCGAGACCGTCCGGCAGACCGGCGACCGGAAGGCGGAACTGCCCCGATGAGGCTGCACAAACTCACCGTCACCGCCTTCGGCCCGTTCGCCGGCACCGAAACGGTGGACTTCGACGCGCTCGCCTCCGGCGGCCTCTTCCTGCTGCGCGGGGCCACGGGCGCGGGCAAGAGCAGCGTGCTGGACGCCGTCTGCTACGCCCTCTACGGCGAGGTGCCCGGCACGCGCCGGGTCAACCGGCTGCGCAGCGACCACGCCGACCCGCGCCGGCTGACCGAGGTCCGGCTGGAGCTGACGCTCGGCGGGCGCAGGCTCCAGATCACCCGCCTCCCGGAGCAGCCGCGGCCGAAGAAGGTCGGCAAGGGGACGACCGTCGAGCGAGCCCAGACCCTGCTGCGCGAGTGGTCCGCGGACGGCTCCGACGGCGGTGACGGCTCCCCCGGCTGGCGGGCCGTCAGCAAGTCCCACCAGGAGGCCGGGGAGGAGATCCACCGGCTGGTCGGGATGAGCCGGGACCAGTTCTGCCAGGTGGTGCTGCTGCCGCAGGGCGACTTCGCCCGCTTCCTCAGGGCCGACTCGGAGGAGCGCGGCAAGCTGCTCCGGCGGCTGTTCGACACCGAGCGGTTCCAGCACGTCGAGGCCTGGCTGGCCGAGCAGCGACGGGCCCAGGAGGCCGCCGTCCTGGCCGGGCGCCGGCGCCTGCGCGACCTGTGCAGCAGGGCCGAACAGGCCGCCGGCCCGCAGGCCGAGCCGGCCGCGGCCTGGGTGCCCGGCGAGGACGAGCCGGCCCACGCCGCCGCCGGCCTCACCGCGGACGTGCTCGGCTGGGCCGCCATCCTGCGCAACGGCGCCGCCGAGCAGCTGGCCGTCGCCGACGCCGCGCTCGCCGGTGCCGAGGCCGGCCACCGCGCTGCGCAGCGCGCCCGGGCCGACGCCGAGGAGCTGGCCGGCCGGCAGCGGCGCCACCAGGCGGCGGCGCAGGAGGCGGCCCGCCTCACCGGGGCCGGTCCGGAGGTCGAGCGCGACCGCCGTCGGCTGGCCGACGCCCAGGCGGCCGTCGGGGTGGAGTCGGTGCTGCACCTGCGCCGGACCGCCGCCGAGGCCCACCGGGCGGCCGTCGAGAACGAGCACCGCCGACGGGAGGCGCTGGCCGGTGCGCCCGGCGGCGAAGGCGCAGCGCTGGCCCGCGCCGGCGCCGAGGAGCTCGCCGCCGCCGAGCAACGGCTGCGCGCCGAGGTCGTCCGGCTGGAGGCGGCCCAGGCCGACGAGGTCCGGTGCGCCGCACTCGGCCGGGAGCAGGCGTCGCTGGACGCGGACCGGCGCAGGGCCGAGGAGCTCGCCGAGGAGGCGGCCGACTGGCTGGCCGAGTTCGACGGGCGGCTCGCCGCGCTGCAGGAGGTGCAGGCCGCCGCCCGGGCCGCGGGCACCCGGGTCGAACAGCTGGACGCCCGGCACGGCGAGGTGACGCAGCGACTGGCCGCGGCCCGCCGCCGGGACGCGCTGCGCGAGGAGATCAGGGCCGCCGCGCCGCTCGCACTCGCCCGGCGCGCCGAGGCCCTGGACGCCCGCGAACACAGCCAGGACGTGCGCGAGCGCCGGCTCACCGGCATGGCCGCCGAGCTGGCGGAGCAGCTGCGGGCCGGCGAGGCCTGCCGGGTCTGCGGTTCACCGGAGCACCCGGAGCCGGCCCGGCCGTCCGGCGGGCAGGTCGGCGCGGCGGACGAGGACCGGGCCCGGGCCGCCCAGGCCGTGGCCGAGCAGGCGGCCGACGCCGCCGAGCGGGAGCTGGCCGGCCTGCAGGTGCGCGAGGCGTCCGCCGCGGGGGCGGCCGGGCCGGAGAGTGCCGGGGTCATCGCCGAGGCGCTCGCCGAGGTCGAGCGGGAACGCCGCGAGGCGCTGCGGGCTGCGGAGGGGCTGGGCCCGGTCACCCGCCAGATCGAGCGGCTGACGGACGACCAGAACCGCCGGCTCGCCGAGCTTCGCGACGCCGGCGAGCGCACGGCCGCACTGACCGCCCGGGCCGAGGCTCTCGGCACCGAGCAGGAGGAGCTGGGCCGCCGGGTCGAGGCGGCCCGGGGCGACGCGCCCTCGGTGGCCGGCCGGGCCTCGGAGCTGGCCCGCCTCACCGAGGCCGTGGCGGCCTCCGCGGAGGCGGCGCGGGCCGCCCGGGCGGCGGCCGAGCGGCTGGAGGAGGCCTCCGGAGAGCTGGCGCGGGCCGCCGAGGCGGCCGGGTTCCCGGGCGTGGAGGAGGCCGCGGCCGTCCTGCTGCCACGGGAGCGGCGCGAGCAGCTGGAGGCCCGGCTGGCGCGGTACCAGGCGGAGCTGGCCGCGGTCCAGCAGCAGCTGACGGAGCCGGAGCTGGCCGCGGCTGCGGCCTGTCCGCCGGCGGACGTGCCCGGCGCGCAGTCCCGGCTCCAGGCGGCCGTCGACCGGCTGCGCCGGGCGCACGCCGCGCAGGAGGCGGCCCGCGAGCGACGCGAGGCGCTCGCGGCGATCGGCCGGGAGCTGACCGGGCTGGCCGCCTCGCTGGCGCCGGCCCTGGACAGGTTCGGCCGGATCAACCGGCTCGCCACCCTCGCCGCCGGCACCTCGGCGGAGAACCGGCTCCGGATGCGCCTGGAGTCGTACGTCCTGGCGGCCCGGCTGGAGCAGGTGGCGGCGGCCGCCAGCGACCGCCTGGTGCGGATGTCGGGCGGCCGCTACACACTCGTCCACAGCGACGACCGGGGCACCGGCACCAAGCGCTCGGGCCTGGCGCTGCGCGTGGTGGACGCCTGGACCGGCACCGAGCGGGACACCGCGACGCTCTCCGGCGGCGAGAGCTTCTTCGCCTCGCTGGCCCTCGCCCTCGGCCTGGCCGACGTGGTCACGGACGAGGCGGGCGGCATGCCGCTGGACACGCTCTTCATCGACGAGGGCTTCGGCACGCTGGACGAACAGGCACTGGAGGAGGTCATGGACGTCCTCGACGGCCTCCGCGAGCGGGACCGCGCGGTCGGCATCGTCAGCCACGTCGCCGACCTGAAGTCCCGGATTCCGGCCCAGCTGCTGGTCAGCAAGGGCCGACACGGCTCGACCCTCACCCTGGCGGGCCGGGAGAACACGTAGCACGGCCCGCGCGCGGAGGACGGCCGACGGGAACGCCCGGGGGTCAGCCGGAGCAGGCGATCCGCTGTGCCTGCTGCCAGGCGCAGACCGGGCAGAGCGTGGTGCCCGGGTGGTCGGCGGGCAGCTCGGTCGGCTCACCGCAGAGCACGCAGTCGGCGCGCGGCCCGGACAGCCCCGGGTCGTGCACCAGCGCGGCCTGTGCCGCCTCGGCCGCGGCCGGCGCCGGGGCGCACACCAGGCCGTCCTGACCCGTCGCCGAGCCGACCGCCGCCGTACCGCCCGCCGCCACTTCCGCCGTCACCGCTGCCTCGCTGCTCATGCCGCCTTCCTACTCCGCTCCCCCGCCCGCTCGCAAGGACACCCGGTCGCACGGACACCCCGTCGCACGGACACCCGATCGCACGGACACCCGATCGCGACGGCAGCCGCTCGCGCCGGGCCGCGACCACCCCGGGACCGGGCGACCCCGGGACCCGGCGACCACGACTTCCGCGTGCAACGAGACCCGGCCACGACGACACCCGGCCACGGATCCGCCCCTGCCGCGCCCGCACCCGCACCCGCACCCGCACCCGCCACGATCCCGGTGGCCCGCCTCCCGTACGGTGGCCCCGTGCCCGCTGACCTCGCCCAGATCCTGGCCTCCGCCCGCGCCGCCTCGCCCAACTACCCCGAGGTGGGCGCCACCCTGGGGCCCCGGCTGCCGGCCGGGTACGCGCAGCTGCGGCGGCGCATCCACCTCGGTCACGGACGCGCCGTACTGGAACGGGCCGGGCGGTACGTGCTCGGCTGGGGCTGCCAGCTCGGCACCGGCTTCGCCGTCCACCCGTACGCCCCGGCCGAGGAGGGTGCGACCGTCCTGCTGCGGCTGAGTCCGCCCCGACTGCGGTGGCCCCGCGTGGTGATCCCCTGCCGGGTGGTGTGGACGGTCGACGAGCCGGACCGGATCGGCTTCGCCTACGGCACGTTGCCCGGGCATCCGGAGTGCGGCGAGGAGGCGTTCCTGGTGAGCATGGACGCGGCGGGCGAGGTGTGGTTCGAGGTGACCGCGTTCGCCCGGCTCGCCGCCTGGTACGCGCGGCTCGGCCGTCCGGTCGCGGTGCTCTGCCAGTACCTGGCGATCGAGGGCTACCTCGCCGCGGTCGCCACCGCCGCCATCGGGCCCGACGACCCGACCGAACCGGTCCGCGCCGCGACCCCGGCCGAACCCGTCCACCCCGGCGGGGCCGCCGCCCCTACCGGCCTCGCCGACCCCGTTCACCCGGCCGACGACCACGCCGCCCCGGCCGAACCCGCCGACCCCGGCGGGGCCGCGGCGGCCGGGTAGCCCGTCACCCCAGGAAGGACAGCCGGACCGTCCGGTGCGGGTTGTCGCCGTTGGTGTCGACGAGGACGACCGACTGCCAGATGCCCAGGGCGAGTTGGCCGCCGATCACTGGCAGCGTGGCGTGCGGGGCGACCAGGCCCGGGACGACGTGGTCACGCCCGTGGCCGGGGCTGCCGTGCCGGTGGCGCCAGCGGTCGTCGGCGGGGAGCAGCTCGCGCAGGGTCGTCAGGAGATCCTCGTCGCTGCCCGAACCGGTCTCCAGGACGGCGATGCCGGCCGTGGCGTGCGGCACGAAGACGTTGAGCAGGCCGTCGCGCCCGGCGGCCCGGTCGTTGAGGAACTCGGCGCAGCGGTCGGTGATGTCGAGTGCGACCTCGCGGCTGCCCGTGGTGATCTCAAGGGTGGTGGTGTGGAAGGGGGTGGAGTGGATGTTGTCCGCCATGGCGTCATCCTCACCCACACGAGGGGATCTGGCGGTCCGCCTCGCCGACTCTCCTTGCCAAGGAGGCAAAATCTCGTACGCTGACAGGTTCGGCACCTCGGCGAGCCCGGACGCCCGCCCCTGCCCGCGCCCGTGCCGTGCCAGCACCCCCGGCCCGTGCGGACGGGCGCGCCCCGCATCCGGACACACCAAAGACCCGACGGTCCCTGAGGTCCGTCGGGCCGGATGCCGGTCGGCGCGGGGGGCAACCGCCCTAGCCGCGACTCCCGAACAGGCTCCGCCGCAGCCGGCGCAGCGGCGCCAGCAGCCTCACCCGCACGTGGCGGCGCGGGGCCGTGGGGGCGCCGGCGCCGCGTGGCGTCAGCTCCCTTATCAACCCGAGCGCCTCGGCGGTGTCCACCGCCGAGAGTGCGGGCGCGCCGAGCACAGCCAGGTGACGGTCGATCCGACGGCCGGTCGCGCCGACACCGCACTGGATCGCCGGCACACGAGGCCGAGTCCGCACTTGCATGTGTTCCATCAGTATTCCCACCCCTACGAGGCGCCAGGGCCGTGAGGCGAAGACTATCCGTGATAGACGGTCTTCGCGCAACCGTCCTGGTGTTCTGCCACCGTATCGTGCGGCGTCAACTGACGGCGCACCAGGGGCCACTCGAGCGGTCACGACTAGGCATCAATGATGGTGCACGACCGGCCGCACGTCACCGGGTCCACGGAGGCACTGACCCGGCGCCCTGCCCGGGTGGCACGCGCCGGGCGCACAGGGTCACCGTCGGTCACCGTCCGCACTCCGCGCCCGCCTCGCGCCCGCCCTTCTCCGTCGCGCGGCTCTCCTAGCGACACCTCGACAAATCCCTAGGACAATCACTTCAGAAAGTGAACGCAATCGAGGGATTGACGCGGGCGAAACCTCCAAGCAATATCTTCTTTGACCGCACAGGGCCACTCCCCGGCCGCCTGTGCGTTCGACTGGTGAACATCGATCGAATCGATGATCACCGGTTGCTGAAGATCTCCGGCTCCCCCGAGCCACTGCCCGGCCGCCTCGACGCTGCGGTGGCCAGGCTCGGGAGGTGCCCGGACCGGCGGCCGGCCGTAGAGGGTCGGCCGGGCCGCCACCAGGCTGCCGGTGCCGCCCCGCGAGGGGCCCGGCACCGGCGGTTCCGGGCCCCGGCCCCGAGCGGCCCCCGCCCGGCCCCCGCCCCGGTCGCGCTCGGTAGACTCGGCCAGCGTGCCAGTCCTCCTCAGCATCGTCCTCCCGGTCCACGGGGTGGAGCGCTACCTGCCCCGCTGCCTCGACTCGATCCTGGAAGCCGCTCCCGCCGGGGAGTCCCGCTTCGAGGTGATCGCGGTCGACGACCTCTCCCCCGACCACTGCGGCGCGATCCTGGACGAGTACGCGGCCCGCGACCCGCGGCTGCGCGTGCTGCACCTCACCGAGAACCAGGGCCTCGGCGGCGCCCGTACCGCGGCCCTGCCCGAGGTGCGCGGCGAGTACGTCTGGTTCGTCGACAGCGACGACTGGCTGCCCGAGGGCACCGTCCCCGCCCTCCTCGACGAGCTCGACCAGGAACGCCGGCGCGAGACCCCGGCCGACGTGCTGCTCACCGACTTCACCCACGTCTACCCGGACGGCGGGACGGAGCCCAACCCCTGGCGCCACGTGATGGCCGGCTCCCCGCTGACCGACGGCGCCACCCTCGCCGAGCACCCGGCGCTGTTCCAGACCGTGATGTCGGTCTGGAACAAGGTCTTCCGCCGCGCGTTCCTGCTCGGCCTCGGCGTCTCCTTCGGGCGCGGCTACTACGAGGACATCTCGGTCACCTATCCCGCCCTGCTCGCGGCCGGGCGGCTGCGCTACCTCGACCGCCCCTGCTACTTCTACCGGCGCGGCCGGGCGGGCGCGATCACCTCCACCGCCTCCCCCAAGCACGCCGACGCCTTCGCCCAGTACGACGCGATCTTCGCCTTCCTCGACCGCCCCGACCGGCCCGGCCGCCCGGTGCCGGACTCGCTGCGCACCCTCGTCTTCGACCGCACCGTCAAGCAGGCGCTCACCGTCTACGACACCCCCGGGCTGGTCCCCGTGGAGCGGCGCAAGGAGTTCTTCCGCCGGATCTCCGAGCACTTCGCCCGCCACCGCCCGGCCGGCTACCGCTTCCCCGGCGGCCTGCGCGGCGTGCAGTACCGGCTGGCGGCGCGGGGCGCCCGGGTCACGTACGCGGAGCTGCGCCGCACCGGACGGCTGCCGCGCGAGCTCAAGCGCGGGGCGCGCGCGGTCGCGCCGGCCGTGAAGAAGGGGGTCCGGAAGGGCGTGCGCAGCGGTGCGCGCTTCACTGCCTACAACGCGTTCCGCCGACTGCCCCTGGACGAGCACCTGGCGGTCTACGCGGCCTACTGGCACCGGGGTTACGCGTGCAGCCCGGCGGCGATCTACGAGAAGGCGAAGGAGCTGGCCCCGGACGTGCGGGGCGTCTGGGTGGTGGAGAACAGCACCCAGGCGGCCACGCTGCCGGCCGGGGTCCCGTACGTGATCGTCAACACACCCGCGTACCTGAAGGCGATGGCGACGGCCAAGTACTTCGTCAACAACGTCAACTTCCCGCGGACCATGGCGAAGCGGCCGGGCACCGTGCACGTCCAGACGCAGCACGGCACGCCGCTGAAGGCGATGGGGATGGACCTCAAGGACCACCCCGTGGCGGCGGACGGGATGGACTTCGACCGCTTGCAGGAGGCCGTCGACCGCTGGGACTTCCTGGTCTCCTCCAACCCGCACACCAGCGAGCACTTCGCCCGGGCCTTCCCCGGCCGGTACGAGATGCTGGACTCCGGCTACCCGCGCAACGACCGGCTGGCCAACACCACCCCGGCCGAAACGGCCGCGATGCGCGAGCGGTTCGGCCTGGCCCCGGGCCGCACGGCGGTGCTGTACGCGCCGACGCACCGCGAGGCCAAGGGCGGGTACGTGCCGCTGCTGGACGTCCGCGAGCTGGCACGGCGGCTCGGGCCGGGCTTCACGCTGCTGGTCCGCACCCACTACTTCCACACCGGCGGCCCGGGCGACCTGACGGCGGGCGCGGGGGCCGCGGAGATCGTGGACGTCTCGGCCCACCCGACCGTGGAGGACCTCTACCTGGCGGCGGACGTGCTGGTCACGGACTACTCGTCGATGATGTTCGACTACGCCGTGCTGGACCGGCCGGTGGTGATCTTCGCGCCGGACTGGGACGAGTACCGCACGAACCGCGGCGTCTACTTCGACCTGTTCGAGCAGCCGCCGGGCGCGGTCACGGTGGACGCCGACGGGCTGGCGAAGGCGCTGCTGGCGGGCGACCCGGAGCCGGACGCGCGGGCGCGGTTCCGCGAGCGGTTCTGCCCGTGGGACGACGGCGGGGCGTCGGAGCGGGTGGTCCGCCGGGTGTTCCCGGTCCGGGGCTGAGGCCAACCCGGCCGGGCCGGCCGGGCCTTTGCGCCGGCCCCGGTAAGGCGAAGGGCGGGGCCCCGGGAGTCCCGGAGCCCCGCCCGTGCGGCCTCGGCCGACTCAGCCCTGGCGCGCGGCCAGGAACTCGTCGAAGGTCAGCTCGCCGTCGTGGTTGGTGTCCATCTGCTTGATGATGGCCTCGGCCATCGAGATCGACGTGGTGAGGTCGCCGAGCTCACGCGCGACCTTGGCGTACTCGGCGGCGGTGATCCGGCCGTTGCCGTTCACGTCGAACTTGTCGAAGGCCGCGCGGATGGTGTCGACGTCTGCCATGGGTAGGCCCCTCCTGAGGGAACTGATGAACTGCTGAACTGCTGATCCGCCGATCACGACGACCTGCTGATCTGTCTTTCTTTCCGACGGCGGTACCCTACCCGGCCGTGGCGAGCGCCACGGCCTCCGGGAGTGGACGGCCTCGGGGGTGGGTGTCGTAGTCTGCGGGTCTGATTCCCGGCCCGGCCGGGGACGGACGGACCGTCGGTAGTCGAATGTTCAAGCCCGGGCTCCTCCCGGGCGTGCTCGTCCTGGGAGGGACCATGCTCGATCTCGTCACCAAGCTGGTGCTGAAACCGCTCGCGCGGGGGATCTGGCGGCCCACCATCGAGGGCCTGGAGAACGTGCCGCGCAAGGGCGGCGTGATCCTGGCCAGCAACCACCTCTCCTTCATCGACAGCGTGGTCATCCCGATGACCGCCCCGCGCCGGGTGCACTTCCTGGCCAAGGCCGAGTACTTCACCGGCCCCGGGCTGAAGGGCGCGCTGTCCCGGGGCTTCTTCGAGGCGATCGGCGCGGTGCCGGTCGAGCGCGGCACCTACCGCTCGGCGCAGGCCTCGCTGGAGTCGGCGCTGGAGATCCTGGAGGACGGCAAGGCCTTCGGCATCTACCCGGAGGGCACCCGCTCGCTCGACGGCCGCCTCTACCGCGGCAAGACCGGCGTGGCCTGGCTGGCGCTCACCGCCGGTGTCCCGGTGGTGCCGGTCGCGCTGGAGGGACCGGAACAGATCCTGCCGGTCGGCAAGCGAGTCCCCCGCGTCCGCAAGGTGACGGTCCGCTTCGGCGAGCCCCTGCACTTCGACGAGCTGCACGGCCAGGCCCGTTCGCTCAAGGCCCGCCGCCAGGTCACCGACGAGGTGATGCGGGCGATCCAGGAGCTCTCCGGCCAGGAGGTCGCGGAGACCTACAACGAGATCCCCAAGGCGGCCTGAGGGCCCCGACGCCCGCCGGGCCCGGGTGCCCACAGCACACCGGGCCGACGGCACGCGGGACCGACGGCACGCAGGACCGACGGCACGCAGGACCGACGGCACGCAGGACGGACAGCACGCCGCCCCGGCAACACGCGGCCGCTACGCGCGCCCCAGCGCCGCGGCCACCGGCGCCTCGCGGCGCAGCAGCGCGGCGTAGCGGCCGTCCGCCTCGACCAGTTGGTCGTGGGTGCCCAGCTCGGCCACCTCGCCGCGGTCCAGCACGACGATCTGGTCCGCGGCCCGGACGGTGGAGAGCCGGTGCGCGATGGTGATGGTGGTCCGGCCGGCCGCGAGGGTGTCGATGGCCTGCTGGACGGCGTGCTCGGTGCGGTTGTCCAGCGCGCTGGTGGCCTCGTCCAGGATCAGCACCGGCGGGTTGCGCAGAATGGTCCGGGCGAGCGCGAGGCGCTGCTTCTCCCCTCCCGAGAAGCGGTAGCCGCGCTCGCCGACCAGGGTGTCGTAGCCGTCGGGCAGGCCGGCGATGGTGTCGTGGATCTGCGCGGCCCCGGCAGCGGCGACCAGTTCGGCGTCGGTGGCGTCCGGCTTGGCGAAGCGCAGGTTGTCGGCGACCGAGGCGTGGAAGAGGTACGTTTCCTGGGAGACCACGCCGACCGCGCGGGACAGCGTGTCGAAGGAGAGGTCGCGGACGTCCACGCCGTCGATGGTGACCCGGCCGCCGGTCACGTCGTAGAGGCGCGGGACGAGGTAGCTGAGGGTGGTCTTGCCGGAGCCCGTCTCGCCGACCACGGCGAGTGAGCTGCCGGCCGGCACCTTGAGCTCGATCCCGGAGAGCGTCGGCCGCTCCTGCTCCGGGTCGTAGCGGAAGTCGACGCCCTCGAACCGGACCTCGCCGCGGAGAACCTCCAGCTCCGCGGGCTGCTCGGGCTCGGCGATCTCCACCGGGAGGTCGAGGTACTCGAAGATGCGGTGGAACAGCGCCAGTGAGGTCTGCACCTGCACGCCGGTGGAGAGCAGGCTGACGGTCGGGCGGAAGAGCCCCTGCTGGAGCGAGACGAAGGCGACCAGGGTGCCGACGGAGACGATCGGCGCGCCGTCGGCCGCGGCCAGGCCGGCCGCCCAGTAGATCACCGCCGGCATCGCGGCCATCACGATCTGGATGGTGTTCATCCGCCAGCGCCCCGCCATGCTGGCGCGCACCTCCAGCTCGGCCAGCTCGTCGGACTGCCCGGTGAACTCCTTGGCCAGCGAGTCGGAGCGGCCCATCGTACGGCCGAGCAGGATGCCGCTGACCGACAGCGACTCCTGCACCGCCGAGCTCATCGCGGCGAGCTGCTTCTGCCGCTCGGCGGTGATCTTCTTACGCTCGTTGCCGACCCGCCGGCTGATCCAGACGAACAGCGGCAGGAGCAGCAGCGAGACCACGGTGAGCCGCCAGTCCAGCGCCACCATCGCGACCACGGAGGCGATCACGCTCGTGAAGTTGGAGACCAGCGAGGTGGCGGTGGAGGTCACGGTGGACTGCATGCCGCCGATGTCGTTGGCGATCCGGGACTGCACCTCGCCGGTGCGGGTCCGGGTGAAGAAGGCCAGCGACATCCGCTGGAGGTGTCCGTAGACGGCGGTGCGCAGGTCGTGCATGACGCGCTGGCCGACGGTGGTGGAGATCAGCGTCTGGAGGACGTTGAAGATGCTGTTGACCACGGCGGCGGCGATCATGCCGAGCGCGAGCAGGCTCAGCAGACCGGTGCGGCCCTGCGGGATGGCGGTGTCCAGGACGGCCCTGAGCAGGAACGGCGATATCACCGAGACCACGGCGGAGGCGGCCACCAGCAGGCCGACCACGACGAGCCGGCCGGTGTACGGGCGGAACAGCGTGAGGATGCGGCGCCACTGGGCCGGCGGGCGCGGTTCGTCCGCGGCCCGGTCGGGCGGGGTCCATCGGATGCCATCGGGCCTCAAGGGCGGTCCTCCCTGGATCGGATGCGCGAACGCGCGGCGGGCACGACGCCGCACGGGCGCGCGGCGGGCACGGCGGGCACGGCGGTCGGGCGGCCGCCAGCATAGCGAGAATAGCTCATAGTTAGCGAAGCTAATAGTGAGGCTCGCTCTATTCCCGGGCGGAGCCCCGGCTCCGCCCTCCGCCCCCGACCGCCCCGGCCCCCGCGGCCCCCGCGGCCGCCTCGCGCGCCCGCCCCGGGCCCCGCGGCCCGCTAGTTGGTCCGGTAGGTGCGCGCCGCCTTCGAGGACAGCCCGCCGAGCTTGCCGGACGGCAGCAGGCGGGCGATCGCCACCGCGATCTTGTAACGCTTGCCCGGGACGGACAACGAGCGGCCGCGGGCCAGGTCGCGCATCGCCTCGTCGACCACCCGCTCGGCGGACAGCCAGCCCCAGGACGGGATGTTGCCCGTCCCCATGCCGGCCCGCTGGTGGAACTCGGTCCGGGTGAAGCCCGGGCAGAGCGCCATCAGCCGCACCCCGGCACCGCCGAGGTCGCGCTGCACGCCCTGGGTGAAGCTCACCACCCACGCCTTGCTCGCGCCGTACGTGCCGCGCGGGAGGAAGGCCGCCACCGAGGCCACGTTGACGATCGCGCCGCGGTGCCGCTCGCGCATGCCCGGCAGGGCGGCGGTGGTGAGCCTGAGGATCGCCTCCACGTGCACCTTCAGCATGTCCAGCTCGTCCTGGAGCGGGACGGTCAGGAAGGCGCCCTTGTTGCCGAAGCCGGCGTTGTTCACCAGCAGGTCCACCGGGCGGGCGCCGTCGGCCAGCCGCGCCTCCACGGCGGCGATGCCGTCCTCGGTGGCGAGGTCGGCGGTCAGCACCTCGGCGTCGACGCCGTACTTCGCTTGCAGGTCGGCGGCGGAACGCTCCAGCCGCTCGGTGTCGCGGGCCACCAGGACGAGCTGGTAGCCGCTCCGGGCGAGCCGGCGGGCGAACGCGGCTCCGATGCCGGCGGTCGCGCCGGTGATCAAGGCAGTGGTCATGCCCCTGACCGTACCGACTACGCCCGGCGACGGGTACCGCAATCCGCGACGCGCCCCGGTCCGGCCGGCCGCGCGCCGGGCTCCGCCCCTGCGACGACCTCCCGCGCCGGGCAACGGACTTCGCCGCCGGTCACGCAGCGTACCGGGGTGGCATCAGACGGTTCGCACCCGTATCGTCGGTAGAGGGGCATCGCCGGGCCAGGCGATGACATCTTCGATGAGGAGGCACCTGATGCTTGCTCAGACCACGCGCACCACGAGGGCCCCGCTTGCCACGCCGGCCGAGGCCGACGCGCTCGGCACGCTGATGACGGAGGACGAGGCGGCCGTCAGCGACGCGCCCACGTACTGCCCAGAAGCCGCCGGCGTGCTGCTCGCCCTCCTGCTGCTGTCGCCGAAGCAGCCCAAGGAGAAGACCCGGTAGGCCACCGGACGCACCGGTCTCCAGAACAGGAGAAGTCAATCCTCATGCCGTTCGCCGACACCTCCCTCCGTGACGAGTACGCCGCGGCCGTCGAGCGAGTGGCGGGCCGGGTCCTCGACGCCCTCCGGGGCGGCGGGGGCCCGGCCGCGCCCGCCCGGCCCGACGACGGCGCACCGCCCTCCGGTGCGGCCCTTCCCGGTGGACCGGGGCCGACCGGGGAACCGGCCCTGACCGGCGACCCCCGGGACCCGGGCCTGACCGGTGAACCCTCGCCGACCAGGGCGGAGTTGGCGGCCGTCCGGATCCTCGGGCCGGACGCCTTCGCCCCCGGGCTGCTCGACGGCCGGGCCCCGGACGCGGCGACCGCCCTCGTGGTGGCGCAGGCCCTCGACATGTTCCCCTCCACCGGCACCACGGCCGCCGCTGCCACCGCCGCCGACACCCGGCCGGAGGCCGCGCTCGTCACCGCCTGGCGCGACCGGGCCACCGCCCAGCTGCTCACCCGGGCCGGAGCGCCGACCACACCGGCCGCCGCCGTGACCGCCGAGCACGTACCCGGCGCCGTCCCGGGGCCCGGAGAGCTCGGCTGGCCCCGCTGGTCGGTGATGATGGCCCAGCTCTCCTCGCTCGCGCTGCCCGGACTGGACGGCCCGGTCCACGAACTGGCGCGCCGCAACGACCTGGCCCTGGCCCGCGGAGCCGTCCGGTCGATGCTGCGTCGCGACCACCGGACCGCCGCCCGCCTCGCCCGCTGGCTGGCCCGGACCGGGTCGGACGGCGTCCCGGCCCGGCTCGACCTCGCCCCGGTCCTCGACCGGATCCGGGCGGCCGGCGACGGCAGTGCCCGCTCCGCACTCGAGGTCGCCATCGCCGAGCGGATGCTGAAAGGAGTGCCGGCATGACCGCACCCGCCGTCCTGCGCACCGCGCAACAGGTCTCCTCCGGCGCCCTGCGCTGGCTGCACGGCTGCTACGAGAACGGCCTCGGCCGCTTCCCCGAGGACGCCACCATCGACCTGGCCGACCCCAACAACGTCTACAAGCCACTCGGCGAGGCCGCGTTGGCGACCGGATTGCTGCTGCGCGAGGGGGTCGGCGGCGCGGAGGACAGCCGGATCGCACGCCGCGTCCTCGACCTCTGCTGGGCGGAGCTGCGCGAGGGGGACCTGCTCTACGAACGGCAGTTGCGCTACCCGCTGATGACCGACCCGCTGGAGGTCTACGTCCACTTCGCCCGGGCCGGCTACCGCCACCGCGTCCTGGAGGGGTTGCTGGAGTCGCTGGCCGGGCTCCGCGCCGTCCAGGCCATGGAGCTCCTGCCCAACCGCCGCCTCGCGGTGGCCAACGCGCGCCGGGTGGTCGGGCTGGCCCGGCAGCCGGACTGGTCCGCCCTGGCCGCCGCCACCTGGCTGGGTGCCACGCCGGAACCCTGGATGATCGACTGGCTCACCGCCTACGACGTCACCCACACGGTCTTCCACCTCACCGACTGGGGCGCCCGGCCCGACGGCCTGCCCGCCCCGATGCGCGACTACCTGGGCGACTGGCTGCCCGCCTGGCTGGACATCTGGCAGGAGATCGGCCAGTGGGACCTCGTCGGCGAACTGCTCGTCGTCGCCGCCTGCATCGGCGAGCCCGACGCCGGCGCGTCCGGGTGGCAGGCGCTGGCCGCCGCCCAGCGGGCGGACGGCCTGGTGCCGCGCGACACCGACCCGATCACCGACGACCCCGAGCAGCTGCTCACCGACCACGGTCACACCGCCGTCGTCACCGTGGTGGCCGCCACCACCACCCTCGCCCGCGCACTCGGCGGCGCGTCCGTGGCGGCCTAGGTGGAACGGCCGGCCGGCGAGGCGGAGTTGGACGGGATCGTCCGGGCCGCCGCGCCGTACGCGACCGCCGTCACCCTGGCGGTGGCGGCCGGCGACCGGCAGGCCGTCCACTGCCACGGGCGGCTCGGCCGGGACACCGCCGCGCCCTGCACTCCGGAGACCGTCTTCGAACTCGGCTCCGTCACCAAGACGTTCACCGCCCTGCTGCTCTCGACCATGGCCGCGCGCGGCGAACTCACGCTGGACGACCCGGTGGAGCGCCACCTCCCCCGTCACTGGCGGCCCGCCGCCGTCCGCTCCGGCGCGCCGATCCGGCTGCTGCACCTGGCCACCCACACCTCGGGGCTCCCCCGGCTGCCGCCCGGGTTGCTGGCCGGCGCCCTCCCCGCCTTCTTCAGCAACCCCTACGCCGCCTTCGGGGACGAGCAGTTGAGGTCGGGACTGACCAGAACCACCGTTCACCACCGGCCCGGCAGCTACTTCGCCTACTCCAACTACGGCGTCGGGCTGCTCGGCCGGCTGCTCGCCGAAACCGGCGCCGGCACCTACGCCGAACTGCTCGCCGACCGCGTCTGCCGCCCGCTCGGACTGCGCTCCGCCACCACCGGCCGCGACACCCCGGGCCGGGCCACCGGCCACCGCCGTGGCCGCCCGCTGCCACCCTGGCACATCCCCGGCCTGCCGGGCGCCGGCGCCGTCCGGGCGGGCGGCGCCGACCTGCTGCGCTATCTCCGGGCCCACCTCTCGCCGGGCGGGGGCGAGTTGGGCACCGCCCTGCGCGACGTCCAGCGCCCCCGGCTGCGCCTGCCCCGCTCGGCCGACCAGCTGGCCCTGGTCTGGAACCACCGCCGGATCGACGGCCGCGACCTCTACTTCCACTCCGGCGCCACCCGCGGCTTCACCGCCTTCGTCGGCTTCTGCCCCCGGTCCGCCACGGCGGTCGCCGCCCTCGCCAACTGTGGCCCCGCCCTGGACGGCCGGTTCGTCCAGGGCGGGTACGAGGTGCTGAAGAGGCTCTCGCACGACCGGGGTTGACGGCCGACGGGACCGCCGCCCGGCCCCGGTTCAGGAGCCGCCGCTCACTGCTTCGCCGAGCGGGCGGCGCTGTCGGCCGCTCCGCCGGCGCCGACGGGGCGCAGGCGGGTGGCGGCGGTGGCGGCCAGCTGCGGGGCGAGCCTGGCGACGTCGCGGGAGCCGACGGCGGCGATCACCAGGGGCAGGATCGCCCGGACCGGCTGCATGCCGCGCAGCCAGGCCTGGGCGTAGACGTGGGCGGAGCGGCGGGCGATGCCGGCGACCAGGCGGTCCACGGCCGGGCCGAGCGGGTAGGTCTTGTTGGCGGGCCAGGGCAGCCGGGAACGCATCTGCCTGAGCACCGCGTCCTGGTCGGCGCCGCGCACCATGTCGGTGTCGGTCCAGCTCAGGTAGCCGACACCGACCTTGACGCCCTGATGGGCGACCTCGGCGCGGATCGAGTGCGCGAAGGCCTCGACGCCGGACTTGCTCGCGCAGTACGCGCTCATCAGCGGGGCGGGGGTGAGCGCGGCCAGCGAGGCGATCTGGAGCAGGTAGCCGCGGCTCTCGGTGAGGGCCGGGAGGAAGGCGCGGGCGGTGGCGACGCTGCCGAGCAGGTTGACCTCGATCACCCGGCTGAACGCCTTGTGGTCGCTGTCCAGCAGCGGGCCGCCGATCGCGATGCCCGCGTTGGCGACGACGGCGTCGATCCGGCCGTAGTGCTCCTTGATCAGCCGGGCGGTCTCGGTGAGCGCCTCGAGGTCGGTGACGTCGGCCTCCCAGGCGGTGGCGGACGGGCCGCAGAGCGCGGCGACGGCCTTGAGCTCGGCCGGCTCCAGGCCGAGCAGCGCGACCTTGGCACCCTGGGCGGTGAGTTTGCGGGCGAGGGCGGCGCCGACGCCGCGCGCGGCACCCGTGACGACGACGACCTGAGCGGACAGCGGCGGAACGGCACTCATGCGGTCAGGCTCCTCTGCTGGCTGGGGAGTCGGGTCGCCGCCAGGTGGGCGGCGGCCATCCGGTCGATCTCGGCGGCGACCTCGACGGGCCGCTCCAGTGGTGCCATGTGGCCGACGCCGGGCAGCAGGAGCAGGCCCTGCGGGTCGGACAGCGCGGCGACCATCCGGTGGGAGTGCACCGGCGGGGTCATGCGGTCGTCGGTGCCGACCACGACGGCGGTCGGCGCGGCGAGCCTCGCCAGCCCGGCCCGGACGTCGAGCACGTCCAGCACGCCCGCCCACGAGGCCCGGACCGCGGTCGGGCAGGCGTGCACGATCCGGGCCGTCGCCTCGACCTGGTCGGCGGGCGAACCCGGGCCCATCGTCGCGTACTTGAGCGCGGCGCGGCTGACCGGTCCGACCGGTCCCAGCGGCAGGCGGGAGCGGAGCAGCCGGCGGTGCAGGAGACGGCGCAGCCGCGGCGCGCGGACCGCGTCGGGCAGCACCCGCAGTTCGGCGACCAGGTCGGACGGGCCGGTGGAGACCAGCACCGCGGCGGCGGTCCGCCCGGCAACCTCGGGACGCCCGCCGGCGGCCATGATCGTCATGCCGCCCATGCTGTGGCCGACGAGCACGGCGCGCTCCCCCTCGGGGACCGTCCGGGTGAGCACCGCGGAGAGGTCCTCGGCGAGCGCGCGGGTGGAGTAGCGCAGCCGGCTGGGCGGGAGCTCGCTGCGGCCGTGGCCGCGCTGGTCGTAGGCCACCACCCGGTAGCGGTCGGCGAGCCGTCGGATCACCGGTGCCCAGAAGGCCGTCGAGCAGGTCCAGCCGTGGGCGAGCAGGACGGTCGGGGCGGCCGGCTGCCCGTGGATCTCGACGTGCAGGCGGATGCCGTCGGCCGAGTGGACGTCCAACTCCTCGACGGGGGTGGGCGGTACGTGGTCGGCGGGGATCGCGGGGCTCACGCCAGGGCCTCCTCGGTCTCGGCCGGGCGCGGCGCCGGAGTGGTGCGCATGATCAGCTCGTACTCGCCGAGGTCGACCTTGCGGGTGGCGCGCCGGAAGGCGGTGGTCGATCCGGGCCAGAGCACGGTGTTCTTCCCGCTCGGGTCGAGGTACCAGCTACGGCAGCCGCCGGTGGTCCAGACGGTGCGGTCCATCCGGTGCTGGAGTTCGAGGTTCCAGTGCCGCTGGGCCCGTTCGGTGGGCTGCATCGCGGTGGCGCCGATCGAGCCGAGCGTGGTGAGCGCGTCGACCAGGTAGTTCAGCTGGGACTCGATCATCAGGATCATCGAGCTGTTGCCGAGACCGGTGTTGGGGCCGATGACGAAGAAGAGGTTGGGGAATCCGCGGACGGTGGAGCCGCGCAGCGCCTCCATGCCGTCCTTCCAGTGCTCCGCCAGGCTCGTGCCGTCGACGCCGAACACCCGGGCGCCGATGGGCATGTCGGTGACGTGGAAGCCGGTGCCGAAGACGATCGCGTCCACCTCGTGCTCGCTGCCGTCGGCCGCGACGAGGGTGGAGCCGCGCACCTCGCGCAGGCCGGAGGCCACCACTTCGGTGTTGGCGGCGGCGAGCGCCGGGTAGTACGTGTTGCTGAGCAGGATGCGCTTGCAGCCGATCCGGTAGTCCGGGGTGAGCTTGGCGCGCAGCGCCGGGTCGGCGACGCCCTGGGCGATGTGCCGTTCGGCGAGCTGCTGGACCACCTTCAGCAGGCCGGGGCGGCGGACGAAGGCGTCCACCTGGAGCTCGCGGAGGGCGAACAGGGCGCCGCGGCGGAGCTTGGCGGTGACGGGCAGCCGGCCGTGCAGCCACTTCTCGATCTCGGTGATCTCGCGGTCGCGGCGGGGCAGCACCCAGGCCGGCGTGCGCTGGAACACCGTCAGCCGGCCGGCCTTCGGCTGGATCTCGGGGATGATCTGGGCGGCGGAGGCGCCGGTGCCGACCATGGCGATCCGCCGGCCGGCGAGGTCGTAGTCGTGGTCCCAGCGGGAGGAGTGGAACACCTTGCCGGGGAAGCCGTCCAGGCCCGGCAGGTCCGGGATCTGCGGGTCGGCGAGCGGCCCGGCGGCGGAGACCACGGCGTCGGCGGTCCACTCGCCGGCCGTGGTGGTGACCCGCCAGCGGGTGTGCTCCGCCTCCCAGCGCGCCTCGGTGACCTCGGTGTGGAAGCGCAGGTGCGGACGGAGGCCGAAGACGTCGGCGACCTTCTCCAGGTAGGTGCGGATGTCGGGCTGGCCGGAGAAGCTGCGCGGCCAGTCGGGGTTGGGCGCGAAGGAGAAGGAGTACAGGTGGGAGGGGACGTCGCAGGCGCAGCCGGGGTAGCTGTTGTCCCGCCAGGTGCCGCCGACCGAGTCGGCGCGCTCCAGGATCACGAAGTCGGTGATGCCGGCCCGGCGCAGCCGGACGCCGGCGCCGAGGCCGCCGAAGCCGGAGCCGATGACCGCCACCCGGACGTGCGGGACGGGCCGGGCGGCCTCGGCCCGGGAGTCCCGGCCGGGCGCGCCGGGGCTGGGGCGCTTGCTCGTGGATGCCATTCGGCGTCCTCCTGAGGGTGGGGGCCTGAGGTGCGCACTTGCTGCGACGTGCCGCCTTCATGGTGCCGTGACACCGTCGCCATAACCATGCCAGCAATCACTGGCACGATTGGCAGGTTAGCCCGTGCCGACAGCGGAGGGAAGGAGTCCGGCCGCCCCACTTCCACGATCGGCGGTCCTATGCTGAGCGCCGTGGACAGGGTCAGAGCAGCTGCGGGCGACGGAAAGCGCGAGTACCGGGTGGAGGAGCTGGCCGAGGCGGCCGGCATCACCACCCGCACCCTGCGTTTCTACCGCGAGCGCAAGCTGCTCCAGCCGCCGCGCAAGGAGGGCCGGATCGCCTGGTACGGCGAGGCGCACCTGGCCCGCCTCCGGGTGATCGCCGAACTGCTGGAGCGCGGCCACACGCTGGGCGGCATCGCCGAGCTGATCGGCGCCGGAGAGAGCGGCCGGGACGTCGCCGAGCTGATCGGACTGGAGGCCGCGATCATCGCGCCGTGGTCCGACGAGACGCCGGTCCACGTGGACTGGGCCGAACTGCGGGCCACCTTCGGCGACCAGCTCACCGAGGAGACCACGGCCGAGTCGATCGCCCAGGGCTACGTCACGCCGGACGAGGACGGGATCACCCACGTCAGCCGCCGGCTGATGGACGCGACCACGGCACTGGTCGCCGAGGGCGTGCCGCTCGCGGTCGTCCTGGAGGCCAGCCGGCGCACCCAGGAGCACGTGGACGCGATCGCGGAGATCTTCACCGCACTGGTGCGCGACCGGATCCTCGGCGCGCTCGCCGCCGACGCCCCGCTGCCGCCCGGCGAGGCGACCCGCCTGACCGAGCAGATCCTGCGGGTGCGCCCGCTCGCCCGGACCGTCACGGACGCCCAGTTCGCGCTGGCGATGGACCGGCGGGTGCACGCCGAGTACGACGAGCTGCTGCGGCAACGGCTGGAGCAGCGGGAGGACGGGGAAGCGGCGGAGGGCTGACCCCCCGGCGGCCGCCGCGCGCGCCCGCCCCGCCACCACTCCCGTACGCCCCCGCGCCCGAGGCGTGGCCGCGGCCGCCGGCGGGCAGGGATCGGGGCGCCTCGCCGCCTTCCGCAACGGAGTCGCCCCGATGCCGTCCGCCCTGCCCGCCGAACCCGACCCGGCCCCCGCCCCCGCGCCCGCCCGCCACGGCCTCCGCCGCCGCAGCCTCCTCGCCCTCGCCTCCGGCCTCGCGCTCGCCGCCTGCGGATCGAACGGCTCCGACGGGCCCGCCCGCGCGGGCGGCCCGGGGAGCGCGGACGGCGGCACCCGCACCGTCCGGCACGCGCGCGGCGAGAGCACCGTGCCCGGCCGCGCCGCCCGCGTCGTCGTGCTGGACACCGACGCCCTGGACTCGGCCGTCACCCTCGGCGTCACCCCGGTCGGTGCCACCGTCGTCGCCGAGGGTGCGCCGCTCTCCGGGTACCTGCCGGCCGCGCGGCTGGCCGGGACCAGGACCGTCGGCACCATCGGCCAGCCCGACCTGGAGGCCGTGGCCGCGCTGAGGCCGGACCTCATCCTGAGCAACCAGGTCCGGGACGACAAGCGGTACGACGAGCTGTCGAAGATCGCACCGACCGTGCTGACCAGGACCACCGGACCGGCCTGGAAGGAGAACGTGCGGCTGCACGCCGAGGCGCTCGGCCGCGAGGGCGAGGCCGCCGCGGCGGAGGCGGCGTACCGGGCCAGGGCCGCGGAGCTGGTCGCCGCGCTCGGCGGGCCGCAGAAGGCGGCGGCCACCCGGGTGGAGCTGGCCCGTTTCCTGGCGGGCGCGCCCACCCGGCTCTACCTGAACGACACCTTCGCCGGCTCGGTCTTCAAGGACCTCGGCCTGGGCCGCCCCGCCAACCAGGACAAGGCCGGCTTCTCGATCGAGATCAGCCCGGAGCAGGTCGACCAGGCGGCCGCCGACGTCATCTTCTACTCGGTCTACGGCGACCCGGCCCGGTCCGACCAGAAGAAGATCATGGCGGGCCCGCTCTGGAGGAACCTGGACGCGGTGCGCGGCGGGCGGGTCTTCGCGGTGGACGACGGCCTCTGGATGCTGGGCATCGGCTACACCGGGGCCGGCCTGGTCCTGGACCAGATCCGCAGGGACCTCGTCGGTTGAGACGAGCCTTCGGCGGCGGGCCACCGGCCCCGTTGGCCGGTCCTCCAAGCCGGTCGATCACCTTGCCCCGAATGCGCTGGGTGATCGTACGGTTACCCGGGGGATCGTCCGGGCCGTACGGTCGGAGCTCACCCGCGGGCCGCAGTCACCAGGCCGGGCCGGTGGTGGGAGGCGGGCGCCCACCCCGGCTCCGTGTGGGGGTTCGGCAGGATGTCCGTGGTCACGAGGTTCCGTTCGGCGGCGCAGCTGACGGGTGGTGGGGTGCTGGTCTGGTCGCTGCTGGGCCGGCTGCCGAACGCGATGTGCCCGATCGGCACGCTGCTGCTGGTCACCCGGAACACCGGCAGCGTCTGGCGCGGCTCGGTGGTCGCCGGGGCGCTGGCCGTCGGGCAGGCGGTCGGCGGTCCGCTGGTCGGCCGGCTCGCGGACCGGCGCGGGCAGCGGACGGTCGGGCTCGCCGCGGCGGCCGTCAACGCGGTGGCGATCCTCGCCCTGGTCGCCGCCTCCCAGGCCGGGCTCCCGTCGGCCTGGCAGATCGCACCGGCCGCGCTGATCGGCCTCTCCGTCCCCCTGGTGGGCCCGCTCTCGCGCAGCCGGTGGGTGCGGTTGGCCGACGGGGACCCGGGGCTGACCTCCTCGATGCTCTCGCTCGACGGCATCGTGGACGAGGTCAGCTTCACCACCGGCCCCGCACTGGTGGGCCTGCTCGCCACGCTGGTCTCCCCCGCGGCCGGCCTGCTGACGGCGGCCGCACTGACCGGCGTCTGCGCCACCCTCTTCGCCCTGCACCCGACCGCCGCCCGCGCGGGCTCCGGCAGCGGCGCGCAGGTGCGCGCCCCCGGGCGGCTGCTGAACGCGCCGTACGTCCTGGTGCTGGCCGGGATGGCGCTGCTGGGCGCCTGCTTCGGCTCGGTGCAGGTCGGGGTGACGGCCACCACGGGCGCCCTCGGGCAGCCGGGCGCGGCGGGGCTGATCTACGGGTTCATGGGCTTCACCAGCGCCTTCGCGGGGATCGCCACCGCCGCCCTGCCCGCCCGCTGGGAGCTGCCGCTGCGCCTGCGGGCGGGGACCGTCCTGCTCTGCGCCGCGTCCGTCCTGCTGCTCTTCTCGGGCGGCGGCGTGGCCGCCCTGGCCGCCGCGATCGGGTGCCTCGGCGTGGCGGTCGCCCCGCAGATGATCACCATGTTCGGGCTCGTGGAACGGACGGTGCCCGCCGCCCGGCTGGGCGAGGCGATGGCGGCGCTGGTCAGCGCGATCATCCTGGCCCAGTCGGCGGGGACGTTCCTCGGCGGCTGGGCGGCCGACCACGTCGGGCCCACCGCGCCGTTCCGGATCACCGTCGCCGCCGCGGCGGCCGCCCTGCTGCTCGCCGCGTTCACCGCGACCGACCGCCGCTACCGCCGCCGGGGCGAAGCGGCGTCGGACAGCCCGTCAGGGGGCGCTCCGGACGGCGCACGGGCCGCCGGACCGATTCCCAAGAACACCCCAAGCACTGGGGCGGATTCTCCGGAGAAAGCGGAGCCCGGGCGTCGGCGGCGTGAAGGGAACGAGGAGCCCGTGCAGCCCTCGCGGGCGTAACGCCCCCGCCCCTGCCACACGTTAGGCTCTGCCACCGATGTCCGCGCCACACCACACGGCGCGGGCATCGAGCCATTCGGACGGACGGACCGACTGACGCACCGGCAGACGTGAAGACGTCCCGGGGACGGGGGAACGGGAACCATGAGCGGCGGGACAAACACGGCACCCGGAGCGGGGGCGGCGGGCGGGTACGGCGTCAGCCTGGCCGGCCTGAGCGGCGTCGGCGACCAGCTGGGCAAGACGGCGACCGACATCGCGGCGGCCAAGGCCGCCTACGCCGGCTCGGTCTGCTACGCGTCGACGGCGTTCGGCGAGTTCGGCATGGACCAGGCCTGGGCCGCCTTCGACACCGCGTGGTCGAAGGAGATCACCGTCACCCAGCGCGCCCTCGACGAGCTGTCGCAGAAGATGTCGGCCACGACGCAGAACTACCGCAACGCGGAGAAGGCCGTCACCGCCTCGCTGGTGCCGGCAGGTGGCCGGTGAGCAAGGTCAAGGATCTGGAACACGCCCAGCACAGCATCGAGCAGCTGGAGTTCATGTTCGCCAACCTGCACCTGCTGCAGGGGATCAACGAGGCGCTGGCCGTGCCGGAGCCGGTCGGCGACCCGGGCGCCGTACGGGCGCGGGCGAAGGACTACGCGCAGGCGGCCTCCTCCTTCGGCCAGGCCTCGCAGGACCTCGCGGGCATCGCCACCAACCAGCTCCCCGCGGTCTGGACGGGTTCGGTGGCCGAGCACGCCACCCAGGCGATCCACGCGATGTCGGCCGAGACCACCACCTCCAAGGAGACCCTGGCCGAGGCGGCCAGGCTGCTGGACGCCTGGGCCAACGAGCTGGAGTGGGCGAAGCGGACCGACGCCGACGGCTGCCGCCAGCTGAAGGAAGCCGGCGACCGGGTCAAGGACGATCTCGGCGGCTTCGACGCCGACGCCCGTGCCACGGCGCTGTCCGGCGTCGGCGCCCGGCTGGCGGCCGCCCGCCGGGCCGAGAGCTCCGGCACCAGCACCGCGAGCAAGCTGAACCAGCTGACCTCCAAGGCCCGCGCCTCGCGCGCCGGCGAGGGATCGCTCGACCCGCTGGCGGCCGTGGTGCTGGCCACCGAGAAGAACCCGGGCGCGGGCGAGGACGACGGCTACATCCTGACGCCGGGCCAGCTCGACCGCGCCACCCAGACCCTCGGCGTGATGACCGGAGCCGACCAGGCGGCCTTCCGCGCCCTGCTGTCCGGCGCCAAGTCCCCCGAGGAGGCCGCCTACCTCTGGAAGGCGCTGGCGGCCGGCCACTCGGTGGCCGACATCCAGAAGTTCGACGCCGGCATCCACCCGCACGGCGACGACCCGGCCTGGCTCGCCCAGCACCTGGTGCCCGCGACCAGCACCACGGACATCAACCGCGAGTCCTCGGACAACATCGACCTCACCTACCAGGGCCAGCAGGTCAACATCGACGGCTACGGCGTCTACTCGCAGCGCAACGTCAACGACTGCGTGGCCGCGTCGACCGTGATCGCCCAGGCCAAGCTGGACCCGCTGCTGATGTACCAGCTCACCACCGGCGGCACGCCCGACGAACCCGGCGCGGACTCCGCGCAGAACTTCGAGCAGCGGCTGCAGAAGACCTACGTGGACGAGTACATCGCGGGCCAGAAGGCCGACGGCCAGAAGACCTACCCCAAGGAGGACAGCGGTCTCGGCCCCAAGGCCCAGACCTACCTGGCCGACAAGGACCTCGGCAAGGCCACCGGCGCCGACTACGAGCACGTGGAGCTGAAGAGCGACGCGGACCGTCGGGCGGCACTGGCCCGGATCGAGAAGTCCGTGGACGAGGGCCTGCCCGTCCCGATCAGCGTCCGCAACGAGGACGAGGGCCACCAGATGATGATCATCGGCCGGGACGGCGACAAGCTCCAGATCTACAACCCCTGGGGCTTCACCTCCTGGGTGACCGAGGACCAGTTCGTCAACAGCCAGCTCGGCGGACTGACCCCCGGTGAACACCCCCTGAACAAGTCGACCGCCCTGGAGCTGCCGAAATGACCACCGTCCGGCCGGACGCCGAACTGGCTGACCTCGACGTGCCCGCCGCCATCACCCGCGGCCTGCTGCTCGACGGCGGCCCGCGCCAGGCCCTGTTCACCGAGGCCGCCATCGCCGCCGTGCACCGCGCCGAGGCGGCGGGCGTCGGCCCGTACCCGCTGGGCTTCCTCGCCCGGCACGTCCGGGCCGGCGGTTTCGCGGCCGCCCTCGCGCTGCCCGAGCCGGTGATCGGGCTGACCGGTCGCGCGCTGGTCCGCGACTGGCTCCAGGCCGCCGCGGCGAGCGGCGCCGACGTGGCGCGCGAGCACCTGTTCGCGCGCTGGCTGGCGGAGGTCTCCGCACTGATCGCGATCCGGCGCGACATGCGGGAGTTGGACGACTGAGCGGCCGTCCGGCGCCTCGGCCTCCCGGGGGCCGGGCCCGGGCGGGGGCGTTGCGGCGGGCCCGGGCGGGGCGGCGGACGCGCGGGAGGTTCGCCGGCCGCCGGCCGGCGAACCTCCCGCCCTATGATCTGATCATGATCGAAGGAACGCGGGTGAGACTGCGCGCGCTGCGCGCCGAGGACGCGGAGCACCATCTCCGGTGGCGCAACGACCCGGAGGTGGTCCGCCTGGCCTCCGCCGGGGACCCGTGCTTCGGGCCGGTCACGGCCGAGGCGGTCGGGATCGCGTTCGACACCATGCTGCGACTGGTCCCGCGGGAAGCGGCCGTGCTCACCGTCGAGGAGTCGGCGACCGGGCGCGTCATCGGCGTCACCGACTACCGCGACCTCGACCCGTACCTCGGGGTCGCCACGCTCGGGATCACCATCGGCGAACGGGAGTTCTGGGGCCGGGGGCACGGGTCGGAGGCGCTGCGGCTGCTGGTGGACCACCTGTTCGGCGCGTACGGACTGCACCGGCTGGAGCTGGACACCTGGAGCGGCAACGAGCGCGCCGCCCGGGCCTTCGTCCGGCTCGGCTTCCGGGAGGAGGGCCGCCGCCGGTCGGCCGCCCTGGTGGGCGGAGTCCGCTACGACCGGGTCCTGTTCGGCATGCTCCGGGAGGAATGGGCCGCGGCGAGGCCGTAGGCACGGGGCCCGGGACGGCCGGGCCCGGGACGGCGGGGCCCGGGACGGCGGGGCCCGCGCCGGCGGGCGGTCAGCCTGGCCGCACCGCCGGGAACGCGCTCCGCAGCCGGGCGAGCAGTTCCCGCGCGGCCGGCCGCTGCGGGCCGTCCGCCTGCCAGGCGAGGGCGATGCGGGCACGGGCCTCCTGGTCGGCGAGCCGCCGGGTGCCGAGGCCGAGGACGGCGGCGTACTCGGAGGGGACCTCCGGAAGGACGGCCACGCCCAGTCCCCGGGCGGCGAGTTGGGCCAGCAGCGGCGGCGAGGAGGCCTCGAAGGCGATGTGCGGCCGGACACCGGCCCGCGCGCAGGCGTGTTCGAGGGTGGCGCGCAGACCGGTGCCGCGCGGCAGGCTGATCAGGGGGCGGTCGGCCAGGGCGGCGACCGGAAGGGGGTCGGTGGCGAGGAAGGGGTCGCCGACGGCGGTGGCGGCCACCAACGGGGTGTCCACCACCACCTGGAAGGCGATGCCCGGCGGGGGCTCCTGCTGCGCCACCCCGACGATCGCGATGTCCAGCTCCCCGCGACGCAGGGCGGCGAGCATCTGCTCGGAGCCGGACTCGCTCAGCGAGATCTCGACGCCGGGGTGGTCGCGGTGGAAGCCCGCGAGCAGTTCGGCGACCGCGAACTCCTCCGTCGACGCCCCCGACACCAGCCCGATCGCCACCTGCCCGCGCACCAGTCCCGCGTACTCGTCGGCGGTCTGCCGGATTCCCTCGACCGCCGCGAGGGCCGCCCGGACGTACGGGAGGACGGCCTCGCCGAGCTCGGTCGTGGCCACCGTCCGGCCCGAGCGGTCGAGCAGCCGATGGCCCAACTCGCGCTCCAGCTGGAGGATCTGGGCGCTCACTCCCGGCTGGGCGAGGTGCAGGCGCGCTGCGGCCCGGGTGAAGTTGGCCTCCTCGACCACGGCGGCCAGGTACTGCAACTGGCGAAGCTCCATAACCACTGATTCTAGTGATCAGAACAACTGTCTCTTGGACTTATGACGCCGCCCCGGGCAGGCTGACGATCATGGGAAGCAGCACCGCATCGACCGTCCGGGCCGCCATCGCCGCAGAGCGTCGCGAGCTGGCCGACCTCCTCGACGGCCTCACCGAGGCCCAGTGGGACGCCCCTTCGCTCTGTGCCGGCTGGCGCGTGCGCGAGGTGGCCGCACACATGAGCACGGGGTTCCGCCACTCGCTGCCCCGCACCGCGCTCGAACTCGCCCGCGCACGCGGCAACCTGCACCGGATGACGGACCGCACCGCCCGGCGTGACGCCGCGGCCCTCGGACCGCGCGAACTCGCCGACGCCCTGCGGGAGAACGCCGACCACCCGTGGAAGCCGCCGGTCGGCGGGTTCACGGCCGCACTCGGGCACGACGTCGTCCACGGCCTGGACATCACCGTCCCGCTCGGCCTGGACCGCCGGGTACCCGCCGACCGCCTGCGCCTCCTCCTGGACGCCGTCACCCCTCGCAGCCTCCGGTTCTTCGGCGCCCGGCTGGACGGTGCCGGGCTGCGCGCCACCGACCTCGACTGGTCCTACGCCGGTGACGGCGGCGGCCGCACGGTGGCCCGGCCGGCCCAGGAGCTTCTGCTGCTCGCGTATGGGCGGACGCTCCCCGGCTGACGGAACGTCGGGCCCCGGTGCCGAGCCGCCCGCAGACCGAGGACCGCCGACCGCCGACCGCCGACCGCCGACCGCCGACCGCCGACCGCCGACCGCCGACCGCCGACCGCCGACCGCCAGAGTGCCAGAGTGCCAGCACCGGGCGGACGGAGAGGTCCTGGAACAGGCCCTCTCCGTCCGGGCCGCGGAAGAGCTCGGGGACTGAGGTCGGCGAGGGACATGGCGGCAGTCTGGCACGGGCCGCCGACACGGCCGCCCCGCCGAGGAACGGGACGCCGTACCGGACGGCTTCCTGCTTCTCGGCCGCCCCCGACGTCAGAACGTGCGCTTCAGCAGGGCGAACAGCGCGTCCCAGTGCCGGGCGGCCGCCTCCGGGTGGTAGGGGGCGGTGTCGGCCTGGGTGAAGCCGTGCGGCGCGCCCTCGTAGACCTCGCAGGTGTGGCGGACGCCGGCCTCGGCCAGGGACTTGGCCAGGCGGTCGATCTGGTCGGCGGGGAGCGACGGGTCCTGGTCGGCGTGCCCGAAGTACAGCTCCGCCGTGACCTTTCCGGCGACGAGATGCGGACTGTCCTCCTCGTCGGAGGCGAGCATGCCGCCGTGGAAGCCGGCCGCCGCCGCGACCCGGTCGGGGTAGGCGCCCGCGGTGCGCAGCGCGAGCTGGGCGCCGAGGCAGTAGCCGGTGATGCCGACCGGCCCGTCGGACGTCAGCGGCGATTCGGCCAGCCAGTCCAGGTACGCGCCGGCGTCGCGGACCGCCATCTCGGCGGTGTGCGACGCCATGATCGGGCCGAGGCGCTCGAACAGGGTCGGGTCGGCGGCCGGGTCGATCGGCTCCGGCGGCTCGGGCAGCGCGACGAGCGGCGCGCGGCCGTGCCGGTAGAACACGTTGGGCACCAGCACGGTGTAGCCCTCGGCGGCGATCCGGTCGGCCATCGACTCCAGGAACGGGCGGAGCCCGAACGCGTTCATGTACAGCAGGACGGCCGGGTGGGCGCGGCCGTCGTCCGGGTGGGCCAGGTAGGCGTCGGCGGTTCCGTCCGCCGTCGGAATGTCGACGGCTGTGCCACGCAGGGCGGTTGTCACGGTCGGTTCTCCTCGGTGCTGGGTGGCTGAGCGCGTTCGGCCCGGAGATTATCGACGCCCCGATACCGCTCGTCCACGCGGTTTCCTGCCGAGGGCCCGGCGGCCGGGTGTCCGGACGGCCGCAGGGCCCGGGCGTTCGGACGGCAGCGGCGGTTCCGGGACCGGCCGCCGGTGGGCCCGGCCGGGCGGCCAGGCGGTCAGGCGGTCCAGGTCCGGGTGCAGAGCACCAGGCGGTAGCCGTCCGGGTCGGCGACGGTGACGCCGAACTCGTCCCAGTACGGGTTGTGGGCGGCCACGCGGGTGCCACCGGCAGCCTCCAGGCGGGCGACCCGGGCCTCGTCCACGGGCGCGCCCAGGTAGAGCACGAAGAGGTCGTCGACGGTCGGGGTCGGGTCGAGGGGGCGCTCGGGGTCGCGGGTGAGCTCGAAGTGCCAACTGCCGCCGGGGATGCCGACCATGACGAGGTCGTGCTCGCCGGGGACGTGCTCGGCGGTGCGCCAGAGAACGGAGAGGCCGAGGCCGTCGACGTAGAAGCGTTCGGCGGCGGCGAGGTCCCGGGAGGGGCGGGCGACCCGGACGTGCGTAGTGGAGTCGATCATGCGGCGAGCGTACCGGTGGGCGCCCGAGCCGGCGCCCGATGGGGCGTCAGAGCCGTTTCAGGCGCTCGTCGTCGGGCGTCCGGGGGCAGGTGATGCAGGCGGAGTCCGGGCGGATCGCGTAGTAGAGGCAGCACCCGAGGCGGGTCCGGGTGGGGTGGCTGCGGCCGTCCGCGCCGAGCAGGGTCCGGAAGGCGGCGGCGCCGACGAGGGGTTCGGTCCCGCCGGGCAGAACGGCCTCCGCGGCGGCGACGGCCCCGGCCACCCCGGCGGACCCGGCGGACCCGGCGGGGTCGACGGCCTCGGCGGGCTGCGACGATCCGCCCGAGCGCTCGTCGAGCATCCGGCCGAGGTACCAGATCGCGGAGGCCAGGTCGTCCGTGACCATGCCCCAGAGCGCCCGGGTGCCGCGCCGGGTGGGCCCGGCGAACGCGGCGAGCAGCGGCTCGACGTGCGTCACGACCGCGGCGCGCAGCTCGGCGCGGAGCTCGTCGTCGCCGGGGAGGCTCACGTGGGCGCGCGGGCGGAGCGCGAGGTCGCCGGTGGGGGCGTGCAGCCAGAGGTCCGCCGCATCGATCACGGGGACCCGGCGGGCGAGGTGCCAGGGGCCGGCGATCAGGACGGACACCGACCAGAGGTAGTGGTGCAGCAGCCGGGAGGCGGCGACGTGCGGGCGCGGGGCGGTGCCGTGTTCGTCGGCGACCGGGGCGATCCGGGCGGCCTCGCCGGCCAGCGCCGCCTCCAGGGCCGCCGGGTCGGCGGCCAACTCGGCGGCGGAGTACCAGCCCTGGGCGGGCGACGGGGACGGCTCGCCGTCCGCGAGCAGGGCGAGCCGGAGGACGGGACAGAGCTCCAGCAGCAGCCGGTAGTCCGCATGGAGGGGGGAGGCGTCCCGGCGTGCGGCGGGCATGGGTGTGGCGGTTCCCGAGATCATCGGTACTCCCGAGCTCGAATTAGGTGAGGCTCACCTTATAGGCACTCGACCGCCGGTTCGCACGCGGGCGACACCCGGGGCGCAGTCGCTCCGGACGCGGGCGACGCCCGGGCGCGGTCGGCCCGGACGCGGACAACGCCCAGGTGGGGACGGTCCGGGCCGAGCCGGGACAGAAAGGTCAAGGCTTGACAAATTTAGGGTTGCCTAACCTACTATCTCGCCTCGTGCTGACAACCGATCCGTCGGCCGCCCCGGCCCCGGCGGCGCCCCCGCCCTCCGTGGCGCGGCGGCCCCTTCTGCTGGCCGCCGGAGTCGGCGTGCTCCCGCGCTGCGTCGCACTGAGCCTCGCACTCGGCCCCCGGGCCGTCCCGCTCTCCACCGTGCTCGACGCCCTCACCGGCGGCGGCCACGGTGCCGACGAGACCTGGATGTCCGGCATCGGTGTCCAGGCCGCCGACGCCATGCTCGGCGACATCGCCAAGGCCGTCGGCGTCGACGCGCCCAAGTAGCGGCCGCCCGGGCGGGGCGGGCGCGCGGGACCGTCCCGGCCCGTCCCGCACACACCCACTCGGAACTCCCCCACCACACGGTAAGGACTAGCGCCGACATGCGGCTCTACCTGCTCGCCCTCAACCCCACCGACTCGGTCACCCAGGGGTTCCTGCCGGCCGCCGCCCGGCTCGGGCTCGACGTCACCGTGCTCACCGACCACGCCGAACCGCACCGACGCGCCTATGCCGGACTGGACTTCGCCCCCCGGGTGGTGGAGTGCGAGGTGCGCGACTTCCGCGAGGTGATCGGAGTCGTGTCCCGGCACCGGGAGCGCGACGCCGCGACGGCGCAGGCCGCTGCGCGATCCGCAGGCTTCGCGCTCTTCAGCAACAGCGACCACCTGCAGACCCAGACCGCCCTGGCCGCCGAGTACTTCGGGCTGCCGGCCAAGGACTGGAAGGCCACCCTGCGGGCCAAGAACAAGGGCGAACTCCGCCGCCACCTGGCCGCGGCGGGCGCCGACGCCGTCCGCTCGGCCGAGCTCGCTCCCGGCCAGGACCCCTCCGCACTGCGGGAGTCGGACCTGCCGTTCCCGGTCGTCGTGAAACCGCGCGAGGGCGTCGCCAGCGAGGACGTCTCGCTGGTCGCCGACGCGGCCGAACTGGAGCGGCGCTGCAGGGAGATCCAGCACCGCCGGCCCGGGGCCGCCCTGGTCGTCGAGGAGTTCCTGGACGGCCGGCTGTGCACCCTGGAGACGCTCGGCGACGGGCGGCGGCGCCACGTCCTCGGCGGCTTCCGCACCAGGCTCTCCCCGCCGCCGCACTTCATCGAGGAGATGCTGGAGTTCGTCCCCGCCCACCCGCCCGCGGTGGTGGCGCAGGTCCTCGCCCAGCTCGACGCGATCGGCATCGGTCTCGGCGCCTGCCACACCGAGTTCGTCGTCCAGCCGGACGGCCGGGCCCGGATCATCGAGGTCAACTACCGCGCCATCGGCGACCAGTGCGACCTGATGCTCGCCGAGGCCCTCGGCATTCCGCTCTTCGAGCACATCCTCTCCGTCCACCTCGGCCGCGAACTCCCCGCCGACCTCGGCGAGCGGTGCGCCGGCACGCCGCTGCGCGCCCGCAACGAGGCGGTCTGTGCCGACCGGGCCGGCACCCTCACCGCCGCGCCCGGGCCGTACGACGAGGAACGCGACGGCGTCCGGCTCGCCTACCGGCCGCTGCGCCCGCTCGGCGAACGGCACGAGCACTACCGCACCAACCGGGACTACCTGGGCGTGATCTGGGCCGTCGGGCCCGAGCAGGCCGCCGTGGACGCCGCCGTCGCCCGCTTCGTCGCGGCCAACCGCTGGGAGATCACGCCGTGAGCGCCGCCCCCGTGCCCCCCGCCGACGCGCTGACCCTGCGCGTCCTCTCCGCCCTGGTGCGCGAGGACGTCCTCGGGCTGCGCACCCGTGGCGCCGTCGAGGAACGCGCGGACGGCCCCTGGCTCGTCCTCGCCGACGCGGGGATCGCGTTGCCCGTCACCGCCGACGGCTTCCAGAGCGAGTACGCGGCCAGGCTGCCGCTGCTGGAGGCCGACGGCAGCGGGCTCACCGGCGCGGAACAGGCCGTGGCCGCCCTGGCCGGCCGCGCCGAGCCCGCGGACCGGCCCGGCTGGGCGGCCTTCGCCGAGGAGTGCCGGCAGACGCTCGCCACCATGGAGCTGCACGAACGCGTCCGGAACGAGGTGCACACCGCGCTCACCGACCTGTACGGCGCCGACCCGGCGTACTGGACGGGCCCGGCGGCCGCCCTCGGCCACGACACCCTCGCCGCCCACCTCGACCACCCGGTCTACCCCACCGCACGCGGCCGCTCCGGCCTCACCGAACCGCAACTGCGCTCCTACGCACCCGAGTTCCACCCCGCCTTCGAACTGCGCTGGCTCGCCGTCCCGGCCGACGGGCTCAGCACGCACGGCGACCGGCCACTGCCCAGCTGGTGGCCCACCCCGAGCTGGCTCGGCCTCGACCTGCCGGGCGGCGACGGCGCCTGGGCCACCCTGCCGGTCCACCCGCTGACCATCGGCGAACCGCTCACCGCGGCCCTGCGCGCGAGCGGCCTGGAGGGGCGGGCCGTCCTCGCCGGCCGGCCGTACCTGACCGTGCTGCCCACCCTCTCGATGCGGACCGTCGCCGTCGCCGAGGACCCCGTGCACCACCTCAAACTCCCGCTCGCCACCGCCACCCTGGGCCGGCTCAACCGCCGCACCATCAAACCCGGCACCCTGCGCGACGGCGCCGCCGGCCAGCGGCTGATCGAAGCCGTGCTGGAGCGCGAACCGCGCTTCTCCGGCCGGATCCTGCACGCCGACGAACAGAGCTGGGCACACGCCGGCCACGAACTGCTGGCCGTTCTGCTGCGCCGCCACCCCTGCGGGCTCGACGGGTCCGTCACCGTGCCGCTGGCCGCCCTGCTCGCCCCGGCCCCCGGCGGGCGGCTGGTGATCGACCACCTCGCCGACCGCTTCCACGGCGGCGACCCCGTCGCCCTCTTCGACGCCCTGCTGGAGCTGCTGCTCGACTGGCAGACCACCCTCTTCGGCTACGGCATCGCGCTGGAGTCCCACCAGCAGAACACCTCGCTGGTGCTGGACGAGGACGGCGGACTGCGCCTGCTCTACAAGGACGACGACGGGCCGCGCGTCCACACCGCCCGGCTCGCCGCGGCACTGGGCGAACTCGCCCCGGCACGGGAGGAGTTCGACGACGCCCGGATCCTCTGCGACGACGACCGGCCGCTGACCGACCTGTTCACCACCATCACCGGCCACCTCTGCACCGGCGCCCTGGCGTTCGGCCTCGCCGCCCACGGCCGCGCCGGCCTCGACGACCTGCTGGCCCTGCTGCGCAGGCGGCTGGCCGAGTCGCTCGACCGGATCGGACCGGCCGGCGAACCCCTTCGCACCGCCCTGCTCGACGCCGAACGACTGCCGGTCAAGGCGATGGTCACGGCCGGCACCCTGCTGACCAAGCAGCGCTCCGGCGCCGCCGACATCAACAAGCACTACACCGACGGCCCCAACTACCTGTTGCCACGGGCGTCCACACCGCCGGCGAACGGCCGGCCGGGCGACTCCCCGGGCGCCCGGTGACCGTCGACGCGCTCGCGCAGCACTCCGGCAGCGGCACCAGCGGCCCGCGGAGAATCGGCCGGCGCCAGGTGCACGCGATGGCCGCCTGCTACTTCGTCGCCTCCTTCGCCGCGCTCGGCCTGCCGCCGTTCCTGACCGACATCCTGCCCGCGCTCGGCGACCCGCAGGGCCGCTGGGCCGGGGTGCTCTACGTCGTGCCGACGGTGTTCAGCGCGCTCGGAGCCCCGCTCTGGGGGCGGCTCGCCGACCGGTTCGGCCGCAAACGGCTGCTGCTGCGCGCCCAACTCGGGCTCACCGTCTCGTTCCTGCTCGCCGGGGCCGCCGACAGCCTGCCCGCGTTCACCCTGGCCCTCGTCCTCCAGGGCTTCCTCGGCGGCACCTTCGCCGCCACCAACGGCTACCTGGCCGCCGCGCTCGACGGCGCGCAGCTCTCCCGGGCGCTCACCCTGATGCAGGGCAGCGCGCGGGCCGCGCTGGTCGCCGCTCCGGTCCTGGTCGGGGCGCTCTCGCCGTGGATCGACCCGCACCGGCAGTACCTGCTGATGGCCGTGCTGCCGCTGGCCGCCGCGGTGCTGCTCTCGCTGCTGCCGGAGCCCGCACGGCCGGCGCGCGCCGCGGCCGGGGAGCCGGCCACCGCGGCGGCACCGGCGGCGGCCGGACGGGGCCCGCTCACCGTCCTCTACGCGTTCGAGTTCGCCTTCGTGTTCGCGACCGTCATCTCCTTCCCCTACCTGACATCCCTCGCGCAGGAGCGCCTGCCCGGCGTCTCCGGTACCACCACCGGCGTGCTGTTCGCCCTGCCGCACCTGTCCTACCTGGCGTTCGCCGCCCGCACCCACACCGTGTTCCTCACCCGCCCGCACGCGGGGATCGCACTCGGCTTCGGCCTCGTCGCCCTCGGTCTGGCCGGGCACGCCGCCGCCCACTCGCTGGCCGCGTTCGTCGCCGTCCGCCTGCTGCTCGGCGCCGGACTCACCCTCGGCCTGGTCTGCCTCTCGGTGCTGGCCGCCGAGGCCGCCCGGGGCCGGGAGCCGGGCCGGATGTTCGGCACCCTCGAATTCGTCTCCAAGGGCGGCGCCGTGGCCGCCGGCGCCGTCGCGGCGCTGGCCAACGGCCGGTTCGGCGCCGCCTCCCCCGTGCTGGCGGGCACCGCCGCCGCACTGCTGGCCGCGGTCACGGCCGCCGCACTCGCCGTCCCGTCCCGCAAGCGTTGGAGTCGCCGATGACCCACGAACTGCCCACCGCCGACCACGCGGTGGCCCACACCCTGCTCAACTGCCTGCTGCGCGAGGTCTCCGCGCCCGAGCACCAGACCGCCGTCGCCGACGGCCGCCTGCTGCTGCGCCTGCCCCGGCGCGGCGTCCTGCTCCGGATCGCGCTGCGCCGCACCTCGCTGCTCGGCGCCCACCGCTTCACCGGCCCGGTGGAGGAGGAACGGCCCGACGGCTGGTCCGAGGTGGACTGGCACGTGCTGGCCGGGTACGTCCGGGACGAGCTGGAGCTGCGCACCGGATCGGTCAACGAGGAGTTCCTGGACCAGCTGACGTCCAGTCACGACGTGGTCCGCGCTGGGCTGGAGGACCGCCCGGCGCCCGGCGCGGACCGCTACCTGGAGTCCGAGCAGGCCCTGCTCCTCGGCCACCGGTTCCACCCCGCGCCCAAGTCGCGCTCCGCCGAGCGCGGCGACTGGCGGTCGTACGCGCCCGAGTCCCGGGCGGCGTTCCGGCTGCACCACCTGGCCGTCCGCGAGGAGCTGGTCGCCGAGTCCTCGGCGGACCCGGCGGCGACCGCCCTGCTGGACGGACTACGCGAGGTGCCGGACGGCCACCGGCTGCTGCCCGCCCACCCCTGGCAGTACCAACTCATGGCCGGACACCCGCTGTTGCGCGGCGCACTGGAGAGCGGGGACGTCCTGGACCTCGGCCCGGGCGGCGAACCGTTCACCGCCACCGCCTCGGTCCGCACCCTGTACGGCGCGGGCGCGTTCCTGAAGTTCAGCCTCAATGTGCGGATCACCAACTGCCTGCGCAAGAACGCCGCCTACGAGCTGACCGGCGCCGTGGCCCTGACCCGCCTGCTCGGCCCCGCACTCGCCGACCTCGCCGAGCGGTTCCCCGGCGCCGCGATGCTGCGCGAGCCCGCCTTCCGCACGCTGGCCCTGCCCGGCGCGGACGGCCGCCCGGACCGCTCGCTCTACGAGGGGTTCGGCCTGATCGTCCGCGAGGGCTTCGCGGACGCGCTGCACCCCGGCGTCACGCCGCTGCTGGCCGCCGCCGTCGCCGACGAGCACCCGACCAGCTCGGCGCACGTCTCGGCGCTGCTCGGCCCGGACGCGGGCGTGCAGGAGGCGCTGGACTGGTGGACGGCCTACCTGCGCCTGCTCGTTCCGCCGGTGCTCGCGGCCTACTTCGACCACGGCGTGGTACTCGAACCGCACCTGCAGAACGTGCTGATCGGCGTGGACGCCGCCGGCCGGCCCGCCCAGGTGCTCTTCCGCGACCTGGAGGGGACCAAGCTCGTCCCCGACCGCAACGCCGCCCTGCTCGCCGCCCTGCCGCCCGAGGTGGCCGGCCCGATGGCCTACGACGCCGAACGCGGCTGGGACCGGGTGGTCTACTGCCTGCTGGTCAACCACGTCGCCGAGCTGCTGGCCGCCCTCGCCGACCGCCACCCGCAGGCGGAGGGCGCACTCTGGGAGGCCGTCCGGCGCGTCCTGGAGGAGTACGCCGCCGCCCACGGCCGTCCGCCCCGGCTGCGCGCCCTGCTCGCCGGGGTGCCGCTGCCCGCCAAGGCCAACCTGCTGACCCGCTGGGAGCGCCGCCCCGACCGCGAGGCCGGCTACGTCCGGCTGCCGTCCCCGTTCGCCCGCACCGTCCTCGCGGAGGCCGCACACCTGCCGCCGCAGGGCGCGCGGACGCCGGCCCGGAGCGCGCGGTGACCCCGCCCCGCCTCCACCGGCGGCCACCGCCTCCGCGTGCGCAGGATCCAGCGCCGGCCTTCGGCGGCCAACGGCCCCGCGCGCATGACGACTTGGAGGGTCCGACGATGGGAGTGTCCGATGACCTGGAGCAGCCGATGAAGTGGAGCAGTCGATGACCGAGGCCGTCCGCCGGCACGTCGCCGGGCTGGCGCCGGGGGCGCTGCCCGCCTTCGTCCACGACCTCGCGGCGCTGCGCTCGCACGCCGCCGCCGTGCGGGCCGCGCTGCCCGCACGCGTCGAGCTCTACTACGCCGCCAAGGCCAACCCCGACGCGCCGCTGCTGGCCGCCCTTCGTGACGCGGTCGACGGCTACGAGGTGTCCAGCGGGGGCGAGTTGGCGCACGTCCGGCAGGCCGTGCCGGGGGCGCCGCTGGCCTTCGGCGGGCCGGGCAAGACGCCCGCCGAGATCGTGGCCGCCGTCGACGCCGGGGTGCACCGCTGGCACGTCGAGAGCGAGCAGGAGCTGCACCGGCTCGCCGCCGTCCTGGCCGACGACCGGCCGCAGGCCTGCGTGGACGTGCTGCTCCGGGTCAACCTGCCGGTGGGCCCGGGCGCACTGGACGCGGTGGCGCTCGCCATGGGCGGCCGCCCGACCCCGTTCGGCCTCGACCCCGACCGCGCCGAGGCGTGCGCCCGTCTGCTGACCGATCCGCTCGGCCCGTTCGCCCCGCTCCACCGGCGGCTGCGGCTGCGCGGCGTGCACGCCCACCTGGCGAGCGGGCTGACGGCGGCCGGGCAACTGGCCGTCGCGGAGCAGGTCGTCGACTGGGCGGCCCAGCTGGCGCGACGGCACGCGTTCAGGCTGGACGAGGTCAACGTGGGCGGCGGCATGGCCGTCGACTACGCCGACCCGCAGGCGCGCTTCGACTGGGCGGCCTTCGGCGCGGGCCTGGCCGGGCTGCTCGACCGGCACCCCGGGCTGACCCTGCGGATCGAGCCGGGCCGCGCCCTGACCGCCTACTGCGGCTGGTACGCCACCGAGGTGCTGGACGTGAAGCAGAGCCACGGCGAGGACTTCGCGGTGGTCCGCGGCGGCACCCACCACCTGCGCACCCCGGCCACCCGGGGCCACGACCAGCCCTTCACCGTGCTGCCGGTCGACGCCTGGCCGCACCCCTGGCCGCGGCCGGCGGTCACCACCGGCCGTGCCACCCTGGCCGGCCAGCTCTGCACCCCGAAGGACGTCCTCGCCCGGGCCGCGCCGGCCGCGGAGGGCCTTCGGACGGCGGACCGGGTGCTCTTCGCGATGGCCGGCGCTTACGGGTGGAACATCTCGCACCACGACTTCCTGATGCACCCCCGTCCGGGGTTCCACTACCTGGGCGGGTGAGACCCGGCCCCGCCGGCCCCGTGCGGGCGGCGGCCGTGGCCCTTCTGCCGACAGATTGCGGAATCTGTCAGCAGAAGGGCCGCAGCCCCGGGCCGTCGGCCGCCGCTCCCCCGTCGGAGGGGGCTGCCGCAGGTCAGCACCGCACAGGCGTGCGAGAGTGGTAGCCAGCGAAGGGAGCGCGGACGTGCTGATGGACAGGGTGGCGGAGATCCTCGCCGAGGCGTCGGCCGAGGTGGTGGAGCCGCGGTTCCGGGCGCTGGCCGCCGGCGAGGTGATGGAGAAGGCCCCCGGCGAGGTGGTCACCATCGCCGACCGCGAGGCCGAGGTGATCATCGAACGACGGCTGCGCGAGCTCCTGCCCGTCCCGGTCGTCGGCGAGGAGGCCGTCGCCGCGGACCCCGGACTCGCCCGCGCACTGCACTCCGAGCCGGCCGTCTGGCTGGTCGACCCGGTGGACGGCACGGCCAACTTCATCGCCGGCCGCCCCGAGTACGCCGTGATGGCCTCACTGGTGCGCTCCGGGGAGACCGTCGCCGCGTGGATCTGGCAGCCCGAGACCGCCACCTCCTACACCGCCGAGCTGGGATCCGGCGCCTGGCGCAACGGCCACCGCCTCACCCGGACGCCCGCGCCCGGCGACCCCGCCGACTGGCGCGGTTCCGTCAAGAGCCGCTTCCTGAGCCCGGACCGGCGCCGGACGCTGGAGGCCAACGCCGCCGCGTTCGGCGAGATCTCCCCCGGCCGGCACGCGGCCGGGATCGAGTACCCGGACATCGCCGAGGGCGCCCTCGACTTCATCCTCTACTGGCGCACCCTGCCGTGGGACCACGCCCCCGGCTCGCTGCTGATCAACGAGGCCGGCGGCGTCTCCGCCCGCCTGGACGGCAGCCGCTACCGGCCGGAGGCGCCGGGCGGCCAGGACGGCCTGCTGGTCGCCTCCGACCCGGAGGCCTGGGAGCGCACCCGCGCCATCCTGATCGGCCGGTAGGCCCCGGCGACCGCCCCGTCCCGCCCCGGTGGCCGGCCGGCCACCGGGCCGCCCGGCCTCACCAGAGGACGGGCAGCCGCTCCGGCAGGCGCTTGATGAACCCGGGCCGCCAGGCCAGCTGCTCGACCGGCAGGGCCAGCCGCAGGCCCGGCAGCCGCTCGACCAGCGCGGTGACCGCGATCTCGGCGTGCGTGCGGCCGAGCGCCGAGGCCGGGCAGAAGTGGCGCCCGCCGCCGAAGGCCAGGTGCGGGTTGCTCGTCCGGTCGAAGTCGATCTTCTCCGGGTCCGGGAAGACCGCCGGGTCGTAGTTGGCGCCCTCGATCAGGACGAGGACCAGCTCGCCCTCCTTCACCTCCACCTCGCCGAGCCGCACGTCCGCCAGCGCGATCCGCGGCAGCGCGTCGCCGATCGACAGGTTGACCCGGAGCAGCTCGTCCACCGCGCGGCCGATCAGCGCGGGCTCCCGCCGCAGCCGCTCGGCCAGTTCGGGCTGGCGGGCCAGGTAGACGATCGCGTGCAGCAGGAACGAGGAGGTGGAGACGGCGCCCGCGCCGAACAGCGAGAGTGCCACGGTCGCCAGCAGCTCGTCACCGACCTGGTCCGAGACGTCGGGCGAGCGGCGCAGTTCGGCGAACCGGCCAAGGAGGCCGTCCTTGGGCTCGGGGTCGGCGCCCAGCCGGTCGAGCATGTAGCCGAGGTCCTTGTACCAGTTGGACGCCGCGCCCTCGAACGGCACCGGGCTGGTGATGAACGCGACGTCGATGCCGGCCATCAGCCGCCGCCAGTCCTCGGTGGGGATGCCGAGCAGCCGGCAGTGCAGGGCGGCGGAGTAGGGGTCGGTGAAGCCGTCGCGCAACTCGCCGGGGGCGCCCCGGTCGACCAGCGTGTCGATGAGCCGGTGCGCCTCGGCCTGCAGCCAGCCGTCCAACTCCTTGTCGGCGCGCGGCGAGAGGGTCTTCATGACGGCGTTGCGCAGACCGGCGCTGTTGACGTTGCCCATGTTGTTGACCACCTCGGGCGGGATGGTCAGCGCGTACTGGCGCGGGACGCCCGGGTTCGCGGTGTCCTTGAGGCTGAACCGCTCGTCCTCCAGCACCTGCTTGGCCAGTTCGTAGCTGCTGACCAGCCACGCGGGGTCGCCGGTCATGGTGCGGACCCGGGCGACGGGCTGCTCCTCGCGCAGCCGCCTCGCCTCCTCGGGCAGGACGTCGCCTCTGCGGGAGAGCGGGAAGGTCAGGTCGGTCACGGGTGTGCTCCAGGTACGGGAGGGCGTCCGGGGAACGCTGCGGGATGGGGAAGGCAGGGAGATGGGAAGGGCGGGGTGACAGGGGACACCGCGGGACGGCGGCGTGGTGGAACGGGAAGGGCCGCGAGAAGCACTGTGGGACGGGCAGCGTGGTGGGGAGGGAAGCGCCGCGGTGGGGCGGGAAGCGCCACTGCGGACGGAGCCGGCGCCGCAGGAGGGCCGCGCTGCGGGAAAGGGGCCCGGGACGGGCTCAGGCGGCGCGGGCCGGCTCCACGGCGGCCGCGGCCCCGATGCCGACGGGCCCGGACGGCGCCGCCGGGCGGACCACCGCGTACCCCTGGGCGGGCGCCGCACGCAGGCCATCGTCACGGCCGAACAGAACGGGGGTGAGCGGCAGTTGGAGGTGGTAGCAGCTGACCGACGAGGGCACTCCGAGCAGTGCCGGGGTGTCCAGGAAGAACGGCAGCTCGGCGGTGATGTACCGGAGCCCGGCGGCGAGTTGCGGCTCGTTCGGGGCCAGCCCCTCGTCCATCCGGGCGGCCAGGAAGCCCCGCGCCATCCCCTCGGCCGCCTCGCGGAACTCCCGGTCGGTGCCGAGCGCGTCGACGGCCTGCCGGTGCAGCCGCCGGTACACGGGGTGGCCGGCGAACTCGGAGAGCGCGTGCATCCGGACGCCGTCGGGCGAACCGGCCTCCTCGGCTCCGCGGGCGATCCGCCGGGCGGTGGCCTTGACCTCCTTGACGGCCCGGCGCTCGGCCCGTTCGGCGTCGTAGCCGAAGGCCTCGTACTGCGCCCCGACGTGCAGGTCGGCGTGGACGATGTCGATCCGTTCGAAGAACTCCCGCCCCCACCCGATGAGTTCGGCTATTCGACGGTGGCTGAAGTAGCTGTTTCCCGGACTGACACCGATCAGCAGGTGGTCGCCGCGCCGCCAGATGTCCCGGCAGCGGTCGGAGAACGGCAGTGCCTCGTACGTGTTCGTATCGATGGTGAAAGTGCTTTCGCCCGGGAGGGTTTCGCGCATGCCTTGCCTCCGCTTCGCAGGATTGTTCAAAGGATTTGGCCTCACGTGGTTCACGCGGTTTTTACCGGGGTTCACCGAAGTGCACGGCGGATAGGCGGAGTTCACCCGGCTGTAAGGGTGGGCTCACCGCGTGCGGATGGCGCGCGCCTGGTCAGACGGCCTGCACCGGAGAGCCGTGTGCTCTTGGTGGGGCGGTGACCACATGAAGTTACCGCCGCTCTTCGGGATCTCCGCAAGCCCTGCCGGGGGGTTGGCGAAATCTGATCTCCGGGCGGCTGGAATCGGCCTGTACTCCCACGGAAACGTATGTCCACGGAGGCTTTTCCGGGGCGGCCGGATATCCCCCGGACAGCATGTCACGCCAGTGTGGATTCCTCCAACATCCGGCCGCGGAAAAGGCGTTGGTTCTGAATGCGGCGCGCGGCGGGCGAGGGCGCCGTCCCGCCGACGCCCGCCGTCAGGCCGGCCCGCGGCGGGACGGCCGCCGTCCTCCGGCCGCCGCTACTCCGGCCGGATCTCCCGACCGGTGCGGACGACCGCGTGCAGCAGCTCGCCCACCTCGGCGGCGGTGGTGTGCGGGTTGAGCAGGGTCAGCTTCAGGCGGACCCGGCCCGGGCCCTCGCCGGGGAGTTCGGTCCGGCCGACCACCGCGCGACCGGTGCGGAGCAGCGTCCGGCGCACCTCGGCGTTGACCTCGTCGAGCACGGCCTGGTCCTGATCGCCGGGCGGGCGGTAGCGGAACACCACGGCGGTGAGGACGGGTTCCGCGTGCAGTTCCAGTTCGGGCTCGGCACGGACGGCTCCGGCGGCGTCCAGGGCCAGCTGGTGGCAGGCGTCGACCAGCCGGCCGAGTCCGGCACGGCCGAGCGTGCGCAGGGTGACGGCGATCTTGAAGGCGTCGGCACGCCGGGTGGTGCGCAGCGACCGGCCCAGCAGGCTGGGGTAGCCGGCCTGCTCGTCGTCGGCCGGGTTGAGGTACTCGGCGCGGCGGGCGAGCGACACGTAGGTCTCGGCGCGGCGGACCAGGAAGACCCCGGCGGCGGCCGGCTGCCAGCCGAGCTTGTGCCAGTCGAGGGAGACGGAGTCGGCGCGGGCGATGCCGTCGAGCAGCGGGGCGAGGCGGTCGGAGAGCAGCGCGCCGCCACCGTAGGCGGCGTCGACGTGCAGCCAGGCGCCGTAGCGGGCGGCGAGGTCGGCGGCGGTGTGCAGCGGGTCGATCGCGCCGGTGTCGGTGGTGCCCGCGGTGGCGACGACGGCGATCGGGGTATGCCCGGCCCAGCTGGTCTCGGCCAGGACGCGGGCCAGGCCGTCCGGGTCCATGCGCAGTTCGCGGTCGACGGGGACGGGGACGACGGCGCGTTCGCCGAGGCCGAGCAGGGCGGCGGCGCGCTGGACGGAGAAGTGCGCGGCCTGCGAGGCGATGATCCTGGGCGTGGCACCGGCCGGGAGGCCGTCCAGCTCCACGATGCCGTCGAGCTTCTGGTCGCGGGCCAGCATCAGGCCCATCAGGTTGGACTCGGTGCCGCCGGAGGTCAGCACGCCGGCCGCGTGGGCCGGGTCGTAGCCGACCAGGGCGGCGAGCTCGGCGAGCAGCGCGGTCTCCAGCGCGGTGGCGGCGGGGGCCTGGTCCCAGGAGTCCTGGGAGGGGTTGAGCGCGCTGACGGCGAGGTCCGCGGCGGCCGCGACGGCCAGCGGCGGGCAGTGCAGATGGGCGGCGCAGGCCGGGTCGGCGGGGTCGGCGGCGCCGAAGGTGAGCAGTTCGGTGAGGGTGGCGAGCGCCTGCGGGCCGTGCGCGCCGGCCAGCCCCTCCGCGACCCGGGCGGCGATCCCGGCCGGGTGGCCGGCGGGCAGGGGGCCGACGCGCCGGGCGGCCCCGGCGTCCAGCGCGTCCAGCACGGTGGCCAGCAGGGGGCCGAGCGCGGCCGGGCCCGCCGTGCCGCCGGCCAGCGCGTCGAGCGGCGCGGCCGGGTCGTCGGGGAGGCCGGACTCCTCCGGCTCCCCGGCGGGGCCCGGCCCGCCCACGGGCCCGCTCACCGGGCCCCCGCCACGCCCGAGGCCGCGCCCTGCGACGTGCCCTGCGCCGAACCCGACGTGGTGCCCGGCACGACCGGGACGTCGGCCCGGGCGGCGGCGGCGATGGCGTCCGCGAGCCGGTCGAGGACGGCGCCGGCCTGCTCGTCGGTGATGGTGAGCGGCGGCAGCAGGCGCAGCACCGCGTCGTGCCGGCCGCCGAGTTCGACGATCAGCCCGCGTGCGAGGCAGGCCTCGCGGACCCGGACGGCGAGGGCGGGCGCGGCCGGGCGGGCCCCGCAGCTGTCCGGTTCGGCCGTCGGGTCGACCAGTTCGACGCCGATCATCAGCCCGCGTCCGCGGACGTCGCCGATCACCGGGAGCTCTCCGGCCAGTGCGCGCAGCCGCCCGGTCATCCGGGCGCCGACCAGCGCGGCCCGCTCGGCCAGCCCGTGCGCGGCGACGTACCGGAGGGTGGCCGCGCCGGCCGCCATGGCGAGGGTGTTGCCGCGGAACGTGCCGGTGTGCGCGCCCGGGCGCCAGCCGTCGTACTCCGCGCGGTAGACGACGACGGCGAGCGGCAGGCTGCCGCCGATCGCCTTGGAGAGCACCATGGCGTCCGGGACGATCCCGCTGTGCTCGACCGCCCACATCGCGCCGGTGCGGCCGACACCGGTCTGCACCTCGTCCACGATCAGCGGGATGCCGCGCTCGGCGGTGATCCGGCGCATCGCGCGCAGCCAGTCGTCGGGGGCGGGGACGACGCCCCCCTCGCCCTGCACGGCCTCCAGGACCATCGCCGCGGGCCGCACGACGCCGCCCGAGGGGTCGTCCAGCAGCCGCTCGGCGTAGGTCGCGGCGAGCGCGGCGCCTGCCTCGCCACCGACCCCGAACGGGCAGCGGTAGCCGTACGGGTAGGGCAGCCGGGTGACCTCGCCACCGCCCGGCAGCGGCTCCTTGACGGCGACGTTCCCGGTCAGCGCGAGGGCTCCGGCGGTCATGCCGTGGTAGGCGCCGGTGAAGGCCAGGGCGCCGGAGCGGCCGGTGGCGGTCTGCATCAGCTTGAGCGCGGCCTCGACGGCGTCCGTCCCGGCGGGCCCGCAGAAGTGCACCCGGGCCTGTTCGGCGAACTCCCGGGGCAGGCTCTCGAACAGGGCGGTGGTGAAGTCGTCCTTCTCGGCGGTGGCGAGGTCCAGCAGGTGCAGCGGGGCGCCGCTGTCGAGGGTGCGGCGGATCGCCTCCAGGACGACCGGGTGGTTGTGGCCGAGCGCCAGGGTGCCGGCGCCGGAGAGGCAGTCGAGGTAGCGGCGGCCGTCGGCGCCCTCGACGGTCATGCCGTGGGCGCGCACCGGGACGATCGGGAACGAGCGGGCGTAGGTGCGGGCGGCGGACTCGCGGACGCGCTGGCGGCGCAGGATGGCGTCGCCGCCCTGGGCCTGGGCGGGGACGGCGGCGGGCCCGGTGGCGGGGACGGCGGCGAGCGTCAAGGCGGACTCCCGAGAAGTTAGGTAAGCCTAACTTTACTTCCCTGGCCTGGCCGGATGCGCCCCGGGGGGGCGAGAACCACCCGCGCGGGTGACCCGGATCCCGCCAGTCCAACGAGCGGCCGGGCCGGAGGTTACGGCCCTCGCGCTACCCTCGCCCCCATGTCCCCCTCCACCCCCGCCTCCCCCTACGAGGCCGAACTGGCCCGCACCCGCGCGTTCTTCGGCGCCCGCGCCGCCGACTGGGACGCCCGCTTCCCCGACGACGGCCCGCGCTACGCCGCCGCGATCACCGAGCTCGGCCTGCGGGAGGGCGACTCCGTCCTCGACGCCGGCTGCGGCACCGGCCGTGCGCTCCCCCTGCTGCGCGCGGCGACCGGCCCCTCCGGCCGGGTCCTCGGTGCGGACGTCACCCCCGAGATGCTGCACGAGGCGGCCACCCGCCACCCCGGCACCGCAACCCTGCTGCTGGCCGACTGCGCCCGCCTCCCGCTCCCCGACGCCACCCTCGACGCCGTCTTCGCCGCCGGCCTGATCTCCCACCTCCCCGACCCGGCCCGCGCCTTGCGCGAACTCGCCCGCGTCTGCCGCCCCGGCGCCGCGCTCGCCCTCTTCCACCCCGTCGGCCGCGCCGCCCTCGCCGCCCGCCACGGCCGCGAACTCACCCCCGAGGACCTGCGCGCCGAGCCCAACCTCCGCCCCCTCCTGACCGCCGCCGGCTGGCGACTGGACAGCTATACGGACACGAACGACCAGTACCTCGCACGGGCGACACGGGCCAACCCCTAGTTGACACCGCCGGTGGTAACCTGGCCGCATGTCCGAACCGATGGATGCGGCGCCGGCCTCGCGCCCGGTGAAGAAGTACAGCGTTTCGATGCCCGAGGACGTGGCCGAGGAGGTCCGCACCCGAGTCGGAAAGGGGTCGTTCAGCGCTTACGTCACTGCCGCGGTCAGACAGGCGATAGAGCGCGAGCGCCTTGCCGAACTGGTCGACGACTACGTCCGCCGCAACGGTGAGATCCCTGAAACCGCCCGGGCCCAGGCCGCCCGCGAGGCCGAGGAAGCAGAGCGGAGGTACGCTCAGTGGCTCGCCGAACAGGAGAGCAACGAGTCCCTGGCAAGCTGACGCCGGGAGCGCTGGTGCTCGACAGCGAGGGCCTCTCCCGCGCGGTCGCCGAAGATCCCCTCGTGATGGCCCGGATCGACCACGCCAAGACCCACGGCGCCAGGGTCGTCATCAGCACGCTCACCCTGATCGAGGCGATGAATCCGCAGCAGCCGCAGCCCCGTTGGGACTTCGTCGTCTCCCGGCTCAACGTCGAGGAGGTGACCCGGCAGTTGACCCACCGGGCCATGGAGCTCCTCAGGGCAGCCGGGCTGCACGGGCACAAGTACGCGATCGACGCCGTCGTCGCAGCCACCGCGATGGCGCAGCCGGGGCCCGTTCGGCTCCTCACCAGCGACGTCGACGACATGGCCAAGCTCTGCGACAAGCGGATCATGCTGATCCCCGCCTGACCCTCACCCGCCCCCGCCGCCCGTCCAGCGGTAACAGAGCTCCGGGCGGCCCACGTTGCCGTACTGGGGTTCGCGGGCGGCGAGGCCGCTGTCGACGAGGTGTTCGAGGTACCGGCGGGCGGTGATCCGGGAGACGCCGGCGGCGGCACCGGCGGCGGCCGCGGAGAGCCCGGTGCGGGCGTCGCGCAGGACGGTGGCGACGGTGTCCAGGGTGGGCGCGCTCAAGCCCTTGGGGAGGGCGGTGCGTTCGGGGGTGCGCAGGAGGGAGAGGGCCTGGTCGACCTCGTCCTGGCCGGTGGCCTCGCCGGTGCGGGCGAGGGTGTCGCGGTAGCGGGCGTACCGCTCCAGGCGGTCGTGCAGGGCGGCGGCGCTGAACGGCTTCAGCAGGTACTGGACGACGCCCGCCGAGACGGCCTGGCGGACCATCGCGAGGTCGCGGGCGGAGGTGACCGCGATGACGTCCGTGGTGTGGCCGGCCGCGCGCAGCGTGCCGCAGAGCTGGAGGCCGTGCCCGTCCGGGAGGTAGAGGTCGAGCAGGGTGAGGCCGACGGGGGTGCCCGCGGCGCGGGCGCGGTCGAGGAAGCGCAGCGCGTCCGCGCAGCTGTGCACCGTCCCGGCGGCCCGGAAGCCCGGCTCGCGCTGGACGTAGAGCGTGTGGGCGGCGGCGGCCACCGGGTCGTCCTCCACCACCAGGACGGAGATCTCGGGCCGGGACGGGGGGCGGGTCACGACGCCACCGCCTCGAACCGCCCGGGTACCCGGACCAGCGGCAGCCGCACGGTGAGCACCGCGCCGCGGTCCCGGCCGACCTCGACGGTGCCGCCGTTGCGCCGGGCGGCCTGGGCGACGAGGGCCAGACCCAGCCCGTGCCCGCGGCCGTCCTGCTTGGTGCTCCAGCCGCGCCGGAACACGTCGTCCACGGAGGCCGGGTCGATGCCGGCGCCGGTGTCGGCGACCCGCAGCAGCAGGTGCCCGCCGTCGCGGGGCGTGGCGTCGATCCGGGCGGTGACGGTGACCTCGGGCGGGTCGGGGCTCTCGGCGGCGCCGGCGATCGCCGCGTCCACCGCGTTGTCGACCAGGTTCCCGAGGACGGTGATCAGGTCGCGGGCGGAGAGGCCGGGCGGCAGCACGCCGTCGTCGATCCGGCTGTCCTCGGTGAGCGTCAACTCCACCCCGCGCTCGGCGGCCTGGGCGGCCTTGCCGAGCAGCAGCGCGGCCAGCACCGGCTCGCCGACGGCGGCGACCACGCGGTCGGTGAGCTGCTGGGCGAGGGCGAGTTCGGCGGTGGCGAACTCCACCGCCTCCTGGTGACGCCCGAGTTCGATCAGCGAGACGACGGCGTGCAGCCGGTTGGCGGCCTCGTGCGCCTGCGCGCCGAGCGCCTCGGTGAAGCCGCGCACGGAGTCCAGCTCCCCGCTCAGCGACTGGAGTTCGGTGTGGTCGCGGAGGGTGAGGACGCGGCCGAGGCCGGTGCCGATGGTGGAGGTGTTGAGCACCACGACGCGCTCGGCGGTGAGATGGACCTCGTCCCGGACCGGCTCCGCCCCGAGCACGGCCGCCACCAGCGCCTCCGGCAGCCCCAGCCCGTCCACCGGGCGACCCTCCAAGTCCCCGGTCAGCCCGAGGAGTTCACGGGCCGCGTCGTTGCAGAGCACCACCCGGTGGCGGCGATCGAGCAGCACCAGGCCCTCGCGCACCGAGTGCAGGGTGGCCTGGTGGTACTCGTACAGGTGGCTGAGCTCGGCCGGCCCCATGCCGTGGGTGTGCCTGCGCAGCCTGGAGTTGGCGAGGTAGGTGCCGAGCCCGCCGAGCGCCAGCGCGGCCACCGCCACCCCGACCAGGGCGAGCAGCGGCCCGCTCAGCTGCGCGGAGATGGACTTCACCGTGATCCCCGCACTGACCAGCGCCACCACCCGGTGCCGCTCGTCGAACACCGGGGTCACCACCCGGACGGACGGGCCGAGCGTCCCGGTGTACGTCTCGCTGCGGGTCTCCCCGGCGAGCGCCCAGTCGATGTGGCCGAGGAAGGTCCTGCCGATCTGCTCGGGCAGCGGGTGGGTCCAGCGCACCCCGGCGGTGTCCATCACCGTGATGAACGAGACCCCGGTGTCGGCCCGGACCTGTTCGGCGTACGGCTGGAGGACGGCGGTCGGGTCGGGCCCGGTGACGGCGGCCCGGACGGACGGCGAGTCGGCGACCGCCTCGGCGACGGCGGTGACCTGGCTGCGCGCCGCGGCCTCGGTCCGGTCGGCGGTGAACAGGTAGGCCAGCACGGCGCCGCCCGCCACCACGGCGGCGACGATGACCACCTGGACGACGAAGAGCTGTCCGGCCAGGCTGCGCACCAGCCGGCGCGGCGTGCCGGGCACCGGCCGACGGCGCGGCGTGGGGAGCGTGCGCGGGGACATGCCTGCCAGTGTGCACCACGGCCGGGCCCGGTCCGGGCGGCCTGCGGACCGCGGGGAGGGGCGGACCCGGCGCGGGCGCACGTGAACTCTATGAACGCAAACGTGACCCCCGTCACCCCGCGGCCCCATAGTCGGAGCGGCCCACCACCCGGGGCCGCCAGGACTGCATGGCGAAGGAGCCGCAGATGTCGATCACCGGAGCAGGACCGCAGGCGGGGGTCAGACGGAAGGACCGCACCCACTACCTCTATCTCGCGGTGATCGCGGCCGTGGTCGCGGGCGTGGTGGTCGGCCTGGCCGCACCGGGGTTCGCCGTGGAGCTGAAGCCGGTCGGGACGGGCTTCGTCAACCTGATCAAGATGATGATCAGCCCGGTCATCTTCTGCACCATCGTGCTCGGCATCGGCTCGGTGACCAAGGCCGCCAAGGTCGGCAAGGTCGGCGGCCTGGCCCTCGGCTACTTCCTCACCATGTCGACGGTGGCACTGGCCATCGGCCTGGTGGTCGGCAACCTGCTGGAGCCCGGCGGCGGACTGCACCTGACCGCCGCGCTGGCCAAGTCCGGGCACGCCCAGGCCGCCGCCGGAGCCGCCCAGTCCACCACCGACTTCCTGCTCGGGATGATCCCGACCACCATGCTCTCGGCCCTCACCGAGGGCAAGGTGCTGCAGACCCTGCTGGTCGCCCTGCTGGCGGGCTTCGCCCTCCAGGCGATGGGACCGGCCGGCACGCCCGTCCTGCGCGGGATCGAGCACGTCCAGCGACTGGTCTTCCGGGTCATGTCGATGATCATGTGGGTGGCCCCGGTCGGCGCCTTCGGGGCCATGGCGGCGGTGGTCGGGGCGACCGGCACGGCCGCACTGAAGAGCCTCGCCGTCATCATGATCGGCTTCTACATCACCTGCGCGCTCTTCGTGGTCGTGGTGCTCGGCACGCTGCTCCGGCTGGTCGCGGGCGTCAACGTGTTCACGCTGCTGCGCTACCTGGGCCGCGAGTTCCTGCTGATCCTCTCCACCTCCTCCTCGGAGAGCGCGCTGCCCCGGCTGATCGCCAAGATGGAGCACCTGGGCGTCAGCCGCCCGGTCGTCGGCATCACCGTTCCGACCGGCTACAGCTTCAACCTCGACGGCACGGCGATCTACCTGACCATGGCCTCGATCTTCATCTCGGAGGCGATGGACAAGCCGATGTCGCTGGGCGAGCAGGCCTCGCTGCTGGTCTTCATGGTGATCGCCAGCAAGGGCGCGGCCGGCGTCACCGGCGCCGGGCTGGCCACCCTGGCCGGCGGGCTCCAGTCCCACAAGCCGGCGCTGGTGGACGGCGTCGGCCTGATCGTCGGCATCGACCGCTTCATGTCGGAGGCCCGGGCGCTCACCAACTTCGCGGGCAACGCCGTCGCCACCGTGCTGATCGGCCACTGGACCGGCGAGTTCGACCGCGAGCGGGCCCGGCAGGTCCTGGCGGGCGAGGTGCCGTTCGACGAGCGGACGCTGGTCGACGCGCACGGCGCTCCGGACTCGCCCGCCGACCCGGCCGCGCCGGGGACCGCCGGCGCCCCGGACGCCGCCCCCGCGCTGCCGGGCGCCGTTCCGCCGCAGGGCGGCGCACCGAGCACGACGGCCGCCTGACCGCCGCTCCCCCGGCCACCACACTCCCCGGCCCGGCGCCGCAAGCCCAACCCCCCGGGCGGCGCCGGGCCGGGGTCCGTCCGCACCGGGCCGGGGGCCGTGCCCGGCCGCGCCCGGGTCCGCGTCGCACGTGGCCGGCGTCCGCGTTCGCGCCGGGCCCGGGCGTACGCGTCAGGGCCCGGGATCCCTCCCGCGCCGGGCCCGGGCGTACGCGTCAGGGCTCGTCCGAGCCGCTGACCGCCCAGCTCAGACCGGTCGCCGGATCCTCCATCGCGACGTGCACGTGCCGCAGGTCGTCCGCCGGGTCGCACCAGGTGAAGCACCGCATCCGGGCCACCAGGGCGTTCACCTCCACACGGTTCGGCCCCTCCCCGCCGGCCATCGCGCCGAGCGCCCGCCAGAGCGCCAGCCGGCCGTCCGCCGAGCCCTGCGAGCGCTCCGCGGAGCCCGCCTGGACCAGCACCGGATAGGCGATCGCGAACGGGAGGTACCCGCCGGTGACCCGTCGCCCCGGAGCCAGCTGCCCCGCCGCCTGCGGCGCCGGGCCCCGGACGCAGGCCACCTCCGCCCACTCCGCCAGCGCGGCCAGCGCCCGCGTCGCCCGTTGTCCGCGCAACCGGCCGCCCGGCTCGGGCAGCAGCACCGGGCCCAGGCCCTCCCGGGTGGCGGGGAGCGTGAGCAGTGCGCTGCGCGAGCCGCCACGCGGCAGGTAGTCGCGGACCCGGGTGCCCTCGCCCCAGCCCGCGCACTCCCAGGGTTCCAGCACCAGCGGGACGCCCTCCGGATCCGGTTCGGCGCCGTGGGAGAGGTCATCGCCGAGCAGCACCCGGGTGTGCGCGACCAGCCGTCGCACCCGCGCCGGGCCGAGCAATGGGGCCAGCCGCAGCCACGAGTGCCGGGTGGCCAGCACCTCCCACAGCGGCCCGGAGTCGTGGTCGGCCACCCCGGCGGCGGTCCCGGGGCCGCCGTCCGGATCGAACAGGCGGACGGCCACCTCGGGCGGCGCGGCGTACGCGATCAGATGGCCGAGCGGCGCGGTGACGGCCGCCGCCCGCTCCTCGCCCGCGCGCGCGACGGCGACGGCGCGGGCCTGCCGGTAGGAGCCCAGCAGTTCGGGCCAGCGGCCGTCCTCGACCAGGGTGCGGAGCCGGTGCTCCTCGTACGCGATCACGATGCGCAGCGTACGGGCCCCGGCGGCACATCAGCTGACATGTCGTCAGCCCGGTGCGTCGGGCCGGGGCGCCGGCAGCGTCACGTCGCTGCCGCCGTGGCCGCCACGGCCGCCCTCGCCGTCCCCTCCACCGGCCTCGCCGTCGGCCTCGCTGTCGACCTCCCCGTCGGCCCCGCCGCCGGCCTCCCCGTCGGCCCGCCCGCACGCGGGCCCGGGTTCGCGCCGGCCGGGTTCACGCTCGCGTTCGAGCAGGGCCCGGAGCCGGCCCAGCGCGCGACGGCGGGTGACGGCCAGCGTGGACCTGTGCACACCCAGCAGGGCGGCCGCCTCGTCGACCGAGTACCCGTCGAGGTCGACCAGCGCCACCGCGCGGGCCTGCTTGACCGTGAGGCAGCCCAGCAGCCGGACCACCTCCCAGTGCGCCTGCAACTCCCCCAGCCCGCCCCCGAGCGGATCCGTCCGGGCGCGCTCCCCCTCGAAGGGGTCCGGCACGACCAGCCGCCGGCGGTCCCGGCGCCACTGGTCGCGCACGAGGTTCGCCATCGTGGTGACCGCATAGGCATAGGGCTGCGGGTGCCCGAGGAACCGCCCGGGCCTGCGGGCGATGCGCAGATAGGCCTCGTGCACGACGTCCCCGGCCGCACAGGGACTCCCCACGAGGGAGACGGCCGCCCGGTGGAGCCGCGGCAGCATTTCCGTGAACACCCGGTTGAATTCCGCCGATTCCGGATCGACCGCCAGGGGCGCCGCCGCTCCGGGAGCAGCAGCGACGCCCGAATCCCGCCCACTCCGGCACCGGCCGGTGAATTCCATGCCGCTCCCCTCGGAAATCGGCACCCCGAAGGCACGGTTGACGATCCGATCGCCGACCGGCCTGTGACGCACATCACATCATAGTTCGTCATCTCACCGTGCGCAGTTATTCGTGTGCAATGCGTCATCTCCCGGGCGGGGCAGGGGAATTGCCGGAGTCTGCCGCCGCCCGGCCGGAGGGCAGGCACCACGAGCGAGGAGAGATCACCATGTCAGGTTGCATCGCCCGGAACACCGCCAGGCTCGGGATGGTGGCCGCGGCCGCCCTCGGCGTGCTCGGCACCACGACCCTGCCGGCCGGAGCCGCCGCACCGGCCGCCGACCAGAGCATCTCCGCCGGCCCGGCCGCCGCGGCGCCCGCGGTCGCCACCGCCTCGTACCACTGCACCATCACCGCCGACTACGGCTGGCGCTGGGAGGGCAACTGCCGGATCTACTCCGGCCAGCTGCGCACCATCACCTACTGCGCCAACGGCACCTCCACCACCGGCCTCTGGATCGGCGCCCGGCCCGAGCCGTGGGCGGTCTGGGGCAACTGCCCGGGCTCCCGCTGGACCAGGATCGTCTTCCAGAGCCGCGGCTGACCCGACTCACGACCGGCCGGGCCACGACCGGCCGGGCCGCCCGACCCGCCCGCGGCAGCACGCCCGGCCGACGGGCACCGACGGCGCGAGGGGTGCCACCCGTGCGGGTGGCACCCCTCGCGCCCTGCCGCGCAGGGCCGTCGGCACGCCCCGGGGCGCGTCCGGCTCCGAATCAGCCGGGGGGCGCCCCCGCGTCGGCCAACAGACGGGCGGCGTGCACCCGGCCGGCGTGCTCGACCAGGTTGATCAGCACCTCCTTGCCCGAGGCGCGGCGACGCGCATCGCAGAGCACCACCGGGGTGCCGGACTCCAGGTCCAACGCCCGGGCGACCTCGTCCGGCCCGTAGTCCCGGGTGCCGGCGAAGCGGTTGACCGCCACCACGAACGGGATGCCCCGGTGCTCGAAGAAGTCCACGGCGGGGAAGCAGTCCGTCAGCCGGCGGGTGTCGGCCAGCACCACCGCGCCGAGCGCGCCCTGCGCCAGCTCGTCCCAGAGGAACCAGAACCGGTCCTGGCCCGGGGTGCCGAAGAGGTAGACGGACAGCCCCTCGCGGATGGTGATCCGGCCGAAGTCCATGGCCACCGTGGTGGTGCTCTTCTGCTCGACCCCGCCGGTGTCGTCCACTCCCCTGCCGGCCTCGGTGAGCAGCTCCTCGGTGCGCAGCGGGCGGATCTCGCTGACCGAGCCGACCAACGTGGTCTTGCCGACTCCGAACCCGCCCGCCACCAGGATCTTCAGGGCGAGCACCGGGGAGTCCGCCAGAGGCTCCTCCTCGTCCTCGGGTCCGGGGCCGGGGCGGGGTCCGGGTCCGGGTGGGCCGTCCCCGTACAGGCGGTCCGCGGAGGAGCGCTCGCGGTGCGGCCGGTCGGTGCAGGGCCCGTCGGTGCTGGACCCGTCGGCGTGCGGGTGGCCGTGGTGCGGGTGGTCAGAGTGCGCGGAGTCCATGGACGACCTCCTGGAGGATGCGCTCGTCAGGGAGCAGTGCGGGCGGGACGGGGCGGCCGACCCGGATGTACCCGGCCGCCAGCAGGTCGCCGAGCAGCACCCGGACCACGCCGAGCGGCAGGTCGAGGCCGGCGGCGATCTCGGCCACCGGAAGGCCGCCGCCCCGGCAGAGACCGAGGATCCGGGCCTGCTCGGGCCCGACCGGCAGGTCCGGCGCGTCGGGGAACCCGGCGGGGTCCGGGACCTCGCTGACCACCAGCGCGATCAGGTCGAACTCCGGCCCGCTGGGCCTCGTCCGTCCCCGTGTCATCGCGTACGGGCGGACCAGCGGCCCGGCCTCGTCGTCGTACCAGTGCGAGCGGTGGGCGGCGGCGAGCGGGTTGCGGTGCTGGTGCGGACGCGGCACCGGGTTCACCGGCCGTCCGCGCTGCGCGGTGGTGTGAACAGGTGCTCGCCGACCCGGCGGACCAGTCTGGCCATCTCGTAGGCGACCAGGCCGAGGTCGGCGTCGGCGGTGGAGAACACCGCCAGGCAGGTGCCCTCGCCCGCGGCGGCCACGAACAGGAAGCCGTGCTCCAGCTCCACCATGGTCTGGCGGACCTCGCCGGCCCCGAAGTGCCGCCCGGCCCCCTTGGCCAGGCTGTGGAAGCCGGAGGCGACCGCGGCCAGGTGCTCGCCGTCCTCACGGCCGAGGCCGGCCGAGGTGCCCATGGCCAGGCCGTCGGCGGAGAGCATCACGGCGAACCGGATCTCAGCGACGCGCGAAACCAGCTCGTCGAGAAGCCAGTTGAGCTCTCCCGCGCGGTGGGTGGTGCCGATCATGGGCGCTCTCCTTCAGGGTGGTGCGGTGGGAGTGGGTGGTGCGGGGGTGGCGGTGTCCGGTCCGGACGCCGGCCCGGACGGCTGTCCGGCCACCGTCGCTCCGGGAGCCCGTCCCCTCGGTCGTCCGGGCCCTTGCCCCGGGCCCAGCCGGCCTGGAAGGCGGACATCGCGGCGCGGGCCGCCTCCGGGTCCCGGCCGGGCTCGCGCGCGCCGGTTAGGCGACGGCGGCCGGGCCGCGGCGGCGGGGCCTCGCGCAACTGCGGGACCAGGCTGGCCTGGCGGACCCGCCGGGGCAGTCCGTCCGGTTCCGCGGGCCCGGCCCGCCCGGTGAGCCTGGCCGGCTCCGCGGGTCCGGCGCCCGGCCGGGCGGTGGGGGCTGCCGCCGGGCCGTCCGCCCGGGCGCCGGAGGCCCGGAACGGGACCGGGCGCAGGACCCCGGGGTCGCCGCCCCGGGCTCCGAACGCCAGCAGCGCCCCGCCCTCCGACGACGGCCCGGTACCCGGCAGCCCGCCCGCCGGGGTGGACCCGGGCCTCACGAAGACAGGCCCGGGTCCGGGCCCGGACGGCACGGAGTCGGGCCCGGACGGCACGGACTCGGGCCCGGACGGCACGGAGGCGGGCCCGTCGGCATCAGCCACGTGGAAGGCGTGTCCGGTGTACCGGTACCCACCGGTCGGCCGTCCGGTGGGCCCACCCACCGCGGGTTCGACATCCAACTCCGCTACCACTGAAGGGCGTTCCCTGCGCCCCCGCGGGCCGTCACCGGCCAGCAGGACGGTGGGCAGCAGCACCACGGCGGTGGTCCCGCCGTAGGCGGAGGTCTGCAACGACACCCGGACACCGTGCCGCCGGGCCAGCCGGCTGACCACGAACAGGCCGAGCCGGTCGCTGTCGAAGAGATCGGTCTGCTCGGCCGCGGCGATCCGCCGGTTGGACTCGGCGAGCACCTCCGGCCCCATCCCGAGGCCGCGGTCCTCGATCTCCAACGCGTAGCCGTTGCCGACCCGTTCGCCCCGGATGTGCACCCTGGTGTGCGGCGGCGAGAAGCCGGTCGCGTTCTCGACCAGTTCCGCGACGAGGTGGGTGAGGTCGGCGACGGCCTGGCCGGTGACCGCCACGTGCGAGAACCGGTGCACCTCGACGCGGGCGTACTCCTCGACCTCGGAGACCGCGGCGCGCACCACGTCCAGCAGCGGGACCGGCTTGCGCCAGGCCCGGCCGGGGGCCGCACCGGAGAGGATGATCAGGCCCTCCGCATGGCGGCGCATCCGGGTGGTGAGGTGGTCCAGCCGGAAGAGGTCGGCCAGCTCGGCCGGGTCCTCGGTCCGCCTCTCCATGGCGTCCAGCAGGGTCAGTTGGCGGTGCACCAGCACCTGACTGCGCCGGGCGAGGTTGACGAAGACCCCGGAGACGCCGGAGAGCACCTCGGCCCGTTCGACCGCCGCGGTGACCGCCGCCCGCTGGACGGTGCCGAGCGCGCCGTGCACCTGGCCGATCTCGTCGCCGCCGTGGACCGGCGCGGACACCTCCGCGTCGATGTCCACCTCCTCCCCCGCGCGCAACCGCCTGATCGTGGCGGGGAGTTTGCGTCCGGCCAGCTCAAGTGCCGAGTTCCGCAGGCCGATCAGCTCGGTGACCAGCCCGCGCCCGATCTGCACCGAGATCACCAGTGAGGCCACCACGCCGACCAGCCCGAGCAGCACGGCCAGCCCGGCCGGGGTGAACAGGCCCAGCGCGTACGGGTCCTCCCGCTCGGACGCCGCCCGGCCCGCCGCGTCCTCGACGGCGCGCAGGTCGCTGGCGACGTTGCCGACCGTCACCGACCACCGGTCGGACGGGACGGCGGCCACCGCGGCGCGACCGTCGGCGGCGGCGCGGACCCTGTCCTCGTAGGAGGTGAGGTCCCGGTGGTCCTGGCCTCCGGTGACGGCGAGCAGGGCGGCGCGGTCCCCGGGGCGCAGATCGGCGGCCGAACCCTGCTCGAACTGGCGGCGGGCGAAGGCGGCACCGGAGAACTCCCGCAGTTGCTCCTCGGTGAGGCCGCCGGCGAGCTGGGCGGTGCGCAGCAGGGCGTCCTCGCGGCTGAGGAGTTCACGTGAGCGGGCGAACTCCAGCAGCACCCGGGCGTCCGAGGCGACCCGGTGGTCCTGCATCGGTGTGAGCGCGCCGGCCACCCCCAGCGCCCGGTCCACGGCGGCACCGTACGCGGCGTAGGCCTCGGGCCAGCCGACACGGCGGGCCAGCACCCGGCTGCGCAGCTCCGGCAGCCCGCCGGCGGCCGCGCCGAGCGCGTCGAGCCGGGCGACGGCCTCCGGGCCCAGTCCCAGGGCGTCGGCCCGGTTGTACCCCTGCCCGCCCTGCCCGCCCTGCCCGTTGTCGTTCTGACCGTTGTCACCCTGACCGTTGTCGTCCTGCCCGCCGGGCCCCTGGCTTCCCGGGGCCCGGCCGCCGCCCGCCCGGGTGTCGAAGAACAGCGGGGCGAGGGCACGGTCGGTCACGGCGGCGGCCTCGCGCAGGGCACTCTCCCGGGTGGCCCCGGGGGCGGCCAACACCTGTCCGGCGGCGGCGCGTTCGGCCTGGAGCCCGGCCACGGTCGCGCCGACGGGGGTGAGGACGGTGCGCTGGGCCTCGCGCAGTCGCATCAGCTCCCAGACGTCCTGGGCGGCGGTGACGCTGGCGAACCCCCAGAGCGCCAGGACGGAGACGACGGGGACCATCAGCAGCGCCACGATCCGCGCCCGCACGGTCCGGGGTCGCAGGCCGCGGAGCCCGCGCGGCCCGGGACGGGGGCTGCGGCGGTCGACTTCACGAGCCGGCCGGGCGGGCGGCCCGGCGTGGGCACCCCGGCGGGTACCGGGTGCGGTGCCGCGGCTTTCGCGCATGGGTGAGGAGCCTTTCGGGCGGGGTCGGTCGGTGAGGGGGATCCGTGCAGTGGAGCGGCGGAGGAGTCCGGCGAAGGTCCACGACGGCCGGCTTCCGGCCTCGGGCCTCGGGCCTCGGGCTTCCGACGCCGACGGCCGAATTCCGGCGGCCGGCGTCCGCGGACGGCCACGGCCGGGGCGGCCGGCCTGCTCAGGCCGCGCGGTGGTGCTCCCCCGGCGCCGGGCTCGCGGCCGTCGTCGGGAACTCCTCGATGGTCAGCTCACCCGCCTCCCGATAGGCGGCACGCTCCTGGGCCGTCGGGGAGAGGGCGACGAAGGCCGAGGTGAGGAAGAGGAAGGAGCCGAGGCCGACCGCGAGCGGAAAGACGAACTCCATCGGTGCGGCCCCGCCGAGCCCGCTCCGGACGGGCTCCAGGTGGACGTGGACGGCGGCCATGCCGGTGTAGTGCATGCAGCTCACCGCGAGGCCCATCACGAGCGAGGCGCCCACCGCGGCGTACACGTTGCGGATGGTCACGGCGGCCCAGAGGGCGGCGGTGGCGGCGCCGACGGCGATCAGCACGGAGAGCGCCACCGTGCCCGGGTCGTAGTGCAGGCCGCCGTGCAGTCGCAGGGCCGCCATGCCGAGGTAGTGCATCGCGGCCACGCCGAGGCCGGTGGTGAGCCCGCCCGTCAGCAGTGCCAGGCCCCGGTGCCGCCCGTAGCCGACGGCGACCGTCCCGAGCCCGGTGACCAGGACCGCGACCAGCAGGCTGAGCACGGTCAGCGGGACGTTGTAGCGCAGCTCCGTGCCGTCGACCGCGAAGCCGAACATGGCGACGAAGTGCATCGTCCAGATCCCGGACCCGATCGCGGCGGCCGCCGTGAGCAGCCAGTTCCGGCGCGAGGCTCCGGAGGCGGCGAGGCCGCGCAGGGTGCAGCGCAGACCCAGCGCGGCCCCGGCGCACGCGACCACGTAGGAGAGTGCGGGCGTGAGCCAGCCGGAACTGAAGTGGTTCATCGTGCCCATGGGACCTCCGGTCGACCGGTCGGGCCCGGGGCGGTGGACGCCGGGCCCGGGCTCCCTGGGCCGGGCGGACTCCGCGTGGAGGGCGTCGGGCGGTGACCGCTCCGGGCCGGTCGGGACCAGTCCGGGGGATCGATCACCCGTCATATGCCAGCCGCACGTGCGCTTCCGGTCCGGGGTGCGTGGGACGCTATCGGGGCCCCGAACGGGTTACACGAAGATGTGAAAAGCTGCCCGCGCCGTGCGGGCGCTGTGTTCGAATGGGTTGGTCCTGTGCCCGCGCGCCCCGTCCCGGGCGCCCGGTCCGGCCCCGGGCCCGGCGCGGTCAGCCCCGGGCCCACGGCCTGAGTACGGCGGGGAACGGACGGCGACGGCCCCGTCAGCGCGGCGCGACCCGAATCCGCATCGGGCTGTCCACCCGCAGCGTGATGCCCTGGCCGAGCGCCACCCGGCGATCGATCACCTCGAAGTCGAAGTCGCGCAACAACACTCCCAGGGCGAGCACCGACTCCAGCATCGAGAAGTGCTGCCCGATGCAGGCCCGCGGCCCGCCGCCGAACGGGTACCAGGCGTACCGGTGGCGTCCCTTCTCCCGCTCGGGCAGGAAGCGGTCCGGGTCGAACCGCTCCGGCTCCTCCCAGTGGTCGGGGTGCCGGTGGGTCGCCAGCGGCATCAGCAGCACCTGCGCACCGGCCGGGATGACGTGCCCGTCGATCACCGTCTCGTTCACCGCCCGGCGCCCCGTCGCCGAGGCCGCCGGGTAGAGCCGCATCGCCTCCTTCACCACCCGGGTGAGGTACGGCAGCGCGTCCAGGTCGGCAGCGGTCGGCTCGCGTCCGGCGAGCACCGACTCGGCCTCCTCCTGGGCCCGGCGCCGCTCCTGCGGGTGCCCCGCCAGCAGGTGGAGGGCGAAGGCGAGCGAGGTGGCCGTGGTCTCGTGGCCCGCCAGCAGGAAAATCAGCACCTGGTCGCGCAGCTCCGCGGGGTCGAGCTGCTCGCCGTCCTCCCCGCGCGCGAGGGTGAGCAGCGCCAGCAGGTCGTCCGACCTGCTCCCGGCGTCCGGACGGAGGGCGCGCTCGGCGATGATCCGGTCGCAGACCGCGTAGAGGTCCCGCTGCGCCCGGGCGCCGCGCCGGTTGGCGGGGGTCGGCCAGCCGCGCGGTGTGCGGACGGGCGAGAATCCGCGTCCCAGGATGTACTCCCCCAGTGCCGGGAAGCTGCGGCGCACGACGTCGACCGCCTCCTCCGCGTCGGCGCCGAACAGGATGCGGGAGACCGTGCGCAGCGCGAACCGGGACATCTCGTCGGCCGCGTCCACCACCCCGCCCGGCACCGTCCTCCAGCGCTCGGCCAGTGCCTGCACCTCCAGGGCGATCGCATCCGCGTAGCCGTCGACCCTGCGGCGGGTGAAGAGCGGCTGGATCAGCCGGCGCTGGCGCTGGTAGTCGTCGTCCTGGCTGGTCAGCAGGCCGTTGCCGACGCTGGTCCGCAGCTCGTCGTAGAAGGCGTGCTCCTTGCGGAAGTTGGCGGCCTCGCTGCCGAGCACCTGCTGGACGCCCTCCGGCGAGAAGATCAGGAAGAACTCGGCCCTCAGCCCGGGCGGCCCGGCGGTGATCCGGACGACGTCACCGTAGTCGCGCCGGGCCGCCAGGTAGGTCCGCAGCGGGCGGCGGGTCAGGTCGAACATCGAGCCGATCAGCGGGAGTCCGGGCGGGCCGGGCACCCGGGCGTTCGCGGTGGTCATCTGGGCCTCCTCCAGTGGCGACCCACCAAAGTAACTGACGAGTAGTCATCGGTGAAGGGCACGCCCCGGGGCGGCCGCGGTCCTCCCGCGGCCGCCCCGGGGCACGACGCCCCGTCCTGCCCCGCCTCGCCCTGCCCCTCCGGCCCGCCGGATCCGTCGGAGGCGGCCCGGTCACTCGTACTCGGTGCCGCCCTTGCGCGTCAGGTAGGCGTCGCCGACCACCTTGGCGATCGCCCGACCGCCCACCACCGGGCTCCAGCGCTCGGTGACCGGGCGGATCACCACGCCCTCGCGAACGTGCAGTTCGCGCCCGGAGACGGTCTCGCGCCCCTGGGCGAACGCCAGCGCGGTGTCCGGATCGAACGGCCCGCGCCACAGCTCGGGCACCACCGGCAGCTCGCCGTCCAGCAGCTCGGCGGCCGGCAGCCAGCGCAGCTGCCCCTCCACCACCGCCGAGACGTCGAACGCGGCGTAGCCGGGGAGCTCGGTGCGGCCGGACTCGCCGTAGGTGAGGTCCTGCACCCCCGCACCGAAGACCTCGCCGAAGACGCCGACCCGCTCGGCGCCGAGCCGCTCCGCCAGCCGGGCGGCCACCTCCGGTATGCCGTGGGCGCGCACCGCCCGCCAGTAGAGGTTGTGCTCGTCCTCGGCCAGGGCCAGCCCCTGGGCGCCGATGCCCTTGGACGAGACCTGCACCTCGCCGGTGGCGGCGTGGTAGGTGACCAGGCAGCAGCTGCCGTGCAGCTTCTCGGTCAGCACGACCGGCTCGCCGGGCTCGAAGATCCCGGGGAACCGCTTGAGGTTCTCGATGTCCACCCAGGGCAGCAGGTCGGGCGCGCGGACCACCTCGCCGTTCATGGAGGTGGGGATCGGCGGCCGCCACTTGGTGACGCCCAGCAGTTCGGCGAAGTCCTCACCGCTCTCGGCGGCGGCCGCCAGGTCGGTCCCGGCCAGCGCGCCGGGCCGGCAGACGATGCCCTGCGACAGCTCGCCGCGCAGCCGGACCGCCTTGACCCGGTCGGCCTTGCTCCCGGCCAGCCGTCCGGTCAGGCCGAGCTCCTCGATCAGCTCGGCGGGCAGCACGGCCTGTTCGGGGATGTACACGGCATGGTCCCCGGTCCGGTACGCGCCCTTGGCGACCACCGCACGGTAGAGGCCGACCTGGGCGAGTTCGAGGGCGTCCGCGTTCGGATGGGCCAGGATGATCAGCCGCTCGGCGGTGACGCGCAGTGTGGACATGGGTGTGCTCCTCCCCCTTCGGCCCGGCCGGTCGGCCGGCGATGCGTACAGGTCGTGCGCATGGGTCGCTCCCGCGACCGGAATGCGTACGGACGGCGACCACTCTGGCGCCTCGGGGCACCCGTGCGCGAAGGGTTTTCCGCCGGTCAGCGCCACGGCCGGGCCGGCGGCGGACGCGGCACGGCACCGGCGGCGAGCACTACGCGGGTCGGCGGCGGGCAGCACGCGGAGCCGGCGGCGGGCGCAGACCCGACCGGCCGCGACGGAGCGGCCCGCGCCCGGTGTTGAGCCTTTCGACAGCCGGCCGGCGACCGTCGGTGCTTCTCGCCTGTGCGATGTGACAGACGATTTTCCGCTGGTATTTGCGGCACTATGATCGCCGTAACGGCCGCAGCTGCGGCAGCGTCCCCGCGCCCCTTCCGGCGCGCCCAGGAGGGGAAGACCGATGAGCACCCGCACCACCCACCCCCGCAGACTCGCCGTCGCCGCCGCTGCGGCCCTCGCCCTCAGCCTCGGGGTCACCGCCTGCGGTAGCGACGGCGGCACCAAGGCGTCCGGGACCTCCACGAGCACCGCGCCGACGGGCGCCGCCACCGGCGAGGCCGCCGCCGCCCCGAAGGCCACCGGCGACATCACCGTGTTCGCCGCGGCCTCCCTCAAGGAGAGCTTCACCGACCTCGGCAAGAAGTTCGAGGCCGCCAACCCCGGCGCCAAGGTCAAGTTCAACTTCGGCGGCAGCTCCAGCCTCGCCACCAGCATCAACTCCGGTGCCCCGGCCGACGTCTTCGCCGCCGCCAGCCCGGCCACCATGAAGACGGTCACCGACGCGGGCGGCGCCACCGGCGAGCCCAGGACCTTCGTCAGGAACACGCTCACCATCGCCGTCCCCAAGGGCAACCCCAAGCACGTCGCCGCCCTCAAGGACCTCGCGGCCCCGGGCGTCAAGGTCGCGCTGTGCGCCAAGGAGGTGCCGTGCGGCGCCGCCGCCCAGACGGCGCTCAAGGCGGCCGCCGTCGACCTCACGCCGGTCACCCTGGAGCAGGACGTCAAGGGTGCGCTGACCAAGGTCGAGCTCGGCGAGGTCGACGCGTCGCTGGTCTACAAGACCGATGTGAAGGCCGATGCTGCGAAGATCGACGGCGTGGACTTCCCCGAGGCCGGCAAGGCCGTGAACGACTACCCGATCGCCGCGCTCGCCAAGGCCCCCAACAAGGACGGCGCCGCGGCCTTCGTCGCCTACATCCAGTCGCCCGAGGCGCAGCAGGTGCTGACCACGGCGGGGTTCCAGGCACCGTGAGCCGTCGCACCACCCGGTCGGCCGCCGGGGTGGCAGCCCCGGCGGCCGACGCGCCGCTCCGTCGGCGGCGCGCGAACCGCGTCCCGGTCACGCTGCTGCTCCCGGCGCTGCTCGGGCTGGCGTTCCTGATCCTGCCGCTGGTCGGGCTGCTGGTCCGGGCGCCCTGGAGCGACCTCTCCGAACAGCTCACCAGCACCGAGGTGTGGGACGCGCTGCGCCTCTCGCTGGTCTGCGCCACAGCGGCCACGGGGGTGTCGCTGGTGCTCGGGGTGCCGCTGGCCTGGCTGCTGGCGCGCACCGAACTGCCCGGCCGGCGGGTCGTCCGGGCGCTGGTCACGCTGCCGCTGGTGCTGCCGCCGGTGGTCGGCGGCGTGGCGCTGCTGCTGGTGCTCGGCCGGCGCGGCATCGTCGGCTCCTGGCTGGACTCCGCCTTCGGCATCACCCTGCCGTTCACCACCACCGGTGTGATCCTCGCCGAGACGTTCGTGGCGATGCCGTTCCTGGTGATCAGCGTGGAGGGCGCGCTGCGGGCCGCCGACCCGCGCTACGAGGAGGCGGCCGCCACCCTGGGCGCCTCCCGGCTGACCGCCTTCCGGCGGGTGACGCTGCCGCTGATCGCACCCGGCATCGCCGCCGGGGCCGTCCTGGCCTGGGCCCGCGCGCTCGGCGAGTTCGGCGCGACGATCACCTTCGCGGGCAACTTCCCCGGCCGGACGCAGACCATGCCGCTCGCGGTCTACCTGGCCATGGAGTCCGACCCGGAGGCGGCGATCGCGCTCTCGCTCGTGCTGCTGGTGGTCTCGGTCGCCGTTCTGGTCGGGCTGCGCGAGCGCTGGATGCCCACGCCGTGAACGCCTCCGCGTACACCTGCGCGAGCGGCCTCGTGTGCGCCCTGCCGCCACCATCACCGCTGTCGCCTTCGGTGGCAGCGGTGATGGTGGCGGTGGCGGCGGACGGGGCGGCACCGGCCGGCCTGCCGCTCCGGCCCGCGCACCGTGCCCCACTCGACCACGCCCCCCACTGGACGCCCACACCGTGACTGCCGACGCCCCCGCCCTCGACGCCCGGCTCCGGGTGGACCGTGCCGCCTTCAGCCTCGACCTCGCGCTCACCGCCGCCCCCGGCGAGGTGGTCGCCCTGCTCGGGCCGAACGGCGCCGGCAAGTCCACCGCCCTGCGCGCCCTCGCCGGCCTGCTCCCGCTCACCGGCGGCCACCTGCGGCTGGACGGCCGCGTCCTGGAGGACCCGGCCGAACGCCTGCACACGCCTGCCGAGGAACGCCCGGTCGGCGTGGTGTTCCAGGACTACCTGCTCTTCCCGCACCTCAGCGCGCTCGACAACGTCGCCTTCGGCCCGCGCTGCCAGGGCCGCCCCAAGCGCGAGGCCCGCGCCGAGGCGGCCGGCTGGCTGGAACGGATGGGCCTGGCCGAGCACGCCGCCGCCCGCCCCGGCCGCCTCTCCGGCGGACAGGCGCAGCGGGTGGCGCTCGCCCGGGCGCTGGCCGTCCGGCCCCGGCTGCTGCTGCTCGACGAGCCCCTGGCCGCCCTGGACGCCCGCACCCGGCTCGACGTCCGCTCCCAACTGCGCCGCCACCTCGCCGAGTTCGAGGCGATGGCGGTCCTGGTGACGCACGACCCGCTGGACGCGATGGTGCTGGCCGACCGGCTGGTGGTGATCGAGGGCGGGCGCGAGGTGCAGTCCGGCAGCCCGGCCGAGATCGCCCGCCGGCCGCGCACCGACTACATCGCCCGGCTGGTCGGCCTCAACCTGTACCAGGGCAGCGCGGAGGGCCACCTGGTCACGCTGGCGGACGGCACGGTGCTGGCCACCACCGAGGAACTGACCGGTCCCGCCTTCGTGGCGTTCCCGCCGTCCGCCGTGACGCTGCACCGGGAGGAGCCGCAGTCCAGCGCGCGCAACGTGTGGGAGCTGAAGGTCGCGGGCCTGGACCTGCACGGCGACCAGGTCCGCGCCGACCTGGCCGGTACCCTCCCGATGGCCGCCGACCTGACGCCCGCCGCAGCGGCCGAACTCGACCTCGCCCCCGGCGCCACCGTCTGGGCGTCGGTCAAGGCGGCCCAGACGCACGCTTACCCGGCCTGAGCCGGGAGACGGCGGGCGGGGGCGTGGCCGCCGGCGCGTACCAGGGGGCGGGCCCGAGCGGGGCCGGCGCCTGGGCCGGGGCGGGACCGGGCCTGGCGGGGGCGGGCCCGAGCGGGGGCGACGCGTGGGCCGGGCGTGGTCCGGCGCCGGGCTACTCCGCCGGCTCCACGAAGCCGGACTCGTACGCGGCGATCACCGCCTGGGTCCGGTCCCGGGCGCCGAGCTTCCCCAGCACGCTGCTGACGTGCGTCTTCACCGTCTGCACGCCGAGGAACAGTTGATCGGCGATCTCGCCGTTGGTCAGCCCGCGCGCCACCAGGCGCAGCACCTCGGCCTCACGGTCGGTCAGGGCGGCGCGCGCCATCGTGTCACGCGCCTCCCGGTTGCCCTGGCCGGCGGCGAGGCGGCGGATCGCGGTGGGGAAGAGCAGCGACTCGCCCGCCGCGACCAGCCGGACGGCATGGGCGATCTCGGCCGGCCGGGAGCGCTTCAGCAGGAAGCCGTCGGCGCCCGCGCGCAGCGCCTGGTAGACGTAGTCGTCGATCTCGAAGGTGGTCACGACCAGGATCTTCGGCGCCCACCCGCCCGGTGCGGCCGCGCCCCGGACCAGTTCGCGGGTGGCGGCCAGGCCGTCCGTCCCGGGCATCCGGACGTCCATCAGCACCACGTGCGGCCGCAGTTCGCGGGCCAGGGCGACCGCCTCGGCACCGTCGCGGGCCTCACCGACCACCCGCAGGTCGCCCTGCGCCTCCAGTACGGCCCGCAGCCCGGCCCGGACCAGCTCCTCGTCGTCGGCCAGCAGAATGTCGATCATCACGCGCCCAAGCGTAGGGGCACCCGCACCGCCAGCACCCACTCGCCGGACTCCGCCCCGGCGGAGGCCTCGCCGCCGAGCAGCACGGCGCGCTCCCGGATGCCGCGAAGTCCCTTGCCGCCCCGGCGCGGTGTGACGCGGACGGACGCGGCGGAGCTGCCCAGCGCATTGGCGCAGCGCAGCTCCAACCGGTCGTCCCGCAGGGTGACCCGGACGCTGATCGGTTCACCCGGCGCGTACTTGAGGGCGTTGGTGACGCCCTCCTGGACGATGCGGTAGCCCTCGCGGGAGAGCACGCCGGGCAGTCGTCCAGAGGGCACGTCGATCCACGCCTCGACCGGGCTGCCGGCCGAGCGCGCGGTGTCGAACAGCCCGGGCAACTGCTCGATGCCGGGGCGTTCCCGGGCGTCGCCCGCGCCGGGGGCGCCGGGGGTGGCGCCGGGGCCGCGGCCGGTACCCGGTTCGCCGGTGTCCCGGAGCAGGACGAGGGTGCGTTCCAGGTCCTCCATCGCCTTTCGCCCGGTCTCCTCGATGACTTCGAGCGCCTTGGCGACGAACGCCGCGTCCCCCACCTCGCGCGCCGCACCGGCCTGGATGACCGTCACCGTCAGGGCGTGGCCGATGGAGTCGTGCAACTCGCGGGCCAACAGGTTGCGTTCGAGGAGGCGTTCGGCCCGCAGCTCGGCGGCGGCCAGCCGTTCGGCCGGGGACGGCCCCAGCAGCCTCACCGCCATGGCGAGTTGGAGGCGGCCGGCCCAGACGATCAGCCAGCCGAGCGCGAACAACAGCACCGGCGCCGCCAGCGGGTACCACGACGTCCCCTCCCCGGCGGGGAGTTCGAGACCGCCCGGCAGCCGCGGTCCGGGGCGGAACACCAGGTCGAAGGCGGCCGCCGGCACCAGGACGGAGAGGATCCCGACGGCCGTTCCGAGGGCGGTCCGTCCGACCAGCCAGACCGCCGTCCGCCGCCGGTCGGCCCACGTCCGGGCGGGTTCGGTGGCGATGTCCTCCTCACGCTCCGGTATCAGCAGCAGCCGCGCCTGCACGCCCTCCGCCCGACGCATCGCCGGGAGCATCGCCACCAGCACCAGCAGCGCCGCGTCCGCCGGCACCGCGCGCAGCACGACCCCGCCGAGGCTGAAGCCGTACGTCCCCGGATAGACCATCAGCACGACGGCGGCGAAGATCCATCCGATGGCCAGGTGCAGCCACCGCGCGTAGGTGGCGCCGCTCAGCAGGGGCGCGAATATTCGGGGCATCCCGCCATCCTGCCAGGTCAGCGCAGTACGAGGCCCTCCCTCCCGAGAGGGAGTCAACTCCCCTCCCCGGCGGGATCCGCCGGGGAGGTCCGTTCCGGTCGAATGGGGTCATCGACAGCGGGACCGGCCGAACGGGCGGGCCCGGCAGGGAGAGCGGCCCGGCAGCGACCGGGCCCCGAGAGCGACAGGGACAGGGAGGGCAGCCGTGATCCAGGTTCAGGGCCTCACCAAGGAGTACGACGGGACGCGCGTGGTCGACGACCTCTGCTTCGAGGTCCGGCCCGGAGTGGTCACGGGCTTCCTCGGGCCGAACGGCGCGGGCAAGAGCACCACCATGCGGCTGATTCTCGGCCTGGACCGGCCCACCGCCGGGAGCGCCCTGGTGGACGGCCGCCCGTACGCCGAGCTGTCCGACCCTCTGCGGCAGGTCGGCGCCCTGCTCGACGCCCACGCGATGCACGGCGGCCGCACCGCCCGCGGCCAGCTGCGCTGGCTCGCCGCCAGCAACGGCCTGTCCGAGCGCCGGGTCGACGAGGTGCTCGCGCAGGTCGGCCTGGCCGACGCGGCCGACCGCAGGATCCGCGGGTTCTCGCTCGGCATGCGCCAGCGCCTCGGGGTGGCCGCCGCACTGCTGGGCGATCCGCCGGTCCTCATGCTGGACGAGCCGGTCAACGGCCTCGACCCGGAGGGGATCCGCTGGATCCGCACGCTGCTGCGCGACCTGGCCGCCGAGGGCCGCGCGGTCCTGGTCTCCTCGCACCTGATGACGGAGATGGCGCTCACCGCCGACCACCTGGTGGTGATCGGCCGCGGCCGACTGCTGGCGGACGCCGCCACGTCGGAGTTCATCGACCGGCACGGCCGCACGCGGATCAGGGTCCGCGCGGTGGACCCTGCCAAGCTGGACGCCCTGCTCCGCGGCTCCGCTCTGGCCGCCGAACCGGTAGACGGCGGCGCCTGGGAGGTCACCGGCGCCGAGCCCGAGCAGCTCGCCGCACTGGCGGCCGCCAACGGCGTGGTGCTGTACGAGATCGCCGTCCAGCAGGACTCCCTGGAGGAGGCGTTCATGCGGATGACCGCGGACAGCGTCGAGTTCCGGGCGGTGGCGACATGAGCACCCCGGCCGTGGCCGCCCCGGCCACCACCGTCGCGAACGTCCTCCGGTCCGAGCGGATCAAGCTCACCACCCTCCGCTCGCTCTGGATCACCCCGCTGCTGTCCGTCCTGCTCACCGGCGGCCTCACCGTCGCCGTCTCCGCCGCGCTCGGCGGCAAGGACCACAACCTCACCGACGACCCGGGCGTCGGCATCCATTACGGCCTCAACTTCGGCCAGGCGGCACTGGCCTGCTTCGGGATCCTGCTGATCGGGCAGGAGTTCAACACCCGCATGATCGGCACCTCGCTCACGGCGGTACCGCGTCGCGGGCGGCTCTACGGCGCCAAGCTCCTGCTCGGAGCGCTGGTCGCCCTCGGCGTCGGCCTGGCCGGGGCGGCCGGCTCCTTCGCCGGGTACGCCGCCTTCACCCCCGGCGAGTGGGACGGGCCCGCGTTCGTGCGCAGTGCCACCACCGCCGTGGTCTACCCGGCGCTGCTGGTGGTGCTCTGCCTCGGCCTGACCGCCATGATGCGCAACCTCAGCGCGGCGATGGGCGTGCTGGTGCCGACCGTCTTCCTGCTCTCCCCGCTCCTCGGCGGTCTGCCGGGCGTCCGCCACGTGGTCCAGTTCCTCCCGGACCGCGCGGGCCAGTACGCCCTGCGCTACGCCGACGACCCCCAGGTCGTGTACGGGCACTGGACCGGCCTGCTGATCATGACCCTCTGGGCCGCGGCGGCGGCGTACGGCGGCCTGCGCTCGATCCGCCGCTACCAGGCCTGAACAGGCTGGCCCGCCGCCGACCACCCCCTCACCGACGACCTCCCGCGCCCTGCGGCGCCGGGGAAAGGAGAGCTTCCGATGACCACCACCACCGCCGTGCTCCGGTCCGAGCGGATCAAGTTCACCACGCTCCGCTCCCAGTGGATCGCCCCGATCGTGGCCGTCGCGCTCACGGTCGGCATCACCCTCGCCGTCAACGCCGCGTACGGGGAGGTGGACCACACCCCGGGCGAAGACCCGGCGGGCGGGATCTACTACGGCCTGCTGTTCGGTCACGTCGCCGTGGCCTGCCTCGGGATCCTGCTGATCGGGCAGGAGTTCAACACCCGCATGATCGGCACCTCGCTCACCGCCGTGCCGCGGCGCGGGCGGCTGTACGGCGCGAAGCTCGTCCTCGGCGCCGGGATCGGGCTGCTGCTGGGCCTGGTCTCCACGGCGGGCTCGTTCCTCGCGGTCGCCGGCACCGTCGGCCTGGACCTCTCCGTCCCGGGCATGGGGCGGAGCTTCCTGGCCGGCGTGCTCTACCACCCGCTGCTCGTGGTGTTCTGCCTCGGCCTGACGGCCATGATGCGCAACTTCACCGCCGCCCTCGGCCTGCTCACGCCGATGGTCTTCCTCGGCACCACCCTGCTGGCGGCGATACCCGGGGTGCGCGAGGCGGGCCAGTTCCTGCCCGACCGGGCCGGCCTGTACGCGATGCTCACCCAGCCGGACCCGGCCGTCCACTACGGCCACTGGACCGGGCTGCTGATCATGGCACTCTGGGCCGCGGCGGCGGCGTACGGCGGTCTGCGCTCGATCCGCCGCTACGAGGCCTGAGCTCGGACCGCCCCTGCCGGCCGCCCCCGCCCGCCGACCGTCAGCCGACGGCCGACGGGGCGTGGGCGCGCCTCCGGGCAGGCCGCGGCCGAGCGCCTCCCGCTCAGCCGCGCAGGGCCGGGTGGTCCGCCACCACGGTGCTGCTCCCCGGGGCGATCTCCGTGAAGCCCGCGTCCTGGACCAGCGGCAGGCCACCGCCGACCAGCCCGACCCAGGCCTCCGGTGTCGCCGTACGGACCGCCAGCGCGAAGCCGGACTCGGCCCACTCCTTGCGCTGCGCGTCGTCCAGCCGCCACCAGGCGAGCTGGGCCGCGTGGCCGGTCTGGGCCATGGTCTTCCCCGCGCTCATCTCCAGCTCGGGGTTGAGCCAGAGCACCGGCACGCCGGCTTCGGCGGCGTCCACCGGGCCGGTCTCCTCCAGATCGGTGCCGGAAACCTGGAGCTTGGCGAGCTCCTTGGGCCAGCCGTCCAGCGGGATCGGCGGGAACACCCGCACCTCCGCCTCCCGGCCGCTCACCGTGAGCCCCGGCAGCTCGCAGGCCCGGCGCCACTCGCCGCCCCGGGCCCGCCGGACCACCTTGCGGATCCGGGCGTCCTCCCAGGCCGCCACCCGCTCCGCCCACTCGCCGTCCGGTCCGGTGACCCGCGGGTCGGCCAGCAGGGTGAGCACGGCCCGGGCCGAGGTCTCCAGTGCGTCGGTCCGCCCGGGCGGGGTGTCCCGCTCCAGCCGGACGACGAGCGGCAGCACGTACTGCGGCCGGGCGTCGCGGTCCTCGGGGGCAGGGTCAGGGACGGGGGCGTCGAACGGAGAAGTCACCCGTCAAGCATGCCAGCCCCCGTCCTCCGCGATCACGCCAGGTGAAGGTGGGAGCCCCGGGCGGACCGGGAGAACGGGCGGACCGCACCGCGGGGCCCGGGAGGACCGCACCGCTGGACCGGGCGGACCGAACGAACGGCGGCCCCGGGCGACCGGGCCGACCGGGCGGACCGGGCGGACCGGGCCGACCGGGCCGACCGGTGGAGGTGGGTGCCCCCGGCGGGCGCGGGTCAGGACAGGTAGTCCTCCAGCCCGCCGTCGCGCCGGATGTCCAGGGTCACGCAGTGGAAGCCCCCGCCGAGGACCCGCGAGTGGCGCAGCCGGTGCGGCAGGACGGTGATGCCCGCATGTTCCAGCTGCTTGATCAGGCTCTGCTGGCCGGACTCCACGATGGCCGTGTCGGGGCTGACCATCAACAGGTTCATGCTGATCCAGCTCTCGCTGAGCGCGTGCTCGGGCGAGGCCACGGCCGGCTCCGCGGGCGGGCACCAGAGGATGTCCCAGCCGCGCAGCGCCTCGGGCACCGTCTCGGGGCTGATCCGCTCCGGGTTGAGCAGCACCAGGCCAGGCCGGAGCAGGGCGATGGTGCTGTCGATGTGGGTGTACCCGTAGATGCCGCGCAGCGGGTGCAGCCGCAGGTCACCGAGCAGTCCGAGGGTGGACTCCAGCCACGTCAGCCCGAGTTCGTTGCCGCTGCGCGACACCTGGTAGAAGACGTCACGGCCGAGCCGCAGCACGTTGGCGGCGTCGAAGACCGGTTCGGACTCACCCAGCAGGGGCAGCCCGTCGGCGTCGAACTCGAAGAGCCCGTCGTCCAGCCGGGGGCGGGGGGCCGCCAACCACCGCGCCCCGCCCCGCAGGTACTCCTGGAAGAGGTCGCGCAGACCGAACACCTCGAAGTAGCGGTGGCGCATCGGGCTCGCCACCTCGATCACCGTCTCGCCGACGACCAGCGTGAGGTCGCGCGGGCAGTAGGAGTGGAAGCCGCCGTCGGCTCGCCAGTTCGGCGCGGCGAACTCTGCTGCGTGGTCGATGACTTCGGGCTGGCGCACGGTGACGCCGAGTCCGCGCAGGGTCGCGACCAGCGCATCCAGGTCCTCCTCGGTCTCCTCCACCACCTGCTGCGAGTACGCGCCGACCGGGATCGTGGCCAGCTCGGCCGCGCTGGTCTTCGGGAAGCAGGAGAGCCAGGACGAGGGATCGGACTGCTCGGGCAGCCGTGCCCCCACTGCGGTGCCGACCACCACCTCGCGGAGCGTGCTGAACTCGTCCCAGCTGTGCACCGGACGGGCCGGCGGGGCCGGGCTGGCCGTTTCGGACATGACTCCCCCTTGACACGGATTCGGGAATGGCGGGCCGCACGAGCAACGGGAACAGCAAGAACACGAAACAACGGAGCAACGGAACAAACGGGGACAACGGGAACTGCCGACGCATCGAAAACATCAGTAGCAGTCGCACCAGCCGTAACAGAAGAAACAGCAGAAACAGCCACGGCGGAGGACTTGGCGAAACAGCTGGAAGCAGCGCGAAAGCCCGCAGGAAGCGAATTCCGGAAACGCCGCTCCGGTGAGGGAAATTGGCCAGGATGTCGGAGAAACCGCCGGGCCGGCACCGGCCGACCGTGACGGGAGCTGAATCCACGGCCGGCCAGGCGAATTCGGAAGGTTGCCGGAGCCGGGATCGATCGCCAAGCTACCCGGCCGCCCGACGGCCGCGCAAGCAGGTGATCGACATTCCCGAGGCCGCCCGGCCGGCCCACCGGACAACCGGGCCGTTGTTCAACTCCCCCTGTTCCGAGGCCGATCAATCCCTCCAGCCGCGCCGGATCCGGTGGCCGCCCGCCAGGGTGAGCAACGCCCCGCCGGCCGCCGCCAGCCCGGCCAGCGCCAGACTCTGCCGCCGGACCCGCCGGCGGTCGTCGGCGGCCGCGCGGACCGCCGCCGACAGGAACGCCCGCTCGACCCCGCCCGACGCCAGTTCACCCGCCGCCACCCGCCGCCGGACATGGTCCAACCGGGCTCCCCGGTAGAGGAGTTCGGGATCCTTGTCGGCCGCCGCCCAGCTGCGCGCAGCCGCGGTGAGCCGCCGCTGCTCGCCGAGCGCCTCCCGGCCCTCGGCCAGCCAGTCCCGCAGCCGGGGCCAGGCCTGCGGCAGGGCGTGGTGGGACAGCTCCACGGTGTCCCGGTCCAGCACCACCAGCCGGGCGCGGACCAGCCGTTCGAGCAGGGCCGGCACCCCGGGATCGTCGAACTCCCCGCGCCCGACCGGCTTTCGCGCGCTGTCGCCGCCGGCGCCCGGGGCCGGTTCACCGCCGAGCCGTACGAACACCGCCCGGGCCCGTTCCCGGTCGGCCGCGCCCAGACCGTCGAACAGCGCCTCGGCCGTCCGCGCGAGCGCCCCTTCGAACCCGCCGGTGGCCTGGAATCCGGCCAGGGTGAGGGCGTTGCCGCTGCGCCGCCGCCACGTCTCCAGCAGTGCCGCCGACAACAGCGGCAGCGCGCCGGGCTGCTGGGCCACCGCGGAGATCAGGACCGCGAGCAGCGCGCCCTCGACGGTGCAGCCGGCCCGCAGCGCCGGCTCGGTGATGGCCCGGCGCAGCTCGTCCGGTGCGGGTGCGCCGACGGTCAGCACGGCGCCCCGGCAGGCCTCGGCCAGGGCGGGGTGCTCGGCCCGCAGCGCGTCGCCCTGGTCGGACCGCACCACCAGGACCACCCGGCACCGGAGGCCGTCCGCACCACCGGTCCCGCCCGCCTTCCGGCCCGTCCCCTCCGCGGCCGCGACCAGCGCGTCCAGGAACCGGGCCCGTTCCCGGGCGTCCCGGCACCGCGTCCGCAGCTCCTCGCCCTGGTCCACCACCAGCACCGGATCCGCGGCCCGCGCCCGCTCGTACCCGGCGGCCTGCAGTCCTGCGCGCACGCCCCGCGTCTCCCCGGCCCGCTGCCCGAGCCGGGCGAGCGCCAGCGCGTACGCCTCCATCGGCCGTTCGCCCGGGGTGAGCAGCGCCACCGGCACCGCACGGGCGCCCGGCCGCGCCGCGCCCGACCCCCTGCGCGGATCCCTCGCACCGCGAGGGCCGGCTCCGGTGCGGGCTCCGGCAGCGGAGCCGGGTCCCGCACCGGCGTTCAGGCCCGCGCCGCCACCGGAGCCGCCATTCCCGCCCAGGCCGCCCAGGCCACCGTTCCCGCCGGAGCCACCGCTCCCGCCCAGGCCGCCCATGCGGGCCAGCAGACCCGCCCTGACCAGCGAGGACTTGCCGACCCCGGACGGCCCGGTGACCATCACCAGGTTCCGCTCGCCCAGCAGCCCGACCAGCCGGTCCAGCACCGCCTCGCGCCCGTAGAACCGCTCCGCGTCCGCCGCCTCGTACGCCGCCGCACCCGGGTAGGGGGCACAGCCGGCGTCCTGGGCGCGCCGCCGGGCGGCGGTGTCGGCGGCCAGCTCGGCGGCCAGCAGCTGCCAGCGGTGCTGCCACTCGCGGACGTCGCCGCCGCAGGCCTGCACGTAGGCGAGGGTCACCGCGAGGCTGGGCAGCCGGCGCCCTCCGGCCGCCACCGAGAGACTGGCGGCCGAACAGTGTGCCCGGAGGGCCAGTTGGCGGTACGGCGGGGTACCGGCCCGTTCCCTGAGCGCCCGTAGGTCGCCGGCGAACCTCAGCAGCGGCCCGTCCCCCTGGTCGAGTGGACTCTCCCGACGCGGCACAGCAGCCCCCTTCTCCGTTGAAGTGGTGACCTTCCTGTCCATCCCCCCAAGATTCATCATGCGCAGGACAGTTGGCGCCAAACAATCGGGCCTTCGGGTCGGTTGTTCCGAGTTGATGTTCAATGTCCAGCCACACGGCGCCGAACAATGCCGGTGGGATAGAACCGGGAGCCGCAGCCTTCGCTGACTTCGGAGATTTCCATGAAGTTCACGCGCTACTGCCGTTCCCTGCTGTCCACACCCGCGATGGCGGTGGAGCGGTACGCCAAGAGCCACCAGTCCGGGGCCGATATCGCCATGGTCGACCTGGAGGACTCGGTCCCGCCCGCACGGAAGGAGGAGGCCCGCCGACTCGCCGAGGAGTTCTTCACCCTGCCGACCAGCAAACTCGCCCGGAGCGCGGTCCGCATCAACTCCCTCTCCGGCCCGGACGGTTTGCGCGACCTGATCGCCATCACCCGGTACCGGGTGAAGCCGGACATCGTGCTGATCCCGATGGCGGAGTCCCCCCGCGACATCGAGATCGCGGCCGGCACACTCGGACCGGACTGCCCGCAGACGGAGTTCCTCGCCGTCGTCGAGACGCCGCTCGGGATCGAGCACGCACCCGCCGTCGCGGCGGCCGGACACCGGCTGCGCGGACTGGTCTTCGGCTCCGCCGACTACGCGTTCGCGGTCGGTGCCGGGCTCTCCTGGGAGGCGCTGGCGCACGCCCGCGGCCGGGTGGTCAACAGCGCCCGCGCCGCCGGGGTGGAGGCGATGGACGCGCCGTTCTTCGAGGTCGCCGACGTAGCGGGGCTGCGCAGGGAGGCCGCGCTCGCCCGGGACTTCGGCTTCAGCGGCAAGATCGCCGTCCACCCTCGCCAACTTCCGCTGATCAACGAGGCGTTCAGCCCTGACGAGGCACTGCTGGAACGGGCCCGGCGAGTGGTCGAGGCGGGACGGGAGAACGGCCGCTCGGTCACCGTCGTGGACGGGGTGATGGTCGGCATGCCGTTCTTCGAGGCCTGCCAGCGCCTGCTCGAACAGTTCGCCCCGCCGGAGCCGCCACTGGTGCCGCCGCTGGTGCCCGCCCCGCCCGCACCCCCCGTGCCGCCGGCCCGGCCCGCCCCGGCCGGATCCCCAGCCCCGGCCACGCCGACCAACACCAGGGAGAAGCGACAATGACCGCAGACGCCGGATCGATCCAGGGCCCCCGCCGATACCGCAACACCGAGACGATGCTCGCCACCGCCGACCCGGTCTGGCAGGCGGCCGGTGCCAACGGCCTGATCGGCATCAAGGTGGACTCGGAGTCCAACAACCGGCTGATCGTCCGCGAGACCGGCCACGAGTTCGCCAACATGGTCTCCTGTGCGTACCTCGGCCTGAACAACCACCCCCAGGTCGCCGCCGGCGCCGTGGACGCGCTCACCGAGTCCCGGAGCACCTGGCTGGTCACCTCCACCACCCGGATCCGGCACAACCTGCTGGTGCAGCTGGAGGAGGAGCTGGGCGAACTCTTCGGCGCACACATCCTGCCGGGCGCCTCCTGCACGGCGTTGACCGCGGGCATCCTGCCGCTGATCGCCTCCGGCCACCTCGACGGCACCTGCGACGGCAGGGGCGGCGGGCCCCGGGTCATGGTCTTCGACCGGTTCTGCCACTTCTGCATGGCGTACGTGAAGCCGATCTGCGCGGACGAGACGCTGGTGCTCAACTGCCCGCACAACGACCTGAACTACCTGGAGGACATCTGCCGCAAGTACCCGCGGGTCGCCTACGTGGCCGACGGCGCGTACTCGATGGGCGGCGCGGCGGCCCTCGACGGACTGCTCGAACTCCAGGACCGCTACGGGCTGTTCCTCTACATCGACGACTCCCACTCGCTCTCCATCATGGGCGAGCGCGGCGAGGGCTTCGTCCGCTCCAGGCTGGAGATGAACCCGCTCACCGTCATCGCCGCCAGCCTCGGCAAGGGCTTCGGCACCGGCGGCGGCGTCGCGATGCTCGGCAACCGCGAACAGTTCGAGTTCCTGCACCGGCACGCCGGCCCGGTCGGCTGGTCGCAGAACGTCGCACTGCCGCTGGTGGGCGCCTCACTGGGCGCCGCCGCCATCCACCGGTCACCCGAACTCGGCGAACTCCAGGGCAGGTTGAACCGCAATATCGATCTCTTCGACGAACTCCTGCCGACCACCTTCGCCGGCAACGGCCTGCCGGTCCGCCGGGTCGACGTCGGTGACGCCGACCGCGCGGTCAAGCTCTCCGCCCAGCTCTTCGAACGCGGCTTCTACAGCTCGGCGGTGTTCTTCCCGATCGTCCCCAAGGGCGAGGCCGGCCTGCGGCTGATGCTGCGCGCCGACATGGACGAGCGCCTGATCACCGAGTTCGCCGGCCACGTCAAGGAACTCACCTCCGACCTCTGACACCTGGGAGCAGCGCATCATGGACGAACCCGAGACGGACGAACCCGAGCCGGCCGGCTACCGGTTGATCGGCGAGCGGCGCTACCGCGAGGTGGTCGGCCGCTACTACGAGGAGTTCACGGTCGGCGACGTGATCGAGCACCGCCCCGGACGGACGGTGACCGAGATGGACAACGTGCTGATGAGCATGCTCAGCATGAACGACGCCCCGCTGCACATCGACGCCGCGTACAGCGAACACACGCCCTGGGGGCGGCCGATCGTCTCCAGCCTGGTGACGCTCAGCATCGTCGGCGGGATGACCGCCCGCTCCACCAGCGGGCGGACCATCGCCAACCTGGGCTGGGAGAACATCCGGATGACCCACCCGGTGTTCGCCGGGGACACCCTCTACGCGGAGACGGAGACGCTCGCGAAGCGGCTCTCCAAGAGCCGCGCCGGTCAGGGCATCGTCAGCTGCCGCACCACCGGGGTCAAGTCCACCGGCGAGGTGGTGGTGGTCTTCGAGCGCAGCTTCCTGGTCCCGCTGCGCGGCCACGGCCTGGACGAGGTCGCGGGCTACTGAGCGGGGTCCGTGGGGCGGCGCCGCCCCACGGGCCTCCCTCAGGTCTCCCGTCAGGTCCTTCCCCGGGTCTCCCCTCGGGTCTCCCCTCGGCTCTCCCCTCAGTTCTCCTCCCGACTCTCCCCTCAGTTCTCCTCCCGGGCCTCCCGCCGCACGTCGACCAGCACCTTGCCCATCGTCTCGCGCGCACCCAACGCCCGGTGCGCGCCGGCGACGCCGTCGAGCGGGACGACCCGGTCGATCCGCGCGGCCAGCCGCCCCTCGCGCGCCAGCCCGAAGAGCCGCCCGGCGACGCCCGTGAACAACACCCGGTCGTCCAGTACGTGCTGGAGCCAGAACCCCAGCACGCCGGCCGAACCCCCGGCCAGCTCGTCCACCGTGAAGGACTCCTCCGGTCCGCCGCGGGCCCCGACGCAGAGCAGCCGCCCGAACGGCGCCAGCGCCGCCAGCCCGGACCGCAGCACCTCACCGCCGACGGAGTCCACGAAGAGGTCCACACCGCCCGACTCGCCGAGCCTGGCGGCCAGGTCCGGGCCGGCCGAGTCGAGCGCGGCGTCCGCGCCGAGCGACCGGACGAACTCCCGCTTAACCTCCGTCGACGCCAGGCCCACGACCCGACCGGCGCCCAACTCCCGGGCCAGCTGCACCGCCAGGTGCCCGACCCCGCCGGCCGCAGCCGTCACCGCCACCCGGTCACCCGGCCGCAGCCGTCCGAGCAGGGTCAGCGCGCCGTAGGCCGTGGCACCCTGTTCCAGCAGCGCCAGGGCCTGCTCGTCACCGACACCGTCCGGCACCTCCACCGTGAACGCCTCGTCGGCGCAGGCCACTTGGGCGTATCCGCCGCCGGAGCGGAGCAGTGCGACCACCCGCCGGCCGTCGCCGCGGCGCCGCCCGACCACATCCGCGCCGAGCACGGCGGGCAACGGGTTGCGCTGGTACTCGCCCTCACGGCAGTGCAGGTCCGCGTAGTTGAGGCCGGCCAGGGTGACGTCGATCAGCACCTGGCCCGGCCCGGCGGCCGGCTCGGGCACGGTCTCGGTCCGGAACTCCTCGGGCCCGCCGTAGCGGTGGATCACCGCCGCCCTCATCCCCGGCGGCCCCACGTCGTCGGTGTCCGTCACCGCGCGAAGAGTGCGAGCAGCCGGCCTTCCGCCACCCTGGCCGCCGCCGCGTCCTCGGCGATCACGCAGTACATCACCGAGCCGTCGGCCGGGCCGAAGTCGGCGCTGAACACCACGCCGGTGCGGGTCACCGGGTCGAAGGCCAGTCCGGCCCGCTCGACCGCCGCGACCGCCTCCGGGAAAGACGGCACGTGGAGGCCGGCCAGCTCCAGGATCACCCGGGCGGTACGGTGCCCGGCACCGACCAGCCGGGCGAACAACGCGTCGTGCAGGTGCGTCGAACCGGTCAGCCGGCCGTTGGTCTCGGTGAAGTACAGCTCGCCCTTGGGCGTGAGCAGGGCGTCCGCACTCAGCGTGCCGCGGTAGCCGAGCACCCGCAGCGACTCGCACAACCGGGCCGCCCGGTCGACGAGTTCGGCCAGGGTCCCGGCATCCGGGGTGACCGGCGGGGTGATCTCGCCCACCACCACCGGGTCCATCACCATCTCCCCGCAGCCCGAGAGCACCGATCCGTGCGCGCCGATCGCGAACTCCGCGTACAGCGGTACCGCGTCCGCGAAGTACCGCTCCACGACGACACGTTGGTTGCGCCCGCCGGTCAGCCAGTCCCAGCGCCCGGCGACGTACTCCGCGACCGCCGCCCGGTCCGCCAGCGGCACCACGCGCTGCGCACCGGCCGGGGTGACCTGCTCGTCCCGGCTGAGGACCTCGTTCCCGAAGCCCCCGGCCTGGTACTCGACCTTCATCATCACGCTGTGGCCCTGCTCCAGCAGGCCGTTGACCGCCGCCTCCACCTGCTGCGGCGAGGTGGCGACCGTCCCCGGCGGGACGGGCACGCCCGCGCCGGCGGCCAGCGCCCGGAACACCGCCTTGCTGTTGACCAGCGCGTTGCCGCCCTGTGCGGCGAACTCGTGGCCCGGCACGGCGTGTCCGGCGCCGAGCGCGTCGGCGAGGTCGGCCACGGCCGCGTTCGGCGAGATCGCCAGCACCCTCCCCACCGGCCGCCCGTCGAGCGCACGGCGCAGCTCCTCGCGGAAACCCGGGTCGGCCAGCCGGTCCGGGGTGAGGATGCCGTCGCCCTCGGCCCCCGACGGCGGTACGACCACCGTCAGGCTCTCCGCCCGGGTGCCGGTCAGCCCGGTGACGTACGCGAAGTACGCCGGGTCGGGCGCCCAGGGCAGCACCAGGACGTCGTCGTCCTCGGCGAACCAGAGCATCCGCTGGGCTCCGCAGCCGGCGAAGAGCCGCTCCAGCGGCGTCATCCCGGTGAGGTCCCCGACCATCTCCTCGGTGCGGTTGTTTCCGATGCACAACGTCGTCATCTGCCGAACTCTCCCCATCGCCGGTCGGTGCAGCGCTCCAGATGTAGCGCACCGGGGTTGTTCGGGTCCGGGGCTCGGTCATTGAACAAAAACGGTGAACAACACCCGGCGCAGGCGTCGGGGCAGGCGTCGGGGCAAGGCTCGGCGCAGGCCTCAGCGCAGGCGTTGCCGCAGTTCGTCGACGGCCGCGCGGATGCCGGCGCTGTACTCGTCCTCGGGCAGCGCGTCCAGGCTCACCACGGCGCGCTCCAGTTGGTCGCGCGCCTGGTCGGGCTCACCGAGCTTGAGGTGGTCGGAGGCCAGGTTGAGGTGCAGCGACGGGTAGAAGGCGCGGACCTGGAGGGCGGACTCGTAGGTCTGCGCCCGCTCGACGGTCAGCGAGTCGGCGGCGGCCAGCGCCCGCCGGTCCCACTCCAATTCGGCGCGCGGGTCGTCCTGCAGGTCGGCCAGGTAGTGGGCGAGGACACAGCGGTGGAACACGTCGCGTTCGCCGAGCGCCTCCCAGAGCCGCTCGAAACTCTCCCGGGCCTGCGCCGTCCGCCCTCGCTGCGCGGCCTGGACGCCGTCGAGGCCCAGCGCGACCCGGGCCAGCACCGGATCGTCGGCCGCCCCCGGTCCCCCGCCGGGCACCTCACCGCTGAACACCCCACTGCCTGACATATCGGACATGCCCGCAGCCTAACCGCCCGCCACACCCCCGTGCCGCACCCGTGCCACATCGACGACCGTACGACCAGCGGCGGCCGCAGAGCCGGCGGAAGCGGTGGGCGGCGGAAGCGGCGGTAGCGGTGGAAGCAGCGGAACCCGCGAGCCTCGGCCCTCGGCCCTCAGCCCGTGGCCTCAGCCTGCCTCAGCGCCGGTAACCGCGCTGCGGGTCCCGCTCCTCCGCGTCCTCGTACACCAGGAACCAGCCCTCCGGGTGGGTCGCCGCGAGCAGCAGCTCGGTGCGCTGCTCGGCGGTCAGCTCCGGGTCGCCGTCGTCCGGCCCGAAGACGCCGAACAGCTCGTCGTGACAGCCGTCCCAGTCGTAGTCGTAGAGGTCGGCCGGCAGGTCGCCCATCATGTCGGCGACCGATTCGGGCTGCGCGCCGAGCAGTGCACGGGCGTCCACCAGTGCCATCCGCAGGGCGATCTCCTCGGCCAGGCAACGCGGCAGCGGCCACTCGCCGAGCGCGAGGTCGTCGGCCAGGTCGTCGAAGGAGCGGGCCATCGCCCGGCGCCAGCCCCGGTGCAGGCGCCAGGTGCGCTGCGGCAGCCGGCCGAAGACGGTCCAGTCCGGCTCCTCGCCGTCGGTGACCGGCTCGTCCTCGTGCTCCTCCAGGTCGTCATAGGCGGCGTCGGCCAGACCCAGCAACTGGGCGTGGAGGAGGCAGGCGGTGCGCGGGGTGAGGGTCCAGTCGCCGGTCCCGCTGCCCTCCTCGTCGTCGCCGCCGCCGTCCAGCGGGAAGAGCTCCGCGAAGTCCGGCGCGAAGTCCTCGGTGACGCTGATCTCCAGCGTCCCGCCGATGGCCTCGACGCCGGGGATCGCGGCCACCAGCCGGTCCGGGTGGAGCAGTGCACCGAGAGCCGCGTTGGCGTCCTCGGCAACCTCGCGCAGCAGTTCGCGCCGCTGGCCGGCCGGATCGATTCCGGCGAAGTCCAGCTCCTCCACGGCCGCGATCGCGGCCGCACGCAACGCCGGCCAGTCGGTGATCCGCAGGCCCAGCACCACCGTCGCCTCGATCTCCTGCGCGCCGGAGTCCTCCGCCGCGCCCGGCCCCTGTGGATGATCGCTTCGCTCGCCCATGGGGCTACGGTACGGCTTTTCGGCCGCCCGATCACCGGTCTGTCCGAGCTTCCCCGTCCGACCCCGTCCTTCCCGGCGTTCTCCGGCCGTTCCTCCGCGCCTCCGCCGTCTCCTTCCGGGTGCCGCTCCATCCACCTCCGCCCGCCTCCGCCCTCCTCCGCTTCGCTCCGTCCTTCTCCTCCGGCCTGCTCCCGTTCCCTTCGCCCCCTGTCCTCCCTGCGACTCCCTGGGGCCTTCGACGGCACGCCCCGGCCACGCCTCTGGGCCCGGGTGCCGTCCAGCCCGCAGGATGGGCCCATGGCGAACATCGACGAATTCGGCGGCGGGCAGCGCCCGGACGCCCAGGTACTGGTCGTGACCACCAACGACATCCCCGGCTTCCGGGTCGACCACGTGATCGGCGAGGTCTTCGGCCTGACCGTCCGCAGCCGGCACATCGGCAGCCAGATCGGCGCCTCGCTCAAGTCCCTGGTCGGCGGCGAGTTGCGCGGGCTGACGAAGACCCTGGTGGAGAGCCGCAACGAGGCGATGGAGCGGCTGGTCGAGCAGACCAAGGCGCGCGGCGGCAACGCGGTGCTCATGTTCAGGTTCGATGTCACGGAGGCTGCTGACGTCGGAACAGAGGTCTGCGCGTACGGCACCGCCGTCGTGATCTCCCCGGCGACCTGAGCCGGCCACCCGGCCCGGCCACCTGACCCGGCCTGATCATCCGGTCTCCTGATCCGGCTGCCCGCCCGGGGCGCTTCACGGCAGCGGGAACAACTCCTCGGCCACCCGATGTTTCACCGGCGTGACTGTTTACGGTGCAACCAACGACGGTGCGGCCGACGCCGGAACCCCGGCCGACGGAACCCGGCGGGTCGACGTCCTGGTGGTGGGCGCCGGGCAGGCGGGCCTGTCCGCCGCCTACCACCTGCGCCGCCGCGGCTTCGCCCCCCACCGGGCGGACGCCGACGGCGGCTTCGTCGTGCTCGACGCCGATGACGCCCCGGGCGGCGCCTGGGCACACCGCTCGCCGTCCCTGCGGATGGCCACCGTGCACGGCTTCCACGACCTGCCCGACTTCGAACTGCCCGAGCCCGACCCCGACGCCCCCGCCCGCGAGGTGGTCCCGGGGTACTTCGCGGCGTACGAGGCGAAGCACGCGCTCCCGGTCGTGCGCCCCGTCCACGTCCGGGCGGTCCGCTCCGAGTCCGACCGACCCGGCTCCCGGCTGCTGGTCGAGACCGACGCGGGCACCTGGTCCACCCGGGCGCTGATCAACGCGACCGGTACCTGGACCCGCCCCTTCCTGCCGCACTACCCCGGCCACTTCGCGGGCCGTCAGTTGCACTACGCCGAGTACCGGGGGCCGGAGGAGTTCGCCGGCCGCCGCGTCCTGGTGGTCGGCGGCGGCGCCTCGGCGATCCAGGTGCTGTCGGAGGTCGCGGCCGTCGGCGAGACGGTCTGGGTCACCCGGACCCCGCCGGTCTACCACGACGGCCCGTTCACCCCCGAGTACGGCCGCGCGGTGGTGGCCAAGGTCGAGGAGCGGGTCCGCCAGGGCCTGCCGGTGCGCAGCGTGGTGAGCGTGACCGGGCTCGGTCCGTCCGTCGCCTACCGCCGTGCCGAGGAACTGGGCGCACTGCACCGCCGCCCGATGTTCGACCGCCTGACCGAGCACGGCGTCGCCTGGGGCGAGGGGCCCGGCAGCGAGGAGTTGCCCGTCGACGCGATCGTCTGGGCCACCGGCTTCCGGCCCGAGGTCGGCCACCTGGCCCCGCTCGGCCTGCGCTCCCCCGGTGGCGGCATCGCCCTCACGGGCACCGCCGCCACCGCCGACCCCCGCGTCCACCTGGTCGGCTACGGCCCGTCGGCCAGCACCATCGGCGCCAACCGGGCGGGCCGGGCCGCCGTGAACGCCCTCGTCGCACTGCTCGGCGAACCGGTGCAGGGCGCCGCCGTGCCGGCACAGCAGTCGTAGCCGCGCCCTCGACGGTCGTGGCCGCACCCGCTCGGCGGTCGTGTCCTGTGCCGGCACAGCCGGTCCTGGCCGTGCCCGCACAACCGGTGGTGGCCGTGCCCGCTCAGCTGGTCGTGGGGCCGTGCCCGCTCAGCGGTCGTAGTCGACCGTCACCCGGTCGGTGAGCGGGCGGGCCTGGCAGGTCAGCACGTAGCCGGCGGCGAGCTCCTTCTCCTCCAGCGCGAAGTTGCGGCGCATCTCCACCTCGCCCTCGGTGACCAGGGCGCGGCAGGTGCCGCAGACTCCGCCCTTGCAGGCGAACGGCAGGTCCGGGCGGGAGCGCTGCGCGCCGTCGAGGACGGAGCGGTCGCGCGGGAGGGAGAGCGTGCTGCCACGACCGTCGAGAACGACCGTGACCTCGCTGTACGCACCGTCCGCCGGCCCGTCCGCGGACTCCTCGGCGCGCTCGGCGACCGGCTCGTCCTCGGCGTGGAACAGCTCCTGGTGCACCCGCTCGCCCGGCACGCCCAGCCCGGCCAGCAGCTCCTTCGCCCCGGCGACCATCCCGAACGGGCCGCAGAGCCACCAGTGGCCGACGCGCTCCACGTCCACCAGCGCCTTCAGCAGCGCGCCGACCCGCTCCGGGTCGAGCCGGCCGCTGAGCAGCTCGGCGTCCCTGGTCTCCCGGGAGAGCACGTGCACCAGCTGGAACCGGCCGAGGTAGCGGTCCTTCAGGTCGGCCAGCTCGTCGGCGAACATCACGGTGTCGCTGCGCCGGTTGCCGTAGAGCAGGGTGACGGTGGAGGTGCGGTCGGCGGCCAACACCGACGCCGCGATGGAGAGCATCGGGGTGACGCCGGACCCGGCCGCCAGCAGCACGTGGTCGGCGGGCTCGCCCAGCTCGGGAGTGAAGAGGCCCGACGGGGTCAGCACCTCGACCTCCTCGCCCGGCGCGGCCTCGCGCACCAGCCAACGGGAGAACAGCCCGCCGGGCACCTCGCGGACCGCGATCCGCAGCGGGCCGCCGACGGGGGCGCAGATCGAGTACGAGCGGCGCTCGTCGGCACCGTCCACCACCCGGCGCACCGTCAGCGTCTGTCCCGGCCGGAACGCGAACTGGTCGGCGAGGCCGTCGGGCACCTCGAAGGTCACCGCGACGGCGTCCTCGCAGAGTCGCTCGACCGCGGCGATCCGCAGGTGGTGGAAGGCCGGACGGCGGGCGGGACGGGCCGCGGGGGCCGGAGCGGCGGGGGTTTCCACGGGGCGGGCCGTGCTGGCGGGACCGGCGGCCATTCAGATCTCCTTGACGCGTTCGAAGGGCTCGCGGCAGTCGCGGCAGCGCCACAGCGCCTTGCAGGCGGTCGAGCCGAAACGGGACAGCTCCTCGGTGTCGCTGCCGCCGCAGAGCGGACAGGCCACGAGGTGGCGGGTCGGGCCGAGGGCCAGCAGACCCGGGGACGTCCGGCGCCCGGCGGCGGGCCCGGGCGGGGCGATGCCGGCCTCGGCGAGCTTGCGGCGGCCCTCCGCGGTGATCAGGTCGGTGGACCACGGCGGGTCCAGCCGCAGCCGGACCCGGACGTCCGTGTAGCCGGCCGCGCGCAGCCGCCGGTCCACGTCGGCCGCCATCTCGGCGACGGCCGGGCAACCGGAGTAGGTCGGGGTCAGCCAGGCGGTCACGGTCCGGCGGCCGACCGCACCGCCCGTCTCACCGCCCGTCTCACCGCCCGCCCCGGCGCCCGTCCCGTCGTCGGCCGCGCCCACCTCGACCTCCGCAAGCACCCCGAGGTCGGCCAGCGTGAGCATGGGCAGCTCGGGGTCGGGGACGGTGGCCGCGATCTCCCAGGCGTCGCTCAGCACGGTCACCACGTCGCCCCCGGGTGTGCGCGGGCCACCACCTGGAGTTCGGCCAGCAGCGGGCCGAGCGCCTCGGTGTGCACGCCGTCCCGACCGGCCCGGCCGCCGATCGTGGCCAGCGCCGGCGCCTGCGGCACGGTCAGCCCGGCCTCGGCGAGGACGGCGGCCAGCTCCCGCAGCACGGGTTCGCGCAGCGTCGCCGGGTCCACGCCGACCCGCAGCTCCACCGGGTGGGCCGTGAACAGCTCCTCCAGCAGCGGCCAGACCGCGTCCAGCCCGTCCTGCATCCGCTGCGCCGAGTGCGGCGTGCCGTCGCCGAGCCGCAGCGTCCAGGCGGTGGCGTACTCGCGGTGGTAGGCCAGCTCCTTGACGCCCCGCGCGGCGACCGCCGCGAGCACCGGGTCGCGGTGCCCGGCCAGTGCCTCGTACAGGGCGCCGCGCGCGGTCGAGAAGAGCAGCAGCCTGGCGACGGAGTACGCGAAGTCCCCGTTCGCCGTCTCGACCAGGCGGACGTTCCGGAAGTCGTGCTCCTCGCGCCAGTACGCCAGGTCGTCCTCGGTCCGGCCGGAGCCGTCCGCCTGGCCGGCCCGGGTGAGCAGCTGGCGGGCCTGGCCGAGCAGGTCGAGGCCCAGGTTGGCGAGGGCGACCTCCTCCTCCAGCTCCGGCGCCCGGGTGCACCACTCGATCAGCCGCTGGGCCAGGACGAGCGCGTCGTCGCCGAGCATCAGGCAGTAGGCGGCGAGGTCGGCGCCGTCCAGCCCGGCCGGGACGGCCGTGTCCACACCGAGCAGCGGGTCCGCGAAGCCCGTCCCGTAGGCCCAGCGGCCCTCGCCCTCGGGCCCGGGGGACGCCTCGGAGAGGCTCAGGTAGAGGTGGTCGTCGTTGTGGGCGTCGTGGCTGACGTGGGCGCCGTGGTCGACGTGCGCGTCCTGGTCGACGTGCGCGCCGTGGTCGACGTCGCTCTCATGGCTGTCGTGGCGGCCGGTCACGGTGTCGTCGGCCGCGGTTTCGCCGGTCACGGTGTCGTCGGTCATGGTTCTGGTGCTCCCCGTCAGATGTGCGGGACATCCTCGGGGATGTCGTAGAAGGTCGGGTGGCGGTAGACCTTGTCGCCGCTCGGCTCGAAGAACGGGTCCCGCTCGTCCGGGGTGGAGGCGGTGATCGCGTCGGAGCGGACCACCCAGAGGCTCACGCCCTCGTTGCGCCGGGTGTAGAGGTCGCGGGCGGCGAGCAGCGCCATCCGGTCGTCGGACGCGTGCAGCGAGCCGACGTGGACGTGGTTCAGCCCGCGCCGGGGGCGCACGAACACCTCGTACAGCGGCCAGCCGGCCTTGGACTCGGTCACTTTCCGTTCTCCTGTTCCGCGTGGTGCCGGGCCTCGGTGCCGGGCCGGGATTCGGTACCGGGCTGGGCTCCGGTGTCGGACTGGGCCTCGGCGCGGCGCTTCCGCGCGTAGGCGGTGGCGGCCTCGCGGACCCAGGCGCCGTCCTCGTGGGCGGCGCGGCGGCGATCGATCCGCTGGGCGTTGCACGGGCCCTGGCCGTGGATGACGCGGGTCAGCTCGGACCAGTCCGGCTCCCCGAAGTCCCAGCCGCCGCGGTCCTCGTTCCACCGCAGCTCGGGGTCGGGGAGGGAGACGCCCAGGTGCTCGGCCTGCGGGACGGTCATGTCGACGAAGCGCTGCCTCAGCTCGTCGTTGGTGTGCCGCTTGATCCGCCACGCCATCGAGCGGGCGGTGTTCGGCGAGTCGCCGTCCGAGGGGCCGAACATCATCAGCGACGGCCACCACCAGCGGTCCACCGCGTCCTGGACCATCCGGCGCTGGGCCTCGGTGCCGCGCATCAGCGTCATCAGCAGCTCGTAGCCCTGACGCTGGTGGAACGACTCCTCCTTGCAGATCCGGACCATGGCGCGGGCGTACGGGCCGTAGCTGCACCGGCAGAGCGGCACCTGGTTGCAGATCGCGGCGCCGTCGACCAGCCAGCCGATCACGCCGACGTCGGCGAAGGTGAGGGTCGGGTAGTTGAAGATCGAGGAGTACTTCTGCCGCCCGGAGATCAGTTTCTCGGTCAGCTCCGCGCGGTCCACGCCGAGGGTCTCGGCGGCGGCGTAGAGGTAGAGGCCGTGGCCCGCCTCGTCCTGGGCCTTGGCGAGCAGGATCGCCTTGCGGCGCAGCGACGGGGCCCTGGTGAGCCAGTTGCCCTCGGGCTGCATGCCGATGATCTCGGAGTGGGCGTGCTGGGCGATCTGGCGGATCAGGGTGGCCCGGTAGGCGTCGGGCATCCAGTCCCGGGGCTCGATCCGCTGCTCGGCGGCGACGACCGCCTCGAACCGCTCCTCCTGCACCTGCGCGGGGACCGGCTCGGCCACCTCTGTTGTCACCACGGTCCCCTCTCACGTCCTGCGGCGCGCTCGCTGCCGCGTGCCGCCTGCTGTCGTGTGGCGCGGGCCGGGAAGCGGCTGGTCCGCCGCCGCCCACGCTACCGACTGACCGTTCGGTCGGTTCCATTGTGCGTGGTGAGGCGGCGGCCTGACAAGGGAATCAGGCCGCCGTCCGCGAAGCGCTCGGAACTCCTGGCCCGGTGCACCCCGGGGTCGCCCGGCAAATGATCTTCTCTTCCCGCCCGGACCGGGCCGGCCTGGGACGGGCCCGGCTCGTTGGGGCAGGCCCGTCCCGAGGGGGAGGGCGGCGGATCGAAAGGCGCGGGATCGGACGGGTCCGGGGCCACTGGACGGTCCTCCGGACAGGGCGGCTCGGCCGTCTGTTCGCGTCGCGGAGGTCCGAGAAGTGGACGGGCGGCGGAGCCTGCGGATCGGCGACCGGTCCACCGCCGCGAACGGGCGAACGGAGGTCCGCCACCGGACCGGGCGGTTCCGCCCGAGCCGGCGCAGCGAGGGTCCGCAGCCCGGTGCGCGCCCGGTTCGTGCACCGATACCGGCTCCCTCCGGCGGCTGCTTCAACTGGCCCCGCACCGGGAGGACGCCATCGACCGCCGGCCGGCCGGAGCCGACGCCCAGGGCTCCGCCCGGTCGAACACCCGGGCCGGACGGACGACCGGAGTGACCGGCGCGGGAGACCGGCAGCAGCCGGCGGGGGGCACCCGCGGGGTGCGCTACGAGCGGGGAGGGCCTCCGGCGGGGAAGGCCACCGGCGGGGAAGGCCAACCAGTCGGCCGGCCCGCGTCACGGCCGACGGCGAGGCCGGCCATCGACATTCGGCCCCGGGCGACACAAGGGCCGCAAGGCCACCGGGCACCGGACTCCACGACGCGGCATGACGCACCGAACCCGCTTCGACGCCCCGCCACCCGCCGCCCGGGCGGCCCCCGCTCGCATTGCCGATCCTGCGCGCCCGGGGCATCCGCTTGATCATTCGCCGGGCGACGCCCAGGCCGACGGCCTCAGGCGGGCCAGCTCCTCCGCGCGGGCGGCGCGCTTGGCAAACACCTTCTCCTTGCGGTCCTCCATCCGGCGCAGCGCGGTGCGGCGGCCGCGGTGCGAGAGCCGGTCGATGTAGAGGCCGCCGTAGAGGTGGTCGGTCTCGTGCTGGAGGCAGCGGGCGAAGTAGCCCCGGCCCTCCACCACCAGCGGGCGGCCCTCCAGGTCGCGGCCGCGCACGACTGCGAAGTCCGGACGCGCCAGCTCCAGGTAGGGGCCGGGTACGGAGAGGCAGCCCTCGTCCACCTCGGCGAGCCGGCGAGCGTCGGAGGGCAGGTCGTCCAGCTCGGGGTTGAGGATGTGGCCGACGTGCCGGACGCCGTCCTCGTCGAGGCAGTCCCAGACGAAGACCTGGAGGTCCACGTCGATCTGGTTGGCGGCGAGGCCGGCCCCCTCGGCCACCCACATCGTGGCGAACATGTCGTCCACCAGCCGTGACAGCTCCGGTGTGCCGAACTCGTCGTCGGTGACCGCCCGGCACCGGCGGTGCAGCACCTCCTCCCCGACCACGGTGATCCGCCGCACCTCCCCGCGCAGCGCCTCCGGCGGCACCTCCGGGTACGCGGCCACCCACTCCCCCTGCACCCGCACCGACCCGCAAAGCGCCTTCGTGGACGCCCGTTCGGTCATGGTCGTACTCCCCTCCGCTGGGTCTCTGGTTACGCCTATCCATACTTTGCAAAGTGTCACTTTGCAAATAGTTGGCGGGGGCGGTGACCGTGACCTGGGGTGTTTCTGTGCCCCCGGCTTGCCAGACACTTTGCAAACAGGCATCTTTGCAAAGTGACCACCGACGAGACCCTGCCGACCGGGCCCGTGGGCCCGATCGAGGCTGAGGCTGAGGCTGCGGTTGTGGCTGAGGCCGCGACCTCGGCCTCAGCCACAGCCGCTCCGACGCCCGCGTTCGGGCCCGCTCCGAAGCCCGCACTGAGGCCCGCGCCCGCGCCGGGGCCCACGCCCATGCCCGTGCCCGGGAATCCGCTGGACGCCGTGAGCCGTGCGGAGGCGTCCCGGGGGCCGAAGCCGCTGGAGGTACCGCCGAACCGGCCGCTGCCGGACCACCCGATCCGGCTCGCGCTGCTGGACCTGATCGCCACCTGGGGGAAGATCACCTCCAACCAGGCGGCGCAGCATCTGCACCAGAGCTCCGGCACCTGTTCGTTCCACTTGCGCCAGCTCGCCCGCTACGGCCTGATCGAGGAGGCGCCCACCGTCGACGGCCGCTCGCGCCCCTGGCGACTGCGCTGGGAGGGCTCGCTGCTGCCCGGCGAGGCCACCGGGCCGGCCGGCGCGCCGGACTCGTCCGACGCCGGGGCCTCCTCCGCCCAGGCCGCACCGCAGTCCCGGCGGCTCGCCCCCGGCCCGGCCGCCGGTCTGGCGGAGGACTTCGCGGAGGATCTTGAGGACACCAGCTACCGCCAGTGGCTAGCCCACCGGGCGCAGGCCCCCGCCGAGTGGCAGCGTGACGAGGCGTCGAGCGACGTCCTCCACCTCACCCCCGAGGAGCTGGCCGACCTCGGCGCCGCCGTCCGCGCCCTGCTCGCCCCCTACCGGCGCCGCGAGCCGGCCCCCGGCACCCGCCCGGTGGCCGCGGTCACCCGCTTGTTCCCGCTGCTCGACCACCCGTCGGAGGGCGACAGCCAGCCGTAGCGGCCTTGGGCGGGCCCGCTGTACGAACCGCCCTCCGACGATGGGGCACGACCCGCTGAGCGACCACGGGCCCGCCGCCCGGCCTGCGCCGGACGACGGGCCCGTTCACCCCGGGTCACTGCTCCGGAACCCCGGCGTCGCCGCTTCGACCCCGTTGTGCCGGGCCTCTTGCGGCGGGCCTCTTGCGGCGGGCCCGTTGCACCAGGCCTCTTACGCCAGGCCTCTTGCTCCAGGGCCCGTCATCCAGCCTGTTGCGGCGGGCCCGCCGCTCCGGACCCGCCGCTCCGGGGCCGGAGCCGCGTCAGCCCTCCGACCGGTCCCGCAGGCGTGGCAGCGGTACGGCGAGAAGCGCCGCCAACAGCGCGATCCGGGGGGCCAGCTGGTCGATCCGGATGTGCTCGTGCCGTGCGTGTGCCCCGGCGCCGACCGCGCCGAAGCCGTCCAGCGTCGGCAACCCGCGCGACCCGGGCAGGTTGGTGTCCCCGGCCCCGCCGGCCGGTGCGCCGTCCAGCTGCTGCCCGAGTACCGCCGCGAGGGAACGGACGTGCCGCAGCAGCGGGTTGGCCGAGCGTTCCTGCCAGGCCGGCCGGCTGGACAGCACCTCCGTCCGAACCCGGGCCCCCGGGCGCAGCGCGGTGAGGCGGGCCAGGCTGTCGAGGGTGCGGCGCTGTGCCTCGGCGGTGGCGAAGCGCAGGCCGAGTTCGGCCTCGGCGCGGCCGGCGATGACGTTGGCCCGGGTGCCGCCGCTGATCCGCCCGGCGTTGAGTTCGGTGCCGGGCTGGCCGGCGAGTCCGCGGACCGCGACCAGTTGGTCGACGAGTTCGTCCACCGCGGAGACGCCCTGGGACGCGTCGTTCCCGGCGTGCGCCTCGCGCCCGGTCACGGTGAGCCGCACCCGGGTGCTGCCGCGGCGGGCGGTCTTGAGCCGTCCGTCCGGATGGGGCGGTTCGAGACCCAGGACGGCTGCCGCACCGCGCAGTTGGCGCTCGACCAGGCGCCGGCCGTCGGGGCTGCCGACCTCCTCGTCCGAGACGACCACCAGCCGGACGGTGCGGTGCGGGCGTTGCCCGAGATCGGCGAGCAGGGCGAGGGCGCCCTCCAGGATGGCCAGTCCGCCCTTCATGTCGACGACGCCGGGGCCGCTGAGAGTGCCGTCCTGTTCGGTGACCGGCCAGTCGTTGAGGATGCCGGCCGGCCAGACGGTGTCGTGGTGGCCGACCACGAGGAGGTGCGGCAGACTCTCGTCCTGGCCGTCCCACTGGAGGACGAGGTGGTCCCCGGCCGGGCCGGGCTCACGGTGGACGGCGGCGCCGGTGGCACGGAATCCTGCGGCCAACTCCTCGGCGAGGGCGTTGAGTCGGGGGGCGTCGCCGCTGGGCGACTCGATCCGGGCGAGATCTGCGCAGCGGCGGCGGACGGCGCCGGCCAGGGTGCGGGCACGTGAGCTGAGGGCCTGCGGCAGTCCGGGGAGGGCGGCGGTGGGGCCTGCTTGGCCGTCGCTGTCGGTGGCGGACGGGGTGGCTGCTGGTGCGCTCGTCGGGACGGTCGGCGGGACCAGCGTGGTGACGGTCATGGCGACGCCCTTGGTGACGTCGGCAGTGACGGTAGCCGACCCGGTTGCCGTTGCCGTTGCCGTCGATGTTGCCGTTGCCGTTGCCGTCGATGTTGCCGTTGCCGTTGCCGTCGATGTTGCCGTTGCCGTTGCCGTCGATGTGGCGGCGGCAGTCGTGGTGACCGTGGCGGTGGTGACCGTGGCGGGCGGGGCGGTGGCGGGCGGGGCGGGTGGGAGTGCCGTGGTCGTGGTCGCGGCGGTCGCTGCGGTGAAGGCCCCGACTCCCGTGCCCAGGACGGGAACCACGGCCGACGCAGCTGCGGAGACCGGTGCGGCGGCGGCGGCGGAGGCGGAGCTGGTGGCAGTGGCGGCGGCAGTGGCCGGGGGGCGCGTGGCTTCGGTGGTCTCGGTCGGCGCCGCGGCCGGCCGGACGGCTTGGGGACTCAACGCTCGCCTCCGCGGCCGCCGCCGGTATTCAGCGGCCGCACCGGCCGGCCGGACCAGCCCGGGTGCCCGGACCAACCGGGGCGTGCGGCCCCGGCCAGGCGTAGGGCCCGCCAGGGCGGCCCGTCTGGCCCAAGTGCGGTGGAACGGCTGGGCGGCATGCTTGGCATTGCGTCCTCCTCGCTCGATCCGGTGGCCCCGGTCGGCCCGGAGCCCCGTGGACGGCGGCTTCGATGCGGCGGGCACAGTGACTGCACCGCCGCAGGGAAGCCGAGATGTGAGCCTAGAAGAACCGTTCGGTTTCCTGCGAGGTGGCCCTGCTCCCAGCGTGCCGGAGGCCGGGCCCGCCTCGGGCGCCCGCCTTCGATCGGTGGCAGGCGTACGGCGCGCGGGCCTGGGTCGGCGCGCGAGCGCGGTCGCCGGATCGCGCCCATCTCCACCATGGACCCCGCGCCCGGGTTCGGCAGCGCAAACGGCCAAGGCACGGCATTTCCACGCCGGATGGGTGACAGCGGCTCAGCGCTCGATACCAGACGACGGGTCGCTGGACGGGGGTTAAGGGCACGAGGGTTGCGGACGGACGGATACGCACGGAGGTGTCGCGGGGTGGACTTCGGGGGCGAGCGGTGGTCAGCGGCCGACCAGCGACGAGCGACGAGCGGTGGTCAGCGGCCGACGCCCTCGGCCGGCGCCCCTCGGTCGACGCCCCTCGATCGCTGCCCATCGGTCGATGCTGTCCGTTCCTGCCGTCCGCCCCCTGCTGTCAGTCGCCGTCGTCAGTCACCTCCGTCAGCCCCCGTCGTCAGCCCCCGTCGTCGACGACTCCGGCGTCGCGGGCGAGCAGTGCGGCCTGGACGCGGTTGCCGACCCCGAGTGCGGTGAGGATTCGGCTGACATGGGCCTTGACGGTGCTCTCGCGCATCCCGAGCATGCCGGCGATCTCGGCGTTGGAGAGCCCGCGCGCGAGTTCGCGGAGTACGTCCGTCTCGCGCGGGGTGAGCCCGGCTGCGCGGGTGCGGGCAGCGACCGAACGCGGTGCGCCGCTGCGGTGGTAGCGGTCGATGAGGCGACGGGCGGCCGACGGGTGCAGCATCCCCTGGCCGTCCGCCACGATGTGGACGGCACGGGCGATCTCGGCGGGCGGGGTGTCCTTGAGCAGGAAGCCGTCGGCGCCGGCGGCGAGCGCCTGGTAGACGTACTCGTCCAGGTCGAAGGTGGTCAGCGCGATCACGCGCGGGGCGTCGGGCAGCTCGCGCAGGCGGCGGGTGGCGGCGATGCCGTCGAGCCGGGGCATCCGGATGTCCATCAGGGCGACGTCGATGCGTTGGCGGCGGGCGAGCTCCACGGCCTGCAGTCCGTCGGCGGCTTCGGCGACCACGGTGAGGGCCGGGTCCTGGCTGAGCAGGTCGACGAGGCCGAGGCGGACCAGCGCGTCGTCGTCGACCACCATGGTGCGGATCATGCGCCGTCTCCAGGTCGGGCCGGCCGGGGCTCGGGGGGTGGGGCGGGCGGATGCCCGGGCGAGGGGAGGCGGGCAGCGAGGCGGAAGCCGCCGTGCCCGTCGACGCCGGCGTCGAGGTGGCCGCCGAGCGCGCCGACCCGTTCGGCGAGCCCGACCAGCCCGTACCCGCCGCCGGTACTGGCCCCGGACGGCGCCGGACGGCCGGGGCCGTTGAGCACCTCGACGGTGGTCGCCGGGGCGCCGTAGCGGACGCAGACCGAAACGGGTGCGGTGTGCGCGTACTTACGGGCGTTGGTGAGCGCCTCCTGGACCAGCCGGTGAACGGCCAGCCGGTGGGTGGTCGGGACGGTCTCCGGGTCACCGGCGAGGGTGAGCGCGACCTTCTGCCCGGCCGCGGCGGCCTCACCGACGAGTTCGGTGAGATCCCGCAGGGCGGGCGCCGCCACGGGAACGGGGGGATGGACGGAGTCGGGCCGGGACGGTGTGGTCCCGGACGGGCGGTGTGCTGCCGGGGTCGCCGCGACGTGCCGCGGACCGGACACCAGCGACCCCAGACGGTCGGGTGGCCGCGGCGGGTCGGGTGGCGGAGGCCCCGCGGGTAAAGGCGGCCCCGCCGGGAGGCGCGGCTCGTCCGGGAACCGGGGCGCGTCCGGGAACCGGGGCGCGTCCGGGAATCGGGGCTCGTCCGGGAGGCGCGGCTCGGACCGGAGGGCGCCGAGGACGTCGCGCAGGTCGTCGAGGGAGCGGGCGGCCGTCGAGCGGAGGAGCTCCAACCGGTGGGCGAGCCGGGCGGGGTCGTCGGCGACGGTGCCCGCCTCGGCCTGGTCGCGCAGCACGCCGGCGTGCAGGACGAGCAGGCTGAGGCGGTGGGCCAGGACGTCGTGCATCTCCCTGGCGATCCTGGCGCGTTCGGCGGAGCGGGCCTGCTCGGCGCGGAGTTCGCGCTCGCGGTGCAGCGCGTCGACCTGGGCGTGCAGGGTGTGGATCAGGACACGGCGGCCGTGCAGCCAGAGGCCGAGCGAGAGGACGGCGGCTTCGACGAGCAGTTGTGAACCGGCGGTTCCGGCCCAGCCGAGGAGTGAGTCGGCGCGGACCGCGCTGAGCACGGCGATGGTGGCCCCGCCCGTCATGGCGGCGCCGACCCGGCCGGTGGAGGCGAGGTGGTAGACGCTGAACAGGCCCGGGAACGCCCGGTTGAGCAGCCCTGCGGTGAGGACGGGCAGGACGGCGGCGGCGACCGGGTAGCGGCGGGCGAGGACGAGGGAGAGGGAGGAGAGGACGGCTGCCGCCATGCGCAGCGGTCGGAGGGAGGAGTCGACTGCGGCCCACTGGGCGTACGCCTCCTCGGCCGCGAGGAGGAGGACGGTGAGCAGGAGCAGGCTCTCCGCCCAGCGGCGGCGGCCGGGCGGGTACCAGCCGAGCAGGGCGGTGGCGGGCGGAGTCGGGTCGGGGTACGGAAGGTGGCCCGGGTGGCCCGGGAACGGCAGGCGGTCCACGCCCTGCACGTGGCCGGGGTGGTCGGGGTGGTCGGGGTGGGCACGGCCCTGTAGCTGGTCCGGTTGCTGCGGGTGGTCGGGGTGGCCGGGGTGCAGCGGGTGGCCTGTGGTCACGCGGTCTCCTCCCGTCGGCCTGGGCCGATGCTATGGGCCGCCCCTGCCCCTGGTCCCCCGTCCAAAGACCAGTGCCACCCTCAACTTTCGTCGGGGGTCGGCGCCGCACGCCGGCCGATTCGGGTGGGTGCGGGCGTCCCTAGCTTCGGTGTCATGACGACAGATCAGCTCGGTCCACGCCCCCACTCCCGTGCCCGGCCGTCGTACGGCCGACCCGACCGCCCTGCCGGTGACCGGTTGCTGTTCCTCGGCGAGGCGCTGCGCACGCTTCAGAGTACGGGCGCGCTCGCACCGAGCGGGCCCGAGTTGGTGAACGCCCTGGTGGTCCCGGTGACCAGCCGTCCGGACCGTCCGCTGTCGGTGCTGGAGGTCGGCGCCGGGACGGGGGTGGTGACCCGGCGCCTGGCCCAAGTGCTGCGCCCGGGCGACCGGTTGCACGTGGTCGAGGCGAATCCGCGGTTCGCGGAGCGACTGCGCGAGGATGCGGAGCTGGCCCGGCGAGGGCCGCAGATCGGGCTGCGGCTGTCGGCCTGCCGGGTGGAGGAGCTGCCGGAGTGCGGGCCGGCGGCGGCGCGGGGCAGGAAAGGGGGCACCGGCACCTACGACGGCGACGGCACCAGCACCAGCACCGGCACGCGCACCAGCGGCACGGGCGAGCGGTACGACGTGATCGTCTCCGGTCTGCCGTTCACCAACCTCGACCCGGCTCAGGTGCAGCACATCCTGGACCTCTACCTGCGGTTGCTGGTGCCGGGCGGCGAGCTCACCTACTTCGGGTACCTGGGCACGACGGCGGCGCGGACGCTGGTCTCGGGACCGCGGCGCGGGGCGCGGCACCGCGCGGTGGTACGGCTGCTGCGGCGGTTCGAGGCGGCGTACGGGCTGGGGAACCGGACGGTGTGGCGCAACCTGCCGCCGGCCCGGGCCCAGCTGCTGCGCGCTCCGGGCTGCGGCCGGGCGCCGCAGCCGACCGCCGGTGCGCCCGCCGGTCCGTCCGCGGGGGCGCCGGCCCGGTCGACGGGCGGGGCGGCGAGCGGCGCTCGATGATGGACCGGGGCCGGCCCCGGCTCCGCGTCCGGCAGCGAGGAGCCTCCGATGACCGTCACGGTACGCGACGTCGAAGCCAACAGCCGCTTCGAGGCCTGGGCGGGCGACACCCTGGCCGGGTTCGCCGAGTACATGCGCAGCGACCACCTGGTGGCGTACCCGCACACGCTGGTGGAGCGGGCCTTCGAGGGGCAGGGGGTGGGCGGCGCACTGGCCCGGGCCGCCCTCGACGACGCCCGCAGGCGCGGGCTGCCGGTACTGGCGACGTGCCCGTTCATCAAGGCCTGGATGCTGCGCCACCCCGAGTACGCGGATCTCGCGTACGAGAACCACAGCCGGGTCTCCGACTGATGGGCGGCGAGGAGACCGGCAGGGAGGTCGGCCAGGGCACGGGCGAGACGACCGACCGGGGCACGGACGAGACCACCGGGCAGGAGACGGACCGGGCGGCCGGGCAGGAGACGGGCGGGCGCCGCCGGCCGGGCGCGAAGGCGTACGAGGCCGCGGGGATCGCCGTCTCCTTCGACCCGCAGGTGTGCCGGCACGCGGCCGAGTGCGTCCGGGGGCTGCCGTCGGTCTTCGACACGGCGCGGCGGCCGTGGATCACGCCGGACGCGGCGGAGCCGGGAGTGGTCGCGGAGGTGGTGCGGCGCTGCCCGACGGGTGCGCTCCGCTACCGGCTGGCGGACGGGGGGACGGAGGTGCCGGAGCGGCCTACGTCAGTGCGGCGGACGCCGGACGGGCGGCTGCTGCTGCGTGGGGAGCTGCGGGTGACGGACTCCGGGGGTGCGGTCCGGGAGACGCCGAGGGCGATGCTGTGCGGCTGCGGGCGCAGCGCCGGGCAGCCGTACTGCGACCGGAGCGGGGCGTGCGGCGGCGCGCAGGACGGTGTGGCACGGGACAGCCGTCCGCCGGCGGCGGCTGACAGGTAACAGAAGACAGATAACAGATGACCACTGACATATTTTGAATTCTGTCAGCACTGGTGCCATAGTGGAACGCGGCCGCCCACCACCTCCGGCCACCCACCCCTCCCCCGTCAGGAGCAACCCGTGTCCACCTCCCCCCGGATCCGCCGGCGCGCGCTCGGCTCCACCGGCCTCACCACTTCCGTCCTCGGCCTCGGCTGCATGGGCATGTCGGACCTCTACGGCCCGGCCGACGAGGCGGAGAGCGTCGCCACCATCCACGCCGCGCTCGACGCAGGCGTCACCCTGCTCGACACCGGCGACTTCTACGGCATGGGCCACAACGAGTTGCTGATCCACGACGCGCTGCGCGGCCGCGACCGCGACAGTGTCCGGATCAGCGTGAAGTTCGGCGCCCAGCGCGGGCCCGACGGCCAGTGGCTCGGCTACGACGCCCGGCCGGCCGCCACCAAGACCGCCCTCGCCTACACCCTGCGCCGCCTGCGCACCGACTACATCGACGTCTACCGCCCGGCCCGCCTCGACCCGAACGTCCCGGTCGAGGAGACCGTCGGCGCGATCGCCGACCTGGTCGAGGCCGGCTACGTCCGCCACATCGGCCTCTCCGAGGTCGGCGCCGACACGCTGCGCCGCGCCGCCTCCGTCCACCCGATCAGCGACCTCCAGATCGAGTACTCGCTCCTCTCGCGTTCGGTCGAGGACGAGATCCTCCCCACCGCACGCGAGCTGGGCATCGGCGTCACGGCGTACGGGGTACTGTCGCGCGGCCTGCTCAGCGGCCACTGGAACAACGACCGTGCTCTCTCCGGCGCGGACTTCCGTGGCCACAGCCCCCGCTTCCAGGGCGAGAACCTCGCCCACAACCTCAACCTCGTCGAGGCGCTGCGCGCGGTCGCCGCCGAGCGGGGCGCCAGTGTCGCCCAGGTCGCGATCGCGTGGGTCGCCTCGCGCGGCGAGGACATCGTGCCGCTGGTCGGCGCCCGCCGCCGCGACCGGCTCGCCGAGGCCCTCGGCGCCCTGGAGGTCACGCTCACCGGGTCGGACCTCGCCGCCATCGAGGCCGCCGTCCCGGCCGGGTCCGCCGCCGGGGACAGGTACGCTGCCGCTCAGATGGCCCACCTCGACAGCGAGCGCTGACCGCGGCACCCGCCCCGGCCGCCGGTCCGCCGCCGGGGCCGGGCGGTCACCGCACCACAGGCGCACCGGACCGGCCCGTACCACCCCCGCACCACCGCACATCCACACCGCACCGCACCACCGGGCCGGCCGCGCCACCCCGTCAGCCGCACACCGCCAACCGCATCACCGTTAGGACGTACCTCCCCGTGACCACGGACAGCGCACTCACCCCCGAGCAGATCCTGAGCGCGACGGAGGACGTCCTCAGGCGGTTCGGACCGGCCAAGGCGACGGTCGTGGACGTCGCCCGGACCCTCGGTGTCAGCCACAGCAGCGTCTACCGGTTCTTCCCGAGCAAGGCGGCGCTGCGCGAGGCCGTCACCCAGCGCTGGCTCGACCAGGCCCACCACGACCTGCAGTCCATCGCCGCCACGCCCGGGCCGGCCGTCGACCGGCTGCACCGCTGGCTGGAGACGCTGTTCGCCGCCAAGCGGAGTAAGGCGCTCGACGACCCGCAGCTGTTCGCGACGTACATGACGCTGGTCTCGGAGAACAGCAGCACCGTCGAGAAGCACATCGACACCCTGATCGGGCAGATCGGCCGGATCGTCCAGGACGGCGTCGGGTCCGGGGAGTTCAGGCCCGCCGAGACGGCTTCGACGGCCCGCGCCGTCTTCGAGGCGACCGCCCACTTCCACGACCCGGCCTACGCCCCCGAGTGGGCCGACCCGAACGCCGGGGAGCGCTTCGAAGCCCTCTGGACGCTCATCCTCGGCGGTCTCCGCGCCCACGAGGACCCGTCCGGCAGGTGATCACCCGGAGGGTTCGCGCAACCCGGCGGCCGGCGACACAGGCACGCACCCCGGGTAGCAGCCCGGCGGCCGGCGACGCGGGCACGCACCCCGGGGAACGGTCCGGGCCCGGCGCTCAGAGTCCGGCGAGCGCGGACAGGCGGACCGCCTCGTCCTCGGACAGCGACCGGATCGGCTCGCCGGTCACGACCTGCCGCTTGGACTTCCACCCCCGCAGCCAGAGGCCGGTCGCCCAGCTCACTTCGAGCTCGTCGCGTCCGAACCGCCGGCCGGCCACGTCCTGGTACGCCGAGAGGAACGCCGCCGACTCCTCCACGGAGGGGGCCACATAGGCCGCGGCGATGCCCACGACAACCGCCTCGGTGTCCACGATCGCGCTGTCCCAGTCGTACGCGACGTGGAGCTCCTCACCGCGCCAGCGGAAGTTGTTCCGGTGCCAGTCGCCGTGGCCGACGACCTTCGGCGCCTGCCAGCCGGCGATCCGTTCGTGCGCACCCTTCCCGGCCCGTTCGAGCCAGTCCGGGCCGGTCACCGAGTGGAAGGGACGGTCGACGTCCTCGGCGGTCGACCACACTCCGGGCCCGTCGTGGTCCCAGCGGTTCCAGGACGGCTTGGGTTCGAGGTCGACGCGCAGGGCCATCGGGGCGGCGATGCGCACCATCGCTTCGAGCGCCGACGCGTACGGCCGCGGATCGCGCCCCGAGGACGGGAGTTCGCCGCCTCCCCCGACCAGCGATTCGACGGTGGCGGTCCACCTCCCGAACGGGGTGGGCGGCAGCACCGGCTCGGGAGCCGGAAAGCCGGCGGTGTGCAGGAGGCTCTGGACGGCGAAGCAGCCTTCGAGGCGGGCGGCCGGCTCGCGGACCTTGACGACGACCTCCCGGCCGTCGGCGAGCAGGACGCCGGTCACGGCCCCGAGCCGACCGCTCCGGAAGCGCTCGGCCGCGATCCTCGATCCGAGGTGCCGCGAGCACCACTCGTCGAGCGTCCTGCCATCGACACGGGGGAAGTCCATGGTTCGGACCCTACTCATCGATTTCGAACCGTCACAAGATCAGTTATCGGACAGCGCCTGGCACCCGCCGGCGGAGTCACGCCAGGGCATCCCTTCCAGGCCCCGCCCGCCAGGGAGGCGCCACGCATGGCCGCGCGCCACGGGCCCGCGCCCCCCAGGCCCGGTCGGCGACGACTCCACCCACCGGCGAATCCGCCCACCAGCAAATCCACTCGCCGTTAAATCCACTCGCCGGTCGGCACCACGACCCGGCAGACTGGCGCGCACAGTTGATCTCACCTGGAGGATGACATGCGCGCCACCGTTCCCACCCTGGACAGCCTGCAGGGGCTCGCTCTCGGGGACGCCTTCGGCGACCGCTGGTTCTCCGTCTCCCCGGACGAGGCGCCCGCTGCCCTGGCGGCCCGGCTGCCCCGCCCGGCGCCCTGGCACTGGACCGACGACACCGCGATGGCGCTCGTCCTGGTCCGGCACCTGGTCCACAACGGCGAGGTGGTGCAGGACGCGCTGGCCCGGGAGTTCGCCGGGGAGTACGCCGCCGAGTACGGCCGCAAGTACGGGCCGTCGATGCACGGCGTGCTGCGCGACATCGGTGCCGGCGCCGACTGGCGGACCGTCACCGCGCAGCAGTTCGGCGGCCAGGGCTCGTACGGGAACGGCGCCGCGATGCGGGTCGCGCCGCTCGGCGCCTGGTTCTCCGACGACCTCGACACCGTCGCCCGGCAGGCCGAACTGCAGGCGCTCACCACGCACTTCCACCCGGAGGCGGTGACGGGCGCGGTCGCGGTCGCCCTCGCGGCGGCGCTCGCCGCCCGCAGCCGCGGCGGCCGCCCGCCGGGGCGGGCCGAGCTGCTGACCGAGGTGGCCGGCCGGCTGCCCGACAGCGATGTCCGCTCCGGGCTGCGGACCGCCGCCCGCCTGCCCGGGCACACCACCGTCCGGCACGCCGCGACCGTCCTCGGCTCGGGTTTCCAGATCTCCGCCCCGGACACCGTCCCGTTCGCACTCTGGTCCGCCGCGGGGCAGTTGGACTCTCTGCCCGAGGCGCTCTGGCAGACCCTGGAAGGCTGGGGCGACATGGACACCACCTGCGCGATCGCGGCCGGCGTGGTCGCCGCCCGGACCGGCCTCACCGGCGTGCCCGCCGCCTGGCCGGCCGCCCGCGAGGACCTGCCCGGCTGGGTCGCCGAGGTCTGACGCGGCCGGGATCCACCCGGCCGGGCCCGGCCCGGCGTCAACCTCTGACCGACGTCAGGGCGGCAGCCGGCGTCAGGTCAGCGGCGGGAGTTGCCGAAGAGGATCCGGTACAGCACCAGCAGCACCAGCGCCCCGCCGATCGCCGACACCCAGGTGGCCAGGTCGAAGAAGTGCGTGGCCACCGGCCGGTGCAGGAAGTGCGACGAGATCCAGCCGCCCACGAAGGAGCCGGCGATGCCGATCAGGGTGGTCACCACCAGGCCGCCCGGGTCCCGGCCCGGCAGCAGCAACTTGGCCAGGGCTCCGGCCACCAGGCCCAGCACGATCCACGCGACGATGCCCATACGTCCTCCCGCCCTCCTGCGACGGCGGCCCCGTCCGGACCGCCCTGCCGCGAAGGACGCGCCCGTGCGCCCCCGCGGTTCCGGTGCGCCGGGCGTGGCACCCGTCACCCTCGCGGCCCGCGCCGCGATACTGCGGCCATGCGCATCCTGATCGCCACCGCCGGCTCGCGGGGCGACGTCGCCCCCTTCACCGGGCTCGGCGCCCGGCTCCGCGCAGCCGGCCACGAGGTCGCCGTCGCCACCCACGACACCTTCGCCGGCCCTGTCCGCGCAGCCGGACTGGAGTTCCGCGCCCTGCCCGTCGACCCGCGTGCCGAACTGGCCTCCACCGCCGGCCAGCGTCTCCTCCGGGCCGGCGCCGGACCGCTCGCCGTCCTCCAACTCCTGCGCCTGGGGCGGTCCTTCATGCCGGCCCTCGGCGACGGCATCGCTGCGGCGACCGAGCAGGGCGCCGACCTCCTCCTGACCACCAGCACCACCTCCGCGCTCGGCCAGGTCGTCGCCGAGGCCGCCGGCATCCCCACCCTCGGCCTCTACCTCCAACCCCTCTCCCCCACGAGGGAGTTCGCTCCCGCCGTCACCGGCACCCGGTCACTGGGCCGCACCGGGAACCTGCTCGCCGGCCACGCCGTCCAGGCCGCCACCGACCGCCTCTTCGCCCCCGCGGTGCGCCGGCTCCGGCGCCGGCTGGGCCTGCCGGCGCGCGGCGTCGCGCGGTCCCGGCGTCACCACCCCGTTCTGCACGGCTTCTCCCCCGTCGTCGTCCCGCGCCCCGCCGACTGGCGCCCCGGTCTGGACGTGGCCGGCTACTGGTGGCCCCGTCCCGACCCCGGCTGGCAACCCCCGCCCGAACTGGCCGACTTCCTCGCCGCCGGCCCGCCGCCCGTCTTCGTCGGCTTCGGCAGCCTGGTCGTCCCCGACCCGGAGCGCGTCACCGCCACCGTCCTCGCCGCCGTACGGACGGCCCGCGTCCGCGCCGTCATCCAGTCCGGCTGGAGCGGCCTGGCAGCACCGGACGGCGACACCGTCCTCACCATCGGCGACGCCCCGCACGAATGGCTCTTCCCGCGAACGGCCGCCGTCGTCCACCACGCGGGCGCCGGGACCACCGCCGCCACCCTCCGCTCCGGCACGCCCGCCGTCCCCGTCCCCGCGCAGCTCGACGCGCCCTTCTGGGCCGCGCGCCTCACCCGCCTCGGCGTCTCCCCCGGGCCGGTCCCCCTCCCGGACCTCACGCCGGCCCGCCTGGCCGCGGCGATCCGGCAGGCCGTCGACGACCCCCGCCACCGCACCCGCGCCCGGGCGGTCGCGGCGGCCCTGCGCGGGGAGGACGGCACCGCCAAGGTCCTCGCCGCCGTCGACCGACTCACCGGCTGAGCCGCACCCCGCCGAACCAGGCCCGGGCGAGCACCGCCCCACCGAACCAGGCCCGGGCGGGTACCGTCCGGCGTCAGTCCCCCCGGCCGCGCCCCGTCGTCACGGTGAGCGCCGTGTAGAGGGCCAGGGACGAGGCGACGCCGACGGCCCAGCCGTAGTCGGCGAGGGGCTTGAGGAGCGGGACGAGGCCGTCCGCCGGGAACGGGCCGCCGTAGGAGCCGCCGACGGCGAGGAGGCCGCCGGCCAGCAGGGCGACGACGGCGCGCCAGTTCCAGCCGGCCGCGTACCAGTACGCGCCGTGCGGGCGGTAGAGGTCGGCGAGGTGGAGCCGGGTGCGGCGCAGCAGCCAGTAGTCGGCGATGAGGATGCCGGCGACGGTGCCGAGCAGGCCGCCGACGACGCCGAGCCAGGTGAAGATGTAGACGTGCGGGTCGGAGATCAGCTTCCAGGGGAAGATCGCGATCCCGACGACGCCCGTGACCAGCGCCCCGGTACGGAAGTCGACGAGACGGGGCAGCAGGTTGGCGAGGTCGTAGGCGGGTGAGACGACGTTGGCGGCGATGTTGACCGACAGGGTCGCGACGAGGACGGTCAGCAGCGCGAACAGGATGCCGGCCGGGTTCTCCATCTTGGCGGCGAGCGCGATCGGGTCCCAGACGGGTTCGCCGTAGACGGCCTGGGAGCCGGAGGTGACCAGGACGGAGAGCAGCGCGAAGAGGGTCATCGTCGTCGGCAGGCCGAGGGCCTGGCCGCGGATCTGGGCGCGCTGGCTGCCGCCGAAGCGGGTGAAGTCCGGGATGTTGAGGGAGAGGGTCGACCAGAACCCGATCATGCCCATGAGCGCGGGGAAGAAGACCTTCCAGAAGTCGCCGTCCCAGCCGAGCCTGGAGGGCTGGTCGAGCAGCGGGCCGAAGCCGCCGGCCTTGACGGTGATCCAGGCGAGCAGGGCGAGGGCGCCGACGATGACGAAGGGTGCGGCCCAGTTCTCGAACCGGCGCAGGGTCTCCATGCCGCGGGCGATGACGGCCATCTCGACCAGCCAGAACAGCAGGAAGGAGAGCCACTGCGTCCACGGGTAGCCGCCGAACTCGGCCGCGGTGCGCCAGGATTCGCCGAGGAGCTTGCCGGCGAGCAGGAAGATGCCCTCGCCGCCGATCCAGGTCTGGATGCCGAACCAGGCGCAGGCGACGGCGGCCCGCAGGAGGGCGGGCAGGTTGGCTCCGCGCAGGCCGAAGGAGGCGCGGGCGAAGACCGGGAACGGGATGCCGTACTTGGTGCCGGCGTGGCCGGTGAGCAGCATCGGCGCGAGCACGATGAGGTTGGCCAGGGCGATGGTGAGGACGGCCTGTTTCCAGTCCATGCCGAGCGCGACGAGACCGGAGGCGAGGGTCCAGGAGGGGACGTTGTGGGCCATGCCGACCCAGAGGGCGAGGAAGTTGTAGGTGGTCCAGGTCCGGCGGGCGACGGGGACGGGGCGCAGGTCGTCGTTGGTGTAGCCGTTGGCGGGCAGGGCCGGGGCGGCCGGGTCCAACTCGACCCGGCCGTCGGCGTGCCGGAGCTGCGGCCCCGGCCCGTCGGCCGGGGCGCCGTCCCCTATCTCGCCGTCCCCTATCTCGGCGGTCCCGGTCACGGGCGGTCGCCTTCGCGGTCGCTCCGGGGGTCGCCTTCGCGCAGCCGGGGGATGACGTCGGTTCCGTAGGCGTCGATGGTGACTTCGACGGCGTCGTGCATGGCGTAGACGGCGAACTGGTCGACGCCGAGGGTGCGGAGCCGGTGGAGGCGTTCGAGCTGGGCGGCGGGCGGGCCGATGAGGCAGAAGCGGTCGACGATCTCGTCGGGGACGAAGGCGGTGTCGGGGTTCCCCGCCCGGCCGTGGTGGCTGTAGTCGTAGCCCTGGCGGCCCTTGATGTAGTCGGTGAGGGCGTCGGGGACGAGGTCGGAGTGCTCTCCGTAGTGGGTGACGAGGTCGGCCACGTGGTTGCCGACCATGCCGCCGAACCAGCGGCACTGTTCGCGGGCGTGGGCGAGGGCCTGCGGGGAGTCGTCGGGGGTGACGTAGGCGGGGGCGGCGACGCAGATGGTGAGGCTGTCGGGGTCGCGGCCCGCCTCGGCCGCGGCCTTGCGGACGGCCTTGATCATGAACTCGGTGAGGTACGGGTCGGCGAGCTGGAGGATGAAGCCGTCGGCCTGACGGCCGGTCAGGGCCAGCGCCTTGGGTCCGTACGCGCCCATCCAGACGGGCAGCCGGGCGCCGTCGCCGACCCAGGGCAGGTGCATCTCGGTGCCGTCCACCTCGACGGTGCGGCCCTCGGCCAGCTCCTTGATGGCGTGCATGGCCTCGGAGAGCCGGGCGAGGGTGGCGGGGCGGCGCCCGGCGACGCGCATCGCGGAGTCGCCGCGGCCGATGCCGCAGACGGTGCGGTTGCCGTACATGTCGTTGAGGGTGGCGAAGAGGGAGGCGGTGACCTCCCAGGTGCGGGTGGAGGGGTTGGTGACCATCGGGCCGACGGTCAGCCCCGTCGTCTCGGCGAGGATCCGGCTGTAGACGACGAAGGGCTCCTGCCACAGGACGCAGGAGTCGAAGGTCCAGCCGTGGGTGAAGCCGGCCTGCTCGGCGCGGATCATCCGGTCGATGAGCAGGCGGGCGGGCGGGTCGGTCTGCAGGACGAGGCCGATGTCCATGAGGTCTCCAGGGGCGTCGGGGGCGGAGGGTCTGCCCGGGGGGTGCCGGTGAGGGCGGAGGGTCAGCCCGGGGGTTGCCGGGGTGTTCCGGTGGTGGCTAGGGGGTCTGCCCGGGAGTTGCCGGCCCGGGTCCGGGTCCGGGTCCGGGTCCGGGAACGCCGGACCCGGGGCCGGGCGGACCGGCCCCGAGCGGCGTGGCGGAGGTCAGACGAGGTACTGGCAGGTTTCGCGGCGCAGGAAGGTGCCGTGGCCGGCGCGGCCGAGCCACCGGCCGTCGTCGAGGACGACGGTGCCGCGGGAGAGCACCGTCCTGGCGCGGCCGGTGAGCCGGCGGCCCTCGTAGGCGGAGTAGTCGACGTTCATGTGGTGGGTGGCGGCGGAGACGGTCTGCACGGCCGTGGGGTCGTAGACGACCAGGTCGGCGTCGGCGCCGGGGGCGATGGTGCCCTTGCGCGGGTGGAGGCCGAACATCCGGGCCGGGGTGGTGCAGGCGATCTCGATCCAGCGGCGGCGGGTGAGGTGCCCGTCGACGACGGCCTGGTGGAGGAGGTCCATGCGGTTCTCCACGCCGGGCAGGCCGTTGGGGATCCTGGAGAAGTCGCCGCGGCCGAGCTCCTTCTGGCCCACGTAGCAGAACGGGCAGTGGTCGGTGGAGACCACCTGGAGGTCGTTGGTGCGCAGGCCGCGCCAGAGCGCCTCCTGGTGCTCGCGGGGGCGCAGCGGGGTGCTGCACACGTACTTGGCGCCCTCGAAGCCGTCGGCGCCCTCCTCGGCGAGGTTGTCGGTGGAGAGGAAGAGGTACTGGGGGCAGGTCTCGCCGAAGACGTTGAGGCCGTCGTCGCGGGCGCGGGCGAGTTCGGCGAGCGCCGAGGCGGCGGAGACGTGGACGACGTAGAGGGGGCTTCCGGCGACCTGGGCGAGCTTGATGGCGCGGTGCGTGGCCTCGGCTTCCAGGAGTTCGCGGCGGACCTCTCCGTGGTACCGGGGGGCGGTCCGGCCGGCGGCGAGGGCCTGTTCGACCAGGACGTCGATGGCGATGCCGTTCTCCGCGTGCATCATGGTCAGCCCGCCGTTGGCGGCGCCGCGCTGCATGGCGCGCAGGATGCGGCCGTCGTCGCTGTAGAAGACGCCGGGGTAGGCCATGAAGAGCTTGAAGGAGGTGGACTCGCCGGAGTCGACGAGGGCGTCCATCTCCTTGAGGACGCCGTCGTTGACGTCGGAGACGATGGTGTGGAACGCGTAGTCGACGGCGCAGTTGCCGTCGGCCTTGGCGTGCCAGGCGTCGAGGCCTTCGCGCAGGGAGCCGCCGACGGGCTGGACGGCGAAGTCGACGATGGTGGTGGTGCCGCCCCAGGCCGCGGCGCGGGTTCCGGTCTCGAAGGTGTCGGAGGCGGCGGTGCCGCCGAAGGGCAGCTCCATGTGGGTGTGGGCGTCGACGCCGCCGGGGATGACGTAGTGGCCGGTGGCGTCGATGACGGTGTCGGCGGTCCAGGCCCTGGCGGCGTCGCTGTCGGTGGCGGCGAGGGCGACGATGCGTTCGCCCTCGACGAGGACGTCGGCGTGGAGTTCGTCGGCGGCGGTGATGACGAGGCCGCCGCGGATCACAGTACGGCTCACGGTGTTCGCCCTCCTCAGGCCTCGGTCAGGGGTCCGTAGGCCTCGGGGCGGCGGTCGCGGTAGAACGCCCACTGTTGGCGGACCTCTTCGATGAGGCCGAGGTCGAGGTCGCGGACGACGAGCTCCTCCTCCTTGTCGGAGGCGACGTCGCCGACGAACTGGCCGCGCGGGTCGACGAAGTAGGAGGTGCCGTAGAAGTCGTTGTCGCCGTACTCCTCGGTGCCGACGCGGTTGATGGCGGCGACGAAGTACTCGTTGGCGACGGCGGCGGCGGGCTGTTCGAGCTGCCAGAGGTAGGCGGAGAGGCCGCGGCTGGTGGCGGAGGGGTTGTAAACGATCTGGGCGCCGGCCAGGCCGAGGGCGCGCCAGCCCTCGGGGAAGTGGCGGTCGTAGCAGATGTAGACGCCGACCTTGCCGACGGCGGTGTCGAAGACGGGCCAGCCGAGGTTGCCGGGCTTGAAGTAGTACTTCTCCCAGAAGCCCTTGACCTGGGGGATGTGGTGCTTGCGGTACTTGCCGAGGTAGCGGCCGTCGGCGTCGATCACGGCGGCGGTGTTGTAGTAGACGCCGGGCTGGTCCTCCTCGTAGACGGGAACGACCACCACCAGGCCGAGTTCCCGGGCGAGGTCCTGCATCCGGCGGACGGTGGGGCCGTCGGGGACGGCCTCGGCCCAGCGGTAGTGCTCGGGCTCCTGGACCTGACAGAAGTAGGGGGCGTTGAAGACCTCCTGGAACCCGATGATCCCGGCTCCCTGGGCGGCGGCCTCGCGGGCGTACCGCTCGTGGAGGGCGATCATCGTCTCCTGGTCTCCGGTCCACCGGGTCTGGACGAGGGCGGCGCGGACGATCTGCGACATGGGTACCTCCGCAACTCCGCGGCCCGGCCGGGGTCGGGCCTGCGGTCTGAGGGTTGGCGGGGCGGTTCTGCCTGCGGGTTGACGCGTGTGTCGACGACACATCTACGTGCGTAGAACGTGGTGCGTAGACCGTAGGCCCGGCCTCGGTGGCCTGACAATACGTCGGGCGCAACGCGGCCGGGGCGATCCTGTTACGCGGACACGCGGGGTCGAGTAGATGGGATGAAACGGTCATCTACCCCGCTACCCCTCTCCTTACTCATTCGGGTGAATCCTGTGCGGGGCACTGCGCATCGGGGTAAGACGCGCCATGATGCTGCTCCGGTGCGTCACCGGGCAGTGGCCGACAGTGATCCGCTCCGCCCGGGCGGCCGGGTCCCGGGGGGGTGCACGGGGAGGTGGGTGTGGTGGCGGTGTCCGAGGAGTCCTCCGCTCCCGTTCCGCGCCCGGTCCCGCCCTGGGCCGGGGTGCTGCTCGCGCTCGGCGTGCCCGTACCGATCGCGGTGGGGTGGCTGCTCTTCCGCCACTGGGCGCCGCCGGTGCGGAGCGTGGCCCTGCAGCTGGCCGGCACCCGGGAGGCCGCCTGGGCCGTGGCCGGCGGGCAGCCCGCCGCGTACCGGGCGGCGCTGGCGGCCGGCTGGTGGCTGCTCGGCGGCTGCACCCTGACGCTCGCCGCGGCCGGGTTGCTGGGCCGGTACGTGTTCACCCGGCCGCACTGGCGGCTCACCGCACTTGCCGGGGGCGGCGCCGGGCTGCTCGCGGGCGCCTGCGGCCTCGCGGGGAACGCCCTGCTGGGCAGCCGGCTCGACGGGCTGGACCGGCTTGCCGGGCCGGGCGGCCTCGGGGCGCCCGCCGTCGGCACCGGCTCCGGCTCCGACGCCCCGTTCGCCGCCGCCTCCGCGCTCGCCACCGTCATGTGGCTGCTGCTCCTGCCGGCCGGGGTGATCGCCGTGGTCGTCGTCACCGCCACCCTCCACCGCGCACTGCGCGGCGTGTTCCGGCGCCCGCCCGAGACCGCCTCCGGGCGCACCGGGGCCCCGGAGCCTCCCGGGACCCCTGGCGCTCCCGGGGCCGCCGGCGCTCCCGGGGCGGAGGCGCCCGCGCTGGTTCCGCCCTGGCCGGTGGCCACCGCGCGCGGCGGGCACTGGCCGACCGGCCGCCGCACGCACCCCCCGCTCGACCACCGGGCCCGCTGGCGCAACGGCGCCGTGGTGCCGCCCGGCCGCGAGCACGCCCGGCTGGGGTTCTGTGTCTCCGGCGGCGGCATCCGGTCCGCCTGCATCACCCTGGGCGCCCTCCAGGCGCTGCGCCCCTGGCTGAAGGAGGCCCGCTACCTGGTCTCCGTCTCCGGCGGCGGCTACACCGTCGGCGCACTGCAACTGGCGCTCAGCGACGCGGCGCCCGGCGGACCGGTGCGCGCCGTCTCCGGCCTGACGGCGGACGACGTCCTGGAGCCCGGCTCCCCGGAGGAGGACCACCTGCGCCGGCACGCCAAGTACCTGGCGGACGGCGCCGGGCAGTGGCTGGTCGCCCTCGGGACGCTGCTGCGCGGCCTGGTCGCGGCGCTCACCCTGCTGCTCGCCGCCGTCCTGGTGCTCGGCCTCGGGCTGAGCCGCTTCTACCACCTCGTGCCACTGGCCGACCTGGACGGCCTGGCCGCGGTCGGCCTGCGCACCGGCGGGGGCGGACCGCCCGGCCCGTTCGCCGTCCGCGAGCCGGCTCTCCTGGCGCTGCTCGGACTGCTCGCGGCCGGCGTCGCCTGCTGGCTGCTCTGGCTGCTGGCCTTCTCGCTGCTCGGCTGGAACACCCTGCTGCCGCGCACGCTGCGCCGGCTCTCGTACGGCGCGCTGGCACTGGCGGCGCTGCTGGCCGCCGGGGTGCTGGTGGTGCCCGGGCTCGCCTGGGCCGCGGTCCGGCTCCAGGAGTCGCTCGCGGTCGGCGCGCAGCAGACCGGTGCGGGGCTCAGCCTCACCGTCCTGCTCAGCTACCTCGCGCTGCTGCTCGGCATCCTGTGGCACGGGCGCCGGGCCGTCGAGCAGGGCGCGGCGGCCCTCGGCGGGCTGCTGGACGGCGCCAGGCGCCTCGGCGGCGGGCTGGGCGGCCGGATCGCCGAGTACCTGCTGGTCTGGTCGGCGCTGGCCGCGCTGTCGGCTGGCGCGCTGCTCGCCCTCGGCTGGGCGGTCGCCACCGGGCACGCCTGGCCCGTCGCCGCGCAGGTGCTGCTGCCGCTCGCGCTCGGGTCGGTCGGGCTCAACCTCGACCAGACCTGGATGGGCCTGCACCCGTTCTACCGGCGCCGGCTGGCCTCCGCGTTCGCCGTTCGCCGCTCCACCGAGGACGGCGAGGTCCTGGCCCGGCCGTACCACTTCTTCCGCGAGCAGACCCGGCTCAGCCACTACGGCGCCCCGCACCCCGGCTTCCCGCAGGTGGTGTTCGCGGCGGCGGCCAACCTGTCCGGCAACTCCCGTACGCCGCCCGGGCGCAGGGCGGTCTCGTTCACCTTCTCGCACGACTACGTGGGCGGGCCGGACGTCGGCTACGCACGGACCGACCTGCTGGAGCGGCGCACCCGGCGGCACATCGCCCGGGACCTCACCGTGCAGTCCGCGATGGCGGTCTCCGGCGCCGCGTTCTCCTCGGCGATGGGGCGTCAGTCCCGGGCCTACCAGGGCCTGTTCGCCGTCACCAACGCCCGGCTCGGCACCTGGCTGCCCAATCCCGCCGTGCTCGGTCCGCTCTGGGCGGCCGAGCGGGACTGGCGGCGGGCACCACAGCCCGCCGTCCGCCGGCTCCCCTACCAACTGCGCGAACTGTGCGGGCGGTTCCCGATGGACGACCGGTTCCTGCTCACCACCGACGGCGGTCACTACGAGAACCTCGGGCTGGTCGAACTGCTCCGGCACGGCGTACGCACCGCGGTCTGCATCGACGCCAGCGGGGACACCTCCTACGCGGCCACCCTGGCGGCGGCGATCACGCTCGCCCGCGAGGAGCTGGGCATCACGATCACCCTGCACGAGCCCGAGCTGCTGATCCCGGGCAGCGCGGCCGGGCAGCCGCTGCGCGGTCTGGCGGCGCGGCTGGCCGACCGGCTCTCCGCCCGGACGGTGATCACCGGCGACATCCACTATCCGGACGCGCTCACCGTCGCGGACGAGGAGGGCGAGGAGGGCGAGGAGGGCGAGGAGGGCGGGCACGGCAAGGACGGCGCGGACGGCGTGAACGAAGGGGCCGGCGCGCACGGCGCGGACGGTGGGGAGCACGGAGGTGGCGGGAGCAGCCACGGCACCCTGATCGTCGTCCAGGCCGTGCTGACCGCCGACATGCCGTACGAGCTGCACTCCTACGCGGTGGCCAACCCGGCCTTCCCCAACGACTCCACCGGCGACCAGTGGTTCGACCACCGGCAGTTCGACGCGTACCAGACGCTCGGGCGCCATCTGGGCGAGCAGGCCGCACCCTTGGTGAAGGCCGCACTGACCGGCGCCCGCCCGGGCGCGAAGGCCCCCGCGGCCCCGCCGCAGGCCCCGCCGGACAGCGCATCGGACAGCACGTCGGACAGCGCGCCGCACATCCCTTCGCCCGCCCCGGCGCCGACTCCACCCGCACCCCGGCGCGCCACGCAGGGGTGACGGGCCTCGCTTGACTCGCGCCCTTCCCGTCGGGAAGGATCCGGCGCATGGACTCCGGCACCACTCTGGTCTGCCGCCTGCACGTCGATCTGCGACGCCAGGCGAGTTCCATCTGTGCCTGTTGACCCTGCCCTTCCCCGCCGGTCCCGCCCTGTGACGTCTTCCAGGACCCGCACCGCGCACCCGTACTCCTGACGCGCCCCGCCCGGCGCACCCGTGCCCGTCGGCACGTCCGCGGCCCCACCCGGGCCCGCGCCCGGGCACGGCCCCCGCCCTCCGCTCGCTCCGCCTTCCCCGAGGACGCCCACATGAGTCTGGACCTCGCACCCGGCACCGCCGACCCCACAACGTCCGACCCCACAACGTCCACCGCCACAACGTCCGCCGCCGCCACCGCGGTGGCGGCACCCGCCACCACCGACGGGGTCCGCGCCCCGCTGACGCCCAACGTCCTGCGCGGGATCGTCCGCGAGCTGGCCGAGCGGCCCGACCGGTGGATCCACCACGTCCGCCTCTCCACCGACGAGCGCTGGTACCGCCGGCTGGTGGCCGACGAGGACCACGAGGTCTGGCTGATCAGCTGGCTGCCCGGCCAGTCCACCGGCTTCCACGACCACGGCGGCTCGCGCGGCGCGTTCACGGTCGCGCTCGGCGAGCTGGAGGAGCTCTCGCTCGGCGGGCCCGAGCAGGGCCTGCTGATCCGCCGGGTGCCCGCCGGCACCACCCGGGCGTTCGGGCCCGAATACGTGCACGACGTCCGCAACACGGCCTCCGGCCCGGCCGTCACCCTGCACGCGTACTCGCCGCCGCTGAGCTCCATGGCGCACTACGACCTGCGGGCCGGTGGCCTGGTCCGCACCTCCCAGGAAGGACCGGAGCAGTGGTGACCACGATCGACGACCTGGTGGAGCGCGCCCGCGGGGGCGTCCACCGACCCGGGGCCCGGGAGGCCCGCCAGGCGCAGCTGAACGGCGCGCTGCTGGTGGACATCCGCCCGGCGGCGCAGCGGGCGGCCGAGGGGGAGATCCCGGGGTCGCTGGTGATCGAGCGCAACGTGCTGGAATGGCGGCTCGATCCGACCGGAAGCCACCGGATCCCGGAGGCGACGGGGTACGACGTGGAGGTGGTCGTGGTCTGCTCGGAGGGCTACGCCTCCAGTCTGGCCGCGGCCTCGCTGCGCGAGCTGGGGCTGCACCGCACGACCGACCTGGACGGTGGCTTCGTCGGCTGGGCGGCCGCCGGACTGCCGACCCGGCCGGGCGGCTGAGGGCCCGGCAGGCCTGGAGGCCCTCGGGTCCGCGAGCCCGGATCCGCCGATCCGCGGAGCCGCGGAATCCTCCTTCCCGCTGGTCCTGCGGCCCTGGACCTACGCGCCCGGGTGGTGCGTCAGAGACAGGAGATGATTCAGGTCATAGTCTGATCAGGGTTTCCGCCGGCCCGTTCCTGGGCAGCCACGCGGGCGGAAGAACGTCCGGGCAGGTGATATGACAGATGGACAGCTGCATCACGCACCGTCAACTGTCGACAAACCGCCACCGACCGACAGACCGCCACCATCGGCGCCGCCACCACGGGGCGCCGAGACGAGGAAACTCCCCGTGATCAGATTCGACGGCGCCGGAAAGCGCCACCCCGACGGCACCATCGCCGTCGGGGGCCTGGACCTCGACGTGCCCACCGGCCGGATAACCGTGCTGGTCGGCCCGTCCGGCTGCGGCAAGACGACCCTGCTGCGCATGGTCAACCGGATGGTCGAGCCGACCTCGGGCCGGGTGCTGCTCGACGGCACGGACGTCGCCGAGCTGGAGCCCGCCAAACTGCGCCGCGGCATCGGGTACGTCATCCAGCAGGCCGGACTCTTCCCGCACCGCAGGGTCATCGACAACATCGCCACCGTCCCCTACCTGCTCGGCTGGGACCGGAAGAAGGCCCGCGCCCGGGCCGCCGAGCTGCTGGAGCTGGTCGGGCTGGCGCCCGAGACCGGCAAGCGGTACCCGTTCCAGCTCTCCGGCGGCCAGCAGCAGCGCGTCGGCGTGGCCCGGGCCCTGGCAGCGGACCCGCCGGTGCTGCTGATGGACGAGCCTTTCAGCGCCGTCGACCCGGTGGTCCGCGCCGGGCTCCAGGACGAGCTGCTGCGCCTCCAGTCCGAGCTGCACAAGACGGTGCTGTTCGTGACGCACGACATCGAGGAGGCCGTCCGGCTCGGCGACCAGGTCGTGGTGCTGCGCGAACAGGGCCGGATCGCCCAGCTCGCCGATCCGCACACCCTGCTCACCGCACCCGCCGACGACGACGTCGCCGCCTTCCTCGGCCGCGACCGCGGCCTGCGCGGGCTCGGCCTGCGCCCCGCCTCCACCGTCACCGTCCGCCCGGTGGCCGACGGGCTGCGCCACGGCGGCTGGGAGTTGGCACTGGACGACCAACGCCGCCCGATCGGCTGGATCGACCGGGACGCGCCCACCGCCACGCTGCACCCGGCGGCCGGCTATCACCCGGGGACGGACACCCTGCGCAGCGCACTGGACGCCGCCGTCCTCTCCCCCGCCGGGGTCGCCGTCGCGCTGGACGCCGACGGGCGGGCCACCGGGACGGCGAGCCGCGAGGCCGTCCTCGCCGCCCTCGCGAACACCGCCCCCCTGACCGGAACTCCCGCCGCCCTCACGGGAACCGCCGACAAGTCGGCGGGGTCCGTCGTCAAGTCAGCGGGGTCCGTCGTCAAGTCAGCGGCAACCGGCATCCAGCCGGCGGCAACCGGCGTCCAGCCCGCGGCAACCGGCGTCCAGCCGGCGGGGAGCCCCGGGGCGACGGACGGACCGGACGGCGCCGACCGGGCCGCGACGGACGGGGCCACCGGTGGACGATGAACCGATCGTCCGCTGGTACTGGATCGGCGACCACCTCGGCTACCTCGGCGACCTGCTCGCCGACCACGCGGTGATCGCACTGCTCCCGGTGCTGATCGGCCTGCTGCTGGCCGTCCCGCTCGGCCTGGTCTGCACCCGGTACCCCCGGCTCTACCAGCCCTTCGCCGCCGTCTTCAACGTCGTCTACGCGCTGCCGTCGGTGGCCGTCTTCGTGCTGCTCATCCCCTACACCGGACTGGCCACCCAGGCCACCGTGATGATCCCGCTCACCTTCTACGCCGTGGCCGTGCTGCTGCCGACCACGGTGGACGGGCTGCGGGCCGTCCCCGAACCGGTCCGGCAGGCGGCCACCGCGATGGGCTACGGGCCCTGGCACCGGCTCACGGCCGTCGAACTGCCCGCCGCCGTGCCGTACCTGGTGGCCGGTCTGCGGGTGGCGGCGGTCTCCAGCATCTCGCTGGCCAGCGTCGGCGCGCTGATCGGGCGCGGCGGGCTGGGCTACCTGTTCATCGACGGCTTCCAGCGCACCTTCCCGACCCCGATCGTGGCCGGCATCGTGCTGATCGCCGCCCTGGCACTGGCCGTGGACCTGCTGCTGCTCGGCGCACGGCGGCTGCTCGCGCCGTGGGCCGTCCGGGAGAAGGGGGCGGCCCGGTGAACTGGCTCTCCTGGCTGGGGGACTTCTTCTCCTCCCCGGACCGCCGCAGCGGCCCGGACTCGATCGTGCACCGCGTCGCCGAGCACCTGCTGCTCTCCGGCGAGGCGCTGCTCTGTGCGGCCCTGCTGGCCGTCCCGCTCGGCCTGCTGATCGGCTACACCGGGCGCGGCGCCGCCGCCGTCACCTCGCTGGCCGGCGCCGCCCGCGCGCTGCCCACGCTCGGGCTGGTGACGCTGGCGGTGCTGCTGGCCGGGGTGGGCGACACCGCCGTCCTGGTGCCGCTGATCGCCCTCGCCGCGCCACCGCTGCTGGTGGCCGCCGTCGAGGGGGTGCGCGGCACCGACCCGGACGTCCGGGACGCCGCGCGCGGCGTCGGGCTGACGCACCCGCAGGTGCTGTGGCAGGTCTGCCTGCCGTCCGCACTGCCGACCCTGCTGGCCGGGTTCCGGACCGCATCCGTACAGGTGATCGCGACGGCCACGGTCGCCGCGTACGTCGGTCTCGGCGGCCTCGGCCGGTACGTCATCGACGGGCTGGCCACCCGGGACTACGCCGTCACGGCGGGCGGCGCGCTGCTGGTGGTGCTGCTCGCGGTCGGTGTCCAGCTCTTCTTCGCCCTGCTCACCCGGTACGCGCTCCCGCCCGGGCTGCGCGGCCGGCGCCGGGCCGGCTGATCGTCCCCCGCACCCGTGGACGGGCTGTTCCTCGTCCACGCCCACGCACCGGCCGCTCCCGCTCACGCCCGGCGGCCGCACCGCTCCTCGTTCACGCTCCTGAAGGGACACACGTCACCATGTCGACTTCCGCACCCCGGAGAAACGTCCGCCGGGCCCTGGCCCTCGGCACCCTCGCCGCGCTCGCCCTCGGCGCCACCGCCTGCTCCTCCTCCGGCGGGGACCCGCTGGGCGGCGGCTCCTCGTCGGCGGCCACCGGCGCGGGTTCCGGCTCCACCGTGGTGGTCGGCTCGGCGAACTTCCCCGAGAACGTGCTGCTCGGCTCGATCTACTCGCAGGCGCTCAAGGCCAAGGGCGTCAAGGTCGAGGAGAAGTTCAACATCGGCAGCCGCGAGGTGCTCTACGGGCAGCTGCAGAACGGCAGCCTGACCGTACTGCCCGAGTACAACGGCGCGCTCCTCGCCTACCTGGGTGGCAAGGCGTCGGCACCGACCAAGGAGGAGGTCAACGCCACGCTGGCGAAGACCCTGCCGGCCTCGCTGGCCCTCCTGGACTCCTCCCCCGCCGAGGACAAGGACACCCTGAGCGTCAGCCAGGAAACCGCCGACAAGTACGGCCTGAAGAGCATCGCCGACCTGGCCGCCAAGGCGGGCGAGCTCACCATCGGCGGCCCGCCGGAGTTCAAGAACCGCCAGGAGCAGCCGCTCAAGGACGTCTACGGGCTCTCCTTCAAGGAGTGGAAGCCGACCGGCGAGACCACCGCCAACGCGGTCAAGGACGGCACCATCCAGATCGGCAACGTCTTCTCCACCGACCCGAAGATCTCCCAGCTGAAGCTCGTACCGCTGGCCGACCCGAAGGGCCTGTTCGGCGCGCAGAACGTCACGCCGCTGGTCAACAAGGCGGGGGTGGATGCCAAGGCCACGGCCGCGCTCAACGCGGTGTCGGCCAAGCTGGACACGGCGGGGCTGCTGACGCTGATGAAGAAGGTCGCCGTCGACAAGGAGGACCCGTCGGCGGTGGCCAAGGAGTGGCTGAAGACCAACGGCCTGAGCTGAGCCGGGTCTCCTGCGGGCGGCGGCCCCGGGCAACGTCCCGGGCCGCCGCCCTCCGTCCCCGCTCCGCCTCCGTCCCCGCCTCCGCCTCTGCCCCCGCTCCCGGCTGCCTCCTTCCTCCTGCGCCGGTTCACGCCCCGTTTCTCATATCTGAGGATCTTCCCTTGGGCGGCGCGAACATGACAGTGTGGCGGGATGCGCACTCGTCTTCTCGCCGCCACCCTCACGGCATTCGCCGCGGTGAGTCTCGCCGCCTGCTCCAGCTCGGGCTCCGGCACCACCGCAGCCGGCAGCACCGCGAGCGGCACCCCCACCGCCTCGACCGCCGCCACCACACCCGCCGCCCCCGCCGCGAGCACCCCCGCCACCGGCGACACAGCCGCGGCCACCCCGGGCACGCCGACCACCCCCGCCGCGGGCGCCTCCGACGGACCGGCCCCCGGCGCCTCCTCACCCGGCGCCCCCGACGCCCCCAACACCGCGGCGCCGTCCAAGCCCGCGCCGCCGGCCGACGCCGGGCTGCCCACCAAGCCGGGCAGCGACGTCACCGCCAAGCTGGTCGCCGCGCTGGACGCGATCGACCCGGCGATCGTCGGCGGCAAGCCGGACCAGGCCGTCGACCGGGCCCGCACCCAGTGCCAGTCGATGTACCAGTTCCCCAAGGACCGGACCAAGCTGGTCGAGCTCGCCAACCAGCGCTTCACCGCACCCGACCACCCCCAGGGCTTCGGCGACGAGAAGGCCGGGAAGATCCTCGACGCACTGCGCGCCACCCTCTGCCCGCCGGCCTGAACAGACCCGGGTGTGTGAGCAGGTCCGAGCGGCCCCCTCACGCCACCCGGTGAGCGGCCCGGTGTCCTGAGCTCCGGGCAGCCGTGGCCGCGCGCGACGCCCGCGCGCGGCCACGGCGCACCAATGCCGCGGTGCCGCCGTTCCGCCATGCCGCTCGAACCCCCTTGCAGGGGCCGCGAGAACCCCAGCGCGGGCGGTCACCGACGCACGGGAGCTCCTATCCCGCCGGCAGCCTGACGAGGCGCAGGCCGACCGGAACAGCGCCGGGTGAGAGACCCCCGGACTCGGAGGGCGCCTCCCATTCGTTGCGCCTGACGTCACCTCAGAGATGCTGCAGCAGGCGAAGCAGATCACGCGAAGCGCGAGCTGCGGACCGGGCCGCTGGAGCGGCAACGGTCGCGCGGACCGGCCAGCCACCGGTGCCCGACGGCGCGGGCGAAGGCGGCCAGCGCCTCGTCCGGGTCGGCCGGGGTCTCTCCGTCACCGTCGTCGGGCGTCGGGTCGGCGGCGAGGATGTCCGCCGCCAACTCCTCGGCGGTGCGCCCGTCCGGCTCGCCCCCGAAGGGCTCCCAGGGGGCACGCACCGTCTGGCCGAGCAGGCCGCAGACGTCGGCGGCAGCGCCCGGCGGGCTGGTCCAGCACGTGGCGTGCTCGTACAGCACCTCGCCGGGCGCACGCTCGCGCAGCAGGACGACCAGTTCGTCGTCCACCTCCCCCAGGTCGTACGCCACCACGACGGAGTTCCCGGCGCCCGGCCGGTAGGGCTGCACGGGCAGGCCGAGTACCTCCGCGGCGGCCAGGCCGAGAGCGCGGTCGGCGCGCCCCGGCAGCAGCGAGACCGACCGCGGGCGGGTCCCGGTCGCCTCCAGCACCAGCCGCAGCCGCTCCAGCGTGCGACGGCAGAGGCCGTAGTCGTCCTGGACGAACGCGTAGCGGCCGGTCATGCCCGCAGTCCAGCCGTACGGCGAGAGCGTGGCCAGCAGGCCGCCGGTGAGGGTGAAGTGCCAGGCGCGCAGGGCCTGGTGGCCGAGTGGGTCGGAACCGCCGGGCCGTGCGGTGGCAGCAACGGCGTCGGCGCGCTCCAGTGAGCGGCGCAGCCGGTCGGCGGCGGGCTGCCACTGCCCGGCGTCGGCGGGCAGGCGGTCGAGGTCCGCGCGGGCCGCGGCGGCGTCGCCGGCCATCAAGGCGTTGTAGGCGAGCAGGTAGCGCTCGGGCCAGTCGCGGAGCAGGGCGTCGTGTTCGCGCAGCACCGTGACGGCCTCGGCGTGCCGCTCCTCGTCCTCCAGGGCGACGGCGAGTTCGGCGAGGATGGGCAGGCGCTGGTCGGCATGGCCGCGACCCCGGGCGAACAGGCCGCGCTTCGGGGCGGCGGCCAGGCGCAGGGCCTCGGCGAGGGCGGGGACGGCCAGGAAGGCGGCGCCGCTCCCGACGCACGCGTAACCGTACTCGTAGAGCGCGACGGGGTCGGCGGGCGCGGCGACGAGGGCGCGGGCGGCTGCGGCGAGGTCCTCGAAGCCGCCGTCGACAGCGAGCCGCCCGACCAGCGGGGCGACCTCGGCTGCGGCCACCTCCGCTGCGGCCGAGCGGAGTTCGCGCAGGGCCGCGTCCGGGTCACCGGCCTCGACGAGGCTCCAGGCGGTCTCCAGCGGGGTCGTCATCACAGGGTTTCCTCCAGAGGGTCGAACGGGCGCGGGGGCGGACGGGAGCAAGGCGTGCGGGAGGTACGACTGACGTCGCGATCGCGGACATCGGCATGGCGGTCATCGGGATCGCGGTCATCGGGATCGCGGACGACTCACCGCAGGCGGCCCGTCGTGGGCGGCCGGCGGCGGACGGCAAGGAGTCGGGCGCGCACAGCGAATCCCGCCACGCTCCTCGGACTTCCGGATTCCGGCTTCGGGCTTCCGGCACGGGCTTCGAGTTGCGGATGGCGGGTGGCGCGGGCCGGGCCGTGGGTGTCCGGCGTCGGCGGGTGGGGCTCACCTGCCCGGGCGGCGATCGCCCTTCCTGTTGAGGTCGCACATGGGAACGATCATGTCGAACGGCACCGCCGCCCGCAAGCAGATTGCCCGCCCCACAACGGCCGGACCGGTGCGCCGACGAACTGTTAGGACTCTTGACAGAGGACTGGTCTAGTCCAACCATAAGCATGTCGATCCGACCGGGATGCACTGTGGGGGTGTGACCACCGGCGGCTGAGGCACTGCCATGCCCTGCTCCGCTCCGCCCCCGACCGCACCGTTCCGCATGCCCGCACACCGGCATGCCCGTTCCGCCGCGGCTCCCGCACGCCCCCACCCCGCAAGTCCGCACCCGAGCAGGCCCGCAAGCCCGCAAGGGTGCAACTCCGCAACGCCCCCATCCAGCAAGGCCGTTACCGAGCAAGACCGCACCTCCGCATTCCCGCAGCACAGTTCAGTACTTCGCCAACGTCCTGCCCCACCAAGTCTGTTGGAGAATCCATGCGTCTACGCAGAACGATCCAGGCCGCCCTGACCGCCTGTGCCACGCTGGTCGCGTCGGCCGGGCTGGTCGCCGCCGGGACGGGCCCGGCCGAGGCCGCGACTCCGTTGCCGAACCGGGTGTTCGCCCCCTACTTCGAGTCCTGGACCGGCCAGAGCCCGGCGGCGCTGGCCGCGCAGTCCGGCGCCAAGCACCTGACGATGGCGTTCCTGCAGACCGCCACCAAGGGCTCGTGCACGCCGTACTGGAACGGCGACACCGGACTGCCGGTCGCCTCGTCCTCGTTCGGGGCCGACATCGCCACCATCCGGGCGAACGGCGGCGACGTGATCCCGTCCTTCGGCGGCTACACCGCCGACAACACCGGTACCGAACTCGCCGACAGCTGCACGGACGTGAACCAGATCGCGGCCGCCTTCGAGAACGTCATCACCACCTACGACATCAGCCGGATCGACCTCGACATCGAGGACAACTCGCTGACCAACACCGCCGGCATCGACCGCCGCAACAAGGCGATCAAGCTGGTGCAGGACTGGGCGGCCGCCAACGGCCGTTCGGTCCAGTTCTCCTACACGCTGCCGACCACCACCAGCGGCCTGGCCTCCAGCGGCCTGGCGGTGCTGAAGAACGCGGTCAGCAACAACGCCCGGATCGACGTCGTCAACATGATGACCTTCGACTACTACGACAACGCCGCCCACGACATGGCCGCCGACACCCAGACCTCGGCGACCGGGCTCTACAACCAGTTGGCCAAGCTCTACCCGACCAAGACCCCCGCCCAGCTGTGGGGTTCGATCGGCATCACCGAGATGGTCGGCATCGACGACTTCGGCGCGGCCGAGACCTTCACCGTCGCCAACGCCACCACCGTCTACAACTGGGCGGTCTCGAAGGGCATCAACACGCTCTCCTTCTGGGCCCTCCAGCGTGACAACGGCGGCTGCCCGGGGACCGGCGGGCGGGACGACTGCTCGGGAATCAGCCAGGGCACCTGGGACTTCACCCACATCTTCGCGCCCTTCACCAGCAGCACCCCGGTGGGCAACGACTTCTCGGTCGCCGTGAACCCGAACTCCGGCACGGTCACCGCCGGTTCCTCCACCAGCGCGACCATCTCCACCGCCGTGACGGCCGGTTCCGCGCAGAGCCTCAACCTCACCGTCACCGGCGCCCCCGCCGGCGTCACCGCCACCGTGACCCCCGGCAGCGTCACCGCCGGCAACACGGCCACCCTCAACATCACCACCACCGCCTCGGCGGCCCCCGGCACCTACCCGCTAACCGTCACCGGCAGCGGCGCGTCCGGCAGCCACACCGGCACCTACAACCTGACGGTCACCGGGGTCACCCCGCCCGGCGGCCTCGTCAACGGCGGCCTGGAGACCGGCAGCCTCGCCCCCTGGACCTGCCAGAGCGGCGGCGCGGTGGTCTCCACCCCGGCCCACTCCGGCTCCTACGCCCTCCAGGCGGCGGCCGGCGCCGGCCAGACCGGCCAGTGCTCGCAGACCGTGACGCTCCAGCCCAACACCTCGTACACGCTGAGCGGCTGGGTCCAGGGCAGCTACGCCTACCTCGGCGTGAGCGGCGGCGCCACCGCCAGCACCTGGACGAACGCCTCCGGCTGGACCAGGCTGAGCGTCCCGTTCACCACCGGCGCCACCGGCACCGTCACGGTGTACCTGCACGGCTGGTACGGCCAGGGCAACGTCTACGGCGACGACTTCGCCATCGCCTGACCCGCCTGACCCGTCTGACCCGCCTGCTCTGCCTGCCCTGCCTGCCCTGCCTGCCCTGCCTGCCCTGCCTGCCCCGGCAGGCTGCGCCCGGCGCGCAGTAGCCGACCACCCCGCCGGGGGTGCCGCGACCACCCGTCGCGGCACCCCCGGCGGCACGTTCCGAACGGGGGTGAGCGGCCCGGCCAGCCCGCCGAGGGGACTCCCCCCGTCAGCCCGCCGACGCGGCCGCCGCGGCGTCCGGCGCCGGCCCGCGGCGGCAGAGCACGAGGTAGCAGACGGCGGCGAGGAGCGCGCAGACGAGGACGACGGTGGCGAGCAGCACCGCCGAGGGCGAGCCGCCGAGACTGCTGAGCGGGGCGACGACGGCGCCGCACACGAAGTTGCCGGTGCCGAGGAGGGCCGAGGCGGAGCCGGCGGCCTGCGGCGGGACGAGGCTCAGGGCCTGGGCGGCGGTGTTCGGGAGGATCACGCCGAGGCTGCCCATCAGCACGAACAGGGCCGGGCAGACCCCGGGCAGGCCGAAGTCCCAGACGGCGGTGACCAGGAGCAGGGCCACCCCGGCGGCGATCGCCGCACCGAGCCCGGCGAGCATCAGCGCGCCGGGGGTGTAGCGCCGGGCGAGCACGCGGCCGTTCAGCTGGGTGACGGCGACGATGGCCAGCGAGTTGACGCCAAAGAGCAGGCTGTAGGTCTGCGGCGAGACGTGGTAGACGTGCTGGAGCACCACCGAGGAGCCGCTGATGTAGCCGAACAGCGAGCCGAAGGCGAAGGCGCTCGTCAGGACGAGGCCGAGGAACGGCAGGTTGCCCAGCAGGCCGCCCATCGTGCGCAGGGTGCCGGCGAGCCCGCCGCGGTGGCGGTCGGCGGGCGGCAGCGTCTCGCGCAGGGCGGCGAAGGCGATCAGCGAGAGCAGCAGGCCGAGGGCGGTGAGAGCGCCGAAGGTGCCGCGCCAGGAGGTCACGCGGAGCAGCTGCGCGCCGACGAGCGGGGCGAGGATCGGGGCGAGGCCGGAGATCAGGCTGACCGAGGCGAGGAAGCGGAGCATCGCGATGCCCTGGAAGCGGTCCCGGGCGACCGCGCGGCCGATGACCAGGCCCGCCGCCCCGGCGGCGCCCTGGACGAACCGGGCGGCTACCAGGACGGGCAGGGTGGGCGCGAACACGCAGACGACGCTGGCCACGGTGTAGACGACGAGGCCGACGAGCAGCGGCGGACGGCGGCCGAAGCGGTCACTGAGCGGTCCGAGGATCAGCTGCCCGGCCGCCACGCCGAACATCGAGAACGTGAGGGTCAGCTGGACGGCCGCCGGCTCGACGGCGAGGTCCCCGGCGATCGTGGGCAGGCCGGGCAGGTAGAGGTCGGTGGTGAGCGGTCCGAGGGCGACCAGGCCGCCGAGGACGGCGACGGTGGCGCGGCCGGGGGCGGTGCCGGTGCGGCCGGAGCCGGTGCGGGTGGTGGAGGCGGTCGACGTCTCGCCGGCGGGGCCGGCGGTCGGACCAGGCATGGGGCTCCTCACGGGACGGTCGCTGGGTTGCTGCTCGCTCCGTCCTACCCCAGCGGGACCGGCCCGCGATACCCGGCGTCGGCCGCGCGGCCCAGCGCCGCCCGGCCTTCGTGGCGCGCCCCGCCCACGTCGCCCGGGCCACGTCGCCCGGGCCTCGACCACCCGGACCTTCGGGCCGGGCCCCGTGCGGTGCCGGCATCAGACCCGGCCGGGCCAGGCGCCGGCATCAGACCCGGCCGGGCCAGGCGCAGTGCCGGCCTCGGCACCCGGCCGGAGTCAGTGCTTGGCCTGCTGCCCCGCGCGCTGCGCGGCCTGGACGGCGGCGCCGTCCTGCCAGGCGTACAGCTGGTTGCCCGTCAGCGTGACGTTGTAGTGCCCGCAGCTGCCGGTGATCTTCGAGGCGACGCCCTCCGGGAACCACCCCGCCTTCAGGGTGGCCGGCACCGGGTGGGCGCTGCGGCCCGGTGTGGTGGTGGTGCAGCCCGCGGGCAGCCGGCCCTCGGCCAGGGTGGCGTGCAGCAGGCGGTCGTCGCCCGTGGTGGACCGCATGTACTGGACGGAGGACGCGTTGTCGGGCAGCCAGCCCGGCATCGTGTGCGCGCTCGCCTTGGCGGCGCTGCCGGTGGCGTAGGTGGCCTGCTCCTGGTGGCGGCCGTCGTACCACTCGGAGACCCGCGGGCCGACCGCCACGGCCGCGACGGCCACGACCATGCCCGTGCCCGCGATCCCGAGTGCGACCTTGCTCACGATGCCGTTCATGCCCCGCCCTGCCCTCTCCTGTCCGGTGCCACCGCTGCCGGTGTCCGCCGTCTGACGCGTTTGCGCCGCCCGGTCTCCCGGGGTCACTCCATCCTGACCCGTCGTGGGCTGCCGGGGCGTCACCTGAAGGTCGCGGCCGTTCCTCCGACCGCAGGGGTACGGTCTCCACCTTCAGGGGGACACGCGGCTCCCCCGCCTCAGGGTTCGCCGGCCCGGGCGAGGCCCCCGACAACCCCTGTGGCCAGCGCTTTCAGACGCCTGCCGGGACGGGCCGGGCGACCGGGAACGGGCGGCCGTCCAGAGTCCAGTGCGGGTCGATGGGCCGTCCGAGGGCCGCGTACACCTGGGCTGCGACGTCCGGGTGGCGGATCTCGCCGGCCGGCGGGGCGGCGGGGATGCCGGGTCCGGCGCAGGCCACCCAGGCGGTGCGCTCCTCGGGCGTGCGGCCGCCGTGGCCGCCCCCGTCGACGTGGCCGTGGTCGGTGACGACGATGACCGTCCACGCCTCGTCGGCGTGGCCGGCCCGGCCCCGGACGGCGTCGAGCAGCCGCCCGAGGCGCTGGTCGGCGGCGCGCATGGCGGCCCGGTACTCCTCGCCGCAGCCGAGGAAGTGGGCGGTCTCGTCGACGGCGCCGAGGTAGACGAAGGACGCCTCCGGGTCGGCGGTGGACAGGACGTGCACGGCCTCCCGGGTGACCTCCTCGTCCACGGCCTCCCAGGCCTCGGGGCTGTCCTCGGCGGGGGCGACGTAGGAGAGGCGGCCGGGGGCGCGGAACAGCGGGCCGCCGGACTCGTTGATCACCAGCGGGTCCCAGCCCGCGGCGACGAAGGTGCGCCGGCGGTCCTGCCGGGCGAGGCGGGTGGCGAAGTCGGGGAAGACGTCGAGCCGGTTGCCGGCCAGGTGGTTGCCCCAGACTCCGTGCTTGGCGGGCTCGACACCGGTGACGATGGTGGCCCAGCAGGGTCCGGACATGGTGGGCGTGGACTCCGCCACGGTGACGGGCGCCAGGAACCCGGCCTCGGCCACCTCCGCGAGCCTCGGCATCGGGACCTGCTCCAGCAGGTCGTACCGGACGCCGTCGATCCCGACGACGAGGACACGGGGTCGGGGCGGCGGAGGTGTGGCCATGGTGAGGGGGTTCCTTTCGCGGTGCCCGGCCGCGCCCCGCAGGCGCCGCCGACCGCGACATGCTGCACCGCCGGGGGTACCGGTTGGTGTCCCCGGATGGAACGGCGGGTGTCCGGCCGGTGGCAGGGGCCTACGAGCTTCGGGCGGACGGCGGGAGGCAGGGGCCTGCCCGGGCGGCGGCAGGCCGGCGGGAGACCGGCCGGGGCCGTCAGCCGGAGGCGCGGACGAACCGGTGGTCGGCCGGGCGCAGCGCCGCGGCCGGGCCGGCGGCGCGCAGGACCACGTCCAGGACGCGGGCCGGATCGGCCGCGTAGCAGTGGGCGAACCACGGGAGGTTCGCCTCGACGACGGCCCAGCGCGCGACCGGGTCGTAGGGGTCGAGCAGCTGGCCGACGTCGAGGGCGACGCCGCTGGGCAGGCTCGCACCGGCGGCGGCCAGCAGCCGGTCGGCGAAGGCGGCGGCCCCGGGGGTGAGCGGGCCGGGGTCGAGCCGGCCGAAGCGGGCGTAGCGGCTGCCGGTGACGACCTCGCCGTCGAGGACGAAGAGCCGGTACTCGGCGCCGAAGGTCACCGGGTCGCTCACCAGCACCGGAGTGTCGGGGCCGATCCGCTCGCCGTGGCGCGGCAGGCGGGAGCCGTCGGGATAGACGGCCGGCGGGAGGGACTTGTCGGCGGGCGGCTTCACGAAGGCGGGCCGGGTGAGCGTCCACGCCTCGGAGAGGGTGGTCAGCTCGATCCGGCGGCCGGTGAACTCCTCGGGCAGCCCGGGCAGCCAGTCGTCCGCGGGTTCGAGCAGGGCGAGGCCGAGCGGACCGGCGACCCGGGCGGCGGCGAACGGGCCGCCGTACCAGTGGACGGCCCGCCCCGCCAGCCGGTCGACGGTGGCCGGGCCGGCGAGGACCGCGGTCTCCAGGCCGCGGGCGGCGGCGGCCTCGGCGAGCAGCACGGTGGTGCTCGTCGCCTGGGCCGAGGTGAGCAGCACGGGCGCACCGCCCTCCCTCGCCCCGCCCTCCCGCACACCACCCTCCCTCGCCCCGCCCGTCACGGCGCGGGCCGGAACTCGTGGACGACCTCGATGCGGCCGACGATGTGCCGGTTGAACTCGGGCAGCTCCTCGGCGGGCACCCAGAGTTCGAGGATGGTCCGGCCGCCGGCCTGCTGCACGGGGTAGCGGGCCAGGAAGGCGGTGTCCACCTCGAACCTGGTGACGTAGCCGACGCCGGACGCGGGGACGTTCCAGTCGCGGGCGATCCGGATCGCGTAGTCCTCGTTGAGCACCGGGTAGAAGATCGGCTGGTCGGGCAGCCGAGGCGGCCAGGCGCGCCGGTCGGCGGCCTCGACCAGCGCCAACTCCTCGGGCCCGGTGGGCCGCCAGAGGGTCGTGGTCGGGGAGGTGGTGGGCGTCCGGCTGGTCATGGGGGGCGACGGTAGCCGGGCCGGTGCCGGCCCGGCCACCGCTTTTCGGGGCGCACCGGCCGTCAGCGGTAGGCCGACTCGCCGGTGATGGCCTCGCCGAGGACGAGGGTGTGGATCTCGCTGGTGCCCTCGTACGTGAGCACCGACTCCAGGTTGTTGGCGTGCCGCAGCACCGGGTACTCGGTGGTGATGCCGTTGGCGCCGAGTACGGTACGGGCGCTGCGGGCGATCTCCAGCGCGGCGCGCACGTTGTTGAGCTTGCCGAAGCTGATGTGGGCCGGGCGGGCCGCCCCCTCGTCCTTGAGCCGGCCGATCCGCAGCGCGACCAGGTAGGCCTTCTCCACCTCCAGCATCATCTCGACCAGCTTCTGCTGGGTGAGCTGGAACCCGGCGATCGGGCGGTCGAACTGGACGCGGCTCTTCGCGTAGTCCAGCGCGGCGGTGTAGCAGTCGCGGGCGGCGCCGACGGTGCCCCAGAGGATGCCGTAGCGGGCCTCGTTGAGGGAGGAGAGCGGTCCGCGCAGGCCGGTCACACCGGGCAGGACGGCGTCGGCGGGCAGCACGACCTCGTCGAAGGCCAGCTCGCTGGTGACCGAGGCGCGCAGCGAGAGCTTCCCGTGCACGTCGGTGGCCGTGAAGCCGGGGGTGCCGGGCTCCACGAGGAAGCCGCGGACGCCGTCCTCGGTCTGCGCCCAGACGACGGCGACGTCGGAGATGCTGCCGTTGGTGATCCACATCTTGGAGCCGGAGAGCACCCAGTCGGCGCCTTCGCCGACGCCCTTGCGGCGGGCGCGGGTGCGCATGTTGGCCGGGTCGGAGCCGAAGTCGGGCTCGGTGAGGCCGAAGCAGCCGATGAGCTCGCCGGCGGCCATGCCGGGCAGCCAGCGCTGCTTCTGCTCCTCGGACCCGTAGGCGTGGATCGAGCGCATCGCCAGCGAGCCCTGGACGGAGACGAAGCTGCGCAGCCCGGAGTCGGCCGCCTCCAGTTCCATGCAGGCGACGCCGTAGGCGACGGCGGTGGAGCCGGTGCAGCCGTAGCCGTCGAGGTGCATGCCGAGCACACCGAGGGCGCCCAGTTCGGGGGCGAGTTCGCGGGCCGGGAAGACACCGCGCTCGAACCAGTCGCCGAGGTGCGGGCGGATCCGCTCCTCGGTGAACTTCCTGACGGTGTCGCGGATCAGCCGCTCCTCGTCGGTGAGCAGGTCACCGACGGCGAGCAGGTCGGCCGGGTCGATCCGGTTCGGCTTCGCCATTGAAGCTCCTTGTCGTGCTTGTAGTCTCGGCGGTCACCGGTCCGGGCCGGTGGCGTCCGGGCCGGTCGGGGTGCCGCTCCGGGGCCGGCGGGGGTACCGGCCGTCGCGGGTACCGGCGAGTATTCCGCACGGGGCCCGGCTCCGGACGGTCCGAGGCGAGGGAGTGAGCATGTACACAGTCGAGCTGTTGACGGCGGAGCAACTGGCGGACGCGTCGGGGCGGCTTGCCGGGCTGCTGGTGGACACCGTCGACGGCGGCGCCTCGCTCGGCTTCCTCGCCCCGCTCGACCACGAGGCGGCGGCGGCCTGGTGGCGTTCGCTGGTCCCGGACGTCGCGGCCGGACGGCTGCTGCTCTGGGTGGCCCGCGCGGGCGAGGACGGCGGGAACGGCACGGACGCCGGGGGCGCGGGCACGGAGGACGCCGGGGGCGCGGGCCGGATCGCCGGGACGGTGCAGCTGCGCCCCGCGACGCCCGCGAACGGCCGTCACCGCGGCGAGGTGGCCAAGCTGATGGTCGACCCGAGGGACCGCGGGCAGGGCCTGGCCGGCCGGCTGCTCGACGCCCTGGAGTCGGCCGCCGCCGGGCGCGGCATCCGGCTGCTGGTGCTGGACACCGAGACGGACAGCCCCGCCGAGCGGATGTACGAGGCCGCGGGCTGGACCAGGGTCGGCACGGTGCCCGACTACGCGACCGACCCGGCGGGCGTCCCGCACCCGACCACCGTCTTCTTCAAGGCGAGCGCCCCGGCGGTGCCTTCGCCCGTCTCGGTAGGATGATCGCTTCCGCAGGCTTCGGCAGCTGAACTGAGGGGTGGGCCATGGCGCGCTGGGCACTGATCGTCCAGGAGACCGAGGGCGTCGGCAACGACCGGATCTGGGGCACCAAGGTACTCGCCGAGATCGAGGGCAGCCGCGAGGAGGCGCTCGCCGAGCTGAAGCGGCTCGTCCCGACGTACACGCCGCAGCACCCGTTCAACCCCCGCCAGCGCACCGTCCTGCGGGACGGCGACACCTACATGCTGATCGCCAAGGGCAGCATGCGGGACTACCACTGCGTGTTCAAGGTGTGGGAGCTGCTCTGGGACAGCAAGCGGCCCGAGATCCAGCAGGAGCGCCTGGCCGACGGCGCCACCGGCTGAGTCCCGGGCCCCGGTGGTCCTGGCCGGGCTCCGGCGGCCCGGGACGGCGCCTCAGGACGGCAGGTCGGCGTCCCCGCCGAGGTTGGCGACCATGCGGCGCAGCACGTCGAGGGCGGCGGCCCGGTCGGCGGCGGGGATGCCGTCGTGGATCCGCTCGTGGGCGGCGGCGAGGCGCTCACGGGCCCGCTGCCGGCCGGCCTCTCCGGCCTCGGTGAGGACGAGGGCACCGCCGTCCGCGGACTCGGCGAGCCAGCCACGGTCCCGGAGGTCGTCGAAGACCCGGTCGAAGTCGACGGCGGGGAGGTGCCCGGTCGCGTACGGGGCCAGTTTGGCGGCGAGGGCGGTGCGCTCCCAGTCGGCGGTCGCACCGGCGACGTGGTTGAGGGTCCACCAGTGGGGCTGGGTGAGGCCCTCCTCGGCGAGTTCGCCCCGGATGGCGGCGAGGACGAGCCGGGCGGTCAGGTCGCTCCAGTACCCGATCGGCTGGGCGGCGAGCCGCGCCTCGGGGTAGGCGCGCAGGTGAACGGTCATGACGGGCCTCCAAGCGGACGGACGGACGCGGTGGGGCGTCGATCACGCTAGGAGTTGAAGCCCGCTTGAGGTCAAGGGCCGGGAGGGCGGTGGCGGCAGGCGCGGTGTCAGGCGATCCCGCAGAGCCGGAGCACCGCCGTGGTCGCGGCACCTGCCACCACCACGACCGGGAACGGCGCGCGGCGCAGCGCGAGCACCCCGGCGACCAGCACGCCGGCCGGCCGGGCCCAGCCGGCGAAGCCGTGGCCCTGGGTGAGGGCGCCGGTGGCGACCAGGGCGACCAGCAGCACGGCGGCGGCGACCGCGAGCAGGTGGCGCAGCCGGTCGGACAGGGTGAGGCGGTGGCCGAGGGCGGGTCCGGCGATCCGGAACGCGTAGGTGCCGACGGCGAGCAGGAGGACGGCGAGCAGGGGCATCAGCGGACCTCTTCGGCGATCGGCGCGGACGGCCGGCGGGCGACCGGGTGGTCGTCGGACGGGCGGCAGGCGGCCGGGTGGTCGTCGGACGGGTGGTCGTCGGACGGGCGGGCGGCGGACGACCCCTCCGCGGGCCGGCCGCCGCCCTCGCCCTGCTCCTCCGCCGGGCGGGCGTGGCCCCGGCCGGCGAACAGCAGGCCGAGGAGGGAGAGAAGGACGGGCAGCCCGGCCGGCAGGTAGGGGGTGGCGGCGACCGCGACGACGGCGCCGGCCAGGGCGGCGGCGCGGGTGCGGCGGTCGGTGAGCGAGGGCAGGACGAGGGCGAGCAGGACGGCGGGGAAGGCGGCGTCGAGCCCGAGCGCGTCGGTGTCGCCGATCAGGCCGCCGGCGGCGGCGCCGAGGACGACGGCGACGTTCCAGACCACGAACAGGGCGACGCCGCAGACCCAGAACGCCGCCCGGCGGCCGCGCCGGTCGGGCTGGAGCAGGACGAACGCGGCGGACTCGTCGGTCAGCACGTGTGCGCCGAGCAGCCGCCGCCACCAGGGTCCGTCGAGCACGTCGGCGACGGTGAAGCCGAACGGCAGCAGGCGGGCGTTGAGGACGAGGCCGGTGGCGACGGCGGCGAGCGCGCCACCGCCGGAGAGGACGACACCGACGGCCGCGAACTGCGAGCCACCGGCGAAGACCAGCACGGACATCGCGATCGGCACCCAGAGCGGCAGGCCGCCGGAAACACTGATGGCACCGAAGGAGGCGCCGACGAGGGCGTCGGCAAGGCAGACCAGAGCGATGTCGCGCAGCGTGGAACGGTCGAGTGTTCGGAGGAGCGAACGCATGTCCAGTAGAGTGAACCCGATGGCTGTCGTTCGTCAAGGCGAACGCGTGGACCTGTGGAGCGAACGCGGATGAGTGTGGGCAGCAGCGGCACCGGCAGTGACAGCAGCAGGAGCGGGACGGGCGGGCCGACGACGTCCGGCGTGGAGCTGATCGGCCTGATCGCCGCCTCGATCCGGCGCGAGCGCGAGCGCAGCGGGCTGTCGATGGCCGAGCTGGCCCGGCGCGCGGGCATCGCCAAGTCGACGCTCTCCCAGCTGGAGTCGGGCGCGGGCAACCCCAGCGTGGAGACGCTCTGGGCGCTCGGCGCCGCGCTCAACGTGCCGTTCAGCCGGCTGGTCGACCCGCCCCGCCCGGCGGTCAGGGTGATCAGGGCCGGCGAGGGCCCGGTGACCCACTCCGAGCGCGCCGACTACGCGGCCACCGTGCTCTCCTCCTGCCCGCCGAACGCCCGGCGCGACATCTACCGGATCGAGGCCCAGCCGGGCGAGACCCGGGCCTCCGACCCGCACATGCCCGGCACCGTCGAGCACGTGATGATCGGCGCCGGCCGGGCACTGGCCGGGCCGACGGAGGAGCCGGTCGAGCTGGGCCCGGGCGACTACGTCAGCTACCCGGGCGACGCCCCGCATGTCTTCCGCGCCCTCGCCCCCGACACCCTGGCCGTGATCGTCATGGAACACATCTGACGCCTCCGGCACGCCGCCACCACGGCGTGCCCCGCATCGACGCACCCCGGGAGCGACGCACACCGGTAGCGACGTACGCCCGTATCGACGTACGGCGTCGGCGGTGCGTCGCGTGCCGGCGTACGCCGATACCGACGTGTCCCGGATCGACGCACCGCTACGTCAACAGCCGGTCCAGGAACGCGTTCCCGAACACCCGGTACGGGTCGTGGCGGTCCAGTACGGCGATCGCCTCGTCCCAGCCGGGGCCGCCGCCGTCACGGAGGCTGGCCGGGATGACCCGGTCGAGTACGTCGGGGTCGGCCCAGGCGGCGTCCGCGGTGTAGGCCCAGCCCTTGGACCACTCGACGCGCAGCCCGGCGCGGGTGCCGTCGAAGGTGCGCAGCAGGAACTGTTCGAGGTCGCGGGCGAAGCGGTGCAGCCCGGGCGCACCCGGGAACGCGAGGACGTCGAGCCAGACGGCGGTGTCCCACTCGGGGCGGTCGGGGCGCGGGCGCAACGCGGAGAGCAGCGGCGGCCGGGCGCCGGGCACCCCGCACGAGGCGGGGTCGTCCAGGCCGGTGACCCGGATCTCGACCGCGCCGTTCACCGGGAACTCGCCGCGCGCCCGGTACTCGTCGAGCAACTGCCGGTAGTGGTCGGCGAATTCGGCGAGCACCCACTGCAGGTCGGCGCGCCGGGCGAGAACGGCGTAGCCGTTGGCGGTGACCCGCAGGGTGGTGGGGCGGACGTACTGCATCAGGGTGCGGGAGGGGCCCCAGAGATCGGACCGCAGGCCTCCGCCGAGCAGGTGGGTGAGCACCTCGCCGGTGAGCAGGTCGCGGATCAGGCCGCCGGAGAGCAGCACGTCGGTGATGTCCCCGGTGAGCGCCACCTTGGCCACCAGGTACTGGAGTTGGCCGAAGAGCGGGGCCGATCCCCAGGCGCCGGTGACGAGTTGGCCGGCGAGACGGGCGACCGGCTCCGGGACGATGTCGGAGAAGGGGTAGTTGTACGGCTCCTCGACGGCCCGGGAACCGAACGGGCGGTCCGGGGCGACGGTCCAGGTCTTCAGCCAGGGGCGGTCGGTGTAGGCGAACCAGATCGCCTCGGCGCGGCCGTCGCGCTCGACGAAGTCGGCGAAGGTGCGCGGGCGCCGGCCGAGGAGGCCGGTGCTGCCCGGGCGGGCGAAGAGTTCACTCGCCGGGATGTCCAGCCGGCTGACGCAGCGCAGTGGCCGGTCGGCACCGGCCCTGAGCACGACCTCCGTGACGAAGGCCCGGCCGAGGTGGACCAGGAAGGCGGCGCTGTCGGCCTCGGCGCGGTCGAAGGTGCGCAGGGTGTGGCGGCCGGTTCCCGGGTCGTGGACGACGGCGGTCAGCCGGGTGACCTGGTTGCTGAGCGAGCCGTAGCCGTGGCCGGGCGGGCGGGTCTCGCCGGCGGCGGGGACGGCGGTGCCGTGGCCGCCGATGGCGAGCACCCCGCCGACGGTCAGTTCGCCGGGCGCGGGGCAGTTGGCGACGCCGAGGCCGCGGCCGGCCAGGTGGGCGAGCAGGTCCTCCATGGTGGCGCCGGTCTGGACCCGGACGGTGTCCGGCGAGTCGGCGGTGACCGCGGTGAGGTGGCGGGTGGTGTCCAGCAGCAGGACGCGGGCCGCTTCGGGGGTGCCGTCGACGACGGTGAGCGGGGCCCAGGTGTGCCGGTACCCCTGGGCGCGCAGCCGCCAACCGTTGGCGCGGGCCCAGTCGGCGAGCGGCGGCACCTCCTCGGGCGTGCGCGGGGCGCAGGTCCAGAGCTGGTCGGTGCGGACCTCGCCGGACCAGTTCTGGTAGACCCGCTGGTAGAGCTCGGTGCCGGCGGGCAGTCCGGGCGGTGCCGGGGTGGTGGCCTGCGCGTGGTCCGGTCCGATCGTGCCGCGCAGCAGCCAGGCGGCTCCGCCGAGCGCGGCCGAGGCGCCGAGCAGCTCACGCCTGCTCAGACCATCGCTGCGCCCCCGCTCCCGGGGCCTGCCGCCCGGTTCGTCGCGCAGCCCGTCGCCGCTCCCGCTGCCACTCCCACCGCCGTGCCCACCGCTGGACCCGCCGCCGTGTCGTCGTGCTGCCGTCATGCCCGCCCCCTGGGTGGCGACCGCGCCCGCGCGTCCTGCGCCGGGCGCCGGCGTCGTCGAGACCGCCGCCGTGATCGCCGTCGTGACCGTTCCCCCGATCCGCGTACGAGCGTACGAAGCCGGGGCGGCGGAGCGGCCGCCGACGGGCCCGCGGGCCGCGTTCTTCACCCGTTCGAATGAAGGTTGCCCGATTCGCCGACCGGCCCCTAGGTTGATCGTGATCGCCGTCGCCCGATCGCCCCCTGGCCGCTCCCCCGATCACCTCCGGAGGCCCCGCCGTGCCCGCGCCCGCGCCCCTGACCGTCGCCGCCGCCCAGCCCGTCTGCGCCGAGGCCTCCCGGCCGGAGACCGTGGCCGCCAACGTCGCGCGGCACGTCGCCGTGGTCCGGGAGGCCGGCGCCCGGCTGGTGGTCTTCCCCGAGTTCTCGCTGACCGGCTACGACCTCGCCGCGCCCGCCCTGGACCCCGCAGACGCGCGGCTCGCGCCGCTGGTCGAGGCCTGCGCCGGGACCGGCACGGTCGCCCTGGCCGGCGCGCCGGTGCGCGAGGCGGACGGCCGCGAGTACATCGCCACGCTCGCCGTCACCGGCGAGGGCGTCCGGGTCGTCTGCCGCAAGATCCGGCTGCACGGACCCGAGGGCGACCGCTTCACCCCCGGCGACAGGCCGGCGGTGCTGGAACTGGACGGCCGCCGACTGGGCCTGGCGATCTGCGCGGACGCCGCCTTCCCGGAGCACGCCGAGCAGCTGGCCGCACTCGGCATCGACGCGTACGTCGCCTCCACCCTCTACGGCGACGACCCGGTGGCCCTCGCCCGGCGCGACAGCCAGGTCCGCGACCGGACCGCCGCGCACGGGGTGTGGGGCGTGCTGTCGACGTCGGCCGGGGCGAGCGGCGAGTACCCGCGGACCTCGGGCGGCTCGGGGTTCTGGGCGCCGGGCGGCACGCTCGTCGCCCAGGCCGGCGCCGAGCCGGGCGCGGTGGTCCGCCACCCGCTCCCGTAGCGCCGTCGCACCGCGGACCACGGCTCCGGCCTGCCGCGGACCAGCAGAGCCGTGGACCCGCGGAGCCGAGAGCCCTGGAGCCGTGCACCCGCAGTGCCGTGGCCCGGAGCCGTGACCCACGCAGCCGTGAGCCGTGGAGTCGTCCCGGGCGCCCGGGCGGAAATACCCGGGGCCCCCGCGCGGCTGTCGTGATCGGACACCGGTGCCGATACCGGTTCCGGTACCCGGCGCCGGGTACCGACGGCACGACCGAGACCAGGGCCGCCCCCGGGGCCGGCCAGGAGGTGCAGCGCGCGATGGGCGACGAGCAGGAGTACCGGACCGAGCACGACTCGATGGGCGAGGTCCGGGTGCCGGCCGCGGCGAAGTGGCAGGCGCAGACGCAGCGGGCGGTGGAGAACTTCCCGGTGTCCGGCCAGCGGCTGGAGCGCGCTCACATCGCGGCGCTGGCCCGGATCAAGGCGGCCGCCGCCCGGGTGAACGCCCGGCTCGGGGTGCTGGACGACGAGACGGCGAGGGCGGTCGTGTCCGCCGCCGAGGAGGTCGCCGAGGGCCGCTGGGACGCCGAGTTCCCGGTGGACGTGTTCCAGACCGGCTCCGGTACCTCGTCCAACATGAACACCAACGAGGTGATCGCGACGCTGGCCTCGGAGCGACTGGGCCGGCCCGTCCACCCGAACGACCACGTCAACGCGAGCCAGTCCTCGAACGACGTGTTCCCGTCCTCGATCCACATCGCCGCCACCGCCGCCGTCACCAACGACCTGATCCCCGCGCTGGAACACCTCGCGGAGTCACTGGAGCGCAAGGCGGCGGAGTTCGCGAAGGTCGTGAAGTCCGGCCGGACGCACCTGATGGACGCCACGCCGGTCACCCTCGGCCAGGAGTTCGCCGGTTACGCGGCTCAGGTCAGGCACGGGCGGGAGCGGCTCCTGGCGACGCTGCCGCGGGTCGCCGAACTGCCGCTCGGCGGCACCGCGGTGGGCACCGGCATCAACACCCCGCCCGGGTTCGCCGCGGCCGTGATCGAGGAGGTGGCCCGGGCCACCGACCTGCCGCTGACCGAGGCCCGCGACCACTTCGAGGCGCAGGGCGCGCGGGACGGCCTGGTCGAGCTGAGCGGCCAGCTGCGCACCGTGGCGGTCGGCTTCACCAAGATCGCCAACGACCTGCGGTGGATGGGCTCCGGCCCGCGCACCGGTCTCGGCGAGATCAACCTGCCGGACCTCCAGCCGGGTTCGTCGATCATGCCCGGCAAGGTGAACCCGGTGCTGCCGGAGGTCGTGCTGATGGTCTCGGCGCAGGTGATCGGCAACGACGCGACGGTCACGGTGGCCGGCGCGAGCGGCAACTTCGAGCTGAACGTGATGCTCCCGGTGATCGCCCGCAACGTGCTGGAGTCGGTCCGGCTGCTCGCCAACAGCGCCCGGTTGCTGGCCGACCGGACGGTGGACGGCATCACCGCCAACGTCGAACGGGCCCGCGAGTACGCGGAGTCCTCGCCCTCGGTGGTCACCCCGCTGAACCGGTACATCGGCTACGAGGAGGCCGCCAAGGTCGCCAAGCAGGCGCTGGCCGAGCGGAAGACGATCCGCCAGGTGGTGCTGGAGCGCGGCTACCTGGCGCAGGGCCTGCTCACCGAGGAGCAGCTGGACGAGGCGCTGGACGTGCTGCGGATGACCCGGCCGTAGGGCCGGCGGATCACCCCGCCCCCGGCGCCGCGGGTGGCGGACGGTGCCCGGGGCACGCGCCGGGGCGCGGACGGCGGCCTCGCCGCTCCGCGCCCCGGTTCGGACCACCCGGGATGTCAGCCCTTCGCACGGCCTGCCCGGCCGCGCCTCATCGACGCTCCGTTCGCCGTCATGGTGGCCATCGAGATCGCGGCGAGCCCCAGCAGGAACATCACGGCGCCCGCGATCATGCAGGTGACGATGTTCTTGCCACGGTCCACCTCACCGGACACCACCCAGGGCGAGATGATCGTCCACGCGCCGAGCAGGGTCGCGGCCCAGGCCCGTGCGTGGGTGCGCTCGTACGCCGAGCCGTACCCCGCCATCAGCAGGCAGTAGGCGAGGCCGACGATGAGGCACGTCACGGTCAGAGTGCTGAAGGCGGTGAAGCCGACGATCCATGGCGAGGCCGCCAGGAAGAGACCGGCCAGAACGGCCAGGGCCTCGACGCCCTGGGCCTGCGGGGTCAGCGTGGCCCGCTCGTACTGCTCCCTCAGTTGGACGATGTCCGGATGGTGCTCCATGCCCATCGGAATCTGGGTAGACACCGATACCACCTCCTAGGTCCGGCACATGGAGGGCGCTAGCCCAGTACCATTCTGGCTCCGATCTGCCGTTTTGCACCTTTTCGCCCAGGCGGCTACCCTGCCCGCCCCACCCTGCGGCGGCGGATCGGTGAGCTGCGTCTCACCCTGGCGGGGCACCCTTGTGTATGCAACTCGTTGCATAGCAGGATGCCGGTCATGGCACTGGAGCACGCGATCCTCGTCTCGCTGCTGGAGCAGCCCGGCTCGGGCTACGAGCTGGCCCGGCGGTTCGACCGCTCCATCGGCCGCTTCTGGACCGCCACCCACCAGCAGATCTACCGGGTGCTGCGGCGGATGGAGGCGGACGGCTGGATCTCGGCCGAGGAGGTCGCCCAGGACGGCCGGCCGGACAAGAAGGTGTACTCGGCCGCGGGGCCGGGACGCACCGCCCTGGCCGGCTGGCTGCGCGAACCGGTCGAGCCGGAGACCGTCCGGCACGAACTCGCGGTCAAGATCCGCGCGGCGGCCTTCGACGACCCGGCCGCGCTGATCGCCGAGGTCGAACGCCACCGCGAGGGCCACGCCGCCCTGCTCGCCCGTTACCTGCACGGCGAGCAGCGCGACTTCCCGGCCCCCGCCGCCCTCGACTCCCGCCAACAGCTCCAGCACGTGGTGCTGCGCGGCGGCATCGAGTACGAGCGGATGACCCTCGCCTGGCTGGACGACGTGCTCGCCACCCTGCACCGCCTCGCCGGCGGCGGGACGAGCCCGGCCGACGCGGCCGACCCGGCCGACCACCGGCCGTAGGCGCCGCGCCACCCGCGCCGCCCGCACCGCCGACCCGAACCCCACGCACCCCACGCCACCCTCGAAACCCTCGACCCCCGGGAGCCCGTGATGCTCTTCAACCCGCGTACGTACGACCCCGCGCAGTTCGACGAGCCCACCCGCCGACTGCTGCGCGCGACCGTGGACTGGTTCGAGTCCCGCGGCAAGAAGGCGCTGATCGACACCTACGTCGACCGCACCTGGTACTCCGACTTCCTCGAGTTCGCCGCGAAGGAAGGCCTGTTCGCCGAGTTCCTGACCCCGTCCTCGGCCGACCCGGCCAAGCGCTGGGACACCGCCCGGATCGCCGAGCTGAACGAGATCCTCGGCTTCTACGGCCTCGGCTACTGGTACACCTGGCAGGTCACCATCCTCGGCCTCGGCCCGGTCTGGCAGAGCGAGAACGAGGCCGTCCGGGCCCGTGCCGCCCGGCTGCTGTCGGAGGGTCACGTGATGGCGTTCGGGCTCTCCGAGCGCAGCCACGGCGCCGACATCTATTCGACGGACATGATCCTCACCCCGGACGGCGAGGGCGGCTTCACCGCCACCGGCTCCAAGTACTACATCGGCAACGGCAACGTCGCCGGCCTGGTCTCGGTGTTCGGCCGCCGCTCGGACGTCGAGGGCCCGGAGGGCTACGTCTTCTTCGCCGCCGACAGCCGCCACGAGGCGTACCACCTGGTCAAGAACGTCGTGAACGCCCAGATGTACGTCAGCGAGTTCCGGCTGGAGGACTACCCGGTGCGCGCCGAGGACGTGCTGCACACCGGCAAGGCCGCCTTCGACGCCGCGCTGAACACCGTCAACGTCGGCAAGTTCAACCTCTGCACGGCGTCCGTCGGCATCTGCGAGCACGCGATGTACGAAGCCGTCACGCACGCCCACAACCGGGTGCTCTACGGCAAGAAGGTCACCGACTTCCCGCACGTGCGGCGCGAGCTGACCGACGCCTACGCCCGCCTGGTGGCGATGAAGCTGTTCGCCGACCGCGCGGTCGACTACTTCCGCACCGCCTCGCCCGAGGACCGTCGTTACCTGCTCTTCAACCCGATGACCAAGATGAAGGTCACCACGGAGGGCGAGAAGGTCATCGACCTGATGTGGGACGTCATCGCGGCCAAGGGCTTCGAGGCGGACACCTACTTCGACAAGGCGGCGAAGGACATCCGCGGCCTGCCGAAGCTGGAGGGCACCGTCCACGTCAACCTGGCGCTGATCCTCAAGTTCATGGCCAACTACCTCTTCAACCCGGCCGAGTACGCGCCGGTGCCGACCCGGCTGGACGCCGCGAACGACGAGTTCCTGTTCCGGCAGGGCCCGGCGCGCGGTCTCGGCGCGATCCGGTTCCACGACTGGCGCACCGCCTACGACGCCCACGCGCACATCCCGAACGTCGCCCGGTTCCGCGAGCAGGCCGACGGGTTCTGCGAGCTGCTGGTCAAGCACGCGCCGAGCGCGGAGCAGCAGGCCGACCTCGACTTCCTGCTGGAGATCGGCCAGCTGTTCGCGCTGGTCGTCTACGGCCAGCTGGTGCTGGAGCAGGCCGAGTTGACCGGTCTGGAGGCGGACGTCCTGGACCAGGTCTTCGACGCCCTGGTGCGGGACTTCTCCGCGCACGCCACCGAGCTGCACGGCAAGGCCTCCACGACCGAGGCGCAGGCCGCCTGGGCGCTGGCGCACGTCCGCCGCCCGGTCGCGGACGGCGAGCGGGCGGCGAAGGTGTGGGCCCGGGTCGAGGCGCTCAGCGGCGCGTACGAGATGCAGCCGTAGCGGCCGCAGCGGGTGAAGGACCGGGGCCCTGACGGCCCCGTGAGCGGGGGTGCCGGCGGCGGCCGGCACCCCTTCGCCTCTTGCGACCCCCGGAGGGCTCGTCAGAAGGTGAGCTTCCAACTGTCGATGTAGCCGGTGTCCTGCCGGCCCACGTCCTGGACCTTCAGCTTCCAGGTGCCGTTGGCGGGCACCGCGGAGGCGTTGACCGTGTAGGTGGTCTGGACGTTGGGCGCGGAGTCGCTGCCGCTGGAGTTCTTCAGCCGGAAGGTGGTGCCGTTCGGCGCGACCAGGTCGATCACCAGGTCGCCGCGCCAGGTGTGCTTGATGTCGACGCCGACCTGGAGGGCGGCGGGCGCGTTGCCGGTCCGTCCGGTCACGGCCAGGTCCGAGGTCACCGCCGCGCCGTAGTCGGGGATCTGCACGTCGGCGGTGTTCTCGAAGACGGTGCCGGTGGGCGGCGTGGTGTCGCCGGCCGAGAGCGTCCAGACCGCGTAGGCGATCGCGTCGCTCATCCGGTCCAGCGCGGTGTCGTTGATGTTGGCGCTGGTGTCGCAGGAGGAGTGGTAGCAGCGGTCGAACGGCTGGCCCGCCGTCCCGCCCCACTTCGCCGCCTGGGCACTGGTCTTGGTGTAGTCGGCGCCGCTGAACAGGCCGCCGACCCGGATGCCCGCGTCCTGGAACGGGGCGTGGTCGGAACGGCCGTCGCCCTCGAAGTCCTGCTCGGTGCTGATGCCGAGGCCCGCGAAGTAGTCGCGGAACAGCGCGTCCAGCGCGGTGTCGTAGCGGTAGGTGAAGTAGCCCGGGTTGGGCGAGCCGATCATGTCGAAGTTCAGATAGGTGTCGATCTTCGAACGCTCGGCGGCGGGAAGGCTCTTGACGTAGTTCGTCGAGCCGACCATGCCGTACTCCTCGGCGCCCCACCAGCCGAACCGCAGGTGCTTGGCGGGCTTGAGACCGGCGCGGGAGACGGCCAGGGCGGTCTCCAGGATGCCGGCCGAGCCGGAGCCGTTGTCGTTGATGCCGGGGCCGCCGGTGACGGAGTCCAGGTGGGCGCCGGCCATCACGACGTGCGAGGTGTCGCCACCGGGCCAGTCGGCGACCAGGTTGTAGCCGGTCGATCCGTTGTAACTGAACGTCTGCAGCGTGGTGGTGAAGCCCGCGGCGTCCAACTTGCCCTTCACGTAGTCGATCGAGGCCTTGTAGCCGGACCGCCCGTGGGCGCGGTTGCCCCCGTTGGCGGTGGCTATCGACTGGAGCTGGGCCAGGTGCGCCTTGACGTTGGCGACCGGGATGTCCGGGGCCGCGGGGGCGGCCGTGCCGGCGGCGGGCGCGGCGGGGGGTGCTGCGGGGGCCGCGACTGCGGCGGGGGCGAACAGGGCGGCGGCGAGCGTGACGACCGCCCCGGTCGACAGGGCGGATCGGCGCAGGCGGGATCGCCGCGAGGCGTGCTCGGTCAAGGGAGGCTCCGGTTTCTGGTGGGGCAGAACGGAAGCGTGGAACCTCGCGGACGGTGGTCGGAGGGCCGACCGGAGTAGGGGTCCGGTCGGTGGTCGGGCATGGATCGAGGGCGCGCCCGCGAAGTTGACGCGACCATGATGATTTAGCCAAGCCCGGGTTCCGTCAAGGGGGCGGGGCAACAGCCGTCAACAGCCGTCAGCCGCCGGCCGGACCGCCTCGCACGGCCGCCCGCTCGCCCGACGCGCCCGCCCCGGGCCCGGCCTGCGTCCGCGGCAGCACCGCCCGGACGAGTGCGCCGCCGTCGTGGTTGACGGCCGTGAACCGTCCGCCCAACTCCTCGGCCCGCTCGGCCATCGAGCGCAGACCGAGACCGGAGCCCGCCCGGCGGCCGTCCGCCGGGCCGGGCCACACCCCGGCCCCTGCGGGGTCGGCAACGGCGTCGGCGCCGGCACCGTCGAAGCCACGGCCGTCGTCACTGGCCTCGACCACGACCGCGTCCGGCCGCACCCGCAGCGTCAACCTGGCCTCGGTGGCGCCGGAGTGGCGCAGCACGTTGTTCAGCGCCTCGCCGCTGATCCGCAGCACCGCCACCTCGACGGCGGCCGGCAGCGCGGGCGGCGGGTCCGGGTCGAGCACCAGGGCGAGCCGGACGTGGTCGCCGTCCAGCCCGGCGACCAGCCTCCGCAGCGCACCCGCCAGCCCGTCACCGGCCAGCGCCGCGGGCGCCAACCCCTCGGTGATCCGCCGCAGTTCGACGATCGCCTGCCCGATCCCGGCCGACACGGCGCGCAGCGACGCGGCCGCCGGGGAGTCCGCGGGGACGCCCGCACGCGCGGTGTCGACGCCGAGCCGCAGCCCGGAGAGGGTGGGGCCGAGCCCGTCGTGCAGGTCGTGCCGCAGCCGCCGGCGCTCCTCCTCCCGGGCGAGCACGACCTGCCGCCGCCCGGCCTGGAGTTCCTCGTACAGGCGCAGCGAGGCGATGGCGGGCGCGGCCTGGTCGGCGAGGAAGCGCAGCACCTCGTGGTCCTGGGCGTCCAGCGCGGGCTGGCCGGCGCGCGGCGGCGCGTACAGGTCGCCGATCACCGCGCCCTCGAACCCGAGCGGGAACACCTGGCTGCCGGGCCCGACCGTGCCGACCGAGGCGAGTTCGTGCGGGCCGTTGCGGGTGTGCAGGACGACCCGGGCTCCCGGCAGGCCGAGGGCGTTGACGACGGTGTCGCAGAGCAGCGGCGGCGCGTCGGCCGGGCTGACGGCGCGGCTGAGCCGTTCCGCGAGCTCGCGCACCACCTGGTACGGGCGGGCCCGGTCACCGTAGTAGAACCGGTCGACGGCGCGGAGCACCCACCGGGTGGTCGGGCCCAGCAGCGCGCCGATGGCGAGCGCGCCGGCCGCCAGCAGCTGGGCACCGGCGGTGCTGGCCTCGGGCAGCACGCGGCGCAGCACCAGGGCGATGCCCAGGTAGCCGGCGATCAGCAGCGCGGTGAGGGCGAGCACGCTGAGCATCCGGCGGGTGGCGCGGTCGAGGTAGTGGGAGCGGTCGCGGGTGAAGGCGTAGCCGACGGCGCCGAGCATCCAGATCGCCGATCCGGTGAAGTAGGCGACCGCACCGAGGCTCTCCGAAGTGCCCATCCGCAGGGCGAGGTTGGTGGTGACCAGCCAGACCAGGTAGGGGACGAGCACCGCGGTGACCGTCCGGTGCGGGCCGGCCGAGCGCCGCCACCGCACGGCGGCCACCAGCAGACTGCCCGTGACGACCGCCCAGGAGACCAGGGTGACCCGCCACTCGTCCAGCGGGAGCCCCTCGCCCTGGGGGACCAGCACGTCCCCGAAGTACGGCAGCGGCACGCCGAGCCGCACCACGCAGGCGTGGCAGGCGCTCCAGAGCGCGATCGCGGCGACGAGGAGGCGTCCCGGGCCTCCGGGCAGCCGGCCCTCGGGCAGCCAGAGCGGCAGGGCGAGGGCCAGGAAGATGAACAGGGTGACCGAGACGAGCAGCAGCGCCGCACCGACCGCCTCAGGCACCGGTCCGGCGCCGGCCGATGCGGCGGCCAGCAGGTAGAACCGGGAGAGGCAGCCACCGAGTCCGGCGGCGAGCATCGTCACGCCGAGGCTGCGGCCGGCGGGGCGGGGGCGGGGGCCCTCGGGGGCGGCGCGGGCCGCTCCGGGGGCGGACGTCGCGGCGCCGGACGTCACCGCGTCGGACGTCACCGCGTCGACGGCGCGGCGGCGCGTGGGGCGGCGGGCCGTGGGGCGCTGGGCCTGGGTGGCAGGGGCTGGGGTGGCAGGGGCCTGGGCGGCGGGGGCCGGTTCGCCCCCGGGGCCCGGACGGTGGGCGAGGATCAGCAGTCCGGAGAGCGCGAAGGCGAACCCGAGCAGCACCGTCTCGCCGTCGTGCAGGAGGAACGGCTCGGCCCAGGCGGCGTGCTGGTGGGTCAGGGCCAGCAGCACCCAGCCGAGGCCGCAGACCAGCGTCAGCCCGCACACCCAGGAGGCCGGGGTCAGGCCGGTCCGCCCCGGCCGGAGGGCGGTGGCCCGGACGGTGGTGGCCGCGGCCGGTTCACGCATGTGGGCCTCCCTGTTGGCCTCCCCGTGGGCGCCTCCGTGCGGGGCCGGCGGGGCTTCCGGGCTCCGCCGCGGCGGCGTCCGGGCCGGGTCAGGTGTCGCCGAGGCCCATGTCCCGGGCCCGGGCGACCGCCTCGGCGCGGGTCGCCACGTGCAGCTTCTCGAAGATGTGGGTCACGTGGTTGCGGACCGTCTTCTCCGCCACCACCAGCTCGCGGGCGATCCGCCGGTTGTCGAGCCCCCGCGCGACCAGGTCCAGCACCTCGGCCTCGCGGGCGGTCAGGGACGGGAACAGCTGTCCGGCTTCGCGCAGCCGGGCGCCGGCCAGCAGCGAGGTGATCCGGCCGGCCACGTCCGCACCGAACACCGCGCCGCCCGCCGCGACCGTCCGCACGGCGTGCAGCACCTCCTCCCGGCCGGCGCCCTTGACCAGGTAGCCGCGCGCACCGGCTTGGAGGGCGGCCAGCAGGCTCCCGTCGTCGTCGGCCATGGTGAGCATCAGCACCGGCGGGGCCGGCGGCTGGGCGGCCAGCCGGCGGGCGGCCTCCAGCCCGGAGCCGTCCGGCAGCGAGAGGTCCATGACCACCACGTCCGGGCGGTACCGGGCGACCGCGTCCGGCACCGCCCCGGCCCGCTCGGCCTCGGCGACCACGGCAATGCCCTCGGCGCTCTGCAGCGCGGCCTTCAGGCCCTCGCGGAACAGCGGGTGGTCGTCGACGATCAGGACCCGGACGGGTGCCGCGTCGGCGTCCCGTTCGGCGCCCGTCGCGTCCTCCCCGGTCCGCTCCCCGTCCGTCCCGCCGGCCGGACGGCCGTCGCGCTCCGCGGGCAGCCCGTCCCGCCGGCCGGCGTCGGCCGAACCGGCGGGGGAATCGGCGGGCCCGGCACCGGGGCCGTACCGCGGGGTGCCCTGCGACGCGTCCCAGGGACCGGGGGCCGGGGGCGGAGCGGGCTGGGCTGCGGGGTGCTGTTGGTCCACATGGCCGACACTACCAGCGATGACCGAGTGACTTTCCGTGACATGCTCGGAGTGTCTCCCGGTCCGTCCGGACCACCGGCCCCCGGGACGAGACCGCTGCCTCATGCGCCCGGGACGGCGGGCCGACGAGACTGTCGTCTATGCCCGGCGAACGGCCGTCGGCGGACCACACAACCCAGCCCGTTGCAAGGCGGTGCCATGATCACGGTGACCTCTGCCCGACCCCGCGCGTCCGCCCGGCCCACGCCCCGCCGGACTGCGGCCCAGCGGCAGCTGACCGCCGCCGCGGTCTGTACGGCGTTCTGTCTCGCCGTCGCCACGCTCTGGATCTGCTACGTCCTGGTGCATCTCGGCGAACCGGGCGTCGACCGCCCCCGGGACCAGCTCGCCATCCTGCTCTACGCACTGCCCACCGCCTGCGCCGGCATGCTGCTGCACGCGCACCGCCCGGGCAGCCCGCTCGGGTGGGTCATGCTGGTCTACGCCCTCACCTCGATGCTGCCCAGCGCGGCCGGCGCGGCGCTCTGGGTGGAGGTCTCCGACCCGGGGCTGGTGGGCGCGCTCGCGGTGCTGCGCTCGGTCTGCGACACCATCAGCCAGACGCTCTTCTACGTGCTGCCGCTCTGGCTCCCCTCCGGGCGGCTCACCACGCGCCGGTGGTGGCTCTACGTCGGCGCCGTCGCGCTCTGGGAGATCCCGGACGGCATGTCGTTCCTCGGGCACGCGACCTCCTACGGTCACCCCAACCCGCTCGCCGACAGCCCGCCCGCCGTCTTCTTCGGGGCGCTCTCGGACCGCCTGGACGGCCTCTACGACCCGGTGAACTACCTGCTCGTCGGGTTCTCGGCCGGCGTACTGCTGTTCCGGCTGCTGCGGCCGGCGCCGGACGGCCCCCCGGACGGGCCCGCGCCGCACCCGGCGCACCGGATGCACGTGGCGGCGATGCTCGGCGCGTACCTGCTCTGGGCGGGCATGCAGGACTACTACAACCGCCGCTTCCAGTACGAGTACTGGCTCAGCTACTCGCTCTTCACCGCCGCCGGGGCGGTCTGGGCGGTCGCCGTGGCGTACCTGGTGATCCGGGACGGCGGCTGGCGGCTCGACCGGGCGGCCCGGTCCGTGCTGACCGGGCTGCTCCTGGCCACCGGGCTGACCACGGTGTTCGTGGTGTTCGCCGCCGTGCTCTCCGGCTGGCTGGTACCGGGCCGGGGCGGGGCGGCGCTGGTGCTGATCGCCCTGGTGTTCGGGCTGGGCGGCTTCCTGCCCCGGGCCGCCCGGTGGGCGGTCGGACTGGTCGACCGCCTCTACTACGGCGACCGCGCCCAGCCGTACCAGGTGCTGCGCACCCTGGCCGGGCAGGTCCGGCAGACCGTCGACCCCGAGCGGCTGCCGGCGGCGCTCTGCGCCACGGTCGCCGAGGAGCTGCGGCTGCCCGGGGTCGCACTGAGCGTCACCACCCGGGCCGGGCGGCGCCGGCTGGCCGCCGTCGGCCGGCTGGACGGGCCCGGGCAGGACTTCGCGCTGGTCCACCACGGCACGGTGATCGGGGAGCTGACGGTCGCGCCGCGCGAGGGCGAGGAGCGGCTGGACCCGGGCGACATCGACATCCTGCGCTCGCTCGCCGACCAGGTCTCGCCCGCGGTCGCCTCGCTGCAACTGCGGGAGGACCTCCAGGCGAGCCGGGAGCAGATCGTCGCGGCGCGGGAGGAGGAGCGGCGCTGGCTGCGCCGGGACATCCACGACGGCCTCGGGCCCGCGCTGGCGGGGCTGCGGCTGCGGGTGGACAACGCCGCCTCGGGAGCGGCCTCGGGGACCGCCTCGGGAGGCGCCTCGGAAGCCGCCGGGAGCGCCGTCCCCGGGAGCGGCCCGGGCGCGGGCCTTGCGGAGACCCTGCACGGGATCTCGGGGGACCTCGCGATGGCGATCAAGGAGGTCCGGCGGATCACCGACCGGCTCGGTCCGGCCCCGCTCGGCGAGTTCGGGCTCGCGAGGGCCGTCCAGCAGCTCGCCGCCAACTTCAGCGGCGCCGCGCTCACCGTCACCGCCTCGATGGCCCCGGACCCGCTGCCGGACCTGCCGGCCGCCGTCGAGGTGGCCGCCTACCGGATCACCGCCGAGGCGCTGAACAACGTCCTGCGCCACGCCCGGGCCCGGCGCGCCCAGGTGTCCGTCCGGGTGGACGCGGAGACGCTCACGCTGACCGTGCAGGACGACGGGGTGGGGGTGGGGGAGCCGACCGGGGCGGGGCGCCCGCCGGAGGAGGCCGCGGAGAGCACGGGCGGGACGTCCGGGTGGGCGGGCGGCGGGGTCGGCCTCCGGTCGATGGCCGACCGCGCGGCGGAGATCGGCGGCAGGTGCACGGTGGCGCCCCGGGCGGGGGAGCACGGGACGCGGGTGCTGGCGGTGCTGCCACGCTTCCCGTCGGCGGGCGGGGCGGACGGGGCCCGACGGGAGGCACCCGGCGGCTGACCGCCCACCGCGCGACGACCGCCCCCGGCGCTCGCGGCGCCGGGGGCGGGGTCGGGATCGGGGTCGGGATCGGGGGTCGGGGGTCGGGGCTCGGGATCGGGGGTCGGAGTGGGTCGGGATCGGGGGTCGGGGGGAAGGTCCCGGCAAGGGGCTCCGGGGAAGGGCGGCGGGAGGGCTCAGCCCTTGCAGTCCTTCTCACCGGCCTTGCACTTCCTGTTCCTCACGACGGGCCGCGCCGGCCTCCTCGCCGTCGACTCCTGCGTCCGGCAGGACCTGGCCGTTGCGCTGACGACGGAGTTCTTGAGTACGAAGGTCGCCGCTGCGCAGCCGACGACCACGACCGACGTGACGCCGAGCGTTTTCCTCGCGGTGTTCGTTGCCATGGGTGGTGCTCCAGACTCTTCGTCTTCCGCGCGACCGGGCGGGCCGGCCGCTCTTCCACCACTGTGCGCGGGAGCCCGCCCCGGGCACATGGGCCCGCCGTCCCGTTCCGGTCCCAGGGTGCGGGTCCGAAGCCGGGACGGCGGGCGTCCGTGCAGGCCGGGGCGGGATCAGCGACTGCCGTTCCAGGGGCCGCCGGGCGTGAACGGCCGGTCGGCGGCGGTGCGTTCGTCGGGGATGGTGACGTTGACGATCCGCCCGCCCCGGCGCCGGCCGGCGTGGGCCGGCGCGATGACCGTGGCCCGGTCGCGGTCGTCATCGGCGCCGGTGACGACCGCGACCGGCAGCGCGCTCCGGCCGGTGACGGTTCCGGGCGCGTTCATCGCAACGCCTCCTCCGCGGCCGGCCGGACCTGGTAGCCGGCCCGGGCCGGACTCGCCGCGCCCAGGTGGCCGAACACGGCGGCGGTCGGATGCCCCGGACCGGCCCGGAAGCCGTGCCACTCCCCCGCCGGGACGTACACCAGGTCACCCGGGCGGACCGCGACCTCGCGGGTCGCGGCGAGGTGCCGGCCACCGCCCGCGAGGACGAGGAAGAACTGGTCCGCGTGCGGGTGCCGGTGCAGTTCGTGGCTGCCGCCGGGGGCGAACCCGGAGGCCGCGACGGCGACCTGCCGGGCACCCACCGTCTCCGCGGTGGCGAGCCAGTGCACGGCCGTCCCGGCCGGACCTCCGGCGGCCGGGCCGTCCTCCCCTTCGAGCGGGCCGGTCCGTCGTGGCGGAGCCGCGAGCGGCACCGCCGACGGGGCGGGCGCGGGCGGTGGGCCGGCCGACGTGCCTGCCCGGACGGTCAGGACGACGGCCGGGGCGCCGGGCAGCACGACGAGTCCGCAGTCACTGCCCGGCGGGTGGTAGAGGCCTTCGCCGGGGCCGAGGACCCGGCCGGCCGAGCGGACCCGGCCGGAGAGCACCACGGTCACCGACTCGCCGGCCGGGGAGGGTGGTTGCCCGACGCGGACGCCGGGCGGCAGGGTCTCGACGGTCAGCCCGCCGAGGGCGGACGGCAGGCGGCGTGGGTCGATCAGCCGGCGGAACGCGGGGGCCGTCCGGGGGACGGCCGCGGGGACGAGGATCACGTCGTTCCTCCTTGCGGGGTTCGGTGTTCACCGGCGCTCCGGTGTCCGCCGGTGGTGTGGAGTCCGCCGGTGGTGCGGTGAACTCCGGTGGTCGGGGGTGCGGTGGTCCGGGGTGCGGTGGTGTGGCGCTGCGGTGGTCCCCGGTGGTGCGTGGTCCGCTGCGCGTGGGGCCGCGGCGGGAGGCACCGCGGCCGTCGCCCGGGGAGCACCCGGCGCCGGGCCTCGAAGTGCAGGGCGGTCGTGGTGCGGGCCGGCCCGGGGGCGGTGACGGCGTTCACGGCCTGGTCCGTCGTTCGGCGCGGCGGAGCGCCAGGGCGTGTCTGGTCGCCGAGGCGCGGCGGGGTGCGGTGAGGGCGAGGCCGAGCAGCTCGGCGCCGAGCGGTCCGGCGTCCAGGTGCAGCGGGGTCCCCCGGCGGGCCAGCAGCAGGTCCCCGTCGACCGCCAAGTGGGCCGGCTCGTCGGGGGACCGGCCGACCAGGAGGGAGCCGCGCAGCACGTAGAGGACGTTCTCGGTCTCGGTCTGTCCCGGCAGCACGTGGTGGGCTCCCGGGCTCAGCCGCAGGTGGTCGAAGGACTCGCAGGCGCTGGCGAGCATCGAACGGCGGGCCAGGCAGCGCAGCCGGATCCGTTCGCCGTGCGGGCCGAGGATGACGGCGGCGGCGGCCGAGGCGGTGGTGACGATCACCTGGTCTCGCCTCCCTTCGGGCTTTCGGGGTGGTCCGGGTGGTGGGGGTGGTCCGGGCCCGCCGGGTCCTCGCGGCCCGCCGAGCCGGTGGTGGCCCGGTGGCCGGGCGGGCGGCCGGCGACGGCGAGGACGGCGTGGAAGTACTCCAGGCCCGCGGTGCTGGCGGTCAGGACCGTCCGGGCGCCGAGCGGCAGGGTCAACGCGGTGCCCTCGACGAGCGGGACCGCGGCATCCGGGCCCGCCTGTCCGTCGGCGTCCGGGACGGTCGCCGTGCCCGAGCCGGCGGTGATGTAGAGGGCGTGTTCAACGCCTTCGGCGGCCACCTCGGTCCTGCGGCCCGGGTCGAGCCACTGGAGGCCGACCACGCGCAGCGGGCCGGTCAGGACGCGGCCCGGGTCGACGGCGCCGCGGCGGCGGAGGTCCGTGATGACGGTGCCCGTCATGACGTGAACTCCCTTCTGGTGTCCGGCGGTCCGTGCCGGTCCGCCTCTGCTGTCCACGGTGTGGCGCCCGCCGTCCCGGCCGCACGGGGAGCCGGTCCCGTCCTGTTCCCGCCCGCCGCCCGAGCCCTTCCGCCGGGTCATCCGGCGGCCGACAGGCAGTCCGGGGCGAGGCCGCGGCTGTGCGGAACGACGGTCCGGCCCGGTCCCCCGACGGCCGCCAGGAGCGCGGCGGCGTCGACCGGGGTGAGCAGGCGGCCCCCTGCGCAGTGCGGGCGCCCGAGGCCGGCGAGCAGCAGCAGGCCGGGCCCGGCCGCGGTGGTGAGGGCCGCGGCCAGGGCCCGGGCGTCGGCCCCGGCGGGCGGCGCGGGCAGGCCGGTCGCCGAGCCGTTGCGGGCCAGCAGTTCGTTGTGGGCCCACGCCCCGGCGCCGTCCAGCAGTCCGAGGCCGGCCGCGACGCGGGCGGCGAGAATCAGCCCCAGGGCGTCGGCGTCGCCCGGTGCGAGCGCCACGCCGGAGGCGGTGGCCACGGTGCTGCGGACGGCCTCGCCGAGGCGGCGCCCGTAGCCGAGCGCGAGGGCCGGTCCGGTCTCGAACGGGTCGAAGCAGACCAGCGCGGCCCTGGCGTCCGCACAGAGGGCGAGGCAGGCGGCGAGGGTCTCCGGGGTGTAACGGGCGTCCGGGCGAAGGGTTGTGGCGAGCGCCGCGAACTGTGCCGGGCAGACGGCGAGGACGTGCCGGACGACCTCGACCATGCCCGCCCGGGTCTCGGGGGCGGGTCGTCCGGCCAGCAGGTCGCTGCGGACCCAGACCAGCCCGGGTGCGTTCCGGGCGGGTGCGCGGGGTGCGTCCGGGGGCGGGCGCAGCAGGGTCAGGGCCGGGCCGCACGCGGCCGCGAGGGTGGTCGGCAGACGGATGTCGGCCGGGACACCGCAGGCCCGTTCGCCGCCGAGCGCGATCACCACGGTGCGGCCGTCGGCGGTCGGCCGGGCAGGAGGCGGGCCGGGCCGTGTGAGCACGGTGCACGGCGCGATCGCCGCGGCGACGGCACGGACCCGGGCGAGCGCGCCGGCGGGAGCGGCGGCGTCGGCCACCAGGACGAAGCGGTCGGCCCCGAATCCGGCGATCCGGTCGGCGAACTCCGCCCAGGAGGCTTCGCCGCGGCGCACCAGCAGGGCGAAGTTCGCGGGTCCGGCCTGGATGCGGCGGTCGAGTTCACCGGTGCGGCCCATCGTGGTCCTCCTCCAGCCGGGTCTCCGGCCTCGACCTTGGGCCGCCCGACGCCCCGGGCGCCTGAGCCGCCGCTCCCGTCCCGGTCGGTCCCGGGACGGCCCCGCCGGGCGCCCCCCACGCCCGCCCCGCCGACGTACGGTGGAACTCGGAGGCCGCGCCATGCACGTCACCGGGACCAACTTCACCGACCGCACCGACGCGGGCCGCCGGCTGGCCGCCCGCCTGGGCCACCTGCGCGGGCCCGGCACCGTCGTCGTCGCCCTCCCGCGCGGCGGCGTGCCGGTGGCAGCCGAGGTGGCGGCCGCGCTCGGCGCCCCGCTCGACATCTGTGTGATCCGCAAGCTGGGCGTGCCCTACCAGCCGGAGCTGGGGATGGGCGCGATCGGCGAGGACGGCGTCAGGGTGCTGAACGACCAGGTGATGCGCGTCGCCGGGGTCGGCGCCGGGCAGCTCGCCGAGGTGGAGCGGGCGGAGCGCGCCGAGCTGGAGCGCCGGGCCCGCCGCTACCGGGGCGACCGCCCGCCCGCCGACCTGCGCGGACGCACCGTGGTCGTGGTCGACGACGGCGTCGCGACCGGCTCCACGGCCCGGGCGGCCTGCCGGATCGTCAAGGCCAGGGGCGCGGCCCGGGTCGTGCTGGCCGTCCCGGTGGCGCCCCGGGACTGGACCGACCGGCTCTCCGACGTCGCCGACGAACTGGTCTGCGTGAGTACGCCGTCGCCGTTCTTCGCGATCGGCGAGTTCTACCGCGATTTCTCGCAGACCGGTGACGACGAGGTGCTGCGGCTGCTCGCCGCGGCCCGCGGCGAGCAGCCCCACGCGCCGGCCGAGGTGGACCGCGAGCTCACCGTGCCGGCCGCCGGCGTGCTGCTGGCGGGCCGGCTGACCGTCCCGGTGCGGGCGGCGGGCGTGGTGGTGTTCGCGCACGGCAGCGGCAGCAGCCGCCACAGCCCGCGCAACCGCCACGTGGCCGCCCACCTGAACCGCGCGGGCCTGGCGACGCTGCTGTTCGACCTGCTCACCGAGGCCGAGGAGCCGGACCGGCGCAAGGTCTTCGACGTCGACCTGCTCGGCACCCGGCTGACGGCCGTCGCCGGGCGGCTGGCGGACCAGGAGGAGACGCGGGACCTCCCGCTCGGCCTCTTCGGCGCCAGCACCGGCGCCGCCGCCGCGCTCTGGACGGCCGCCCGGATGGGCGAGGGCGTGCGCGCCGTGGTCTCCCGGGGCGGGCGGCCGGACCTCGCCGGCCCCGAGCGGCTGGCCGCGGTCACCGCGCCGACGCTGCTGGTGGTGGGGGGCCGGGACACCGTGGTGATCGAGCTGAACCGGCAGGCGCAGTCCCGGCTGCGCTGCGAGAGTGTACTGGCGGTGGTCCCGCACGCCGGCCACCTGTTCGAGGAGCCGGGCACGCTGGACCAGGCCGCCGAGCTGGCCCGTGACTGGTTCCTGGGCCGCCTTCCGGCCGACCCGCCGGGGCCGCCCGGCCACCCGGCCTGACGGGGCCGACGGGGCTGGCGGGACCGGCCGACGGAGCGGACGGGAGGTGCGGGCAGGTTTTCCGCAGCAGCCCCGATCGGCAGCACATTCTGCCCAGCCGAACCCGGGATTTCCTGATCAGCTTGTACACATTGAACAGTGAAAAAGCGACCTGTTGCCCAACCACCCCGACAGGAGCAAGCTCTCCGCTCAGCCGTACCGCGCCCACCCTACGCGGCGCGGCCGCCTCAAGCGGATGCCTCAGAGCCGAGGCCCAAAGTGGAGGAACGACCGATGACCCCGCAGTCCCACGCCCTTGAGCTGACCCCCGAGGAGCGCGAGGCCGGCCTCGACGCCGACCAGCTGCGCCGCCTCGTCGGCCTCGTCGAGCACGACCCGGCCACCGACCCGTTCCCCGTGACCGCCCAGGACGCGGTCGTCTTCGTGGTCGGCAACGCCACCCAGACGGCGCAGTTCTACCAGGCCGTGTTCGGCATGGAGCTGGTCGCCTACTCCGGCCCGGAGACCGGCCGCCGGGACCGCAAGGCCTTCGTGCTCCGCTCCGGCTCCTGCCGCTTCGTGATCAAGGGCGGTGTGCTGCCGGACAGCCCGCTGCTGGACCACCACCGCCGCCACGGCGACGGCGTCGTCGACCTGGCCCTGGAGGTGCCGGACGTCGACAAGTGCATCGAGCACGCCCGCGCGACCGGCGCCACCGTCCTGGAGGAGCCGAACGACGTCTCGGACGAGAACGGCACCGTGCGCCGCGCCGCGATCGCCACCTACGGCGAGACCCGGCACACCCTGATCGACCGCTCCCGCTACCACGGCCCCTACCTGCCCGGCTTCATCGCGGCCGAGAGCAAGGTCAAGCACCCGGAGGGCTCGCCGAAGCGCCTCTTCCAGGCGCTCGACCACGCCGTCGGCAACGTCGAGCTCGGCAGGATGGACGAGTGGGTCTCGTTCTACAACCGCGTCATGGGCTTCGTGAACATGGCCGAGTTCGTCGGCGACGACATCGCCACCGACTACTCCGCGCTGATGTCCAAGGTCGTCGCCAGCGGCAACCACCGGGTGAAGTTCCCGCTCAACGAGCCGGCCATCGCCAAGAAGCGCTCGCAGATCGACGAGTACCTGGAGTTCTACACCGGCCCCGGCTGCCAGCACATGGCGCTCGCCACCAACGACATCCTCACCACCGTGGACGTGCTGCGTTCGCGCGGCGTCGAGTTCCTCAACACGCCGGACTCGTACTACGACGACCCGGAGCTGCGGGCCCGGATCGGCAAGGTCCGGGTCGACATCGACGAGCTGAAGAAGCGCGGCATCCTGGTCGACCGCGACGAGGACGGCTACCTGCTGCAGATCTTCACCAAGCCGATCGGCGACCGCCCGACCGTCTTCTACGAGTTCATCGAGCGCCACGGTTCGCTGGGCTTCGGCAAGGGCAACTTCAAGGCGCTGTTCGAGGCGATCGAGCGCGAGCAGGACGCCCGCGGCAACCTGTGAGCGTCGGGGAACGGTGAGCACGGCCGGCTGAGCCCGGCCGAGGAGGAGCAGGACGATGGCGCACTACCGGCAGCTGGGCAGCATCCCGCCCAAGCGGCACACCCAGCACCGCACGCCCGAAGGCGGGCTGTACTACGAGGAGTTGATGGGCGAGGAGGGGTTCTCCTCGGACTCCTCGCTGCTCTACCACCGGGGCATCCCCTCGGCCGTCGTGGACGCGGTGCCGTGGGAGCTGCCCGACCAGTCCCTGGTGGCCAACCATCCCCTGCTCCCCCGGCACCTCAAGCTGCACGAGCTGTTCGCGGGCCAGGAGTGGAAGTCCGCGGACGTCGTCGGCAGCCGCCGTCTCGTCCTCGGCAACGGCGACGTGCGGATCTCGTACGTCGCCGCCGGGGCCCCGAGCGAGCTGTACCGCAACGGGCTCGGCGACGAGTGCGTGTACGTGGAGTCCGGCGCGGGCACGGTCGAGACGGTCTTCGGCACGCTGGAGGTCGGCCAGGGCGACTACGTGGTCATCCCCCGGGCGACCACCCACCGCTGGGTGCCCTCCGGCGACGAGCCGCTGCGCGCCTACTGCATCGAGGCGAACAGCCACATCACCCCGGTGAAGCGCTTCCTCTCCAAGTACGGCCAGCTGCTGGAGCACGCGCCGTACTGCGAGCGGGACCTGCGCGGCCCGTCCGGCCCGCTGCTGGTCGAGGGCACGGACGTCGACGTACTGGTCAAGCACCGCGGCCCGAACGGGATCGCGGGCACCCGGTACACGGTGCCGCACCACCCGTTCGACGTGGTCGGCTGGGACGGCTGCCTCTACCCGTACGCGTTCAACATCCGGGACTACGAGCCGATCACCGGCCGGATCCACCAGCCGCCGCCCGCGCACCAGGTGTTCGAGGGCAACGGGTTCGTGATCTGCAACTTCGTGCCCCGCAAGGTGGACTACCACCCGCTCTCGATCCCCGTCCCCTACTACCACGCCAACGTGGACAGCGACGAGGTCATGTTCTACTGCGGCGGCGACTACGCGGCCCGCAAGGGCTCGGGCATCGGCCAGGGCTCGATCTCGCTGCACCCGGGCGGCCACACCCACGGCCCGCAGCCGGGCGCCTACGAGCGCAGCATCGGCGTGGAGTTCTTCGACGAGCTCGCCGTCATGGTGGACACCTTCCGCCCGCTGGAGCTGGGCGAGGGCGGCCGGGCCAGCGAGGACGCCAACTACGCCTGGACGTGGGCCGGCCGGGGGCCGCAGCGGTGACCGGCACCTCCGCGCCCGCCGGGGGCGGCATCCCCCCGCTCTTCCAGGGCCTCTTCGACGACGCGGCGGTGTTCCCGCCGGGGAACCTGCCGGTCGCCGAGGCGGTACCGGCGCACCGCGCGCACCGCTCCGCGTGGTACTCCGCCGCGGTCGGCCCGCTCCTGTGCGGGGCGGGCCGGCTCGGCGAGCTGGCCGCCGCGGCCCCGGCCGGCGCGGGCGGCCCGCTCCGGGTCGGGCTCGTCCTGCCGGGGGGCAGTGCCGAGCTCGGCCCGGCACTCGCCGCCGCCGCGCCGTTCGAGGTGGCCGGCGTCGAGCTGGCCACCCGGGACGCCGCCGAGGCGGTGGCCGCACTGGACCTGCTGCTGCCGCCGGACGTCCCGGCCGCCGTCGAGCTGCCGCGCGAGCTGCTGCACGGCGACGCCCTGGGCGAGGTCCTGGACGTGCTGGTCGACAGCGCGTACCGGGCGAAGTTCCGCACCGGCGGGGTGGTGGCCGGTGCCTTCCCCGACGAGGACGAGCTCGCCGGGTTCCTCACCGGCTGCGCGCAGCGCGGCCTGCCGTACAAGTGCACCGCGGGGCTGCACCACGCCGTCCGGCACACCGACCCGGTCACCGGCTTCGAGCACCACGGCTTCCTGAACGTCCTGCTGGCCGCGCTGGAGACCGACCGCCGGGCCGCGGCCGAGGTGCTGGCGGAGCGCTCGGGCGAGGTGCTGGCCAAGGCCGTCCGCGAACTGACCGACCATCAGGTCACGGTGATCCGCAACTCGTTCACCGCCTTCGGCACCTGTAGCATCGCCGAGCCCCTGGACGACCTGGCCGCGCTCGGCCTGCTGTCGCCCGGGACCGGCCCCAGCCCCACGTCCCAGGAGGACCGTTGACCACGCCCCGCAGCTGGCTCGCCAGCGCCCAGGACTCGCCGTTCGGCGTGCACAACCTGCCGTACGGCGTCTTCACGGCCGCCGACCGGCCGGGCCACCGGCGGATCGGCGTGCGCATCGGGGAGTTCGTCCTCGACGCCGGGGCCGCCGCCCGGGCCGCCGGGGAGCCGTCCGTCCTGCTGGACGCCAACACCCTCAACCCGCTGCTGGGCGCGGGCCGTCCGGTCTGGACCCGGACCCGCGCGGCACTGACGCACTGGCTCACCGACGAGTCGTTCCGGGACGCGCTCTCGCCGCTGCTGCTGCCGGTGGCCGAGGTGGAGCTGCACCTGCCGTTCGAGGTCGCCGACTACGTCGACTTCTACGCCTCCGAGCACCACGCCACCAACCTGGGCCGGATCTTCCGCCCCGGGTCGGACCCGCTCACCCCCAACTGGAAGCACCTGCCGATCGGTTACCACGGCCGGGCGGGGACGGTCGTGGTCTCCGGCACCCCGGTGGTCCGACCGCACGGACAGCGCAAGGCGCCCGCCGACGCGCTGCCGTCCTTCGGCCCGACCCGCCGGCTGGACATCGAGGCGGAGGTCGGCTTCGTGGTCGGCGCCCCGTCCACGCTCGGCACTCCCGTCGCCCTCGACGACTTCCGCGAGCACGTGTTCGGCGTCTGCCTGGTCAACGACTGGTCGGCGCGCGACATCCAGGCCTGGGAGTACGTGCCGCTCGGCCCGTTCCTCGGCAAGTCCTTCGCCACCTCGGTCTCGCCGTGGATCGTGCCGCTGGACGCCCTGGAGCACGCCCGGGTCACCCCGCCGGCCCGGGACGTCGAGCCGCTCCCCTACCTGGACGACCGGGGCGGCGAACCCTGGGGCCTGGACCTGGCGATGGAGGTCCGCCTGAACGGGCACCCGATCTCCCGCCCGCCGTTCGCCTCGATGTACTGGACGGCGGCGCAGCAGCTCACTCACATGACGGTGAACGGCGCCTCCCTGCGCACCGGCGACCTCTTCGCCTCGGGCACCGTCTCCGGCCCCGCCCCGGAGACCCGCGGCGCACTGATCGAGCTCACCTGGAACGGCGAGGAGCCGGTCAAGCTCCCCGACGGCACCACCCGCACCTTCCTGGAGGACGGGGACGAGGTCACCATCACCGCCACCGCCCCCGGCCCGGACGGCGCGGTGATCGGCTTCGGCGAGGTCACCGGCCGGGTCGCGCCGTAGCGGCCGGCGCGGCGGCGGGCCCGGACACGGAGAACCCGTTGGGCACAGGGGCGGTACCGGTGGCCGGTGCCGCCCCTCCGCCCGTCCCGGACGGGTCCTACCGTCCGGGACGGGTCCTAGTACGGTGGACGGCGAGGATCTTCGGAACGAGCGGCGACGAGGAACGGGAGCGGGCCCGATGGGTGCAGAGGTGCTGGTCCACCAGGACGGCGGCGTCGGGCGGATCGTGCTCGACCGGCCGCGGGCGCTCAACTCGCTGACGCACGGCATGATCACGGCCGTCCACGCGGCGCTGGAGGAGTGGGCGGCGGACGACACCGTGCGGGCCGTGGTGCTGACCGGCGCCGGCGAGCGCGGGCTCTGCGCCGGCGCGGACATCCGGGCGATCCACGAGGACGCCAAGGCCGGCGGGGCCGGTTCGCGGGCGTTCTTCCGCGACGAGTACGGGCTCAACGCGCTGATCGCCCGCTACCCGAAGCCGTACGTCGCGGTGATGGACGGCATCACCATGGGCGGCGGCGTCGGCCTCTCCGCCCACGGCGCCGTGCGGATCGTCACCGAGCGCTCCACCGTGGCGATGCCGGAGACCCGGATCGGCCTGGTGCCGGACGTCGGCGGCAGCCGGCTCCTGGCCCGCGCCCCGGGCGGGTTGGGCACGCACCTCGGCCTCACGTCCGCCTCGATGGGCCCCGGGGACGCGCTGCTCTGCGGCTTCGCGGACCACTTCGTCCACTCGGCGCGGATCCCCGCGCTGCTCGCGGACCTGACCGCGCGGCTCGCCGGGCCGGCCGTCGGGGCCGCGGCCGCGGTCACCGCCGCCGTCACCGCCCACGCCGAGGCCGCGCCGCCCGCCGCGCTCGCCGCGCAGCGGGCGTGGATCGACGCCTGCTACGGCGCCGACACCGCCGAGGAGATCGTCGCGCGGCTGCTGGACACGGGGCTCCCGGAGGCCAAGGAGGCCGCCGAGCAGGTGCTCGGGAACTCGCCGACGGCCGTCAAGGTCACGCTCGCCGCGCTGCGCCGGGCCCGCACGCTGCCGTCGCTGGAGGCGGTGCTGGACCAGGAGTACCGGATCTCCTGCGCGGCCCTGGCCGGGCACGACCTGGTCGAGGGGATCCGCGCCCAGGTGGTGGACAAGGACCGCAACCCGCGCTGGTCGCCCGCCGACCTCGCCGGGGTGTCGGAGGCGGAGGTCGCCCGCCACTTCGCGCCGCGCGGGGACGACGAGCTGGGCCTGGCCTGACCGGGCCCGGCGGGCCGGCCCCGCACGGGCGGCGGCGCCGGGCCGCGGCGGCGGCGCCGCCCGTGACGACCGTCTCGCATGGCAAGACTGGCGCGAGCGGGGGTGCTTCGGAGATCGTTGGGCGGTCAGGGCGCACCGTGCACGGTGCCGAGCAGCGGAAATGGGAGTCAACGGCGATGACCGAGACCACCGAGACCTACGAGACGATCCTGGTCGAGCGCAAGGGCCGGGTCGGGCTGATCACCCTCAACCGGCCGGAGGCGCTCAACGCGCTGAACACCCGGCTGATGAACGAGGTCGTCGTGGCCGCCACCGCCTTCGACCGCGACCCGGAGATCGGCTGTCTCGTGATCACCGGCTCGGAGAAGGCCTTCGCGGCCGGCGCCGACATCAAGGAGATGCAGGGCAACCGCTTCCCCGACGTCTACCTGGACGACTGGCTGGGCCCGTGGGACCGGCTCGGCGAGCTGCGCAAGCCGGTGGTGGCGGCGGTGGCCGGCTTCGCGCTGGGCGGCGGCTGCGAGCTGGCGATGCTCTGCGACATCCTGCTCGCCGCGGACACCGCGAAGTTCGGGCAGCCGGAGATCAAGCTCGGCGTCATCCCCGGCATCGGCGGCTCGCAGCGGCTGACCCGCGCGGTCGGCAAGGCGAAGGCGATGGAGCTCTGCCTGACCGGCCGGATGATGGGCGCCGAGGAGGCCGAGCGGGCCGGCCTGGTCTCCCGGATCGTCCCGGCCGACCAGCTGCTCGCCGAGGCGCTGGCCGTCGCCGAGAAGGTCGCCGCGATGTCGACCCCGGCCGCCATCATGATGAAGGAGAGCGTGAACCGCTCCTTCGAGACCACCCTCGCCGAGGGCGTCCGCTTCGAACGCCGCCTGTTCCACGCGGCGTTCGCGACGGCCGACCAGAAGGAGGGCATGGCCGCCTTCGCCGAGAAGCGGCCGGCCTCCTTCACCCACCGCTGACCGGTCACGGGTAGCGGACGGCGGCCGGCAGGCTTCTCGGCTGCCGGCCGCCGGGCGCCGGGCGCCGTCCGTTCGCCGGAGCCGCCCGCCTGGACTGCCCGCCCGGACTGCCCGCTCCCCGGAGCAGCCGGAGCCACCGGGCGCCGGCCGTCCCACGGCCGGGGCCGCTCCCGGTCCGCCGCGCCCCGGCCCCGCCCGTCAGTCCTCGCTCACCAGTGCCGTGTTGAGCCGGGCCAGACCGCTGCGGGTCGCGGCCACCACGATCCGGTCGCCGGGCGCGAGGGCACGGGTGCGGTCGGGGTAGCTCCACCGGTAGGTCTGCGGGCTGGCGGCCAGGCGGACGGCGACCACGCGGACGCCGCCCGGGTCCTCCAGGTCGTGCCGGTTCATCCCGACCAGGCCGCCGCCCTCCTCGGCCCGCAGTTCGGCGATCAGCAGCACGTGCCGGAACACCGACAGCGTGCCCAGCACCTCGCGCCCCATCAGGGCGGCGGCGAAGGCCGGCGCGGCCAGGTAGGACGTCGACCGGGAGGCGGCGTTGTCCAGCGTCGCGTACACGTGGCGGGCGAAGTTGTCGTCGAACAGGCGGACCACCACCCGCACGTCGGGCCGGCCGGCGCGGGCCTCCAGCGCGGCCTCCAGGTTGGTGGCGTCGTCCCCGCTGACCGCGACCACCGCCCGGCTGTGCTTCAGCCGGGCCCGGCGCAGCTGTTCCGCCAGCGGGCCGTCGTCGACGACCACCGGCACGCCGAGTGCGCGGACCGCGGAGATGCCGCGGGCCTGCGGGTCCCGCTCCAGGCCCACCACCGGCACGCCCAGGCCGTGGAGTTGGGCGACGACGCGGGTGCCGACGTTGCCCAGGCCGGCCACGATGACGTGGTCCCGGGTGCCCGCCCCGGGGTTGCGGGGCTGGCCGCGCCGGCCGGAGCCGAGCACCTCGACCATGATGGCGGTGGCGACCGGCGCGAAGGTGATGCCGCAGAAGGTGATCACCACCTGGGCGACCCGTTGCCAGAGGCCGCCGGTGCCGGTGCCCGAGGCCGCGTCGGAGGGCTGGTCGGGCTGGGCCGCGCCCGCCAGGTCGAGCAGCGCGACGTAGAGCGACCAGCCGAAGTCCCGGTTGAGATACCAGAGCACTCCGAAGGCCATCAGCACCGCCGCGAGCGCGGTGATCAGCACCAGCCGGAGCCGGGCGCTGGTGAAGAAGCGCAGGGTGTCGAGTAACCGCCAGCGCAGTCGGCGCGCCCAGGAGATCCGGACCGGTGGTTCGCTGGGCAGGGTCTGCAGTGCGGCCACCCCGCCGGCCTCCTCGGGGTCCGGCTCCGGCTCGGGCCCCGCCCCCTGATCCGGCTCCGCCCCCTGCCCCCGCTGCGCGGGCACTCCCCCGTCGGCCCTCCGGACCGGGCCGTCGTCGCCGAACTCGGAGGCCAGCCGGACGAAGGGGGCCGAGTCGCCCTCCTGCTCGGGCAGCAGCCGGATCCGGCTGACGTCCTGCCGGTCGATCTGGTCGGCGACGATGCAGATCCGGCCCGGGTCGATGTCGTCGTCGTAGGCGATGTGCAGGAAGCGGTCCCCGACCTGGACGGAGTTGGGGCGGGAGAGCGCGGCCGCGGCGAAGGCGGGTGCGGCGGTGGCGGAGCCGGAGAGCGCGGCGCCGTTCCTCAGCAGCCGTTCGATGTTCTCGCCGAGCCGCTGGTTGAACATCCGCAGCACGATGCGGATGTCGGGGTTGCGGTCCTGGGCGGTCAGCGCGGCGTGGATGTTCTCCTGGTCGCTGCCGTCGACCAGGGCGATCCCGCGGGCGGTCTCCACCCGGACGGCGCGCAGCGCCTCCTCCGTGATGCTGCCGGACTCGACCACGGCCGCCACCCCGGGCAGCCGTTCGATCTGCGGCGCGTGTTCGCGCGTGCGGTCCGGTACCAGTGCCACCACCGGGACCTCGTAGTGCTCCACGAGTTCGACGATCAGGCGGTGGGCGAGCGCGTTGCCGCCGCAGACGATGTAGTGCTGGCCGATGGGCTCGACCGGAGGGGTCCCCCACCCTTCAGAAGTCATATCGCCGGATGATATCGACAGCGCATGAGCAGAGGGTGTCCGCGGAGCGACTGAGGGGAGATCAGTTCCCCCTGTGACCCCGCCACTCGAACGGGCGTACCCGGCGGGCGGCCCGACCCTTCCGTGACGATCATGAGAGCGCCACCTGTCCGAGGCCCACACCCGTCCGAGGCTCACGCCCTCCGCGGGCCGACGCCCCTTCAGGCCGACGCCCGGCCAGGGCCGCCCCCGCCCGGGCCCACGTCCGTCACCCGTCAGGAGTACGCCACCGTGGTCTCCCCGATCATCACCCCCAACGGTTCCCCGGTCCAGGGCCCGCTCGCACAGCTCGCCAAGGCCGCCTGGCAGGTGCTGCTGTTCGCCGGGCTCGCCTCGCTCGCCCTCGGGATCGTCGTCTTCGTCTGGCCCAAGCAGACCCTCCTCGTGGTGGGCGTGCTGTTCGGCCTCTACCTGCTGATCATCGGGATCGTGCAGCTGGTCGCCGCCTTCGGCACGCACGCCACCACCGCGATGCGGGTGCTGGCCTTCATCAGCGGCGCGATCTGCGTCCTGCTCGGTCTGCTCTGCTTCCGCGACGCCGCCCGGTCGGTGCTGCTGCTGGCGATCTGGATCGGCATCGGCTGGCTGTTCCGGGGCATCACCCAGCTCGTCGCCGCGATCTCCGACGAGGCCATGCCCGCCCGCGGCTGGCAGGCCTTCGCCGGCGCGGCCAACACCCTGGCGGGCGTGCTGCTGATCGTCTGGCCGGTCGGGTCGATCACCGCGCTGACCGTACTGGCCGGGTGCTGGCTGCTGTTCCTGGGCCTGATCGAGATCATCACGGCCTTCCGGATCCACTCCCAGGCCAAGCGGATCCCGTCCGGCGTCTGACACCGGGAACCGCCGGGCCCGGGTCGGGAAGCCGGGGAGCAGGGGACTACGGCACGGGGGCGTAGCCGAGCCGGAAGCCGGCCGTGTCCAGGCGCTCCGGGGTGAGGCGGACGTCCGTCAGCCGCTCGGCGAGCGCGAACGCCGCCTCGGTGTGCAGCCGGGGCCCGGCGTCGACGGCATCCGGGGCCGGGTCCGGCGCGGCGTCCGCGTCCTCGTCGTCGGTGAGGTCGAAGCCGCAGTGCGCGAGCAGCTCCGCGATCCCCGGGGCCTCGGCGTCCTCGCCGTCGCGCTGGGTGGGGAAGAGCGGCTCGAAGTGCAGCCGGTTCGCCGCCCCCTCCTGCCAGTGGAAGCTGTCCACCGCGTTGCAGTTGCGGAAGTGCGAGACCAGTCGGGTGCCCTCGGCGAGCCGCGACAGCGCGTCCCACAGCGAGCCCAGGTAGCCGTTGACCTCGACCGCGACGGCCCAGCCGTCGAACTCGGTGACGGCGACGAGCATCAGATCCTCGTCGCCGTCCGGGGCGTGCTCGTCCTCGCCGTCGTCGAACGTCTCCCAGGCCTGGACCACCGCCGCCAGGCCGGTGACCGAACGGCCCGGGGCGGCGTCGAACCGGCGCAGCAGCTCGTCGGCGGAGATCCCCTGGACGTGCGTCAGGCAGTAGGCCTCGGCGAGCTCGGGGTAGCGCTCGTCGAACCAGGTGAAGTCGGTGGCGTGTGCAGGCATGTCAGGGATGCTGCCAGATCACACCGACAGCGCCGGCGCCCGGCGGTCCCTCGGTGCCGCACCGCCCGGTCACCGGTGCTGCAGCGCCTGGCCACCGGTGCTGGTCCGCCTGGCCACCGGTGCTGCACCGCCTGTCACAGCCAGGCCGGCGCGTCCGTCCCCCAGCGGCCCGGCGGGCGGGCCCAGTCGGTGGGGCCGCCCGCGTACGCGACCGGGGACAGGGCGTGGCGCAGCACGCCGTACGGCGAGCCGGTCTCGGTGATCCACCGCTCGGGCTCGTACGGCCGGTCGTCCAGCGGTTCGGCGGGCGTGATGCCGTGCTGGAGCCAGGAGGCGGTGCCGGCCAGGGAGTAGCGCAGGTGGCGGCCGCCGGGGCGGCCGGTGCGCTGGTCGGTGAGCGCGCGCAGGACGCCGGCGGCGATCAGGTAGCCGGTGCCGTGGTCGAGGGCCTGCGCGGGCAGCACTCCGGGAGGTCGGCCGCCTGCCGCCCCGGCGCCGTCGTCACCGGCGCCGTCGTCACCGGCCTCGGTGACCGCGATGCCGACGCCGGCCTGGACCAGGCTGTCGAAGCCGCGGCGCCCGACCCAGGGCCCGGACCAGCCCCAGGCGTTGAGCTGGGCGACGATCAGGCCGGGCCGGCGTTCGAGCAGGGCCTCGGGGGCGAGGCCGTGGGCGTCGAGGGCACCGGGACGGTAGCCGGTGACGACGACGTCAGCGGTGGCGAGCAGCTCCTCGAAGGCGGCGCGGTCGGCCGGGTCGGCGAGGTCGAGGCGGGTGGAGCGCTTGCCGAAGCCGGTGTCGGCGTGGGCGTCCTCGGCCTCCGGCAGCCGGGTCGGGTCGATGCGCAGGACGTCGGCCCCGAGCAGCGCGAGGGTGCGGGTGGCGACGGGGCCGGCGATCACCCGGGTGAGGTCGAGGACGCGGACGCCGGCGGCGGGCAGCGGTGCGGCGGCCAGCGGACGGGCGGCCGTCTCACCGACCACCCGGACCTCCACCAGGGGGTGGGTGGTGTCACCCGGCGGCACGACGGCGACGGCAAGCGCCCCCGCCTCGTACGCGCGCTCCTGGATCCAGGCGGCCGGGTGGTCGCGCAGCGTCCCGGCGAGCTGCTCGGGTCCGGTGTCGGCGGGCAGCCCGAGGGCGCCGAGCAGGCGGGCCCGGTGGTGCGGGTAGTTGGCGTGGGTGCGCACCCACCCGTCGGCGGCCGGCCAGAAACCGGAGAGCGGCGCGAAGCTGACCGGCGTGCGACCGTCGATCCGGAGATGGCGTTCGCTGACGAATGCGGTGGCGACGGCGCCCTGGTCGATCGACACCTCCGGGACGGCGCCGGCGCCCCGCAGCGCGGACAGCTCCGCGGCGGCCAGCGAGCAGGCCGCGACGGTGGCCCGGGCCAGCTGCCGGACGGGGAGCCGGGCGGGCAGGACGCCGTCGGGCCCGTGGAAGGAGACCCGCTCCAGCAGCCCGGCCGACCCGCCGAGGGCGGCCCAGGCGTGCGCGGTCGGCCCGTCGTGCGGGCCGGGCCCGCCGTCCGGAGCGGGCTGGTCGGACGGGTGCATCGGACGCTCTGTCATGCCCGCATTCTGCTCCGCTTCTCAGGAGTTCGCCGTGACGCCCGCCACCCGCAACCGGCAGCGCCACGGCGGCGACGGTCATCCGCCGGACGGCCCGCGGGGTCGGGGCGGAACGGCCGCCATGGCCGCAGCCGGCGGGCGGTCCGGCCCGGCCCGGCCGTACACCACGGCGCGGGCCGTGGAGGGCGGCGCGGGCCTGTGCGTCCGGCGGGCCTGTGCGTCGGGCGGGCCGGGGGCGCACGCCTTCCGACCGCGGCCTCCCGGGCGGCGGATAGGGTGCGAACGGCGGGGGCCGGCCGCAGCCCCCGGACCGGCACAGGGAGGCCACGCCATGCAGAGCACCGTCCGCCGTCTCGACCTCGGCCACTTCGTCCGTCCCGCGTCCGAGACGGGCTGCCCGAACGCGGGCGGACCCGCCGCGGGCGGGCCCGAGCCGCGCGTCGAGCCGGTCCTCGCCTACCTGGTGCGGCGACCGGAGGGGCTGCTGCTCTTCGACACCGGGATGGGCGGCGGCGACCCGGAGACCGCCGACCCGGAGACGGAGGCCCACTACCGGCCGGTCCGGCGGCCGCTGCCGGAGGCGCTCGCGGCTGCCGGGGTCGCGCTCGCCGACATCGACCTGGTCGTCAACTGCCACCTCCATTTCGACCACTGCGGCGGCAACCCGCTGCTGGCGGGCACGCCGGTGCTGGTGCAGGCGGTGGAGCTGGCGACGGCCCGGCGCGGCGACTACACCTTCGACGCGCTGGTGGACTTCCCGGGCGCGGTCTACCGCGAGCTGGACGGCGAGGCGGAGGTCTGGCCGGGCGTACGGGTGGTGCCGACCCCCGGGCACACCGCCGGGCACCAGTCGCTGGTGGTCGAGCAACCGGACGGCGGCGCGGTGGTCCTGGCCGGCCAGGCCTACGACTTCGCCTCCGAGTACGGCTCGGCGGTGCTGGCACGGCGGGCGGCCCGCGAGGGCGTCGCGCCGCCGCTGCCCGGCTACCGGGCGTGGGTCGACCGGCTGGCGCAGTTCACGCCGCGCCGGGTGCTGTTCGCGCACGACAACGCGGTCTGGGAGCCCGCCGAGTAGCCGTGGGCGCGCCGGCGCGGCGCACCGGCGCGAAGGCCCGGGCCCGGCGGACGGTGGCGGCGGGCGCTCGTGGCTCTGCCCCTCCCTGCACCGGGACGAAGGACCCCGACCCGGGATCGGAGGGAGCCCCGGCCGGGTTCGGAGAGGCACGGCCCAGGATCGGAGGGAGCCCCGGCGCGGTGTCAGAACGCGAACCGCAGGGCGCGGACGCGGTTGTCGAAGCTGGACGGGATCAGCTCCGGTTCGCCGACCGAGCGGGCCTCGGGCAGGCGGGTGAACAGCTCGCGGTAGAGCACCTTCATCTCCTGCCGGGCGAGGTGCGCGCCGAGGCAGTAGTGCGGGCCGCCGCCGCCGAAGCCGAGGTGCGGGTTGGGGCTGCGGGTGATGTCGAAGGCGTCCGGTTCGGCGAAGACGGCCTCGTCGCGGTTGGCGGAGCCGAAGTAGAGCACCACCTTCTCCCCCGCGCGCAGCAGGGGCCCGTCGGGGCCGCCGAGCCGGTGGTCGACGGCCAGGGTGCGGCGGAACTGGATGATCGGGGTGGCGTGGCGGACGATCTCGTCCACCGCGCCGCCGAGGTGGCGGTCGAGGTCGCCGACCAGCAGGGCGCGCTGCGCGGGGTGGGCGGTGAGCAGGTGCAGGCCGTGGGCGAGCGCGTTGCGGGTGGTCTCGACGCCGGCCACCAACAGCAGGGAGAAGAAGGCGCCGAGCTCCCGCCCGGTCAGCCGACGGCCGTCGACGTCGGCGGTGACCAGGGCGGACACCAGGTCGTCGGTGGGGCGGCGGCGGCGTTCGCGGCCGAGGTGGGCGACCATGCCCTGCATCCGGGCGAGCGCCCGCAGCCCGCGTCCGGGCACCCGGAGCCGGCTGCGCAGCGGGCGGGCCACGCCGGTGTGCTCGGAGGCGTGGTTGACCTGGTCGAGGATGGCGCGCCGCGGCTCCTCGGGAATGCCCATCATGTTGCAGATCACCTGGAACGGGAGCTCGGCGGCGACCGAGGTGACGAAGTCCTCGGGCCGCTCCCGCTCCACCCGGTCGACCAGGCGGGCGGCCACCTCGCGGATGTCGTCCTCGACCCGGGCGATCAGGCGCGGGGTGAAGGCGCGGGAGACGATCCGGCGCAGCTGGGCGTGGCGTGGGTCGTCCAGGTTGACCATCGAGTCGCCGAACAGGAACCGGACCCAGCGGGCGGGTTCGGGGGTGGTGACGCCGGGACCGCTGAGGAAGACGGCGGGGGTGCGGCTGGCCTCGACCACGTCGGCGTGGCGGACGAGGGCGTGGAAGCCCCGGCCGCCGGACCGGCCGCCCGCCGCCCGCTCGCCGAAGTACACCGGGCCGGGCAGCCGGCGCAGTTCGGCGAAGGCGGCGGCACGGTCGGGGGCCGGCAGTTGCCAGAAGCGGGGGTCGGCGAGGTCGGCGGCGGGGGCGTCGGATGCGGTCGTTGTGTCCATGCCGGGGCCTCCTGTCCTGTCGGTTCCCACATTTAGTCAGCACCGACAGGGATCGTGTCAAACCGCAACTATCGTCATACAGAAGGACTTTCAGACCCTGGCATGCGAGGTGATGTCCGCGCCGAACTCCTCGATCATCGCCGGGGTGACGGTCGGCCGGGCCTGGGCGATGGCCGCCAGGTAGTCGGCGGTGCTCGCGCCGTCGTCCCCGGAGGCGCCGCCGTCCGTACCGCCCGCCGGGGCGCCGTACGAATCGCTGCCGCCCGCCGGGCTGCCGTCCGGTGCGACGAGGTCCCGCTCGAACGCGGACTGGGCGGCCACCCGGGCGGCGTGCTCGATGTCGGCCGGGGTGAAGAGTTCGCTCGCGCCGACCAGCGCATCGAGGTCGACGTCCGCCCGGCCCGCGGCGTACCGGGACCAGATCGCGGCCCGGGCGGCCGCGTCGGGGGTGCCGATCGGGATCAGGTAGTCGAAGCGGCCGGGGCGCAGGAAGGCCGGGTCCAGCGAGCGGATCGAGTTCGTGGCGCAGACCAGCAGCCGCTCCTCACCCTCGCGGAAGCCGGGGATGAGCTTCAGCAGCTCGTTGGTGACGCCGTGCATGCCGCCCTGGGCACCCTCGGTGCGGACCGGGGCGATCTCCTCCACCTCGTCGATGAAGACCAGCGCCCGCTCCAGTCGCCCGATCCGGGCGAAGGCGTCTCGCAGCGCGGCCGCCAGGTTGCCCTCGTCGGCCAGCCGGGACGGCAGCAGCTCGACGAACGGCCAGCCCAGCCGGGAGGCGATCGCCCGGGCGAAGGTGGTCTTGCCGGTCCCGGGCGGCCCGAACAGCGCGATCGCCCGCGGCGGGCGCACGCCGTGCCGGGCCGCCCGCTCCGGCTCGGCGAGCGGGAGGACCACCCGGCGCTCGATCAGGTTCTTCTCGGTCTCCATGCCGGCCACCTTGGCCCAGAGGTCGCCGGGCAGCAGCCGGCCGCCCAGCTCCTCCAGCAGCCCGCCGGCCGCGCCGGCCGGCGGCTCGTCCTTCTCGAAGTAGGCGGCCGCCGGGCGGCGGGTGTAGCCGGCGTTGTGCAGGCCCTCGCCGAGCAGCTCCTCCTCCGGCAGCACGTACGCGATGCGGCGCACCCGGCAGGCCACCAGCCGGCGCTCCAGCTCGCGCAGCAGCGCGCTGGCCAGGCCGCGGCCGCGCCAGCCCGGGGCGATCGCGATGCGCATCACCCAGGCGCGCTCCCCCGCCACGGTGGCGAGCGCGGCGCCGATCGGCTCGCCCTGGTGGACGGCGACCACGGCGGGCTGGCGGGAGGTCAGCGCGCCGATGCACTCCGCGAGGGAGAACACCGACTCCTGGCCCAGCCCGGCCGTGGTGTCGATCAAGTGGACCACCGCCGCGAGGTCGTCCTCGCGGTAGTCGTGAATGAGCCAGTGCACCGGCCGGCCCGCCTCTCCGTTCCCCGCCGGCTCCGGGCCGGCCGCCCGACCGGCGGCGCTGCGCCGCACGGTGCCCGAACGGTACGGGCGGGCCCGGACACCGGTCCCGTGCCGGAACGGACAACCCGGGCCCCGGCAACCGTACGAACCGCCTCTACCGCCGGGGACCGTGAAGAGCACCGCCCGGTGGAGGAGCCGGGGCGGTACCGGGGCGGTACCGGGGCGGGGTACCGGGCCGGCCGCCCGGCGCCGGAGGGTGTGAAGGCGCGGTCCGCGGTCCGGCAGGGGCGGGCGAGCGGGACGGACGGGACGTCAGGGGTGTGCGGGGCATCCGGCGCGTTCGGGGCCGGGCATGCTCTCACGGGGCGGAACCGGCCAATACCCGAGGGGGCGGTACGGACCGGGCGAGGCGGGTGCGACGATGAGTGTCATCGTGATGACCGACCGGATCCGCTCGCTGCGCGCCGTGGTCTTCGCCGCGCTCTGCGTGGCGCTGGCCGCCACGGCGCACGTCGCCATGGCCGGCTCCGGGGTCTCCGCGCCGGTGCTCGCGGGCGCGTTCGCGGTCACCCTCGGCTTCACCTGGCTGCTCGCCGGACGGCGGCGCGGCCCGGGGCTGATCAGCGCCTGGATGGTGGCGGCGCAGACCGCGCTGCACCTGACGTTCGAGCAGGCCGGGGCGCTCGCCTCCGGCAACGGACTCGTGCGGCTCGCTCCGACGGACTGGGCGGCGCTCCTGCTCTGCAACCCGGACCGGGCGCCCGCCGGGCTCTCGCCGGCCGACCTGGCCCGGATGGCCGGCATCGATCCCGACGTCCCGCCGACCGGGGACCTCCGGCCGTCGGCCGGGGTGCACCACCTGGCCGCGCACGGCGGCACCGCGTCCGCCGGTCCCGCCGGGGCCGCCGACCCGGGGATGGCCGGGATGGCCGGCATGCCCGGGATGCCGGGCGGGTCCGGCGGCACGGGGCTGTCGGGCGGGGCGGGGATGTCCGGTGGTTCGGGGATGTCCGGTCACGACATGGCGGCGCACGGCATGTCCGCCGGGATGATCGCCGCCCACCTGCTCGCCGCGCTCGCCTGCGCCCTGCTGCTCTGGCGCGGCGAGACGGCGCTGGCCCGGCTGTTCGAGCTGCTCGGCGCGCTCGGCGCCGTGCTGGCGGGAGCGCTCCTCGCTCCCCTGCTCGCCCTCTGGTCCCGGCCGCACGGCTACCGACCGCCGGTCCCGCCCGGACCCGCAGCCCACCGGCTGCGCCCGCCACGGCTGGTGCTGCTCTCGCACGCCCTGATCCGCCGCGGCCCGCCGTACGCCGCCCCCGTCTGCTGACGCGCCCGCCGTCCGACACCCGACGCCGACACCGGCGTCCGCTGCGCGGTGGGCAGGTCGCCCTGCGCCGTGCCGTAGCCGATCGGCCACGCCGCCAGGGCCCGGGTCCGCGTACGCCGACGCCCCCGCCGGGGCGCCACCGCGTACGGGCCGGCCCCACCGACGCCGAGCGTGCCGCCCGCAGCGGCACCGCTCCCAGCCCTTCCCTCAGGACCTTCCATGCCTGACCACGACGGCGCACCGGCCTGCTCCGGCGCCACCGTCCTACCGCACCGGCCCGCCGCTCCCCTGCCCGGGACGGCCGGCCGCCGCGGACCCGTCCGCTCCGACGCGCTGCCCGCCGATGCCCTGCCCGCCGAGGCCCTGCCCGCCGAGGCTCGCGAGGAGCTTCGCCGACCAGTCCGCCGACGGGCCTTCGGCCCCGGCTCCCGTCACCGCACCGCGCAGCCGTTCCGCGCGGTCCAGCCACTCCCGGCAGGCCCCGCACCGGGCCACGTGCTTGTCCAGCCGCCGGTCCGGCAGACCGGCCGGCTCACCGTCGATGCGGGCGGAAAGAGCGGTGCGGAACTGGACGCATCTCATCCGACCATCGTCCCGCATCGCCCGGCGCGGCGGACCGGCCGGGTGGGCGCGACCGCAGCCGCCGCCCGGGGAGGCCGCCGTGGATGACGAACAGCTGACGGCGCTGGCCCTGTCCGCCCGGGAAGGCCGGGCGGCCGATGTCGAGGCCTTCGTCCGGGCCACCCAGCGGGACGTGTGGCGGTTCGTCGCCCACCTCACCGACGTGCAGTCCGCCGACGACCTCGCGCAGGAGACGTTCCTGCGCGCCCTGCGCAGCCTGCCCGGGTTCGCCGGCCGCTCCTCGGCCCGGACCTGGCTGCTGTCGATCGCCCGGCGGACCGTCATCGACCGCTACCGGACGGCCGCCGCCCGGCCGCGCTGCGCCGCCCTGCCGGACTGGCAGGAGGCCGCCGAGCGGCAGGGCACCGCGCCCGCCTCCGGGTTCGAGGACGGGGTCGCGCTCGGGGACCTGCTCGACCGGGTGCCCGCGCAGCGCCGGGAGGCGTTCGTGCTCACCCAGGTGGTCGGGCTCAGCTACGCCGAGGCCGCCGAGGTGGCCGGCTGCCCGGTCGGCACCGTCCGTTCCCGGGTGGCACGGGCCCGCGAGGAGCTGATAGCCCGGCTCCGGGCGGCCGAGCGCGGCGAGGCTCCCCCGCCCGGCCCGGCCGCCGAGCTGGCGGCCGCCTGCTGACCGCCACCCTCCGGCAGGTGACGACCGGCAGGTGACGGCCGGCACGTGATGGCGTCGCCCGTGACGGCATCGCGCGTGGACCGCCCGGCCGGGTGGTGGCGCCGCCATCCGGCCCGGCCGTCACCCCCCGGGATCGGCCGGGATCGCCCGGGATCAGCCGGAACCGCGGAAATCCGGCCCACCCGGAAGATTCCTTCAAGTGTTCGGAACTGGAGCCCCGCCGCCTCCGACTGCTGTACCGGACGCCGCCGCCGAGGCGGTGTCCGGAACAGCGCGGGGAATCGGAGGAGCACCATGTCAGCGCAACAGCCGCTGGCCACGGGTGGGCTGACCAGGGACCAGGCGGCACCCGAGGACCGGTGGAGCCTGGTGGTGGCCGCCGGGCTGCTCTCGTTCGTGGCGATGCTCGACATGAACGTGGTCAACCTGGCCCTCACCGACATCGCGGACGGCCTGCACGTCTCCCCCACCACCGCGCAGTGGGCCGTACTGGGCTACCAGCTCCCCCTGGTCGCCCTGCTGCTGCCCGCCGGGCGCTGGCTCGACCAGGTCGGCGCCCGCTCCGCCCTCCTGCTGGCGGTCACCGGCTTCGCGCTCTGCAGCGTGCTCGCCTCCGTTGCCCCGTGGGCGAGTTGGCTGGTGGCCGCCCGGCTGGCGCAGGGCACGTTCGGCGCGGTGCTGTTCGTGCTGATGCCCGTGCTCGCGGCCACCGCCGTCCGGCCGGAGCTGCGCGGACGGGCGATGAGCGTGCCCGCCACGCTCGGCCCGCTCGGCGCCGTCGCCGGACCGGTGGTCGGCGGCCTGCTGCTCGACCACGTCGGCTGGCGGGCGGTCTTCCTGGTCAAGCTGCCGATCTGCCTGGCCGCGCTGGTGATCGCCCACCGCAACGCCCCGCACGGCGGCAGGCTGCGGCTTCCCGACCGGGGCTCGCTCGGCGACGCTGCCCTGATCGGCTCCGCCGTGGCCGCCGTCCTGCTCGGACTCACCCTCGCGCCCGACGCGCCGGCCTGGCTGCTGCTCGCCCTGCCCGCCGCGCCGTTGGTCGTCCTCTGGCTGCGCCGCCCCGGCGGCCGGCCGGTCGCCGCCGTGCTGCGCGAGTCCGGCACCGCCGCCGTCAACGGCTCGGTGCTGTCGCTGGCCGCCGGGTTCGCCGCCACCCACTACCTGCTCGCCCAGCACCTGCGCCGGGACGACGGCATCAGCGCCACCACCACCGCCCTGACCATGCTGGCGTTCCCGCTCGGCATGGTCCTGGCCGGCCGTTTCGGCGGGCGGCTGGCCGACCGCCGGGGCGCCCGGCCGACCGCGCTGACGGGTGCGACCGTCACCGCCGTCGGCATGCTGCTGCTCGTCCCGATCGACACCGGCTGGTCGCCGCTCGACATCTCCTGGCGGCTCGCGCTCGCCGGGACCGGCATGGGCCTCAACGGCGGCCCGGTCCAGGCCCTGGTGATGACCGCCGCCAGGCCCCAGCAGCTGGCCACCGCCGGATCGGCCGTCCAGCTGGCCCGCAGTCTCGGCTTCGCCCTCGGACCCGCCCTCGCCACCGCGGCCTCCCTGTCCGGCCACGGCGCCACGACGGGCGTCCGCGCCGGGCTCGTCCTCGCCACGCTGGCCGCCGTCCTGGCCGTGGCCCTCCTCTCCCTGCACCACCGCACCGACCGCGCGGGCACCTGACGCCCCGACCGCGCGCACCACGGACCACCGACCGGAGGAACCTTCGCATGACCGACACCGTCCACGATCCGACCGCGGGAGGGCCGGCCGACGACGCGCCGCGCTGCCCGTTCGGGTACGACGAACTCCCCGACCCGGTACCGCTGTACGGACCGGAGTACAAGCGCGACCCCTATCCGCTCTACCGGCGGATGCGCGAGGCCGGCCCGATCCACCGGGTGCGGTTCCCGAGCGGGATCGCCGCCTGGCTGGTCACCGGCTACAAGGCCGCGCACGAGACCCTCAACGACCCCCGGCTCGGCAAGAACCACCGCCTGGGCAACGCGGGTTGGCGCAAGCTCGCCTCGATCATGCCGGAGCCGCAGCACTCGCAGCTCCAGGTCCACCTGCTGCACCAGGACCCGCCGGAGCACACCCGGATGCGCCGGCTGGTACTGGACGCGTTCGCCCCGCGCCGGGCGGAGAGCCTGCGCCCGCGCCTCCAGGAGCTGGCCGACGCCCTGGTCGACGACCTGCCGGAAACCGGCGGCGCCGACCTGGTGGCGGGTTTCGCGGCCCACTTCCCGTTCCGGGTGCTCGCCGAGGCGATAGGCCTGCCGCAGGAGCTGGCCGTCCGCTTCGACCGCGACTGGGGCAAGGTCGTCCAGCCGGTCGGTCCGCTGGACCCGGGCCGGCCGGCCTACGAGGGCCGGCTGCGCGGCCTCCAGGCGTACATCGCCGACGTGGTCGCCCACAAGCGCGCACACCACGACCCGGCCGGGTCCGACGTCGACCTGCTCGGCCGGCTCGTCGCCGCCCGCGACGCGGGCGAGTTGAGCCCCGAGGAGCTCGACTCGATGGTGTTCCAGCTGCTGGTGGCCGGCCAGGAGCCGGTGACCAACCAGATCACCACCATGCTGGTCACCCTGCTGCGCCGCCCCGACCAACTCGCCCGGCTGCGCGAGGGCATCGCCGCCGACCCGGGCCTGCTCACCCGGGCGGTGGAGGAACTGCTGCGCCACGACTCCGCGTTCGAGCTCACCACCTGGCGCTTCCTCGCCGAGGACGGCGACCTGCACGGCACGACCGTCCCGGCCGGGGTCTCCGTGATCGTCTCGCTCTGCGCGGCCAACCGCGACGACGAACAGTTCCCGGACGCCGACGTCCTCGACTTCGACCGCACCCCCAACGCCCACCTGGCCTTCGGGCACGGCATCCACTACTGCCCCGGCGCCGCCCTGGCCCGGGTCGAACTCCAGGTCGCCCTCGGCACCCTGCTCACCAGGCTGCCCGGGCTGCGCCCGTCCGCCGAGCCCGGCGAGGACCTCGAATCGCTCGTCTGGGTGCCCGCCGTCCTCGCCCGGGGGGTGAACCGCCTGCCGGTCGCCTACGACAAGCGGGCCTGACCCGCACGACCGCTCCCGGCACCCCCTCAGCGTCCCGGCGACCAGTGCCGGGGCGTGGCTACGCCTGCCCCGAAGCCCGTCCACCGTTCCGTGGAGGATCACCATGCCGCCCGCCGGCACCGTTTCCACCGACTCCCAGACCGCCGACGCACCGGCCACGGCCGACCAGGGCGCGGCCGGCCGGCCCGCCGCGCCGGCCGCCGCTGCTCCGTCCGGCGCCACACCCTCCGGCGCTGCACCCTCCGCCGCCGCGCCGGGCGCCCCTGCCCGGTCCGTTCCTACCCAGTCCGTTCCCGCTCCGTCCGCCGCCGCGCCGGCGTCCGTACCCGCTCCGTCCGCCGCCGCGCCGGCGTCCGTGCCCGCCGGCGCCGTGACGGACCCGCGGGAGGTCGCCCGGATCTCCGCGGAGATCCTCGGCCTGCTGCTGCCGCACCGCCGCGCCTCCGACCCCGAGGTGCACGCGACGCCCGCCGACTTCCCGCTCCAGCTGGAGCAGTTGGCGGATTTCCTCACCACCGGCGACCCGGTCCTGTTCACCCTGCCGGGCTTCCCCTGCAAGTCGCCCAACCCCGCCAAGGTGCTGAGCCACCTGCCCGACGAGGGCGAGCGGCTCTCGCTCACCTTCCTCAACGGTCTCTGCGAGGAGATCGGCAAGCTCTACGAACCCGGCGCACAGATCCTGATCTGCTCCGACGGGCACATCTTCGGCGACCTGATCCACGTCCCCGACGACCACATCGACCAGTACTCCGACGAGCTGAGCGCGATGATCGAGCGGGAGGGCCTGACCCACCTCGCCACCTACGACCTGCGTGCCGTCCTCGGCGACCTGCCCTTCGACGAGAAGCGCGCCCGGGTGCACGACCGGTACGCGCCCACCCGGGAGGAGCTCCGCGAGCAGGTGATGACCGACGAGGAGACCCTGAAGCTCTACCGCGGCATCACCCGTTTCCTCACCGAGGACACCATCGGCTTCGAGGGCAGCCGGTCCGCGCTCCAGCGCGAGTGCCGCCGGCGCGCCTACGGCGTCATCCAGCGCAGCCGGGCCTGGGGGGACCTGATCGCCGAACAGCACCCGCGGTCCTTCCGGCTCTCGATCCACCCGCAGAAGGCGGGCGTCCTGAAGTTCGGCATCCGACTGCTGGAGGCAGCCGACGCCTGGATGACGCCCTGGCACTCCTCGGTACTCCACCGTCCGGACGGCCGCTGGGAGTTGATGCGCAGCGAGGAGGCCGCCCGGGTCGGCCGCCTGGTCGAGCTGGGCGGCCGCCCCAGCCACTACGAGACCTCCTGATGCTCCATCAGCCCGTCCGGAAGTGAGCGGGCGGACGCGGGCGTGCGGTGGTCGAAGGCGATCAACGGATCACCGGTGAGAGGGTGTTCGACCACCGCCGCCCGCACGCCGAACACCTCGGCGAGCAGGTCGGCGGTCAGCACGTCCCGCGGCGCCCCGGACGCGACCAGGGCGCCGTGGTGCAGCACGTGCAGCCGGTCGCAGACCGAGGCCGCCGCATTGAGGTCGTGCAGTGCGACCAGCGTGGTGCGGCGCTGCTCCCGCAACAGCGCGAGGAGCTCGACCTGGTGCCGGACGTCCAGGTGGTTCGTCGGCTCGTCCAGCACCAGGACGTCCGGCTGCTGGGCCAATGCCCGTGCTAGCAGGACGCGTTGGCGTTCACCTCCGGAGAGCTGGGCGAACCGGCGGTCGCCCTCGTCCGTCATGCCCACGCGCTCCAGCGCCCCGGCGACGATCTGGTGGTCCTCGGCGTCGTCCGCCGCGAACGCCCGCTTGTACGGGGTGCGGCCCATCGCCACCACCTCGCGGACGGTCAACTCGAAGTCCCCGCCGCGCTCCTGGGGCAGGGCGGCGATGTGCCGGGCGGACTGCGCGGGGCTCAGCCCGGCCAGCTCGCGGCCGGCCAGCAGGACGCGCCCGGCGCTCGGCCGCAGGTGCCGGTAGACGGTGCGCAGCAGGCTGGACTTGCCGCTGCCGTTCGGCCCGACCAGCCCGGCGATCTCGCCCTCCTTGGCGACCAGGTGGACGCCGGCCACCACCGTCCGCCCGGACAGGGTGACGCTCAGGTCCTCGACCGCGATCCTCAATTCCGCTCCAGTCGTCGGTCCAGCAGGAAGAGCAGGGTGGGCGCGCCGAGCAGGGCGGTGACCACGCCGATCGGCAGTTCCTGGGTGTCCAGCGCGGTGCGGGCGATGGTGTCGACCACCACCAGCAGCACCGCCCCGGTCAGGGCGGAGAGCGGCAGCAGCCGGCGGTGGTCACCGCCGGCCAGCAGCCGGCAGACGTGCGGCACCATCAGGCCGACGAAGCCGATCGCGCCGGAGACGGCGACCAGAACGCCGGTCAGCACGCTGGTGACGACGAAGATCTCGCGGCGCAGCCGGGTGACGTCGACGCCGAGTCCGGCCGCCGTCTCGTCGCCCATCAGGAGCGCGTTGAGCCCCCGGGCGCGGGCCTGGAGCAGGCCCAGCCCGAGGGCCACGGCGGCGGCAGGGACGGCCAGTTGGCCCCAGACCGCGCCACTGAGGCTGCCCATCAGCCAGAACAGCACGCCCCTGGTCTGCTGTTCGTCGCTGGTCTGCAGGACGAGGTAGCTGGTGAAGCCGGTGAGGAACTGGCCGATGCCGATGCCGGCCAGGACCAGGCGCAGCGGGGAGAAGCCGCCACCGCGCCGGGCCAGCAGCCAGACCAGGGAGAAGGCGGCGAGTGCGCCGAGGAAGGCGGCCAGCGAGATGGTCAGCCCGACGGCGCCGCCGAAGGCCATCTCAAGGCCGAGCCCGCTGCCGAGGACGATCACGGCCACGGCGCCCAGCGAGGCGCCGGAGGAGATCCCGAGCAGGTAGGGGTCGGCGAGCGGATTGCGGACGAGCGCCTGCACGGCGGTGCCGACGAGGCCGAGCCCGGCCCCGACCGTCGCCGCCAGCAGGGCGCGCGGGACGCGCAGCTGCCAGACGATGAGGTCCCGGGTGCCGGGCTCGGGTGCGCTGCCGGTGAGCCGGTGGCCGATCACCGACCAGACCTCGCCCGGGGGGATGTCCACCGACCCCAGGGAGACGGCGGCGGTCAGCGCGGCGACCAGGGCGAGGGTGAGCACGGCCGCGAGCGGCCCGGCGCGCATGGTGCGCATGGTGCGCGTCCGGGGCCGCCCGGTGGTGGTGACGGTGCTGGCGCCGGTGGTGGTGGCGCCGGTGGTAGTGGGGGCGGTGTTGGTGGCGCCGGTGCCTGCCGGTGTCACGGCCTACCGGCCGTTCTTGACGAGGTCCGGGTGCACGGTGGCGGCGATCTGCCGGACGGTGTCGGCGTTGCGGACCCCGCCGATGGTGGTGACCTCGGACCCGATCCGCAGGAACCTGCCGTCCTTGACGGCCTTCAGGCCCTGGGTCGCGGGGAAGCCCTTCAGGAACGCCTCGGCCTCGTCGAAGGCCTTGCGGGTCTCCTCCTCGGTGCCGCGGGTGCGGACGGCGAGCTGGATCCAGTCCGGGTTCTTCGCGACGACGTCCTCCCAGGAGACCGGCCTGAAGTCGGCGTCGCAGTCCGCGAACACGTTGCGCGCGCCGGCCAGGGTGATCACCGCGTTGGCGACCTGCCGGCCGCAGACGGCGACCGGCTGCTTGGTGCCGGCGTCGAAGTCGAAGAAGAAGTAGCCGGGCCGCTGGTCGGCGGGGACACCGGCGGTCGCGGTGCGCACCTCGCCCACCGTCCGCTCCATCCCGGTGACCAGCTCCTCGGCCCTGGCGCCCGTGCCGGTGACCGCGCCGAGCCGGCGCAGGTCGTTCTCGACCTCGGCGAGGTCGGTGCGCGTCCCCTTGGCCGCCTTGGGCGTGCCGGAGCAGGCGGTGGAGAGGAGGTAGACGTGCTGGATGCCGGCCGCCGTGAACTCCTCCTCGCCCGGCCCGGCGCCCGCGCCGCCCATCATCGGCATCGACCCGAAGGCGTCCACGTAGAGGTCGGCGCCGGAGCCGAGCAGCTTCTCCTTGGCGATCCCCATCTCGCCCAGCACCGGCACCTTGGCGCCCTGTTCGGCGATCGACGCCGGCAGGCTGCCCTTGCCCGGCGGGAACCCCGTGCCGATCACGCGGTCCCCGGCACCGAGCTGGAGCAGCATCTCCAGGCCGGCGGCGTTGCTGGTGACGATCTTCTTCGGCGCCTGCTTGACGGTGGTCTCCTTGCCCGCGCAGTCGGCCACCTTCACCGGGAACGCGCCGACGGCGGCGGTCTGCCCGCCACCGCCGCCGCTTCCGTCCGTGCTCCCTCCACCGCCGCTCCCACACGCCGTGGCGAACAGGGCAACAGCGGCCGCGATACCGCAGAACACGCGAGGGCGCATGAGAACTCTCCTGGTCAATGGTCGTGCTCGGGCCCGTCCTACGAACCCGGACCAGGTAGTCGGCCGCCACCCCCGCCGGGTTCCCGGGACTTGAGGATCGTTCGGAGCGGCAGGCAGGGCCGGTCACGCCCGGCCGGGGCGGCGGCAGGGCCGGGCGAGGCGGTGGCAGGGCCGGGGCCGACGTACCCGCGTCAGGCGGGGCGGTGGCAGGGCCGGGGCGGCGGGCCGTCCAGCCGGGCGAGGGCCGTGCGTACCGCGATGCGCCCGGCGGCGTGGAACGACCGGTCGCGCGAGTCGACGTCGTGCACGACGGTGCGGTGCACGACGACGGCCACCGCCACCCGGCCCGCGGCCGTCCGTCCGGCCAGTTCCTCCTGCATGCCGGCGGCCAGGGCCGCGTGGTACCCGGCCAGTTCGCCCGGCGTGGGGCTGCCGACCACGGTGGCGTCGCGCGCGACCTCCAGGACGAAGCCTTCTTCCCAGGGCTCGAAGTCCACCGTGACGTCGGCGAGGTCGCAGGGGCAGCCGGCCTGACGGGCGTACACCGCACGTACGCCCCGGACCGGCTGCGGCGGGAAGGTCATCGGCTCGGCGTCGTCCATGGGCCGACGGTAGTCCACCACCGGCCGCGGGCACTCCATGGGCCGGGAGGAGGGGGCGGGAGACGGGAGGCGGGGGCCGGTGCCGGGCGGGGGCGGAGTGGGGGGTGGGCGGAGTGGGGGTGGGCAGGCCTTACGGTGGGCGGGTGCCGCAGACCCTTCTCCCGCCCCGCGATCCCTCCGGTCCCCCCGTGGACGACCTCGGGCTGCCCGTACCGCTCGGACCGGGGCCGGTGAGGCGGGTGGTGTCGCTGGTCCCCTCGCTGACCGAGGCCGTCGCCGTCACCGCCCCGGGGCTGCTGGTGGGCGCCACCGACTGGTGCTCGCACCCCGCCGACCTGGCCGTGGAGCGGATCGGCGGTACCAAGAACCCGGACGTCCACCGGATCGCCGCGCTCGCCCCCGACCTGGTCATCGCCAACGACGAGGAGAACCGCCGGCCCGACCTCGACGCGCTGCGGGCCGCCGGTCTGGCCGTCTGGGTCACCGACATCCGCACGCTGGATCAGGCGTTCTCCTCGCTGCACCGCCTCCTGACGGCGGGCTGCGGCCTGCCCCGCCCGGCGTGGCTCGACGCCGCCGAAGCCTCCTGGGCCGCCGTCCGGCCACTGCCCGGCGCCGACCGGCTCCGCGCCGTCGTGCCGATCTGGCGCCGCCCCTGGATGGTGCTCGGCCGCGACACGTTCGCCGGCGACCTGCTCGGGCGCCTCGGCGTCGACCTGATCCACGCCGGCCACCCCGAGCGGTACCCCGCCGTCCCGCTGCCCGAACTGCTCGCCGCGGAAGCCGACCTGGTGGTCCTTCCGGACGAGCCGTACCGCTTCACCGCGAACGACGGCCCCGAGGCGTTCCCCGGTGTCCCGGCCGCGCTGGTCAGCGGGCGCCATCTGACCTGGTACGGACCGTCCTTGGTGGAGGCGCCGGGATTCCTGGCGGAGCAGCTGGCACGGGCGTCGACGCACGGGCACGAACGGCGGTGAGTTTCGCGCCGGACCCATGGCAGGCCCACCGGTCAGGGCGATGATCCGACCATCGTAGGATGTCGCCCTCTCGCCGGGACGGCCGGTGACACAGGGGGGCGGAACAACATGAAGGTGCGTGCTTCACGGCAGGCGCTGGTCCTGGTGTCGGCGGCGGCCGTGTCCACGGCACTGCTGACGGGCTGCGGCAGCAAGAAGGCGGACGACACCGCCGGGGGACCGCCGGCACCTGCGGCGGCCACCGTCACGGACGCCCCGCCGACCACCGCGCCGACGGCCACCACCTCGCCCAGCGCGACGACGAGTGCCACCGCCTCTCCGAGCGCGAGCGCCTCGCCGAGTGCGACGACCGGCAAGACCGCCAAGCCGAGCCCGACCGCCTCGGCGAGCAGCGCCAAGCCCACCACCGCCAAGCCCGCCGACCCCGCCCCGAAGGCCGCACCGGCCCCCGCTCCGGTGGCGGTCGCGGCGCCCGCGCCGACCCCCAAGCCCGGGCCGGTCGCGCCCCCGCCGCCGCCCGCGCCCGCCACCCCGCACGTCCCGCCGCTCCAGAGCGGCTGCACGCCGAGCAAGCCGCAGCCCGACGAGCCCAAGGAGGCCGTCGCCACCGCGCTGACCACCGCCGCCGGCCAGACCCGCACGCTCAACCTCAGCAGCGGCGGCACCGACAAGCTCCCGCCCCTGCCCGTCAACCTGGTCAAGGCGATCGCCTGGCAGGAGAGCGGCTGGCAGTCCGGCATCCTCGCCTGTGACGGCGGCATCGGCACCATGCAGATCATGCCCGCCACGGTGAGCTGGATGAACAGCAAGTTCGGCACGACCTCCGACCCGAAGACGCTTCCCGGCAACGTCCAGCTCGGCACCCAGCTGCTCGACTGGCTGGTCGCCTACTACGGCGACTCCTCCTTCGGCGGGAAGTACGACCTCTCCCCCGACCCGGCCACCGGCAAGACGCCGCTACTCGACCTGGTCGTCTCCGCCTACAACGCGGGCGCGGGCAACGTGCACTACAACACGGTCACCGACCCGGCCACCGGCACCACCACCGGCAGCCTGGCCATCCCCAACCCCGGCTACGTCGCCAGCGTCAAGGCGCTGATGTCCAGCGCGCCCTGGAACAAGGCGGGCTGAGCGGGAACGCTCCCCCGGTCCGCCGAAGGGCCCCGGGGCTCCCCCGGTCCGCCGAAGGGCGGGGCTCCCCCGGTCCGCCGAAGGGCCCCGGGGCGCCCCCGGGGCAACCCCGCCGCCGCCCCGGGTCCGACAGCGCTTGACGCCGGCGCCGGGCGGAGGCCCGGCACCAGCGAGCCGACGGGACTGCTTGCAGCGCAGGTCACGCGTCCGGCAGGCTCCCCGGATGACCTCCTTCGCACAGCGATATGCCGCTGGTGACCACGAGGCCGTGGGGGCGGACATGCGCCGCCTCGGGCCGGTTCCCGATGCCCTGTCCAAGGACTGCGCGACCGTCGCAGCGGAGACGATGCGCAGGGTCCACCGTCATGTCGGCCGCCTCGGCGATGCACTGACGGAACTCGGCCTGGTCCCGATCGCGGGACTGGACGCGCTCAAGCCGCGACGCCGGCCGACCACGTCGAACTGGACGCACTGGCCGGGGAGGTCGGCGCCCTGCCCTTCGCCCTCGACGCCTGTCTTCGCCACATCGGCAGGGTGGTGTTCGCCGGGGACTGCCCCACGGTGGACCTGACCTGGGCGGAGGGGGACCAGTACGACGTCGCGGGTCTGTACCCGGATCCGCTGGTACTGCCGGACGTCGAGCACCTGCGCTACTTCTGGGACGGGCACCGTGAGCCGCTGCGGGACCGTCCCGGGTCGGAGGAAGCTGGATTCCTGTTCGCGTTCGCCCCGGACGAGCTGCACAAGCCAACATCAGCGGCTCGACCCACGACATCCTCCTCGCGGAGGCGACGGCCGACCCGGTCATCCGGGGAGTCGAAGGCCGTCCGGGCATCACCCTGGTCGAGTACCTTCGCCTCTCCATTGCCTGGGGCGGAATGCCCGGCCGGTCGTTGCGACCCGACCGAGCACCCTCCGCCCTGGCAGCGCTCCAAGTCCGCCCGGACTTCTAACTCCGAGGAGCACGGAGGTGCCCGCGCCGCCCCGCGCCGCCCCGCGTCGCTCAGCCTGCACGGATTCCCGGACACGCAGGAAGGCGGCGCCACCGTACGAATTCGGTGGTGCCGCCTTCCGTCACCCTTCAGCCCTGCGGCTGTGGCGCCTGACCGATCCGGCGGGCGATACCGGCGATCCTGCCGCCGCTCCGGTCAGAGCCGGTCGGAGCCGGTCGGAGCCGGTCGGAGGCAGTCGGAGGCAGTCAGGAGTCAGAGGCAGACAGAGCTGGGTCGGCGTCAGGCGCGCGCGGCCGTGACGGCGGCGCCCAGCGCCTCCTTGATGCGCGGGCCGAGCCGGGCGAAGCCCAGCTCCTTCATCGCGGCCCGCAGTAGCTCCTCCTCGCTGCGAACCACACCGTCGCCGTCCACCCACCGCACCACGGCGAGCAGTTCGTCGGCGGAGTAGGCCGTGACAGGACGGCCCGGCGTGAAGTCGGGCTTCTCGGCCCGGGCGGGGACCTCCGGCTCGACGACCGGCTCCACAGCCTCCGGCTCGGGCAGCTCGGCCACAACCGGCCCGACCTCAGCCACGGGCTCCACCTCGACCTCGGCGACCGGCTCCACAACCTCCGGCTCCGACACCTCAGCCACAACCGGCCCGACCTCAGCCACGGGCTCCACCTCGACCTCGGCGACCGGCTCCACAACCTCCGGCTCCGACACCTCAGCCACAACCGGCTCGACCTCGGCCACGGCCTCAACCTCGGGCTCCTCGGCAGCGGCCTCAGCTTCGGTCTCCTCGGCCACCACCTCAGCGGCAACCGGCTCCGCTTCGGCGACGGGCTCTGCCTCCACGACGAGCTCGGCCTCGGCCTCGACCTCGACCTCGACCTCGGCGACGGGCTCGACCTCGGCAACGGGCTCGGCCTCAACCTCGACAGCGGGCTCGACCTCGGCGACCGGCTCCGGCACCTCGGCAGCGGCCTCAGCTTCGGTCTCCTCGGCGACAGGCTCGACCTCCACCGCGAGCTCGGCCTCGGCCTCAACAACCGCTTCCGGCTCGGTGACCTCCACCTCGGCAACCGGCTCCGCAACCTCCGGCTCGACCTCCACGGCGGCCTCGGCCTCGACCTCGGCCACAGCCTCAACCTCGGCAACGGGCTCGGCCTCAACGACGGGCGCGACCTCGGCAACCGGCTCCACAACCTCCGGCTCCGACACCTCGGTCACAGCCGACTCGACCTCGACAACGAGCTCGGCCTCGGCAACGGGCTCGGCCTCAACCTCGACAGCGGGCTCGACCTCGGCGACCGGCTCCGGCACCTCGGCAACGGGCTCGGCCTCAACCTCGACAGCGGGCTCGACCTCGGCGACCGGCTCCGGCACCTCGGCAGCAGCCTCAGCTTCGGTCTCCTCGGCCAGCACCTCGACAGCAACCGGCTCCGCGACCTCCGGCTCGACCTCCACGGCGGCCTCGGCCTCGACCTCGGCTACGACCGACTCGGCCTCGGCCAGGGGTTCGGCCTCGACCTCGGTCTCCTCCGCGTGCTCGACCTCCACCGCGGCCTTCACCGGGGTGATGTCGACCAGGTCGTCCGCCGCGGGGGACGGCGCCGGCAGGGTGACGACGGGCTGGATTTCGACGGGTTCCTCGGCCGTGGGCTGCTCGTCCTCGGCCACCTCGGCCACCTCGACGTCGGCCTCGGCCGCCTCGACGGCCTCCGGCCCGGCGACCTCGACCTCCACCTCGACCTCGGCCACGGCCTCCACCTCGGCCAGCGCCTCGGCGGCGTCCTCCCGCTCCGTCAGGCCGTCCCGCTGCCCGCCCGCCAGGGCCTGACGGGCGTTGAAGGCGGCCTCGGCGGCGCGGCGGTCGGCGCGGGCGGCGGTGAGCTCGGCGAGCAGGTCGCCGAGGCCGGCCTCCTCCAGGGAAGTGCGCAGGGAGCGGATGGTGGGAATGCGGTAGAGGGTGCCCTCGTCAGCGGCCAGGCGCTCGACCAGGTCGATGAGCTCGCCGAACGGCAGCGCGTCGAGGTCACGCTCGGGCAGCAGGCGGGCGAGGTCGCGCAGGCCGGTGCCGATGGCCTCGAAGGCGGCGGCGGTGCGCTCGGCCAGGGCGCCGTCGGCCGGCGGGACGGGCAGGGCGCCGGACGGGGCGAGGACGGCCCAGGCGCGACGCTCGATCTTTGCGGAGGCGAGTGCCTCGTGGAGTTCCTCGGGGCGCGCCTTGCGGCCGTCGGCGGCCAGCGCAGCGGCCTGCTTGCGCAGTGCACGACCCTTGAAGAAGGAGAGCTTGATGCCGCGCTCACGGCGCCAGGCGCGGTCCGCGGTGGCGGCGACGAGCGCGTCGAGGTCGGCCTCGTAGGCGGCACCGGTCAAGGTGGACGAGGTCTGGTGGACGCGCTGGAGCGTCTCGGCGAACAGGGCGGCGACGGCGACGGTACCGGGCTCGCCGAGCTTGGCGTCGGCGGCGAGGGCGGCGACGGCCTCCCAGGTCTGCTGGAGGTCGCGACCGCGCAGCTCGGCGAGGACGGTGGAGGCGGCGCGGGCGTCCTCGGGAGTGGCGACGGTGTCGACGGCCGCGTACCAGGCGTGGGTCTCGGCGGTGAGGGTGAAGGCGCCGAGTTCGGCGTAGCGGCCGAGCTCCTCGCGGAGGTCGGTGTCCGCCGCCTGGCTGCGGGTCTGCTCCAGGTCCGTGGCGTCCTTGGCGTCGTTGGCGTCGGCGTCGGCCACGGTGGCGGCGTCGACGGCCTTGGCATCGGCGGCGTCGGCCGCGTCGGCGTTGCGCGAGTGAAGCACTGTCATGTGAGGTCCGGTTCTGGGCGACTGCGGCGGGGCGGGCGGCGAGGGGGACGGCGGACCGGGTGCGCACGGAGGCCCCGGCGGGTGGGGCTGGGGGTGCGCGGTCGGCCTACCGGTTGTGGAGGCCAAGAATACGGGTGCCCGTTCGAGCCTTGCACGCACCCACCGCTCGACGGACCGGTGTCGCGTGCCACACCGCCCGCCTGGCCGCTACCCGGGAGGTCCGGGCGGGTGGTGCGGGGCTGGGCCGGGCGGGTGACCGGGCCGACGGCGCAGGCCCTCCACCGGCACGCTCCGGGTACGCCGACCGAGCGGCGGCCGGTAGCCGGATCGGGCGAGGGTGTCGAGGGTGACCGGCGCGAGGTACTCGTGCAGCGGCGTCCGGTGCCACCAGGCTCCGGTTTCGCGCAGTTCGCGCCAATCGGTGAACCGGTAATGGTGGAGGGTCGCCCGGACGTGGGTCGGCGGGGCGTCGGGGAAGGGGTTGTGGCGCAGCAGCCGCAGGGTGGCCGGGTCGTTGGTGAGCAGCCGCGCGACGAACGGCAGGAACCAGGGCCGGGCGTAGGCGGGCGAGATGCCGGCGAACCACATCAGCCAGTCCAGGCGCAGGTGGTAGGGGGCGTACTGGCGCGGGAGGCGGCTCACGTCGCCGGGCTTGCCCTTGAAGTCGTACTCGCGCCAGACGGTGTGCCGGGTGACGGTCGGCTCGTCGGTGCCCTCGACGACGACCTCCTGGCGGATGCGGTTGACGCTGCCGAAGGCGCCGTAGGTGTTGACGAGGTGGAGGCGGTTGAAGGAGCGGTTCATCACCTGCCGGCGCGAGACCAGGTTCCGTACCGGCCAGTAGCTGAGGACGGCGACGACGACGGCCAGCGCGATCACCACGGCCTCGAACCAGCCGGGGGTGCCGCCGTACGTGCGCGGGTGGACGGGCAGGCCGAGCCGGGCGGGGTCGACGGCGGCGAGGGCGAGCGTGATGGTGAGCCAGTTGAGCCAGGCGAAGTTGCCGGAGGCGACCAGCCAGAGCTGGGTGGCCACGATCACGCAGGCGGCATAGGTGGCGACCGGCTGCGGGAGGAAGAGGCCCACCGGGACGATGAGTTGGGTGAAGTGGTTGGCCGCCGCCTCGACCCGGTGCAGCGGCGCGGGCAGGTGGTGGAAGAACCAGCTGAGCGGACCGGGCATGGGCTGGGTCTCGTGGTGGTAGCGCAGGCAGGTCAGGTCGCGCCAGCAGCTGTCGCCGCGCAGTTTGATCAGTCCGGCGCCGAACTCGACCCGGAAGACGAGCCAACGCATCAGCCACAGCAGCAGGACGGGCGGGGCGGCGGCGTCGTTGCCGAGGAAGGCGGCCAGGAAGCCCGCCTCCAGCAGCAGGGACTCCCAGCCGAAGGAGTACCAGGTCTGGCCGACGTTGACGATCGAGAGGTAGAGCACCCAGAGCAGTGCCCAGAGGAGTACCGAGGCCCAGAGCGGTACGGCGTCGCCCAGCCCGGCGACCAGGCCGGCGGAGACCGCGGCGCCGGTCCACGCGACGGCGGCGAAGAAACGGTCGCTGTAGTGGAGGTGGAAGAGACCTGGGGCCTGGCGGAACGACACCCGGGCGGTGTAGCGGGGCACGGGAAGCATCCCGTCGGCACCGATCAGCGCTCTGAACTGGGCGGCGGCGGCGAGGAATCCGGTGAGGTAGACGGCGGCCAGCAGCCGTTGCACGAGCAGCCTGCTCAGCCAGTACTCGGGGGCGGCGAACCAGTCCATGCGGCCCATGCCTACCACCGGCCCGGGCTGCCGGGCGTCCGCTCGGGTGTGCGGCGGGGGCGGTTCACCCGGGCGGCACTCCTTCCCGTTCCCGGCGCGAGCCGGCGGCGGGCGGAAGGCGGCGGCCTCGGGCGCCAGGCGGCCTCGGGCGCCAGGCGGCGTCCGGCACCGGGCCGACCCCGGCGGTCCGAACGGCTCGGCGCCGGGGTCAGGCGGCCGGGATCGGGCGATGGGGCCGGGGTCAGGCGGTGAGGCCGGGGTCAGGCAGTGGGACCGGGGTCAGGCGGTGATCGGGGCGGTGGGGGTGAGCTCCAGCTCGTCCAGGGCGTTCACGAGCGGGGCCAGCTCCGGAATCCCGGTGGCCTTCGCCAGCGTCGCCTCCAGGGTGGCGTCGTGCACCGGGCGTGCGGCCTGGAGCAGTTGGCGTCCCTCCGGGGTCAGCTCGGTGTAGATGCCGCGCCGGTCGTCCGCGCAGAGGAAGCGGCTGAGCAGGCCGCGGTCCTCCAGCCTGGTCACCAGGCGGGTGGTCGCGCTGCTGCTCAGCGCTGCCGCACGGGCCAGCTGCTGCATCCGCATGTGCCAGCCGTCCTGCCGGGAGAGGGCGTCCAGCACCGTGAACTCGACCACCGAGAGCTGGTGCTCGGCCTGCAACGCCTTCTCAAGCGCCGTGTCGATGAGTCCGTGCAGCGCGGCGAGCGTACGCCACCCGCGGGCGCGGATCTCGGCGGCATCGTCGTGGATACCCATGGCTCGCCCTTCTCTTCCCGGTCCCGTCACTGGTGTCGGCGCCGGTAACGTGTCCGATCCGGGCCGATGGTGTGACGACCGGTCGAACGTCTCCCGTCCACCAAGTATGCCATTCGGCGCGGTTTACCTGCCTGTACAAGTACTTTTCCTTATGGGGCGGGCGTGACCTCCTCCCCCTGCCGCGCCCAGCCACCGGCGCAGAGCGCCGAGGCCAGCTCCTCGCCGTAGCAGGCCGCCGCCAGCCACGCAGTGGTGAACGCCTCGTGATCATCCGCCACCACCCGGCCGAACACGTCCCGCAGCTGGTCCCCCGCCGCAGCGCACAGCCCGCCCAGCAGCAGCGCCCCCGTCGCGAGGCCCGCCGCCCGCAGCCATGCCCCGTCCGCGTCCAGCGTCCCGGCCTTCCCCGTGCCGAGGGCGAGCGCCGGCCGCCCGCCGGTCACGGCCTGCTCGACCCGGCGGGTGAGCAGGTGGACGGGGACGTCGGGTGCGTCGGAGCCGTCCGAAGCCCGGACCGAGACGGCCGTACCGGCCGGGTCCATGGGGCTGGGTGGGTCCACGGGGCCGACCGGGCCCACGGGGTCGGCCGGGTCGTGAAGGCGCTCGGGGACGGGCCCCGGGAGGGGCTGCGGGAACGGCCCGGCGAGGCGTTCGGGGAGGGAGAGGTCGGCGGTCTGCAGCCGCTCCAGGCCCAGGTTGACCCGACCCGCCCGGTCGGCGGGAAGGGCCAGCGACGGGAGGCCCACTTGATCGTGCAGCCCCGCCTGTCCCGGCCCGTCCGGGGCCGGGGCGAGTGGAGCCGGGGCCACCGCGAGCAGGCGCAGTTCGGGGCGGGCGGCCCGTTCCAGCCGGCCGATCACCCGCAGCCGCAGGCCCGGCGCGGTCGCGAGCAGCGCCAGATTGCCCCGGAACGCCAGGCCCGGGTGGTCGTGCGCCGCGCGCAGCGCGACCACCAGGCCGTCGCAGTCGGCGAGCAGCCGCACCGGACCGGCCGCACCGTGCGGTGCGGCGCCGAGCAGCGTGACATCCAGGAAGAGCAGGTCGCTTCCGGCCGGCCGGCTCTCGTACGGCACCGTCGCCGCCGACAGGGCACGCTCCACCTGCGTGGCTGCCGGCTCCGCCCAGAGGCCGGCCGCCGGCTCCGCCGTCCACGCGGCACCCGCCGCGCGGACGGCCTTCACGGAGGCCCCCGCGCCGAGCCGCCCGTTGGCGGACCTGGTCGCCCCCTGGACGACCAGCCCGGCACGGCTGAACTCGCGATGGCTGAGCAGCGCGTCGCCCAGCCGGACCGCCCGGCCGCCGGCGCCGACGGCCTGCGGTGCCGCGGCCGTGGCATCGGCGTGCGGCATGACCTCCGCGATCGTGCTCAGCCGCCCGGTGGCGTCCACCGCCCAGGTGAGCACTCCCGCGTGGGTGGCCGTCAGCACCGGCTCGGAGAACAGCCCGTACAACCGCAGGCCGCCCGCCTCCGCGTAGGTCTGCCGGGCGGTGCCGCGCAGGTCGGCGGTGCCGCCGTGGCCGTTCACCAGGGCCGTGGTCAGTTCGAGCAGCTCGCGCACGGCCGCGACCAGGTCGGCGAGCCGGTGGTCCGGCTCGCCCGAACGTGCCGCGCGGATCCTGGTCACCACGGCCACCGCCGCCGCCGACGGCCGGTGGAGCCCCGCGAGCCGGGCCCGGTGCCCCGCGCGGAGCAGCTCCGCCTGGACCACCGCCCCCGCCCCGCCGACGCCGGCGGCGAGGACGGCGGCGGCGGCCCGGTGCAGGTGCCGGAGGGCGGCCGACTCGGCCGGGGTGAGCGGTGCGTCCGGCCCGGGGGCGGCGGCCGGAGGCTGTTCGCCGCCCGCCTCCGCCGGTGCGGCCGCTGTCGTGACGCCCTCCGGTGCGGCCGCTGCCGTGGCACCTGCGGGTGTGACCGCTGCCGTGGCGTCCGCCGGGGGCACGGGCTCCTGTTCGTCCTCCGCGAGCCGGCAGACGGTGACCGCCGCCGCGCGGTGCACGCAGGCGGGCGCGAGCAGGCAGCCGCAGCGGACGCCGGCCTGGTCGACGACCACTCCGCCCGGCGCGTGCAGGACCAGCTCCGCCTCCTCGTCCACCGCGACCCGCCAGTCGTCGCCGGCGCGCTCCACCGGCCGTGCGGCCAGCTTGGCGGCCGCACCGTCCAACCGCTTCTGCAGGCGCGCCGACAGCCCGCCGACCACCTCGGCGACCACCTCCGGCCGCACCGCCGGCCACGTCGTGTCCGCTTCCATCGATGCCGTCATCGGATCTTCTCCCCCACCCACCGGGCCAGTTCGAGCGGGCTGAGCGCCGCCACCGGCATCCCGGCCGCGACCAGTTGGCTCGCGACCGCCTTCGAGTACCGCGCCGTCCCCGTGTCGTCGAGCGCGGCGCAGCCGAGCAGCCGGCAGCCCGAGTCGACCAGCGCCCGGGTCTGTGCGAGCAGCCCGCCGACCGGGCCGCCCTCCTCGAAGTCGCTGATCACCGCGACCAGCGTCCGGGACGGCACCGTCACCAGCTCACGCGCGTACTTCAGCCCGCTCGCGATGTTCGTGCCGCCGCCGATGCGGACCTCCAGGAGCAGGCTCAGCGGATCGTCCACCCGCTCGGTCAGGTCGACGACCTCGGTGGAGAACGCGACGAAGTGGGTGCTGAGCGCGGGCACCCCCGCCAGGATCGAGGCGGTCAGCGCCGCCCACACGGTGGACGACTCCATCGACCCGGAGACGTCCACGACCAGGATCAGCCGCCAGTCCGCCGCCTTGCGGGCCCTGGTCCGGAAGACGGGCCGCTCGGGGACGATCACCGTCCCGCCGTGCTCGTCCCCCGGTCGTGCGGGGCGGGCGGTGGCGAGGTTGGCCCGGATCGTCCGGTCCAGGTCCAGCCCGCCGCCCGGCCGGCGGCTGGGCCTCGGGACGCTGATCCCGGTCAGCGCCGGGCGCAGCCTCGTCGCCAGCTCCCGGGTGAGCTCGTCCACCAGCCGTCGCACCAGCGGGCGCAGTCCGGCGATCCGTGCCTCGGGCAGCCCGCCGGCGTGTTCGAGCACGGTGCGGAGCAGCTCGACGGAGGGGCGGACGGCATCCGGGTCGATCGCCTCCAGCGCGTCCGTCCGGCCCTGCGCCGCGGCCGCGGCCAGCACCTCCTCCCGGATTCCCGGCCCGAACAGCGCGGCCAACTCCTCGCCCCACTCCCGTACGCCCGGATACGGCGCCTCCCGGCCGCCCCGGTTGCCGCCCGCACCGCCCCGGCCCTCCAGCCCCGGCCCGGAACCCTCCCCGCGGCCGGTGCCGTACAGCTCGTCGAGCGCGGTGGCGAGCCGGGCGGACCGTCCGGCGAGGCCGCCGTTCCCCGGCCGCCCGAGCAGCAACCGCCACCGCTCGGCGGGGGCGAGGAGCTGGGCGGGTGCGTCGGTCCGGGCAGAGATGGTGGCGGTGTCGGGGGTATCGGGGGTGGCGGTGTCGGCAGGGGTGGCGGCCGGAGCCGGGCGGTCCGGCGTCGCGGCGAACGCCTCCGGGAGGAGGCCGCGCCGGCCCAGGGCGGCGCGGGCCGCGAGGTCGGCGCGGGCCCAGCCGGCGAGCAGCGCGGGCGCAACGGCGTCGGGCAGGGCGTGCAGTCGGGTGCCGAGCCGCTCCTCGACCAGGACCAGCAACCGGTCACGGGCGGCCGGGCTGAGGGTGTCGAAGCCACCGCGCAACGCGGGCAGCCGGTCCAGGAAGCCGGTGTCCGGCAACGTGGTGACCCGCTCCAGCACCGGTTCGAGCACCTCGGGCGCGGTGTCGAAGAGCCCCTCGGCCGCCGTCAGCAGCCCGACCAGCGCGCGCCCGAGTGCGAACCGGCTTTCGGGGCCGGTGGCACCGTCGACCCACGAGGCGGCCCGGCCCCCGAACGCCGTCGGAGCGTCCTGGCCGAGCAGCACCCGCACCGCCCCCGCCGCACCACGGACCAACGGGCTCCCTCCGTCGGCGAGTTCGGCCAGCGTCCGGCCGAGCCGGACCCCGCCCGAGCGGTCGGCCCGGCGCGCGAGCTCCACCAGCGCACGGGCGTCCGCCGGATCGTCCGACCCGCCCAGGCCCTCCAGCTGACGCACCGCGGCGGTGGTCAGCAGCTCCCCTGCGGCCGCCAGTGCTTCGGCGGACACCGGGTTCAGGTCGGCTGAGGCCGCGGCCCCCTCGACCGGACCGGCCGGCGACGGGGAGGCGGAGGCCCCGGCCCGGCGAACGCCCACCGGAGGAGCGGGCGCCGGCCCGGGTGCGCCGAGCGCATCGGCCGCCGCGGCATCGGCCTCGTCGGCCGGGCCGGACGGATCCGGGGCGAGACCGGGGACGTGGCCCGCGGTGAGGCGGTCGAGGAGGGCGAGGGCGTCGAGGAGTTCGGGGAGGGCGGCGGTCTCGGGGAGGACGGCGGTGAGCTGGCCGAGGCGGGTGCCGGCGAGGGCGGGGAGGCCGCAGGCGGCGGCTTCGGCGAGGCCGGTGAGGACCTCGCGGGCGGTCGGACCGTCGCCCTGCCGTTCGCGGCGCAGGCGTTCCCGCAGGGCGCCTTCGGCCGCCTGGGCCGGGGTCACCCCGCGGGTGCCGGCGACGGTGAGCATCGCCGCGGTGGCCGGGGTCCACTGCACGCGCCAGCGGGTGCCCAGGGTCTCGGTGCCTCCGGCGCCGGTGGTGGCGACCGGTTCGGCGTACGGGACGGCGCAGGCGGTGAGGCGGTGGAGGAGCAGCTCGCGACGGCGGTCGAGGACCGAGCGCAGCGGGTCGAGGCGGAGTTCGCGCGGTCCGGCCTCGGCGGTGTCGGCGGGGCCGGGGAGGCCGAGCCGGGCGAGGAGGGCCTCGACGGCGGGCGCCAGGCCGCTGCGCGGAGCGCCGGGGGCGGCGCGACCGGTGCGGGTGCCGACCAGGACGCTCTCCAGGGCGCGGGCGACGGCGCGGCCCCGGCCGAGCGGTTCGCCCTGGGCGAGGACGGTCTGCACGGCCTCGACCAGTTCGCCGCGGCCGGGGGCGGCGAGGCCGCGCAGGCGGGCGAGGTCGCCGGCGAGGCGGACGACCTCGCGGGCGTCGGCGGGGCCGGAGGGGTGGTCCTGGGTGCGCAGGGCCTCGCAGATCCGGACGGCGGTGCGGACGAGCGCCTCGGCGAGGTGCTCCGGGTCACCGCCGGCGGCGAGGACGGTGTGCTGCCACTCGGGATCGCGGATTCCGGCCGGGTAGCCGGAGCGGGCGTCGAGCAGGGGGTAGGTGTAGGGGATCAGCGAGACGACGTGGCCGCCGTCGGGCACCGGCCGCGCCTCGGCCGCCGCACCGTCCTGCGGGTCGGACTGTGGGTCGGCGTGCGGGTCGACCTTCACACCGTCCCGCGGATCTGGCTGTGGGTCGGTCGGCGGATCGAGCAGCGCGGGTGCGTGGAAGGCGCCGACCACGGCGGCGACCCGCCGCCCGCCTGCCGCCGCGGCCCGGATGCGCGCCCGCATCCACTCCTCGCGCCGCAGGTCGTACCGGTCTATGCCGGTGCGGGCGGCGGCGTCGTGGCGCATGGCCCAGCCGACCAGCAGTGCGGCGCGCCGGACGGCCTCCGGGGTGGAGCCGGGGGCCGCGGTCTCGACCAGGCGGTCCCAGAGGTCCTCGTCGTCGTCGCGGCCGGTGAGCCGGTGGCGCAGCGCGTCGGCGACCCCGGGGTGGCCGCCCTCCCCCGGCGCGTCGGCCGGGCCGTCGGCGTGGGCGGAACGGCCCTGGCCCCGGTGGGCGAGCGGCAGGTCGCAGGCGAGCGCCTCCACGCCGTTGCGCCGGGCCCACCGCAGCGCGGCCAGCTCCGGGGAGAAGTCGGCGAACGGGTAGAAGGCGAGCCCGGACGCACCGTCACCCGTGGGCTCCCCCGGGCCGCCCCCGGCCCCGCCGGGGGCGGCGGCGAGGGCGACCGGTGCCTCGGTGGACTCGTCCGCCAGCCAGCCGAGCCACGGCTGGAACTCGGCGGGCAGTTCCACCAGCACCACCTCGGGGCGGGCGGCGTCGAGCAGCGCGGGCACGACCGCGCTGAGCGAGGGGGCGTGGTGCCGGACCCCGATCAGGTACGGCCCGGGCGTGGCGGTGCCCGAGGCGGCCAGCCGGGCCGCCTCCGACTCCACCACCCCCCGCGGGTCGGCCGGCACCCGGCGGGGGTCGTCGGCGTCCGCGCCGTGGGCGTGGACCGCGCTGCTCGTCGTCATCGCCTCACGCCTCCAGTGCCGGGCGGAGGTCCCACAGGGTGCGCCAGGTGCCGGCGCCCTGCTCCGCACGGCGGCGGACCGGACCGTCCCAGTAGCCCAGCAGGCGGGCGGCGTCCGACGGGTCGTCCTTGCGGACGACGCCGATCAGCTGGCCGGGCAGCCGCCCGAGCAGGTCGCCGCCGTCGGGCAGGTAGGCCGCGGAGACGCCGAGGGCGGTGGCCACCGAGACGGCCTCGGCGGTGCTCATCACGGTGGACGGGCGCTCGACGTCCCACCCCTCGGTGGAGCGGCCGGTGCGCAGGTCGCGGAAGGCGGTGACGAGTGCCTCCAGCACCGCGTCGTCCACCGCGTACGGCGCTCCGGCGCGGGCGACGGCGGCGGTGGACTGGCGGCGGACCAGCTCGACCTCGGCGGCGAGGCTGCCGATCGGGCCGACCGTCTCGAAGTTGAACCGCCGTTTGAGGGCCGCCGACATCTCGCTGACGCCCTTGTCCCGCAGGTTGGCGGTGGCGATCAGGGTGAAGCCGGCCGCGGCGTGCAGCTGGCCGTCCGGGGTGCCGGCCAGCTCCGGGACGGCGATGCGCCGTTCGGAGAGCAGCGACACCAGGGCGTCCTGGACCTCCGGCAGGCAGCGGGTGACCTCCTCGACCCGGGCGACGGCGCCGGTGGTCATCGCGGTGAGCACCGGCGAGGGCACCAGCGCCTCCCTGCTGGGGCCCTTGGCGAGGAGCAGGGCGTAGTTCCACCCGTACTTGAGCTGGTCCTCGGTGGTGCCGGCGGTGCCCTGGACGGTGAGCGCGCTGGTGCCGCAGACGGCTGCGGCGAGCAGCTCGGAGAGCATCGACTTGGCGGTGCCGGGCTCGCCGACGAGCAGCAGGCCGCGCTCGCCGGCGAGGGTGACGACGCAGCGCTCGACCAGCGCCCGCTCACCGACGAACTTCTGCTCGACGGCGAGGCTCTTCCGCCCGGCCTTGAGCTTCTCGCCGTCGCTGCCCATCACGAAGGTGACGACAGCGCGCGGGGTGAGCCGCCAGCCCGGCGGGCGGGGGCCGGAGTCGTGCGCGGCCAGGAACTCCAGCTCGGCGGCGTACTTCTCCTCCGCCGGGACGCTCTGCCGCGTCGGGGTCGGCGTCCCGGCCTTCGCCGTCCGGGCGGGAGGGGGCCCGGCGGCCGGGGGGTGGGTGTTCACGGTCTCGGTGGTGCTCATCGGCGGGCCTTCCTGCGCTTGCTGGTCCGGAGCTCTTCGTAGCCGGGGGTGTCCCCGTCGCCGATCCGCTGCCAGGCCCGGGCGAACAGCTCCGGGACGGACAGGTGCGGCAGGACGGTGTGGTGGGTGGGCAGTTCGTACAGGCCGGCCTTCCAGGTCTCGGCGGGCAGGCCGGGGGCCTTGGCCTCCTGCCAGCCGCCGGGCAGGAAGAGGCTGCGGCCGGCCCGGGCCCGCTTGGCCTCCAGCACCAGTCCGGTGGCCGCGAGTTCGGCGCGGGCCCGCTTCAGCCGGGCGGGCTTCCAGCCGGTCCAGCGGGCGACGTTGCGGTCGGTCGGGTCGGGCAGCGCGAGCAGCTGGAGGTAGAGCGCGGCGGCGTCCTCACCGAGGCCGTGCGCCTTGACGGCCTCGGCGACCAGGTCGGGCACGCTGAGCTGCGGGTCCTGCGCCCAGCCGGTCGGCGCACCGCCCTCGGGCCCGGCCTCCGGCAGCGACACCAGCCGCTCCAGCTCGCCGCTCAGGACCGCTTCCAGGGCGCGCCGCTCGCCGGCGAACCAGTAGCTGGCGGAGAGCCCGCCGAGCAGCTCCAGCAGGGGGTCGTCGGCGCCGGTGAGCCCGGCCGGGCGCAGCCAGACGTGCTCGTCCTCGCCGCCGCCGGGGGCGAGGACGAGTGCCTCACCGCAGCGGACCAGGCCGTCGGCGTCGGCGCCGCCCTCGGCCGGCAGCCCGTACCGGGAGCGCAGGACGGCGGCCAGCTTCTGGTCCTTGAAGGTCAGATGGAGGTCGTGGTCCAGCAGCAGGCCGGGGTCGGCCAGGCGGGCCCGCAGTGCGGCGACGGCCTGCGGCAGCAGCGGGCGCAGCGGGCTGTCGGCGGGCAGGTGGTAGGCCAGCCAGCGGAGGGCGTCGACCGTCCCGGCGAGCGTGTTGCCGCCGGGCACGGCGGCGGGGTCGTCGGCGCGCAGGCGGACCGCGCCACCGTCCTCGTCGGCGCGCACCCGGTAGCCGGTGGTGCGGCTGAGCCAGGGCGTCCGGGCGGGGTTGAGCACCGCCTCGATGTGGCCGATGTCGGCGCCGCTGACGGTGGCCTGGGCGTCCTCGGGCAGCGTGACGAGCGTGCCGAACAGCTCCGTCCAGCGGGCCGCCCCGGCGGCGGTGTCGGGGCCCTCGGTCCAGAGGCTCTCCGGATCGGCGGGCAGCAGCGCGCCCCAGACGTCGGCGAGGGAGGTCCGGTCCCGGTCGCGGAGCCAGTCGCGGGCGGCCTTGGCCTCGGTGTTCCTGAGGCCGTACTCCTTGAGCCGGTCGGCCGGCAGCACGTTGCCGTACCAGTGGAAGAGGGTGCCGGTGGGGCTGAGCAGCAGGGTGGCGCGGGTGGTGCCGATGCCGGTCCGCGCCGCGAAGTCGGCGGCGTGGTCCGGCTCCCGGGTGGTGGCGCCGCGCAGGGCCAGGACCCGCCGGAACCCGGCCAGCCACGCGGCGCTGATCCGCTCCTCGGTGTTGCGTTCCTCGACGGTGGTGAAGTGGGCGACGGGGCCGAACGCGCCGCTCGGGTCGTGGTCGACGGCGAGCCAGTGCACCCGGTCGCCGTGGTGGTGGCGGCAGCCCAGGACGACGACGGTGCGGTCGCCGTGCCGCAGCACCTGCCCGGCGCGCTTCTTGTGCCGGTGCTCCCGGCCCGCCTCGTCGAGCGGCTCGCTGAGGGTGATCTCGCGCAGGGTGGCACCGCGGTCGGCGAGCAGGCCCTTCGTCAACTCGTCGAGCAGCACCACGAGGGAAGACCGCTCGGCGCTCCCGGTGAGCGGGGCCGCGGCGGCGTAGGCGAGGGTGCCGAGCCGGCCGAGCAGGTGGAGCCAGCCGTGGTGGTTGTCGTCGCCGAGCAGCCGGACCTGGAGCGGGGTGGACCAGCCCTCCCCGCCCTCGGGCACCGCGGGCGGGGCGGCGAGGACGGCGGTGACGGTGCGCAGGTTGTTGAGGGCCAGCCACCCGCCGTCGCTCCCCCAGGACGGGCCGAAGCCGCCGAGGTCGGGGAGCAGGATGCCGACGGCCTGGCGCAGCTCGTGGTCACGGCCGTGCTCGGGCTGGTAGGCGGCGCTCCGCCGGGCGGCGTCGGCCTTGGGGCGCGCCTCGGCCTCGGGCTGCGGGAGGAACCGGGCGACCCGGTCGAGCAGGTCGGCGGCGGCCCGGGCGAGCCCGGCGACGCCGGCGCGCAGCAGCGGGTGGGAGACGCCGGGCAGCGCCTCGCCGACCGCGGTGACGGGCACCCTGCTGCGGGACTTCTTGCCGTTGGCCAGCAGGCGGCGGGTGCCCTGGACGGTGAGCCAGCGCTGCTCGTCGGCGGGCACCGGCTCGACGTCCACCGGCCAGGCGGCGTCGATCAGTTGGGCGGCCTGCTGGGCGGTGACGGCGCGCAGGACGCGCGAGCCCTCCTCGTCGCGCGGCCGCAGGGCGTGCCAGTGGACGAGCGGCGGGACGTACGCGGTGCCGGCGGCGGCCAGCCCGCCCGGACGGCAGACGCTCAGGTCGGCGGTGGTATCCGTGTCGGCCGTGGTGACGGTGCCACCGGCGGTTCCGCCCGCCGGGGTTCCGGCCGCGTGGGTTCCGGCCGCGTGGGTTCCGGCCGCCGGGTCGGCGTCGGTGTGGGCGTCGGTGTGGGCACCGGCGGCGTCGGGCAGGGCGAGGGCCAGGCCGCCGCCGCGCTCCTCGACGACCAGCGGGCGGGCGCCGCCGGGCAGGGCGAGCCGGCCGACCGGGAAGCGCCGGGCGTGGGTGCCGTCACCGGCCAGCACGAGGGTGGTGCCGTCGGCGGTACCGGTGGTGACGCGGCCTCCGTCGACCCGGACCCAGCTGCCGAGCGCGGCACCGTCGGTGCCGAGCGGGGTGGCCTCCAGCCCGGGCTGCATCGGCAGCAGCCGGGTGCGCTGCACGTCGAGCCGGCCGGCCGCGGCGGTGGCGGCGATCCGTGGCGGCTCGGCGGCGCGGCCGAGGGTGCCGGTGGCCGGGTCCAGCTCGGTGAGGTGGCCGCCGCCCCGGCCGTGGCGGACCGTCCAGTGGCCGGTGCCGTCGCCGGTCACCGGGTGCTCGGCGGGCATCCGGGTGTCCCCGGCGTGCAGGGGGCGCTCTCCGGTGGTCCGCCCGCCGCCGGGCAGCGGGAGGGACGGGACGCCGGGCTCGTCGTTGCCGCCGTAGTAGCGGACGACGGTCTCGCCGCCGAGGACGAAGGTCTCGGCCGGACGACCGGACCAGTAGGCGTGCTGCTTGCCTTCCCGGTACCAGGCGACGAGCAGCTCGCCGTCGACGTAGCGGAGCCGGGGCCGCTGCCACCGCTCCAGCTTGTCGGGGATGCGCAGGGTGTGCTCCAGCACGATGCCCTGTGGGCCGGTCACCACGACCTGGTCCTTGCGGGCCAGGATCAGGTGCGGCCAGGCGTCCTCGGTGTACAGGCCCTCGGGGAGCTGCCGGCCGGCCGGGCCGCCGGGTGCCGTGCCCGACTCGACGCCGAGCCTGCGGAGCGCCTCTTCGAGGGCGGGCCAGCCGAGTTCGTCGAGGATGCCGGCCCGCAGGGTGCGGGCGAGCAGGCCGGTGACGTCGAGCCCGGCGATCCGCTCGGCGGCGGCCGGGTTCTCGCTGCGGATGGCCGTGCGGCTGGTCCGCAGGACGCGCAGCAGGTCGGCGGCGCTCGCCAGGCCGCGGGTGGCCAGGAGTTCGTCGGCGCGCGCGTCGGACCACTCGACGAACAGCTCGCGCAGCACCGGGAGGGCGGGCACCTGCCGGGCCACGGCGGCGTCCCAGGCGCCGGGGACGGCGGCGCGCAGCGCGGGCCGGAACCGCGGGTCGGCGGCGAGCGCGGCGAGCGTGCGGCTGTCGGGCCCGGACCGGGCGACCCAGGCGGAGAGGTCGAGGGAGAGGCCGTCGGCGGGGTCGGCGACCGGGACGCCCTCGGCGAGCAGCAGGTCGAGCACGCCGAGCTGGACGGTGCTGCGCCGCACCCCCGTCAGCAGGTCGACCGGGACGCCGTCGGCGCGCAGCCGGCCGGCCATCCGGCCGGCGAGGGCGATGGTCTCGGACCCGGGGCTGTCGTTGTTCCAGCCCCGGCCGACGTGGTTGCACCAGCTCCGCAGCCAGTCGGCGGGATCGGTGGGCCCGGCACCCTCGGCGGCCCCGGCGCCCTCCGCGGGCGCGGTGCGCGGCCCGGTGAGCAGCTGCTCGGCGCCGCTCTCGGCGAGGACGGCGAGCCAGGAGGCGTCCTGGGCGTTGCGGTCGGAGGTGCCGGCCGGGTCGGGCAGGATCTCCAGCAGGCGGGCGCGGACCGCCTCGTCGCTGCGGCCCAGGTCGATGACGGCGCCGTGCCAGGACTTCCAGAACGCGCCGGGCGCCCGGTTGACGGCGGGTGAGGCGAGCAGCTCGGCGAGGAGCGCCCGCTCGTGCTCGGTGCGGTCCAGCCCGGCGGCCCGGATCAGGGCGCGGGCGTCCTCGGCGACGCCCGCGTAGGGGGCCATGCCGGCTGCCGAGCGTTCGGTGCAGAGCTGGCGGAACCGCTGCCAGGCGGTGAGCGGGTCGAGCCGGGTGCTCAGCTCCTTGACGTACTGGCGCAGCGACTTGACGGTGAGCGCGCCGGCCAGCGCGAACTCCAGGAAGACGGCGCGCAGCCGCTCCTCGTCCACGGTGAGGCTGTGGGTGCGCTCGGCCTCGCGGGCCTTGCCGAAGAAGGTGCCGGCGTAGGTCTGGTTGCCCTGTTCGAGGAAGATCCGGCCGACCTCCTCGCAGTAGGTGGGCAGGAAGTGCGGCACGGCGCGGCCGAGGCGCACGGCGAGCGCCTCGAAGCCGTCCTTGGCGTGCCCGGGCTTGGACCTGGCCTGCCGGGCGAGCCGCTCCATCTCCTTGACCAGGGCGAGCGCGTGGTGCCCGTTGGCCGGGTCGTGGACCAGCGCCCAGGCGGGGAAGCCCAGCGCCTCCTGGCGGACCTGGCCGACCTCGGCGGGCTCCTCCGCGGGCCTGAGGCCGAGGAACTCGACCGCCAGGTCCTCGGCGGGGCCGAGCGCGCCGGGCACCAGCCGGACGATCCGGCGCCCGTCGAGCGCGGGGTGGGCGTAGCTGCGGGCGGTGAGAACGTCGGCGGGGCTGTCGGGCCGTCCGGCGCCGGGCAGCGTGCCGGCCGGGAGCACCGCCCCGGCGTCCAGCAGGCGCTCGCGCTGTCCGGTCGTACCGGTGCCGCCGCTCTCGGTGCGGCCGGTGTCGGTGGCGCTGGTGGTCATGCGGCTTCCTCCCCTTCGATCGTGCGGCCGGCGTGCAGCGCGGCGGCCATCCGCATGCCCTCGGACCAGGCGACCGGCCCGACCTGGGCGAGCGGCAGGACCTTGCCGCCCTGGCCCGTCCAGCTGAGTGCGCCGGTCTCGCACTCGTCGTACTCGTAGTAGTCGCCGACCCAGACGCGGGCCTCCAGGGCGACGCCGCCCTCGACGACCGGCAGGACGGCGTGGCCGCCGCGCACCCGGTAGCCAAGCCGGGCGCAGCGGCCGAGCAGCTCGCGCAGCTCCTTGTAGCGGCCGCCCGCGTAGGTCGTGACCTCGGTGCCGGGCGCGTCGGCGCCGGCCGGGCGGTGCCACACCTCCCGGTACAGCTGCTGGACCTGCTGGGCGACGCCGAGTTCGACGGCGAACTCGCGCAGCTCGTCCAGGTCGTCCAGCAGGACGGGGTGGGGTATCCGGATCTCGGCGTCGGTGAGGCGCACGGTGTCCCCGTCGAGGTCGACCAGGCCCAGCCCGCGTTCGGCGTCGGCCCCGCGCAGGAACCCGGCGACCGAACCGTCCGCGCCGGTGACCACCAGGTCGCGCAGGACCTCCTGCCAGGCCTCGTCGGCCCAGACCGCGGTGACCACGGCGGCGGGCACCGGCAGCGAGCGCACCATCCACCGCTCGGCGTCGTCCAGGCAGCGCCGCCGGTGCCCGGCCAGCCACTCGGTGAGCTGCCTGAGCCCGGTGACCACCGGATCGTCGTTCAGCTTCGACGGGACGGACTTCAACAGGCGGCCGGCCGCGTTGCGGCAGACCACCTTGCCCTCCTCGTCGAGCGCGACTTGGTAGCCGCCCGTTCCCGCTTCCACCCACGCCACGGCCGCTCTCCTCCCAGCTGCTGGTCAGTGATGCGAGGAACGTAACGGGACACACTGACAACGCGTCGGCCGGGGGACAGCCTCCGGGCAGGCTCGATTCCAAACCCATCGAACGGGTGAACGATGGGAAGTTCCGGCCCCGATCCGGTAGATTCGCCCGGAATCTGATCGGCACACGAAGCGGCTCCGGGCCGCCTGGTCGGCACGGGGGAAACGGTGGGGACCGGACGGGCGGAGACCCGGCGCCAGGAGGCGCTGCTGGAGTGCTGGCGGGCGGTGGAGCTGTTCAGCCCGCCGCCGATCCCCGCCCCCCGCCGCCGGCGCACCGGCCGGTCCGGCGGTGCCGACGAGGCGCTGTGCGACCTGACCCCGGTCCCCGGGGAGCCGCGCCCGCTGCTGCCCTGGGCGCCCGGCCACCCGGTGACGGCGGCCCGGCTCGCCCCGCGCGGCAAGATGTGGCGCCACGAGGTCTACGGCGGGGTGTTCGAGCTGGAGCGGCTGCGCCAGGCGATGATCGCGGCGCTGCCGAACGGCACCGACCCGGACCCGGGCGTGCCGGCCCGGGAGCTGGTGCTGAACGGGCAGAGCGCGATGTACGCGCTGGTCCTGGACGAGCACGGCCGCCTGGTCGAGGACACCCCGGTGGTGTCCGCCTGCGCCTGGGCGGCCGGGCGGCTCTTCGACCCCGGGCCGTCGGCCGACGGCTGGCTGGACGGATTCGAGGACCTGGACGAGGCGTTCGGGCTGGCCGTCCGGGAGCTCACCGCGACACCGATCCCGCACGTCGCCTGGGCGGAGTCCCGGCGGCCCGGGCCGCCCGACGCGACGCTCCGGGACTCCGGCCGGCCCGCCGGCGACCGGGCCACCCGGCCCGGCGCCGACCCGAACGGCGGGCGCTCCGGGAGCGGTTGGCAGCGGCTCGTCGCCGAGATCCTCGGCGGCGCGGCGGTCGGCGCGCTCGCCGCCCTGTTCGGCGAGGTCGCGGGCGCGGCCGCCCAGGGCGCGGTGGAGCCGCTGGTCCGGCGGACGGTCGACTGGGTCGAGGCACGCCGGGCCGCCCGCGACCGCACCGGCGGGACCTCGCAGGCGGACGCGGGAGCCCCGGCGGGCGCCGGCGGCGCGGGTGCCGACACGGCGCCGGGCGGCGGCAGCGCCACCACGGCCCGGTCCGGTGGCGGCGGAGTTCCGGCCGCGCTCCCGGTGGACGACGAGTTGCCGGCCCCGGGCGCGGGGGAGGACGACGGCCCCCGGCCGGTCTCCTTCGCGGACCTGGTCGCACTGACCGCCCAGATCGCCGACCTGTGCGGCGTCCAGCACCTCCTGGACCCGGCCACCATCCGGATCAGGAGCCGCCTGGTGCGCCGCCCCAAGGACGCCCGGGCATCCGCGACCGTCGGCCAGCTCTTCCTCAACAGCCTGCTCCCGCCCGACCTGGCCAGGGTCCGCGCCGCCGCCGACAAGGGCTTCGGCCCGGCCCTGACCGCCTACCTGAGCGCCGGCGAAGAGCTCGACCCGGCCCACCGCACCGACGTCCGCGAGGATCGCGCCGCCGTCCTCGCCGGCGTCCGTCCCGCGCTGACCCCGGCCGGACGCTGGCCCGCCGAGGCCCGCCACCCGCTGGCGCTCAGCCAGCAGTTCGCCGTCAACCGGCTGCTCCGGGCCCGCGAGGGAACGACCGGCGGCCTGTTCTCCGTCAACGGGCCGCCGGGCACCGGCAAGACGACCATGCTGCGGGACCTCGTCGCCGCCCTCGTGGTCGAACGGGCGGCCCTGATGGCCGAGTTCGACCGGCCGGAGCAGGCGTTCACCGGGCGCCCGTGGTACGGCAAGGACCGCCAGGGCGTCCATGCGCGCTACGTCGCCGCACTCGACCCCCGGCTGACCGGCTTCGAGATCGTGGTCACCTCCTCCAACAACGGCGCGGTCGAGAACATCACCGCCGAACTGCCCGGCCTCGGTGCCCTCGCCGAGCACTGGCACCCGGACGAGGGCCACTTCGCCGACCTCGCCTCGGCCCTGCTCAAGGGCGCCCCGGCGTGGGGGCTGATCGCCACCGTGCTCGGCAACAAGACCAACCGCAAGGAGTTCGTCGACCGGTTCTGGTGGGGCCGGCTGCCCCCCGAGGAGAACGCCGCCCGGACTCCCCTGGGGCTGCCGCCGCTTCGCGGGATGCAGGCCGTCCTCAGCGGCTGGATCCCCCCGACTCCACCGCGCACCCGGAGCCGGCCCGGCGCCGCCGCCGCTCCCGCGGGCCCCACCGCTCCCGCGGGCCCCGCCGAGCCGGTGCCGTCCTGGCCGGAGGCCGTGGCGGCGTTCCGCGCCGCGCAGGCCGAGGTGGAGCGCCTGCGCACCCAACGCCTCGCTCTCGCCGAACTGTTGGACACCGTCGAATCATCCGCAGCCGAGCAGCGCATCCAGCACCTGCGGTCCGCGGTGCGGGCCGCCCGGGCGCGCGACGCCGAGGCCGGGGACCGGCTGCGCGAGGCCGAACAGGCCACCGCGGCGGCCACGCTCGCCACCGCCACCGCCACCACGGCCCGCCGGTCCGCCGAGGAGCGGCTCCGCCAGGCCGACCTCGACCTGGCCGCCGCCCGGGCGGACCTCGCCGCGGAGCGCGAGGTCGCGGAACAGCAGCGCCGGTACGTGGAGGCCCTGGCCACCCGGCACGACACCCCGGCCGGCGTCGAAGGCGGCCTGCGCGGCGGACTGCGCCGCCTCTTGCAGACCTCGGCCGACCGGCGCGCCGCCGAGGAGCAACGGGGCCGGTCCCAGGCCGAGATCCTGCACCTGCTGGACACCGGCCGGGCCGGCCTCGACGACCAACTCGCCACCGTGGGGCGCTCCGTGCGGGCCGAGGTGCTCGCAGTGGACGCCCGGGCACGGATCGCCGCCGAGGCCGCGGCCGGGGAGGGCCGCCTGGCGGCCGCCCAGGACCGCGAGCGCCGCGCCGAGGCCGAGGAGACCCGGGCACGGACCGGGTCGGTGCACGCCCGCCGCGAGGCGGAGAGGGCGGCCGGGGAGCTCGAAGCCGCCGTTGCCGGGCTGCGCGAGGGCCGGGAGCGGCTCGACGCGGCAGCCCTGGAACTGCCGTCCCTCCCCCGGGACTGGGCCGAACTCCCCGACCAGGAGCAGGAACTCGGCTCCCCCTGGGCCGACGAGGCCTGGGCCACCGCCCGCAGCGACCTGTTCCTGCGCGCCCTGGACCTGCACCGCGCTCTCGTCGCCGGGTCCGCGAAGAAGGTGCGCGGCAACCTCCAGGTACTGATGGAACTGATGGCCGGCACCAGCGGCCCCGTCCCCGACGAGCAGGTCCAACAGGCCTGGCAGACCCTGTTCCTGGTGGTTCCGGTGATCTCCTCGACCTTCTCGTCGATCGGCAGCATGTTCGCCCGGCTCGACCGCGAGTCGATCGGCTGGGTGCTGGTCGACGAGGCCGGGCAGGCCGCACCGCAGGCCGCCGTGGGCGCGCTGTGGCGGGCGCGCCGGGCGGTCCTGGTCGGGGACCCGCTGCAACTCACGCCCGTGATCACGATGCCGACGGCCCTCCAGCGGCGGCTGCTGGAGGCGTACGGCGTCCACGAGGAGTGGCTGCCGTCCGGCACCTCGGCGCAGGCGGTCGCCGACCGGGTCAACCACTGGGGCACCTACCTGCCCGCCCCCACCGGTGACGCCGACGACGAGCAGGTGTGGGTGGGCTCGCCCCTGCGCGTCCACCGCCGCTGCGAGGAGCCCATGTTCACCGTCAGCAACCGGGTCGCCTACGACGGCCTGATGGTCTACGGCACCGCGTCGAAGCCGTTCCCCGACGAGGAGCACCCGGGGCTCCTGCCCAGCCGCTGGTTCGACACCGAGGACCCGGAACGCAGGGCCGGCGCCGCCTGGAGCCCGCGCGACGGGCGGGCCTTCGAATTCGTCCTCAACCAGCTCGAACTGCACGGCGTGGGCATCGAACGGCTGCGCGTCATCGCACCGTTCCGGGAGCTGGTCAAGGAGTGCAAGCGGATCTGCGGCGGTCGCGAGGGCTGGACCAGGGACCTCCTGGAGGAGCGCTGCGCCACCGTCCACAAGGCCCAGGGCAAGGAGGCGGACGCGGTGATCCTCGTCCTCGGCGGCGGTTCGCCGGGCGCCCGCCACTGGGCCGCCGAGACCCCGAACCTGCTGAACGTCGCCGCCAGCCGCGCCAAGCGCCGCCTCTACGTGGTCGGCGAGCGCCGGCTCTGGGCTCCGGAGCTCCACTTCGACGTCCTGGCCGAAGAGTTGGAGGTCTTCGACCACCGCCGGGACCGATGACCCGCGGCCTGCGCCACTACGGCAACGAGAGGCGCAGGATGCGGTCGTCGCCGGGGTGGGGGTCGCCGGCGCCGTCGGTGTTGCTGGTGACCAGCAGCAGGGTGCCGTCCCGGTCCGCGACGACGGTGCGCAGGCGGCCGTAGGCGCCGGTGAGGAACTCCTGCGGCGCGGCGGCGAGGCGTTCGCCGTCGAGCGGGACGCGCCACAGCCGGGTGCCGCGCAGGGCGGCCACCCAGACGGCTCCGTCGGCGTAGGCGATGCCGCTCGGCGACGCCTCCGAGGGGCGCCACTGGACGACCGGGTCGGTGAACTCGGGGCGGTTGCCGATGCCCTCCACCACGGGCCAGCCGTAGTTGGCGCCGGGCCGGATCAGGTTCAGCTCGTCCCAGTTGTCCTGGCCGAACTCGGACGCCCAGAGCCGGCCCTGGGGGTCCCAGGCGAGCCCCTGGACGTTGCGGTGACCGTAGGAGTAGACGGGCGAGCCGGGGAAGGGATTGCCGGGGGCCGGGGTGCCGTCGGGGGCCAGCCGGAGGATCTTTCCGCCCAGTGAGCCCTTGTCCTGGGCGAGAGCGGGATTGCTGCTGTCGCCGGTGCCCGCGTAGAGCAGGCCGTCCGGGCCGAACGCGATCCGGCCGCCGTTGTGCCGGTGGCCGCGCGGAATGCCCGTCAACAGAACCGCCGGGTCGCCCAGTTGCCGGGTGGCGGGTTGGGCGGGGTCGTACGGGAAGCGGACGATGCGGTTGTCGGCGTCGGTGCTGAGGTAGGCGTAGACCAGGTGGTCGGTTGGGTAGCCGGGTGACAGGGCGAGGCCGAGCAGGCCGCCCTCGCCGCCCGCCACCACACCGGGCACGGTGCCGGCCTCCGTCCGGGTGCCGTCCTTCGCGGAGACGCGGAAGATCCGCCCGCTGTCCCGCTCGGAGACGAGGAGGTCCCCGTCGGGCAGCACCACCAGGCCCCACGGCGACTGCAGCCCGTCGGTGACGGTCGCCCGGACCACCGGGGCCGAGGCGGAGGCCGACCCGGCGGGGAGCGGTGAGGAGGCGGAGGTGGCGAGGTTCGAGGGCGCCCCCGTGGGGCCGGTGGCGGAGGAACAGCCCACGGCCGCGACCGGCCCGAGCAGCAGGGCGAGCGACACGACGGCGGAACGACGGAACACCGGTGGGCCTCCCGGAGCGCGGCGGGTGCGGATGCGGCGCCCCCAGCAGACCACACGCACCCGCCGCCCGGATCGCAACCCGCCGGGCGGCGGACGACCGCCCGACGGACGACCGCCCGACGGACGACGGCACGGCGGACGACGGCACGGCGGACGACGGCACGGCGGACGGCCCGTGGCCGTTCAGCCCGCGGCCGCCCGCACCCCCTGCGCCGGCCCCACGCCGGCCCCCGCACCCGCACCCGTAGCCGCGCCCGCACCCGTACCGGTCCGCGTTCCCGCTCGCGGCACGATCACGGGCGCGCCGTCCCCGGGTGCCGCCAGCACGTCGCTGTCGATGTCGTACAGCGCCCGCACCAGCGGCGCGTCCACCACCTCGCGCGGCGCCCCGCAGGCCACCACCTTGCCGTCGCGCAGCGCGACGACGACGTCCGCGTACCGGGCCGCCGCCGCGAGGTCGTGCAGCACCATGACGACCGTGCGCCCGCCCGCCGCCACCGTGCGGACCAGCTCCAGCACCTCGACCGCGTGCCCGAGGTCGAGCGCACTGGTGGGCTCGTCCAGCAGGACGACGGGCGTGTCCTGCGCCAACACCATCGCCAGCCAGCAGCGTTGGCGCTGGCCGCCGGAGAGGCGGTCCAGCCTGCGGTCGGCGAAGGCGTCGACCCCGGTGGCCCGCAGCGCCTCGGCGGTGAGCCGCTCGTCGTCCGCCGACCACTGGCGGAAGAGGCCCTGGTGCGGGTGGCGTCCGTAGCGGACGAGCCCGGCCACGGTGACCGCTTCGGGCGCCTGCGGGCTCTGCGGGAGCAGCGCCACCCGGTGCGCGGCCTGCCGGGGGCGCAGCCGCCAGACGTCCTCCCCGCCGACCAGCACCCGCCCGGCGTCGGGCCGGTGGAGCCGGGCGACGGAGCGCAGCAGGGTGGACTTGCCGCAGCCGTTCGGGCCGACGATCGCCACCACCTGCCCGGCGGGCAGGGTGAGGTCGACGCCGCTCAGCACCGGACGCCCGGGGCCGTATCCGGCCGTGAGGCCCTCGACCGTCAACTCCATGGAGCGCTCCTTCGGTTGGATCGGACATCGGTTGCCGGGACGGCGGGTTCCGGGACGGCGGGTTCCGGGACGGCGCAGACGGGACCCCTGCGACGGACACCGCAGGCCGGGCGCCCTACGCCGGGTGTCCCCCCGCCTCAGGACTTGGCGCCGAGCGCCTTGCCGATGTCGCCGATGACCACGTCGGCGGCGAGCGGACCGCCGCGGGTGGACCAGACCGAGCCGTCCACGGTGACGGTGTGGTTGTTCTTCACCGCGCCCAGCTCCTGGTAGGCGGGCTTCGACTGGACGTCCTTCAGCGCCGCCTTGCCGTCGTCGGTGAGGGTGGAGAGGAACAGCCAGTCGCCGTCGATCTCGTTGATCTTCTCCAGGCTGAGCGCCGGGGTGTGCGCGTTGCCGTCCTTGTCCTGGGTCTTCGGGCGGGTCAGGCCCATGTCGAGGGCGACACCGCTGGCGAACTGCTTCTTCTCCATCCAGCTCGGCCCGGTCGGGTTCCAGCGGACGATGGAGACGGCGGCGCCCTTGTTCGCGCCCAGCTCGCCGCCGGCCTTGGCGGCCTTGGCGTCGTAGTCGGCGATGACCTTGTTGGCCTGGTCCAGCTTGTTGACGGCGTTCCCGATGCCGCGGAAGGAGAGCTTCCATTCGTCGGTCGGGGCCATGGTGACCAGCGTCGCCGGGGTGATCTCGCGCAGCTGCTTGAGCATCTGCTCGTCCTGCATGTCCCCGGCCAGGATCAGGTCGGGCTTGGCGGCGATCACCTTGTCCATGACGGGCTGGAGCAGGTTGCCGACGACCGGGACGCCCTGGACCTTGTCCTTGAGGTAGGCGGGCGGCTCGTTGAGGCCCTGGCCGTTGGTGATGCCGACCGGCTTGACGCCGAGGGCGAGCACCGCGTCCAGGTCCTCCTGGGTGAGGGTGACGATCCGCTTGGGCTCGGCGGGGATCTCAACGGCCTTGCCGGTGGCGTCCTTGACGGTCCGCTTGCCGCCGCCGCTGCCGCCGCCGGCCGCGTCCGCGGCGGGGGCGCCGGAGGCGGACGCCCCGCCCTTGTCGGCGGAGCCCTTGTCGGAGGAGCCGGACGAGCCGCAGCCGGTGAGCAGGAGCGCGGCCGCGCCGGTGGCGGCCAGCGCCTGGACCGCCCGGTGGCGGGCGAGGTGGAGCGGGCTCTGGGCGGTCGACATGTGTGCCTCCGGGCAGCGGTGTTGCAGACGGCGGTAGGGGCGGGGCCGTCAAAGCGGTCGGTCGGGACGAGCGATGAAACGGGCGTGACGGTGAAGACGGGCGTGACGGTTGAACGGTGTGACGGTGAAACGGGTACGGCGGTGAAGACGGGTCCGGCTGAGGGCCGTTGCGGACGGCGGGCCAGGGCCCCGGTGGTATGGCACGGGCCCGGGCGGCCATCGAGCCGCAATGACCATTAGGTTAGCCTTACCTTATGACATTGTCGCAAGTGGGTGCCTCCGAGCAGGCCCGCACCGGCCCCGCCGCCGAGGTCCCGCCGCCGCCCGCGCCGGTCCGCCGCACCACCTGGCTCACCGTCGGCGGCATCGTCGCGGCCCTGCTCGCGCTCACCGCACTCTCGCTGTCCGTCGGCGCCGGCGAGATCGGGCCGACCCGGGTGCTCGACTACCTGCTCGACCGCGGCGGCGCCCGCAGCGACGGCCGGCTCGCCCTGGTCGTGGGCGACCTGCGCCTGCCCCGCACCCTCACCGCCCTCCTGGTCGGTGCCGCGCTCGGGGTGGCCGGGGCCCAACTCCAGTGCGTCACCCGCAATCCGCTCGCCGAGACGGGCCTGCTCGGGGTCAACGCGGGGGCCTCGCTCGGCGTGGTCGTCGGCATCGCCGTGCTCGGTGTCCAGACCTCCTACGGCTACCTCGCCTTCGCCTTCGGCGGCGCCGTACTCGCCAGCGCCCTCGTCCTGCTGATCGCCGGCAGCCGGGGCGGCGGTTCGCCGATGCGGCTGGTGCTCGGCGGTTCGGCCGTCGGCGCCACCTTCGGCGGCCTGACCGGCGTTCTGATCGTCAACTCCCCCGAGGCGTACGACCGGTACCGGGTCTGGGTGCTCGGCTCGCTGGCCGGGGTCGAGGGCTGGACGACGCTGCGCCAGCTCGCCCCCGTGCTCGGCGCGGGCTTCCTGGTCGCCGCGTTCACCACCCGCCCGCTCGCCGCACTGGCGCTCGGCGACGACCTGGCCCGCGGCCTCGGCCACCGCCCCGGCGCGACGCGGGCGGCGGTCGCCACGGCCGTCACCCTGCTCACCGCCTCGGCGGTGGCACTGGCCGGCCCGATCTCCTTCCTCGGCCTGCTGGCCGGCTTCCTCGCCCGCGCGGTCGCCGGCCCCAGGGTCGGGCGGCTCACCCTGCTCGCCGGCCTGGTCGGCGCAGCGGTGCTGACCGGCGCGGACGTCCTCGCCCGTGTGGTGGCCCGGCCGTTCGAGGCGCCGGTCTCGGTGATCGTCGCCCTGGTCGGCGCACCCACGTTGATCGCCATCGTCCGCTCCCGGAAGATGGCCGCGCTCGGCATGACCGACACCGAGCCGACCGGGTCCTCCTCCGCGCACGGGGAGGCCAGGGCCCCCGGGCCCGACCTGGTCCTGCGGCGCGGCGCGCTCTCCCTGCTGCTCCCCCGCCGGTCCGCACTGGCCGCGCTCGGCCTGGTGGCCGCCCTGCTCGCCGCCGTGGTGGTCTCCGCGCACGCCGGGCAGAGCGAACTCGGCCTGGGCCGCACCTTCCAGGCCGTCTTCGGCTACGGCGACCGGCTCGACGTGCTGCTGGTGCAGAAGTTCCGCCTCGGCCGGATCGTCGCGGGCCTGGCCGCCGGCGCCGCGCTCGGCCTGGCCGGCTGCCTCACCCAGACGCTCGCCCGCAACCGGCTCGCCACTCCCGAACTGCTCGGCGTCAACGACGGCGCCACGGCCGCCGTCCTGTTCTCCGTCACCGCCTCGGGCACGTTCGGCGCCTGGTGGGCCGGGCCGCTCGGCGCGCTGGCGGCGGTCCTGGTGGTCACGTTCGTCTCCGGCGGCCTCGGCGCACGCGGGTACCGGGTCCTGGTCGTCGGCCTGGCCATGTCGGCACTCGCCTCGGCGCTCATCCAGGTGGCGATGGCCCGGCGTTCGCTCAACTCGGCGGGATCGCTGTTCGTCTGGACCTCCGGCTCGCTCAACGGGCGCGACTACGCGGTGGCCACGCCGGTGCTGATCGGGCTCGCGGTGCTGGTGCCGTTGGCGTTGGTCGTCGCCCGGCGGCTGGCGGTGCTGCGGTTCGACGACAACGTGGCGTCCTCGCTGGGCGTCGACCCGGCCAGGGTCCGCCTCGCCTGCCTGCTGCTGGCCGTCGCGCTGGCCGGGCTCGCCGTCGGGGTCTGCGGACCGGTCGGTTTCGTGGCGCTCGCCGCCCCGGTGATCGCCGGCCGCCTCGCCGGGCCCGCGCGGGTGCCGGTGCTCGGATCGGCGCTGGCCGGGGCGGTGCTGGTGGTGCTCGCCGACACGCTCGGCCGGGTGCTGATCGGCGGCGTCGAGATCCCGGTCGGCATCGTCACCACCGTCCTCGGCGGCCCCTTCCTGCTCTGGGTCCTGCTCGGCCGCAAGGGCAACCCCGCCTAGATCTTCGAGGAGTCATCGACATGCAGAGTGAACTCGGCCCGTCCCAGGACGGGTTCTGGGACCGGGTGGCAGCGGAGGGTGCGCCGCTGGTCGAGCCCGACCCGGACGACCCGGCCCACCGGCTGGTCACCTTCGTCCACCGGGACGACCCGGACGACCCGTGCGACGGCGTGCTCGCACTGGTGCACACCGTGACCGACAAGGACCGGCACGCGGGCGACCTCACCCCGCACTTGATGGAGCGTCGGCCCGGAGGCTGGTCGCTCACCTACCGGCTGCGCGCCGACCACCGGGCCTCGTACCAGCTGTACCCCGTCCACGGGACCGTCCCCGGCACGGCGCGCGCCGACTGGCTCCGGGTCCTGGACGGCGCCCGGCCCGACCCGCTCGCCCACGGCCCGCGACTGCCCGCCCGCGACGGCCGGCACCCGTCCTCCGTCCTCGCGCTTCCCGACGCCCCGGCGCAGCCGTACGCCGAGCGACGCGACGGCGTACCGCGCGGACGGACGGTGGCGGCGGAGGTCGACGGCCGACGGGTGGACGTCCACCTTCCCGCCGGGCACCGCGCGGACGGCGGACCGTACCCGGTGCTCGTCCTGCTGGACGGGGAGATGTGGGGCGAGGTGCTGTCCGTCGGCGACACCCTCGACAACCTCGTGGCGGACGGGGCGGTCCCGCCGGCCGTCGCCCTGCTCGTCCACACCATGGGCCCTGGCCGCCCGGACGACCTGAGCTGCAACCCCGGCTTCGTGGACTTCCTCGCCGACCGGCTGCTGCCCTGGGCCTCTGCCGGGTACGGCACGGCGCTCACGCCCGACCGCACGGTCATCGCCGGCCAGAGCGCCGGCGGACTGACGGCCGCGTTCGCCGCGTTCCGGCGGCCGGAGCGGTTCGGCGGCGCGCTGTCGCAGTCGGGCTCGTTCTGGTGGCCGGACGGGACGGAGTTCGACGCCGGGAGCGAATGGCTGACCCGCCAGTTCGCGACCGGGGAACGACGGGCGGCGCGGTTCTACCTGGAGGTCGGACTCCAGGAGTGGATGCTGCTCCCGCAGAACCGCCACCTGCGGGACGTGCTGGTCGCGCGCGGCTACGACGTCGAGTACCGCGAGTTCAACGGCGGCCACGACTACGCCTGTTGGCGCGGCGGCCTGGCGGACGGCCTGGCCCACCTGCTGGGTGCGCCCCGGGGCGGGGACCGGACCGGCCGGCAGACAGCCGCACGGGCGTGAGGGCCGGGGCGGCGCGGTGGGGCCGGGCTCGGGCCCGGCCCCACCACACCAACGGGCACGGGCGTGTTGGACACACGGTTCGTGGGCGATCGTCAGCTAGCCTGCGTCGACGAGGTGACGGGTGACGTCACAGCGACGAAAGGACTGATCGTGGCGGAGAACTACACGGATCGGCCGGCGCCGGAGTCCGTGCGCATCATCGACTTCGACGAGGCGAAGGCCGTCCCGGGGATCGTCCCCGGTACCTTCATCCTCGTCGTCAACGGGGTCATGCCCTACCTGAACATGACGGTCCGCCTGTCGCCGCTGGTCTACATCCAGCGACCGGACTACTGGGGCATCGAGGTCGTCGGCTCGCTGCACGGCGTCGGACTGCCCGCCACCGCGCCGTACACCGTCTCCCTGCCGCTCGACGGCATCCTCGGGACCAGGGGGATCGAGGTGATCGGGGCGAACAGGACCGAGCGGATCGACCTCCCCTGAGGCCCGTGACGACAGGTCCGGGCCCACCGGCTTCGGCGCACCCCCGAAGACCCCCGGGAGGCGCCCGCCCGGGACCCCCGGGGTCGCCCGCACGGAATCACCCCAGAGCCACCCAGGGCCACCCGGGGGCACCCGCAGGAAGCCACCCGCCCGGGATCCCCCGTTCCCGTGCGGGATCACGACGAAGCTTAGTACAATGTCACATTGTGACTTATCGTCCGTTCCAACCCTCCACCGACTACCCGCCGCTGGCCGGGCTGCTGTCCGCCACCGGGGCGCGGCCGGTCACAGCCGAGGAACTCCGCGCCCAGGACGCCCGGCTACCCCCCTCCGGCAGCCTCTTCAGCACGTCCGGCGGGCTGCTCACCGGCTACGGGCGGATCCGGCTGGTGACCCCCGGGGCCGACGGGGAGCTCCTCGCCTTCGCCACCGCCTGGCGGGCGCCGTGGACGCCGCCCGGCGATGTGGCCTCGCTGATCGTCGGCTCGGCCGGCCTGGCGACCGCGCGGCTCCTGCCCCTGGCGGACGCACTGGAGCAGTGGGCCCGCGGTGCGGGTGCGCGCCGACTGCTCGGGGAACTGCCCGACGACAGGGCGGACCTCCTCCGCCTGCTGGTCGCCCGCGGCCACCGGATCGACGCACACGTCCGCAGCGCCTCGGCCCGACTGGGCGCGCTGCCGCCCGCCGCACCGCCGCCGGGAATCCGCTTCGGCACGCTCGCGGCCACCTCGGCCCCCCGGCCGGCCCTCCAGCTGTACCAGCTCTATCGCGAGACACTCGACGACAACCCGGGGTTCGTCGACGCACTGCCCGACTTCGACCGTTGGTACGCCGAGGTGGTGGCCGGCGACGGGTGCCGCCCGGACTGGGTGTTCACCGCCGAGTTCGCGGGGCGCATCGTCGGCGTCAACGCCGTCCGCGCCACCGACGACCAGCTCACCTGCCACATCGACTACACCGGCGTCGTGCGCCCCTGGCGGTCCCGCGGACTGGCGCGGGCGCTGAAACTGCACGCCGCCCACCGCCTCGCCGCCCACGGTGTGCGGACCGCACGCACCGAGGTCGAGGCCGGCAACCTCCCGATGATCGCCGTCAACACGGCCCTCGGCTACCGCTGGGAGACCGGCCACCACCGCCTGGTGAAGGACCTGCCGGGGTCCTGACATGTGATCGGCCATCGGCCCGCCCGACCCGGGTCGGCGTGACGGACCATCCCGGGCCGGCACGGCCGAGGAACCGGGGCGGCGCGGCCGACGGCCCGTCCTAGTCCTGCCAGTGGAACAGCAGGGTCTCGACGGTGAGGGGCTCGCGCCTGCCGAAGTAGTAGACGAAGAGGCCGGTGACCCGGATCGAGCCGGTGGCCTCGTCGATCCAGCGGAAGCCGGCCGATTCGAGGGCCCGGCGGGCCGTGCAGTCGTCGCCGTCGCCGGTGGCGAACCGTCCGAGGGTGCTGATGAACAGCTCTCCGTCGGCGCAGTCGATCACGTGGTAGGTGCCCTTCCCCTGGTGGCTGTGCCGGCCGGCCGGGACCGGGGGTTCCGGTGCGAGGCCCGCCGCGGTCAGCGCGGCCGTTGCCCGCCGGAGCCGCTCGTCCTGCCCGTCCGGTCCGAGGCGGACCGGGGGCTCGGTGCAGAGGGCCTCGATCCGCCACCGTGGATCGCTCTGCCGCTCACAGCCGTGCCCGTACTCGTGCACGATCGCCCGGCGGAGTTCGTCGTCCAGACCGGCGACCTCGACCCGGGGGCGCCCCAGCGACTCGTGGACCGCCCGGGTCTCGGCGGCGTCGCCGGTGAGGCGGTGCAGGGCGTAGGCCGCCCAGAGCTTGGCCTCGGTCGTCGGCGCCCCGCCGAGGTGGCCGCGCAACCGGTCGGCGTCGGTCAGCAGCGACTGGGCGAGGTGCGCGACCGCCCGGTCCGGGTCCGCGAGCGCATCGGTCACGTCCTCGCCGGCGCGGTGCCGCATGCGGACCCGGAAGACGCGGTCCTCGGGCCGGGCGTCGCCGAGGCCCGCCATGACCACCGCGGCCCCGTACCGGGCGGTCAACGCGTCCAGCCCGGCTTCGCCGACCTCCCGCCAGCGCGGCCAGGGGCTGGCCGCGAGGGTGGCCAGCTCCTCCGTGGCCGTGAGGTCCCCGAGTCTTCCGCGGGCCTTGAGGATCGCCTCGGGCATGCCGAACGAGCGGTCGCGGCGCCGGTCCTCGTGCCACAGCCAGGGCAGGAGTTCCGCCCGGTCGGCGAGGAGGTCCAGGAGCGCGGTGCGGACCCCGGCCACGTCACCGGTGTCCTCGACGCGGGCGAGCAGCTCCGCCACCCACCGCTGCGGCACCCGCCCGGCCAGCGCGACCGCGCACGCTCTGCGGTGCCACCAGGGGTGCCCGCGGTCCACGACGTACCGCGCGAGTTCGTCCGCGTCGACCTCGCGCAGCCCGGCGATGTCGGCCTGTCCGTTCCCCGTGAGAAGCGTCTCGATGCTTCGCATACGGGGACTGTACTGCCCCGAGGGCCGCCGGGTGAGTACCCCGACGGCCCTGGATGCCGGTGATTCCGGTCCGAACTATCGTGCGGCACGGCTCAGTTCATGGCCGGCGGCGCCGGAACCCCCTTCGGCAGGCGGGCCGCGACCAGGGCTGCGGCCGCGACCGCGCCCGCCGTGACGAGCAGCGCGGCGCGGTAAGGGCCGGGCTCGGCGGTGTGCGTGCCGTCCTCGGCGAGCGCGCCGATCAGGGCGGCGGTGGCGGCGATGCCCAGGGCCCCGCCGAGGGTGCGCACGATGGTGAACAGGCCCATCGCCCGCCCCATCGCCGGCGGCGGCACGTCGGCGAAGCCGGCGATCTGCAGGGTGAGCACGGCGGTACCGAGGATCAGGCCGACGCCGAACATCAACGCCCTCACCGCCCACGCGTTCTCGCCGACGCCCGGGACGGCCAGCGCTGCCAGCACCAGCGCGGCGAGGAGCAGCGCGGGAACGGCGAGGCCGCGTGGGCCGATCCGCGGCAGCAGCCGGTCGACCACCTGGGAGGCGGCCATCAGGCCGAGCGCCTCCGGGAAGACGCTCAGCCCGGCGTCCAGCGCCGAGGCGCCGAGGGCGGCCTGGTGGAGCAGCGGGAAGACGAACAGGGCGCCCATCAGCCCGGCGGAGGTCAGCAGGGCGAGCCAGGTGGCGGTTCCGAAGGTCCGGTCGGCCAGCAGCCGGAGGTCCACCAGCGGTTCGTCGGCGCGCAGTTGGTGCCGGACCGCGAGGCCGAGCAGCAGCACGCCGAGCACTCCGCCGGCCGCCACCGCCGGGGAGGACCAGCCGTGCGCCGGGCCGAAGCCGAGTGCGTAGGTGAGCAGGCCGAGGCCGGGGGTGGCGAGCAGGAAGCCCGCGGTGTCGAACCGGCCGGCGGTCTCCGCGCCCTCGTCGCGCAGCCCGGCCAGGCCGGTCAGCGCCGCCGCCACCCCGATCGGCACGTTGACCAGGAACAGCCAGTGCCAGGAGAGGTGTTCGGTGAGGAACCCGCCGAGCGGGGGCCCGAGGGCGGGCATCAGGGCGGTCGGCACGATCAGCACCTTGCCCAGCCCGGCGCGCTCGTGCGGCGCGAAGGCGCGGAAGAGCAGCGTCATGCCGACGGGGGTGAGCAGTCCTCCGGCCACGCCCTGCACGGCCCGGGCGGCGGCGAGCGTGCCGAGGCCGGGTGCGGCGGCGCACAGGGCCGAGGCGAGCGTGAACGCGGCCAGCGAGCCGAGGAAGACCCGCTTCACCCCGAACCGGTCGCCCAGCCAGCCCGCCACCGGGAGGCCGACGGCGAGGCCGACCAGGAAGGCGGTCTCCACCGCGTTGGCCGCGGAGACCGGCCGGCCGAAGTCCTCGGCGATGGTGAAGAGCGCCGGGTTGACGATGGTCGAGTCCAGGCCGTTCATGCACATCGCGGCCGTGTAGACGAGGACCACCGCGACGCGCCCCGCGAACAGGGGGCGCGCCGCGGGTACCTCGGCGCCGGCGGGCGCGTTCGCGTCCGTGGAGGTCACCGGACCGGGCACAGGTCGGTCCAGTTGGCGGTGATCCAGTCCAGTGCGACGGCACGGGCGCACGGCCCGTGGGCGACGGTCCAGCCGTCCGGGACGGCGGCGAAGGACGGCCAGAGGGAGTGCTGGCCCTGGTCGTTGACGAGGGCGAGGAACTCGCCGTCACCGTCGAAGGGGTTGGCGGGGGCGTCACTCATGGGTGGCGTTCTCCAGGTGTGCGGGGTCGTCGGGGTGGCCGGGGTCGTCGGGGTGTGCGGGGTCGTCGGGGTGTGCGGGGTTCGAACGGGTCTCAGGGCGCTCGGGGCCCGCGGCACGCGAGAGCTCCGCGAGGTGGTCGGCGATCACGCCCGCGATGTGCTCGACGGGGGCGGGCAGGGTCATGTCCTTGTGGGAGCAGGCGACGTCGGTGTTGTGGATCCGCCCGGCAACGTGGGGAGCCCAGAGTTCGGGGACCAGGGTCTCGTCGATGGTGTCGACGGTCGCCCGGAAGAAGAGCACGTCGCCGTCGAAGCGGCGGTGGTCGTACCCACGGACCAGGTGGTTGGTGTTGAGGTAGATCCGGTTGAGCGCCTCGACCGTGTCGTCGTCCAGGCCGGCCAGCGGGCTGCCCTCGCGGCGCAACAGTGCGGTGACGTGGGTGAGTTCGAGCGGCCGGCCGTCGAGGTCAGCGGGGCCGTAGCCGCCCATGGTGAGCAGGGCTTCGAGGGCCTCCGCCTGGTCGGGCACCGGCAGGTCGCGGAACCCCTCCGCCGGGTAGGCGTCAAGGACGGCCAACAGCTCGACGGCGCAGCCGAGTTCCTGGAGGCGGACGGCCATCGCGTGGGCGATGATGCCGCCGGTGGACCAGCCGAGCAGGCGGTAGGGGCCCTGCGGCTGGACCTCGCGGAGCCGGCCGACGTAGTGGGCGGCCAGCTCCTCCAGGGTGCGCGGCAGCGGCTCGGCGGCCGTGGCGGCGCCGACGCCCTGGGCCTGGAGGCCGTAGATCGGCACGTCGGCCGGGAGGTGACGGATCAGGCCGGTGTAGCACCAGCTGAGGCCGCCGGCGGGGTGGACGGCGAACAGCGGGGCCTGCCGGCCGGGGGCGGCCGGGCGCAGCGGCAGCAGGACGTCGAGCGCGTCGGCGCCCGGGGCGCCGGCGGAGAGCGCGGTGTCCAGTGCGGCCGCGGTCGGCGCCTGGAAGAGCGTGCCGATGCCGACCTCCAGGCCGAGGACGGCGCGGATCCGGCCGGCGAGGCGGACGACGAGCAGCGAGTGCCCGCCGAGGGCGAAGAAGTCGTCCTCGACGCCGACCTCCGGCAGGCCGAGCACCTCGGCGAAGAGTTCGCAGAGCTGCTGCTCGCGGGGGTTCGCCGGGGGCCGGCCGCCACCGGCGGCCGGGGCGTCGGGGGCGGGCAGGGCGCGGCGGTCGAGCTTGCCGTTGGCGGTGAGCGGGAGCTTCTCCAGCAGGACGACGGCGGACGGGACCATGTGGACGGGCAGGCCGGCGGCGGTGTGGGCGCGCAGTTGCTCGGCGGTGAGGTCGGCCGTGGACGGCGCCGGCACCGCGTAGCCGACCAGCCGCTTGTCGCCGGGCACGTCCTCGCGGACGATCACGGCGGCGTCGGCGACGTCCGGGTGGGCGGCCAGGACGGCCTCGACCTCGCCGAGTTCGATCCGGAATCCGCGGATCTTGACCTGCTGGTCGGCGCGGCCGAAGTACTCCAGGACGCCGTCGGCGCGGCGGCGGGCGAGGTCGCCGGAGCGGTACATCCGGGTGCCGCTCTCGCCGAACAGTCCGGCGTGGGGGTCGGCGACGAAGCGCTCGGCGCTGAGGGCGGGGCGCCCGAGGTAGCCGCGGGCGAGGCCGGCGCCGGCCACGTACATCTCGCCCGTGACGCCGGGCGGTACGGGCTCCAGGTGCTGGTCGAGGACGTAGACCCGCAGGTCGGGGATGTTGACGCCGATGGTGCTGCTGGTGCCCGCGGCGGCGCTCGCCCGGTCGAGGGCGATGTGGGAGACGTGCACGGTGGTCTCGGTGATCCCGTACATGTTGACCAGGGTGGGCGCGTCCTCGGCGTGCCGCTCGTACCAGTCGTCGAGGCGGCCCAGTTCGAGTGCCTCGCCGCCGAACACCACGTACCGCAGGGCGAGTTCGCTGCCGGGGCGTTCCCGGTCGGCGGCGCTGAGCTGGTAGAAGGCGGACGGGGTCTGGTTGAGGACGGTGACCCGCTCGCGGGCGAGCAGGTCGAGGAAGGCCGCCGGGTCGCGGCTGACCAGGTGCGGGACGACGACCAGGCGGCCGCCGTGCAGCAGGGCGCCCCAGAGCTCCCAGACCGAGAAGTCGAAGGCGTAGGAGTGGAAGAGCGTCCAGACGTCGTCCGCGCCGAAGCCGAACCAGTGGTCGGTGGCGCTGAACAGGCGGACCACGTTGTGGTGGGTGACGGGGACGCCCTTGGGCCGGCCGGTCGAGCCGGAGGTGTAGATGACGTACGCGACGTCGTCCGCGCGCAGCGGGCGGGTGCGTTCGTGCTGGGCCAGCGGGGTGGCGGGGTGGTCGGCCGCCTCCGGTCCGTCGACCAGGAGCAGCGGCACCTGGTGGGCGGGCAGCCGGGGCGCGGTGGCGGTGTCGGTGAGCAGTGCGGCGGGCGCTGCGTCGGCCAGCATGTAGGCGAGCCGGTCGGCCGGGTAGTCCGGGTCGAGCGGCAGGTAGGCGGCGCCGGACTTGGCGACGGCGAGCAGCGCGACGACCAGTTCGAGCGAGCGCGGCAGGGCGAGCGCGACGATGGTGCCGGGGCCGATTCCGCGGGCGGCCAGCAGGCGGGCCAGCCGGTCGGCGCGGGCGGCGAGGCCGGCGTAGTCGAGGGTGGCGCCGTCGCAGCTCACGGCCGTCGACGAGGGGTTGGCGAGGGCGGCGGCCTCGAACAGCTCGGGCAGCGTGGCGCCGGGGGCCGCGGTCGCGGGGGCGCGGCCCGCCACGGCCGGGCCCTCCGTAGCCGAGCCGGGTGCGGCGGAGGCCGCGGCCGGGGCGCCGTTCCACTCGACGAGGGCGCGGTGGCGCTCCTGCGCGCTGATGAGCGGGAGCCGGCCGATCGGCGTGTCGGGCGCGGTGGCGGCGGCGGTGAGCAGCCGGGCGAGCCGGGCGGCGAGGGCCTCGACCGTGGCCGCGTCGAACAGGTCGGTGCGGTACTCCAGGAAGCCCGCGATGCCCCCTTCCCGCAGTTCGCCCGCGTTGAGGGTGAGGTCGAACTTGGCGGTGCCGGACGGCACGGCGGCGATCCGGGCGGTGAGCCCGCCGCCGAGCGCGAACTCCTCGTCGGGGACGCTCTGCCAGGCGAGCATGACCTGGAACAGCGGGTGCCGGGCGAGCGAGCGCGGCGGGTTGAGCTCCTCGACCAGCCGGTCGAAGGGCAGGTCGGCGTTGTCGTGGGCGCCGAGGACGGCGGTGCGGACGCGGCCGAGCAGCTCGCGGAAGCCGGGGTCGCCGGAGGTGTCGGTGCGCAGGACCACCGAGTTGACGAAGTAGCCGACCAGGGAGGCGGTTTCGTCGGAGTCCCGGCCGGCGACGGGGGTGCCGACGGGGATGTCGGTGCCGCAGCCGTGCCGGGTGAGCAGCGCGGCGAGGCCGGCCTGGACGGCCATGAAGACGCTGGTGCCGGTGGTGCGGGCGAGCGCGGCCAGGGCGGCGTGGGCGTCGGCGCCGAGGGCGAACGGGACGGTGGCGCCCCGGTGCCCGGCGACGGCCGGGCGCGGGCGGTCGGTGGGCAGGTCGAGCTGGTCGGGCAGGCCGGCCAGGGTCTTGCGCCAGTGGTCGAGCTGCCGGACGGCGAGCGGGCTGGGCGCCCCGGCGGTGCCGAGCAGCTGCCGCTGCCAGGCCACGTGGTCGGCGAACTGGAGTTCCGGCAACGGCAGTTCGGGGGCGCGGCCGGCCAGGCGCGCGGAGTACGCGGCGGCCAGGTCGCGGGCCAGCGGGGTGGTGGAGGCGCCGTCGCCGGCGATGTGGTGGAGCAGCAGGAGCAGCGTGTGGCTGCCGTCCTTCCCGGTGAACAGCGTTGCCCGCAGGGGCGGTTCGGCGGCGAGGTCGAACGCGTACCGGACGGCCCGGGCCAACGGTTCCCCGTCGTCCAGCCGGCCCCCGCCGTGGAGTGGCACGGCGGCGGGCGGCGGCACCTGCTGGTACGGCTCGCCGTCGGCGTCCTCGCGGTGGAGGGCGCGCAGGATCTCGTGCCGGGCGGCCAGGTCGGTGACCGCGTGTGCGAGGGCCTCGCGGTCGAGCGGTCCGGTGAGGGTGAGGGCCAGCGGGATGTTGTAGGTGGGGCTGGGGCCTTCGAGCCGGTGGAGGAACCAGAGGCCGCGCTGGGCCGGCGAGAGCGGCAGCCGCTCGGTGCGCGGGGCGGGCAGCAGGGCCGGGCGCGGTTCGGGGGCCGAGCGCTCGCGCAGCAGGGCGGCGAGCGCGGCCGGGGTGGGGTGGCGGAAGACGTCGGCGAACCCGACGGCGGCACCGAGGGTGTCGCGGAGCCGGGCGGCGAGGCGGCCGGCCAGCAGGGAGTGGCCGCCGAGGTCGAAGAAGGAGGCGGACCGGCCGGGGGCCTCGGGCAGGCCGAGGACGGCCGCGAACAGCCCGCAGACGACCTCCTCCTGGGGGGTCGCGGCGGCGTCACCCCCGGGTGCCGCGCCGGCGGCCGGCTCGGGCAGGGCGCGGTGGTCGAGCTTGTCGTTGCCGGTGCGCGGCAGTTCGTCCAGGACGAGGACGGCGGCGGGCACCATGTGCGCCGGCAGCCGCTCGGCGAGCGCGGCACGCAGGGCGTCCGGGTCGAGGACGGCGCCGGGCGCGGGGACGGCGTAGCCGAGCAACCGCCGGCCGTGCGGTCCCGGCCGGGCGATCACCACGGCCTGGGCCACGGAGGGGAGTTGGCCGAGGACGGCGGCGATCTCGCCGGGCTCGATCCGGAAGCCGCGGATCTTCACCTGGTCGTCGGCGCGGCCGAGGAACTCCAGGGTGCCGTCGGCGCGGCGGCGGGCGAGGTCGCCGGTGCGGTACATCCGGCCTCCGGGCGGGCCGAACGGGTCGGCGAGGAAGCGCTCGGCGGTGAGGTCGGGGCGGCCGAGGTAGCCGCGGGCCAGGCAGGCGCCGGCCACGTACAGTTCGCCGGCCACGCCGTCGGGGGCGGGGCGCAGCGAGCCGTCGAGGACGTAGGCGCGGGAGCCGCGGACCACCCGGCCGACGGGGGCGCCGTCCGGGCCGGGGGTCCAGGAGTAGGCGTCGACGGTGGTCTCGGTGGGGCCGTAGAGGTTGAGCGGGGTGAGGCCCTCGACGGCGGTGAGGCGCTGCCAGAGCGCGTCCGGGGTGGCCTCGCCGCCGACCACGACCAGTGCGGGGCGGTGCCTGTCCTCGTCCAGCAGCCCTTCGGCGAGGAGGACTTCGAGGTAGGAGGGGGTGACGTCGAGGTAGTCGATCCGCTCCCGGTCGACGTAGCCGGCGAGCGCGGCCGGGTCGCGGTAGGTGTCGTCGTCGAGCAGGTGCAGTTCGTGGCCGTGGACCATCCAGAGCACCGGGTCCCAGGAGGCGTCGAAGGCGAAGGACGCGCTGTGGGCGACGCGCAGCCGCTCGCGGCCGGTGCGGCGGACGGCGGGGGCGATGTGGTCCTCGCCGTGGCCGGCGTGCAGGTTGGCGAGCGAGGCGTGGGTGACCACGACGCCCTTGGGGCGGCCGGTGGAGCCGGAGGTGTGCAGCAGGTAGGCGGTCCGGCCGGGGTCCGGCTCGGGGAGGGCCCGCTCCCCCGGCAGTGCGGCGATCGCCTCGCGCACGGCCGGGTCGTCCAGCACGACCGCGGGCCGCGTCCCGGCTCCGGGCAGGGCGGCGAGGGCCTCGGCGGTGCCGACGGCGCAGACCGGCCGGGAGTCGTCCAGGATGTCGGCGATCCGCTGCCGGGGGTGCGCGAGGTCGAGCGAGAGGCAGGCGCCGCCGGCCTTGAGCACCGCGAGCATGGCGGTCACGGTGTCGGCGCTGCGCGGCAGGGCGAGCGCGACGGGCGTCCCGTCGTGGACGCCGAGCGCGGCCAGGTGGTGCGCGAGGCGGTTGCTCGCGGCGTCCAGCCCGGCGAAGGTCAGGGTGGTTCCGCCGCTGCGCAGGGCGACGGCGCCGGGCGTCCGGGCGGCCTGCGCGGCGAAGAGGGCGGGCAGGGTGGCGGTGACGGCGGGCTCGTCGCGTCCGGCGGTGGCGCGGTGCACCGCGTCGGCGCCGAGCAGGTCGATCCGGGCGATCGGCGTCTGCGGGTCGGTGAGCAGCAGGTCGGCGAGGCCGTCGAGGTAGCGGAGCAGGCCGTCGCGGTGTGCGGCGAGCGAGTGGGCGTCCTGGCGGTCCGGGTGGGCCTCCAGACCGATGCGCAGGGCGCCGTCGGGGCCGGGCGAGACGGCGAGGGCGAGGTCGTCGACCGGGCCGGCGGCGAGGTTGCGGACCGTGCCGGGCAGTCCGGCCAGGTCGAGGTCGCGTTCGAAGGCCTTGATGTTGACCATCGGGCCGAACAGGGCGCTCCGCCCGCCGGTGAGCGCGAGGTCGCGGCGGAGTTCCTCCAGCGGGTAGCGCTGGTGGCGGCGGACGGCGCGGACCTCCAGGACGACGCGGCGCAGCAGTTCCGCGGCGGTGTCCCACGGGCGGACGGCGAGGCGCAGCGGCAGCACGTTGGCGGCGGCGACCGGGGTGCGCAGGGCGGCCGGGCCGCGGCGGTTGGCGAGCGGCAGGCCGAGGACGACGTCCTCGGTGTCGGCGAGGCGGTGCAGATAGCCGGCGGTGGCGGCGATGACCAGCTCGGCCCAGGTGGCACGGGCGGCGCCGGCGGCGCGCTCGAACCTCGCGAGCGTCCCGGCGGGCAGCGAGGTGCTCTCGCGGGTGGGTCCGGCGGCGGTGGACGGGGCGCCGGGCAGGGTGGCGGGGGCCTGGGCCCCGGCGAGCCGCTCGCGCCAGAACTCGCGGTCGGCCGCGTGGTCGGCGCCCGCACGGTAGGCGGCCTCCTCGGCGGCGACCTCGGCCGGGGTGGCGAAGGTGCGGCCGGCGGGCCGCTCGCCGTCGGCGTACGCCGTGTACAGCTCGGCGACCCGCCCGCCGATCAGGGTGAGCGCGTAGGCGTCGACGGCGAGGTGGTGGACGCGCTGGTACCACCAGTGGCGGTCGTCGGCGAGCCGGATCAGGGCCTGGGTGAAGAGCGGGCCCTCGGCGAGGTCGACCGGGCGGGCGAGGTCGGCGCGCATCCAGGCCTCGGCCTCGGCGTCCGGGTCCGCGGCGGCGCGCAGGTCGAGCCGGTGCAGCGGCCAGGGGCGGCCGGGGTGCAGGCGCTGGCGCGGGGCGCCGTCCTCGCCGGTGGTGACGACGGCGGTGAGGGCCTCGGCCTCGTCGAGGGCCTGGCGCAGGGCGCCCTCGAAGAGGTCGGTGTCGAGCGGGCCGGTGATCTCGACGGCGTCGCCGGTGTTGTAGACCGGGCTGCCGGGGTCGAGCGCCTGGGCGTACCAGATCGCCGCCTGGGTGGCGAGCAGCGGCACGTCGTCGGCAGGGACGGCGGCGGGGACGGACGCGGCCTGGTGGCGACGCATGGTTCTGAGAGCTCCTCGGGTCCGGCGAACGGAACGCCTACTTAGGTTAGCCTAAGCTATCTACATATCGTCTGGTCAACAGCCCGCAGAGCTGCGGGCCCTGACGCCCCGGAGGCGCCGATGTCCCCCCTGAACGCGAGCCCCGAGGCGGGCGTGGAGCACCTCAAGGCCGCGGAGCACCCCGGCGCCGCGGAGCACCTCAAGGCCGCGGTCCGCGACCGCGTCCTCGCCCACCGGGACGAGCTGCTCGCGCTCAGCCGCCGCATCCACGCCCACCCCGAGACCGCGTTCGGGGAACACCGCGCGGCCGCCTGGTGCGCCGAGCTGCTGCGCGGCCACGGGTACGCGGTCACCGCGCCCGCCCACGGCCTGGAGACCGCGTTCACCGCGACGCTCGGGACCGGACCGGTCACCGTCGCCGTGGTCTGCGAGTACGACGCCCTCCCCGGGCTCGGCCACGCCTGCGGCCACAACCTGATCGCCGCCGCCGGCCTGGGCGCCGCACTCGGGCTCGCCCCGTACGCCGACCGGCTCGGACTCACCGTCCGGGTGATCGGCGCGCCCGCCGAGGAGCGCGGCGCCGGAAAGGCGCTGCTGCTCGACGCCGGCGCCTTCGCGGGCGTGGACGCGGCGATGATGGTCCACCCCTGCCCGGTCGAGGTCGCCGACTTCCGCTCCTTCGCGCTCGGCACCCTCTCGGTCCGCTACTCCGGCCGCGCCGCCCACCCCAGCCTGAACCCGCACGACGGGCGCAACGCCGCCGACGCGCTGACCGTCGCGCAGGTCGCGCTCGGGCTGCTGCGCCAGCAACTGCCGCCGCACTGGCGGGTGCACGGGATCACCACCGCCGCCGGCACGGCGCCCAACCTGATCCCGGACACCGCGACCGCCGAGTACGAGATCCGCACCTCGGCCGCCGAGGACCTCACGGAGCTGCGCGAACGGGTCGAGGCCTGCTTCCGGGCAGGCGCGCTGGCCACCGGCTGCGAGGTCGAGCTGGGCCGGCCCGAGCCGGACTACCTGGACTTCCGCGGCGACGCCGCACTGCTCGCGCTCTGGCGGGCCAACGCCGCCGCGCTCGGCCGGCCGGAACCGGTCGAGAGCGGACCGTTCGCCTGCACGGACATGGGCAACGTCTCGCACGTGCTGCCCGCCATCCACCCGGTGCTGGACATCACCGGCGGCGCCTGCGCCCCGCACGAGGCGGCGTTCGCCGAGGCCGCCGTCTCGCCCGAGGCGGACCGCGCCGTCCTGGACGGCGCGGTCGCGATGGCGTGGACGGCGGCGGACTTCGCCGCCGGGCGGCGCGGCGCGTGACGGGCCGGGGCCCGGCCGCCCCGCCCCCCGGTGTCGACCGGGCCCCGGCGTCAGAGCACCCCCGGCGTCAGGTGGACCGGCCCCGGGTCCGGCAGCAGGCCGCCGATCACCGCCGGGGCCGCCCGCAGTGCGGTGACGCCCAGCTCCCGGACCACCTCGCCAACCTCGGCGGGCCGGTCCGGGTCGGTCAGCACCAGTGCCGCACCGGTCCGCAGCGGCCAGAGGAACTCCCAGAGCGGCAGGCCCAGTTGCAGCACCCGGTCGCCCGGCCCCAGCCCGTACGCGGCCTGCAGCGCGCGCACCCTGCGGTCCGCCTCGGCGTGCGCCACCGGGACGCCCGCCGGGCGGCCGCCCGGGCCGTAGGCCAGCCAGAGCGGGTGCTGCGGGGTCAGTGCGCGGGGCGGATCGGTGACCAACTCCGCGGCCAGCTCGCCCTCCTGGGGCCGGACGGCGCCGGGCACGCCCTCCCCCAGGACGCAGACCGGGCGGGCGTCGGCCAGCAGCCAGGCCCTCCGGCCCGGCGCGTCGTCCGCGTCCAGCGGCAGGTACGCCGCACCGGACTTGGCCACCGCCAGCAGCGCCGGCACGACCTCGGCCGGGCGGGTGAGCGCCAGGCCGACGACCGTACCGGGGCGGGCGCCGAGGCCCGCCAGGTGCCGTGACAGCCGGTTGGCGGCGGCGTTCAGGTCGCCGTAGGACACCACCGAACCGTCCGGCAGCACCAGCGCGGGCGCACCGGGTGTCCGGGCGGCCTGCGCCTCGACCGGGCCGATCACCGTGGTCGGCGGCCGCTTCGGCCGCCGACCCGCCTCCCCGCCCGGCCCCGGCGGGGCGTCGGGCAGGCGTTCCGGGGCGTCCGGCCAGTGGTTCCGGGTGTCCGGCCACAGCGCCGGGGCGTCGGCCGGCCCCGTCAGGACGTCGGCCGGGTCCATCAGGACGCGCCCAGCAGTTCGGCCCAGGCCTCGACGGCCGGCCGCTCGGCGAGCTGCAGGAAGGCGACGTCCGCGCCCTCCGACCGCCACCGCTCGGCCAGCGCCATCAGCCGCACCGAGTCCAGGCCCCAGTCGGCCAGGTTCTCGTCCAGCGGGATGTCCGCCGGGTCCTCGCCGAGCAGGTCGGCGACCTCGGCCCGGATGCGCTCCACAGTGAATGCCATGCCCGTCAATTCCCTTCCAGTACGGCGTCGGTGGTGGTGACCAGGCCGCAGCGGCCGGCCACCCAGGCGAGGGCGGCGCGGTGCTCGTCCGGGCCGAAGTCGGCGACCGCGTCGGCCACCACGAAGGCCTGGACGTCACGCATCCACGCGTCGCAGGCGGTGGCCTGCACCCCGATGTGCGCGTACACGCCGGTGATCACCAGCTGGTCGCGGCCCTGCGCGCGCAGCAGCTCGGCGAGCCCGGCGCGGACGAAGGCGCTGTACTTCCACTTGGTGAGCACGGTGTCGCCCTCACCCGGGGCGACCGCGTCGGCGATCGCCTCCGCGCGCGGGTCGTCCGGGATGCCCGGACCCCAGAAGTCCTGCTGGAGGCCGCGCTGTTCGGGGCTCTGGCCGCCGGGCTGCGCCGAGTAGACGACCGGGATGCCGAGCCGCCCGGCCTCCTTGCGCAGCCGGCCGACGTTCTCGAAGAGTTCGGTGACCGGGGCCGCACCGGTGTCGAAGGCGTCCATGAAATGGTTCTGCAGGTCGTGCACCAGCAGGACGGCGCGCGACGGGTCGACCGTCCAGGAGACCCGGTTGGCGGGGAGTTCACCGGCGGAGGGCATGGGATAGGAGGGGATGCGGGGCAGGCCCACGACGGTGCTTCCTTAGCTCTGAGAGGGGATGGGCGGGACGGACGGGACGGACGGGACGGACGGGACGGACGGGACGGACGGCGCGGACGGCGCGGACCCGGCGGCCGGAGCGGCCGCGGCGGCGAGACCGGCCGCTATGGCGGCGCGCAGGTCCTTCTTGCTCACCTTGCCGATCCCGGTGGCGGGAAAGGCGTCGACGAACTCGACCCGGTCCGGCACCTTGTAGTCGGCCAGGCCGCGCCCGCGCACGAAGCGCTTCAACTCGACCGACTTCGGCGGGGCCTGGCGGGCCTCGTCGCGCAGCACCACGTAGGCGCAGGTGCGCTCGCCGAGGTACGGGTCGGGCATCGACACGACGGCCGCGTCGTGCACGGCCGGGTGGGCGAGCAGGTGGTTCTCGATCTCCTCCGCGGCGACCTTCTCGCCGCCCCGGTTGATCTGGTCCTTGGCCCGCCCCTCGACCACCAGGTGGCCGGTGGGGGTCCGCCGGACGAGGTCGCCGGTGCGGTAGAAGCCGTCCGCGGTGAACGAGTCGGCGTTGTGCCCGGGAGCGTTCCAGTACCCGCGGATGGTGTACGGGCCCCGGGTGAGCAGATGGCCGGTGGTGCCGTCGGGCAGGTCGCCGTCCTGGTCGTCGACCACCCGGACCTCGTCGTCCGGGGAGATCGGCCGGCCCTGGGTGGTGACGATCACCTCCTCCGGGTCGTCCAGCCGGGTGTAGTTGACCAGTCCCTCGGCCATCCCGAACACCTGCTGGAGCGTGCAGCCCAGCACCGGGCGCACCCTCCGGGCGGCCTCCTCGCTGAACTTCGCGCCGCCGACCAGCAGCACCTCCAGGCTCGCCAGCCCCGGGTCCCCGCCCGCCGCCCGCCGCCGCTCGGCGGCCTCCAGCCAGAGCAGCGCCAGCGGCGGCACCAGGCCGGTGATGGTCACACCCTCGCGCTCGATCAGCGGGAACGCCGTCTCAGGGCCGGGCTGCGGGCAGAGCACCACCCGGCCGCCCGCGTACAGCGTGCCGAGCGAACCCGGCGAGCTGAGCGGGAAGTTGTGCGCGGCGGGCAGGACGCAGAGGTAGACGCTCCGCTCGTCCTGGCCGCAGATCCCGACCGAGCCGCGCAGCGAGTAGATGTAGTCGTCGTGGGTGCGCGGGATCAGCTTCGGCACGCCGGTGCTGCCACCGGACAGCTGGAGGAACGCGACGTCCCCCGGCTCGGGGCCGGTCTCCGGAAGGGCGCCGTCGACCGGCACGTCGGCCAGCCGGACGTGCTCGCCCGCGTCCTCGCCGGCCACCAGGACCAGCCGCAGCGACGGGTTCTCCGCCCGTACGCGGCTGGCCAGTTCACGGTAGTCGAAGCCCCCCTCGACCGCCGGGACGACGTAGCCGGCCGCGCCCGTGAAGGAGCAGAAGTGGCCGACCTCGGTGTGGCGGTGGGCGGGCAGGGCGAAGACCGGCAGCGCGCCGATCCGGAAGAGGCCGAAGACCACCTCGAAGAACTCGGCCACGTTGGGGAGCTGGACCACCACGCGGTCGCCCCGGCCGATGCCGCGGGCGAGCAGGCCGGCGGCCATCCGGTCGGCCCGGCGGTCGAGTTCGGCGTACGTCCAGCGCCGGGTGCCCTCCGGGCCCGCGCCGCCGGGGTCGACGATCGCGATGCGCTCACCGTGGGCGGCGGCGCGCTCGCGCAACATCCGGCCGAAGGTCTCGCCGCGCCAGTACCCGGCGGCGCGGTAGCGCTCGGCGAACTCCGCCGGATAGGGCGTGAATCCGGCCAGCACCTCGTCCACGCTGTCCTGCGGGCGGCTCATCGCGGCACCCCCGCGGCGTCCAGGAAGGTACGGAACTTGGCACTGGTCTCCGCCAGTTCGGCCTCCGGACGGGACTCGGCGACCACGCCCGCGCCCGCGTAGACCCGCAGCGTCCGCTCGTCCGCCTCGGCGCAGCGCAGGGTCACCACCCATTCGCCGTCGCCGTCCGCGTCGCCCCAGCCGACCATGCCGGCGTAGAGGCCGCGGTCGAACGGCTCGATCTCCCCGATCGCCTGCCGCGCCAAGGGCGTCGGCGTGCCGCAGACGGCCGGGGTCGGGTGCAGGGCGGCGGCGAGTTCCAGCGCGGAGACGGCCGGGTCGGCCAGCTCGGCGGTGATGGTGGTGGCCAGGTGCCACATCGCCGCGGTCCGGACGAGGGTGGGCCGCTCCGGCACGTCGAGCGTCCGGCAGTACGGCGTCAGGGCCGCACGGATGGCGTCCACGACGACGGCGTGCTCGTGCAGGTCCTTCGGGGACTCCAGCAGTGCGGCGGCCCGGCGGACGTCCTCGCCGAGGTCGGCGCTGCGCGGGACGGAGCCCGCCAGCGGGTTGGCCAGCACGGCGGTGCCGCGGCGGGAGAGCAGCAGCTCGGGGCTGGCGCCGATCAGGGTGCGGCCGCCGCCGGCCGGGACGGCGAAGGTGTAACCGCCCGGGTCCCGGCGGGCCAGGCGCTGGAGGATCGCCGGCAGGTCGAGCGGGCGTCCCGCGCTCAGCTCCAGGGTGCGGGCGAGGACGACCTTGCTCAACTCGCCCGCCCTGAGCCGGCGGACGGCCTCCGCAACGCCGGCGCCGTACGCCTCGGGCTCGGGCACCGGACGGACCTGCCACTCGACCCGGTCGGCGGCCGGGGCGGGCAGGGCGACCAGCGGGTCGTCGCGCAGCGCGCCGCACCGGCGGACCCGGGCGGGCACGGCCAGTTCGGCGCGGGCGTCGTGGTCGAACGCCACCGCGCCCACCACCAGCGGGTGTTCGACCCCGTCGCGGCGGGCCCGGTCGAGTGTCTCGGCGACCCGGACCGGCAGCGGGCGCGCGTCCTGCGGCACCCGGGCGTGCACGCCGTCGGCGAGCAGCGTGCGGGTCGGCGAGGCGAAGAACGCCTCGTCGGGCGCGGCCCGGTACTGGCCCAGCAGCCCGCTGGCCGCGCCGATGACGGTGTGGTCCGTCCCGGCGGGGGCGTGGTGCACCGTGGTCACCTGGATTCTCCCAGTCTGCGAGTGGCCGCCGGGCGCTGCTCGTGGCGCCGGCCGGCGGGTGGTGTGGTTCGAGGGTGTCCGTGGCTCCGACGGGCCCGGGGGCGCGTCGGGCCGGGCCCGTGAGGTCGGGGCGCGCGGTTCGGACGTGCGGGGTCGGACGCGCGGTTCGGACGTGTCGGGTCGGACGTGTCGGGTCGAGTCCGACGTGTCGGGTCGGATCGTGTCGGGTCGGGCCGACGCGCTCAGGCGCGCAGGGTGGCGCCGCCGTCCACGTACAGGTCGTGCATGGTGATGTGCCGCGCCCGGTCCGAGACCAGGAAGGCCACCGCCTCGGCGATGTCGGCCGGTTGGGCGATCCGCCCGAGCGGGATGCCCACCCGCCAACCGGCCGGGTCGCCGTCGACGACCCGCCGTTCGGCGGCCTCGGCGTCGCCGCCCCAGAGCGCGCGCTGCATCTCGGTGTCGGTGGACCCGGGCGAGACGATGTTGCAGCGCACCCCGGAGCGGGCGAGCTCAAGGCCGAGACAGCGGGTGAACATGGTGGCGGCCGCCTTGGACGCCGCGTAGGCGGCCATGCCGGCCCGGGGCACGCCGGCCGCGTTGGACCCGACGGTGACGACGGCCCCCGTGCCGCGCTCCGCCATCCGCCGGCCCACCGCCCGGCAGGTGTGGAAGACCCCGGTGGTGTTGACCGCGAAGGTCGCCGCCCAGTCCTCGTCGGTCAGTTCGACCGCGGGTGAGGTACGCAGGATCCCGGCCACGTTCACCAGGACGCCCAGCGGACCGAGTTGACGCTCCACCAGGTCGACGGTGGACTCGACGGCGGCCGCGTCGGTGACGTCCAGCACGTACGGGCGGACGCCGCCGGCGGCGGCCGGATCCCCGCCCGCCGGCTCCGCGGCGAACTCCTCGGCGAGCGCGGCGAGCGGGCCCGGATTGCGGTCGACCGCCGCGACGACGGCGCCCGCGGCGACGAGCGCGCGCGTCACGGCCGCGCCGATGCCCTGCCCGGCGCCGGTGACCATCGCAGTGGTACCGACCAGTTCGGACTGAAGCACAGGAAATCCCCTCCGACCAGCAACATTAGGCAAGCCTAACCTAACACAATTGTTCGGGTGCGCCGAGAGGGCGTGGATCCTGCGGGACCGTCAACTAGTGGGAACGTGAGGACCCTCGGAGCCGAAGGCGCCGGCCGAGCAACCTGGACGCAACGTTGCGTCTAGTGTTACCGTCCAACCGAGACGCACCGTTGCGTCCACTTTCACCGTGACAGTCAGCCTTCTCCGTGACGTTCAGCGCGCCTCGAGCGGCCGTTCCCGGGCCCACGGCCCCGGAGCCCCCGAGCCGCAGCGCCGCGACGTCCCCGAGAAGCCCCGATGAATCCCCGAGGAGCCCCGTGCCCACCACCCGTCCATCCCCGGCCGGCCCACTCGCCCGCGCCGCGGTCGCACTCGCCTTCTGGGTCACCATGGCCGGCACCACCGTCCCGACCCCGCTCTACCCGCTCTACCAACAGGCCTTCGGCTTCTCGCCGTTCATGGTCACGGTGATCTTCGCCGTCTACGCCGGCGGCGTCGTCGCCGGCCTGCTGACCCTCGGCCGGCTCTCCGACGCGATCGGCCGCCGGCCCGTCATCGCCGCCGCCCTGCTGCTCGCGGCGGCCGCCGCCGACCTCTTCGAGGTCGCGGACTCGCTGCCCTGGCTGCTCGCCGCCCGGGTGGTCTCCGGCCTCGCCGCGGCCCTGATCACCGGCGCCGCCACCGCCGCCCTGCTCGACCTCGCCCCGCCCGAGCGCCGGCTGCGCGCCCAGACCCTCGCGCTCGCCGCCAACATGGGCGGCCTGGCCGGCGGCACGCTGCTCTCCGGCGCCCTCGCCGAGTGGGCCGGCTCGCCGCTGCGCCTGCCCTGGACGGTGATGCTCGCCCTCACCGCCCTGGCGCTGGCCGGGCTCGTCGTCGTTCCCGCCATCGCACCGGGAGCCGCCCCCGAGGCCGCGCCGACGGGCTCCGGCGACCACCCCCGGAGCGCCGCCCGCTTCCGCCCGCGGTTCCAGCCGCTGCGCATCCCGGCCGGGATCCGCCCCGCCTTCCTGCGCGCCGCCCTCGCCGGCGGGTCCGGGTTCGCCGTGCTCGGCGTGCTGACCGCGGTCAGCGGCCTGTTCCTGGCCAACGTCCTGGGGCTCCGTCACCACGCTCTCACCGGCCTGGTGGTCTGCCTGGCCTTCGCCGCCACCGCCGTCGGCCAGCTGCTCGCCCGGGTCTTGCCCAAGCAGCGTGCGCTGCCCACCGCCTGCGCCGGGCTCGTCCTGGCCGCCGCCCTGATCGCCACCGCACTGCTCACCGAGTCGCTGCCGCCGCTGCTGCTCGGCGCCTGCGTCAACGGCCTCGCCACCGGTACCGCCGTCGGTACCGGGCTCGGAGCCATCAACACCGGGGTCGCCCCACAGCAGCGCGGCGAGGCGGTCTCCACCTTCTTCGCGGTGCTGTACGGGATGCTGTCGGTGCCGGTGGTCGGCGTCGGCGTCCTCATCCAGGCCACCGGTCTGCGCACGGCGGGCGTCACGTTCAGCGCGCTGGTCGCGGTCCTGGCCGTGGCCGTCGCGGCCGGGCTGGTCCGGCGGCCGCGGACCCCGCTCCCGTCGACGGCCTACACGGAGGGGGCATGAGAGGATGAGCCCGACCAACGCCACCGGCCGGCTCCCGCAGCGGCCCGCCCGTGAGGACCTCCGCGCCATCGCCGCCCAGCCCCGCACCGCCACCGGCAGCAGCAGCGCGAGCAGCAGCCGCCGGAGCGAGGCCGCGCGCCTGGCCGTGCTCAACGCCGCCGACGACCTCCTGGTGGAGCACGGCTTCGAAGGCCTCACCATCGAGGGCATCGCCGCGGCGGCCGGCGTCGCCAAGCAGACGATCTACCGCTGGTGGAAGTCCAAGGTCGACATCCTCTTCGACAACCTGGTCCTCGACGCCGAGACCGCTCTGGCCTGGCCCGAAGCCGCAGCCGACGGCCCCGCCGGCCGGTCCGGTCCCGCGCAGGTGCGCGCCTACGTCCACGGCTTCGCCGTCTTCCTCGGCGAGGCACCGGCCGGCCGCGTCCTCCAGGCCCTCCTGGGGCACGCCCAACTCGACGCCCGTACGGCGGAGTTGCTGCACACCGGGTTCCTGGACGGGCTCCGCTCCCGCGACGTCGCGCAGACCCGCGCAGCGCTCGGCTGCTCCGAGGACGAGGCGGCCGTGCTCCTCGACGTGCTCCTCGCACCGCTCTACCACCGCGCCCTGGTGCTGCGCCGCCCGCTCGACACCGCCTTCGTCGACGCGCTGCTCGACCAGCACCTCCCGCGCTGACCCCCCTTCCCGCTCAACTCCCCGCCGTCAGGCCCGTGTCCACCTCCGGGCCCGCCAAGGAGTCACCATGTTCAAACGCCCCCGGCCCGTCCACGACGTCGAGGTCACCGCGGTCGCCCCGCTGACCTCCACCCTCACCAGGATCACCTTCACCGGCCCCGGCCTGTCCGGGCTGGAGATCGAACACCCCACCCAGTGGGTCAAGTTGGCCATCCCCTCGGGACCGTCCCGGGCCTACACCATCCGCCACCACCGCCCCGCCGCCTACGAGGTCGACATCGACCTCGTCCTGCACGGCAACGGGCCGCTCGCCCGCTGGGCCGCCGCCGCACGCCCCGGCGACCGGGCCAGCCTCGCCGGCCCGCGCGGGCGCCGCCCCTCCTTCGACGGCGCCGCGCACGTCCTGCTCGCCGCCGACGAGAGCGCCCTGCCCGCCGCGCTCACCGTCCTGGAGGGGCTCCCGGCCGGCGTGGAGGTGTCCGCCTACTTCGAGATCGCCGGCCCCGCGGACACGCTGCCGCTGCCGGCCCGCACCGGGCTCACCACGGCCTGGCTCCCCCGTGCTCCGGCCCACCCCAAGGGGCACCGCCTCACCGAGACGCTCCTCGCCACCGACGTTCCGCCCGGCACCACCGCCTGGCTCGCCGGGGAGTCCGGCGCCGTCGCGACCGTCCGGCGCCACCTGCTCACCGACTGGGCCCTCCCCCGCGACCGCGTCCACGCCAAGGGCTACTGGAAGCACGGCGAGGCCGACCACAAGGGCTGATCCGTGGCCCGGTCACCGTCGCACGGCCGGCCGGGCCATCCGCCTCATCCCCCGCACGCAGGCGATGAGCAGATCAACAGCCGACACCAGCACCGACAGCAGCGACCGTACGGTGACGGCGAAGAATATCTGGATCCGGTTCCACACCATGCCGACCCACTCCCCTCCAGCCCGGACCGGGCTCAAAACGGCTCGAACAGCACAAATGGCGCAACCGCCCCGGGGGGAACGGTCGGCGCCGGCAACGCTCCTGACACTCCATCACACCTTCGGTGACCGTGGCAGCATGCACGAAGCCGGCCGGGGGCACCCATGCCCCCGGCCGGCACGCGCACGCGGCCCTGCGTCAGGGCGCGATCGTCACCTTGAGCCCCGCCCCGCGCTCCAGGATCGCCAGGGCGTCGGCGAACCCGTCCAGGGGGAACGTGTGCGTGATCAGGTCGTCCACCCGGACGGTGCCGTCGGCGATCAGCTCCAGCGCGCGGGCGTTCTGCTCGGGGCTGGAGGAGTTGGCGCCCATGATCATCAGCTCGCGGTAGTGCACCAGGTTGGCGTCGACCGCGGTCATCGGAGCACCCTGGGGCAGTCCGCCGAAGAGGCTGATCCTGCCCCGTCGCGCGGCGTAGCGGATCGCCTCCTCCTGGGCCGGGACGGAGGCCGAGGCCGTGATCACGACATCGGCGCCGAGCCCGTCGGTGAGCCGGAACACCTCCTCGGCGACGTCCGTGTCCGCGGCGCAGATCACCCCGTCCGGCTGGACCAGTTCGGCCGCCCGGGCCAGCCGCTCGCGGTTGAGCTCGACCAGGAACACCCGGGAGGCGCCCCGGGCGCGGGCGAGCCGGGCGTGCAGGCAGCCGATCGGCCCCGAGCCCACGATCACCACGTCGTCCCCGGCGCCGACCCCGATCAGCTCCTGGCCGTTCAGCACGCACGCGAGCGGCTCCGCGACGGACGCCTCGGCGAAGCTCACGCCGTCCGGGATGCGGTGCACCCCGCCCACGCCGACGACCTTCTCCGGGACGACCATGTACTCGGCGAACCCGCCGTCGTAGTGGTAGCCCATCGCCTCGAAGTTCGGGCAGACCGTCATCCGCCCGCGCCGGCACTCGTGGCAGTGCCCGCACGGGATCGCGCCGATCACCTGGACGCGGTCGCCCACGGCCCAGCCCTCGACGCCGGAGCCCAGCTCCACCACCTCACCGGCGATCTCGTGACCGAGCACCCGCGGCGGGTCGATCCGGTGGTTCCCGTACCGGTAGATCTTCAGATCGGTGCCGCACAGCGAGGTGTTGCGGACCCTGAGCTTCACCTCGCCCGGACCGGGCGTGGGCTCGGGCGAGTCCTCGATCAGGATCTTCTCGGGAGCGTAGAAACGCGCAACCTTCACTTCGCTGACTTTCTCGTAGGGGGTCGGTCCGAGGTGCCCGGAGGCGGGGAGTGTGCGGTGGGACGCGGGTCAGCTCGTGCCCGGTGCGGCGCCGGCCATCGCCCCGAGGCCGAGCAGGCCCTCGGCCCGCTCCACCACCGCGGCCGTGCTGACGCCGAACTCGACGAGGACCTCGTCGCGGGGGCCGATCGGGAGGAAGGCGGGCGGCAGCGCGATCTCGGCCGTGGCGGGCGTCCCGCCGCCGGTGTTCCGCGCGTCCGCGAGGTGGGTGAGGAGGTCCGCGTACAGGCCGGTGCCCGCCATCAGGTCCTCGACCGTGATGACCGCCCGGTGTCCCGTCGCGTCGGCGAACACCTCGGTGACGGCCGGCCGCAGCCGGACGACCTCCCACACCGTGGACGAGACGCCGTGCTCGCACTCCAGCACGCTCGCCGCGGACATCGCCGTCTGCACCATCGCACCGTGCGCCAGCAGGCAGAGGTCGCTGCCGCGGCGGCGCAGCAGGGCGCTGGTGCGGGCGCCGTCGGGCTCGTCCTCCAGGGGCTTCCACTTCGCGTACCGGACGACCGTCGGGCCGCTGTCCCGGGCCACGGCGGAGCGGAGCAGGTCGCTCAGCTGGGCGCCGCTGGTGGGTGCGTAGATCTCCAGGCCGGGGACGGTGCGGAGCAGGCCGACGTCGTAGATGCCGTGCGAGGAGGCGCCGTCGCCGCCGGTGACCCCGCCCCGGTCGACCACGAAGGTGACCGGGAGCCCGTGCAGCGCGACGTCGTTGACGACCTGGTCGATGGCGCGGGTGAGGAAGGTGGCGAACACCGGGAAGACGGGCCGGCAGCCCTGACTGGCGAGCCCGGCCGCGAGGCCGACCGCCAGCTGCTCGCAGATCCCCACGTCGTGGTACCGCTCGGGGAAGCGGCGCTGGAACTCCAGCAGGCCCAGGCTGTCCGGCATCGCCGCCGTGATCACGTGGACGCGGGGGTCCTGCTCGGCGAGTTCGCACAGGGTGCCGCCGAGCACGTCGCCCCAGGACCGGCTGCCGAGCGGCAGCCGGGCGGCGTCCCCGGCCGCCGGAACGGCTGCGGCGCCGCCCGTCCCGCCGACCTGGTGCAGCCGCATGACGTCGTCGTTCTCGGCCTCGGACCAGCCGAGCCCCTTCTGGGTGCGCACGTGCACCACGACCGGCCCGTCGGTCCCGGCCGCGTCGGCGAGCGCCGCCTCCAGCTTGCCGAAGTCGTGGCCGTCGACCGCACCGATGTAGCTGAACCCGAGGGCGGTGAAGAAGAGTTCGACGTTGCGCTGGTCGTCCGGACCGCCCGTCTCGGCGTCGCACGGCTCGCCGAGGGTCAGCCGGCTCATGGTCCTCGCGTAGGACCTGCCGTTGTCGTTGTAGACGATGACCACGGGCTGCCGGCGCACGCCGATGGCGTTGATGGCCTCGTACGCCACGCCGCCGGTCAGCGCGCCGTCGCCGATCACGACCACCGACCTGGTCCCGCGGGCCAGGGTGATGCCCAGCCCCCAGGCCGGCCCGGTGGAGGAGTGGCTGTTCTCCATCGTGTCGTGCGGGGACTCCTCGCGGGACGGGAAGCCGGACATCCCGGTGCGCTGCCGGAAGTCGGCGAACCCGGCCGCACGCCCCGTCAGGATCTTGTGGGTGTAGGCCTGGTGGCCGATGTCGAAGATGATCGGATCGTCCGGGGAGCGGAACACCCGGTGCAGGGCGATGGTCAGTTCGACCACCCCGAGGTTCCCCCCGAGGTGCCCGCCGGTCCGGTTGACCTCCGTGATCAGGAAGCTCCGGATGCGGGCGGCGAGGCGCTCGCACCCCTCCGTGTCCAGAGCACGGACCGCCTCCGGGGTGAGGCCGGTGAGATCGATTTCGTTATCGGATCCGGCAACGAGTCCACTGTCGTTGCCCTTGCCGCCAGGCGCAGCCACGAGGAAATCCTTTCACGAGAAAAGACACCGCTATTTCAGCAGCGTCAGCTGAATCCGGACATTCGTCTGCTGGTAGTCCGCGACGGTGTCGCGCAGTCGGCGCAGATACTTGAGGTAGAGGTCGAAGTTCTGCTTGCGGGGCATTTGCACCAGCAGGCTGCTGAACTTCAGGATGTCGGCGAGCGCGGCGTCCATCCGGCCGATCTGTTCCCGGACCTCACCGCACAGCTCCTCGCCGAGGGCGGCGGTGATCGTCGGCTCGCCGAGCAGGTAGTGCAGGTAGTGCTGGACCGGCTGGAACCGGTTCTGGATGTGCTTGTTCAGGCGGGACTGGTCGTTGAAGAGCACGGCGCCCTCGGCGAGGATCGCGTCGGCCCGGCGCTCCCAGTCGGCGATGAGCCGGTCGATCCCGTCCACGCCGACGACCACCGGGGTGACGTACCGGCTGAGCCGCCCGTCGTAGAGCCGCAGTCCGAACTCGGCGAACACCGCGCGGAACGCGTCCAGCGGGGCGAGGCCGACCAGTCGGTCGATGACGGCCGAGGGCCGGATCTCGGTGACCGGGACCAGGCCGTCCTCGGTGTACGCGAGGCTCTCGGTGAGCTTGGCGAACGGCACGGGCTTGCGGTCGGCCCGGAAGTTCGGGTCCGGACTGGTCTTCGTGTAGTAGACGGTGTCCTCGTCGTCGATGTCCACCACGAGCCACTCGGTGAGGTACGGCGTGCCGTCGGTGTGGACCAGGGACACCAGCAGGGCCACGTGCGAGCCGGCCGCGACGGCGGACCGGATCTCCTTGCCCAGCTGCTCCACGGGGACGTCGCGCTCGCTCCAGGAGTCCCGGCAGACCAGCTCCATGAAGCCGTTGTAGCGGCTGATGATCGGCACGTCGCCGGTGACCTCGAACTGCCAGTCGTAGCAGCGGTCCATGAAGAGCAGGGGGAACGCGGGCGAGTCGCGCAGGATGTTGTAGCGGTGGAAGACGTGCCGCTCGTGGCACACGTAGTACTGGGACCGGTCGAGCTGCACCTCCCGGCGGGCCTGCTCCGAGGCTGTCATCGCGAGATCGTTCGTCTCGGTCACCGTCACTCCTTCACTGTGGGTCGGCGGATTCACCGGGGTGGTCAGAAGGGAAAAGGAACAGCGGACGGCACACCGGACGGAATCCGGTGGCAACGCCGGGAGGACCGGCCGCGGGCAGCGGAGGTCCCGCCCGCAATTCCGGTCCGGCATTCCGGCAGGGCATTCCGGCAGGGCATTACCGGCCGGTGTTTTCGGCCGGAATTCGGGGAAGGGTGTGCACGAGGGCGGGAACGCCGCCGGTCAGGCCGTCCGGGCCGCTTCGTCGAGCGCGCGGAGGGCCCAGTCGGAAACGCTGAGGCTGGCCTGTTCGGCCGCGGCGCGCCAGAGCTTGACGCGATCGGCGGTGATCTCCAGTTGCAGGTCGATCCCGCCGCCCCGGCCGGCCTCCCCCTGAGCGCCGTCCGGCCCGCCGTCGACGCCGTCCGCGGTCGTGTCCGCCGCCTCCGCACGCTCGTTGAGACTGGCCCGCACCTCGGCACGCAGGCGATTGCGCGACCACCCGTGGTCCTCCGCCTTGCGCAGCCAGTAATCCTGCTCCGGATCGGCCAGCGAGGCAACCTCCGCGTGGTGGCCGAAGCTGAGCGCGTCCCGCCGGCGGGACAGCGGGAACCGCCGGGCGACCCAGGCGTAGTTCCGCAGCGTCTGGTAATTCAGCGAACAGTTCTCGATCGCCTCGCGATAACGGCCGTTGTAGGCCGTCTCGCCGTGCAGGAGCCAGTCTCCTAGACACCACGCGGACGACGCGTGTACCGTCGACAAAAGGCGCCCCATGAGGACCCATTTTTCGTACGGAAGCCGGTTCGGCAGGTCGAGACCGGTCCGCGGAATAGAGATGGCACCGGCCTCGGCGGCCGGACCGAATTCCATCATTTGTTTCTGTGACTTTGTCACGTCAGCAGCTGCGGCAACAGCGACTGTCATGCTTTCTCCTCGCAGCAGAACCCGCGATGTGCAGGGCGATGGGCGTCCGCGCGAAGTCGGCCGGCGAAGTCAGGGACGCGCACGGCCCGCGGACGACGGAGAAATGTCAGGCTGTTGCAGGCACCATGATCACTGTTTCCCCCGTAATCATCTGTTGTTCACCTGAAGTTTGAATTGCGTTCCCCGTAATGACATCTTGATCATGACAGGACAACCCCAGGGGGTCAAGACTTCAAGGCTTCGGGGGCCGGCCCGGTGAAAAACGGCGGCTATGTCCGAATCACGCCGGTCGCAGCGCGGACGAACCTTTTCGGTGGTGAATCAAGCCGGGACGCGCAGGGCCTTCGGCCGGTCGGTCACGGCCGTCTCCCCCGCCCGCTCACGCCGCACCCGCGGTGGCCGCCGTGCTGTAGGTGCCGGCGGACTGGTCGTACGGCTGCGCCAGGCCGGCCCGCGCCGCGACCGTGCTGTAGGTGCTGGAAGCGGGCGTGTACGCCGGGTCGGTGATGATCTCGCCGGCCAGGACGTCGTCGATCCGGCGCATCGTCTCCTCGTCCAGGCGGACCCCGGACGCCGCGGCGTTCTCCCTGACCTGGTCGGGGCGCGACGCCCCGACGATGGCGGCGGAGACCGCCGGGTTCTGCAGCGTCCAGGCGACGGCGAGCTGGGCGAGCGTCAGGCCGGCCTCCTGCGCGACCGGCTTGAGGCGCTGGATCTTCCCCAGGATCTCGTCGGCCAGGAAGTACCTGATGAAGTTGGAGCCGTGCTCGTCGGTGGCCCGCGACCCGGCCGGCGGGGCCGCCCCCGGCAGGTACTTGCCGGTCAGCGCCCCCTGCGCGATGGGCGAGAAGACCATCTGGCCGATGCCGTGCTGCCGGCTCATCGGGACGACCTCGGTCTCGATCACCCGCCAGATCATGTTGTACTGCGGCTGGTTGGAGACGATCCGGTCCAGGCCGAGGTCCTCGGCGATCTTCATGGCCTCGGCGATCTCCTCGGCCCGCCACTCCGAGACCCCGATGTACAGGACCTTGCCCTGCCGCACGAGGTCGTCGAACGCGCGCAGCGTCTCGGCCAGGGGGACGTCGTGGTCGTAGCGGTGCGCCTGGTAGAGGTCGATGTAGTCGGTCCCCAGGCGGCGCAGCGAGGCGTTCGCCGATTCGATGATGTGCTTGCGGGAGAGCCCGCGGTCGTTGGCGCCCGGCCCGGTGGGCCAGTACACCTTGGTGCAGATCTCGACGGACCCGCGCCGCACGCCGGCCAGCGCCTTCCCCAGGACCTCTTCGGCCTTGGTGAGGGCGTAGACGTCGGCCGTGTCGAAGGTGGTGATCCCCTCGTCCAGGGCCGCGGAGATGCACTTGCGCGCGCCGTCCTCCTCGATCTGCGACCCGTGGGTGAGCCAGTTTCCGTAGGCGATCTCGCTGACCTTCAGGCCGCTCTGGCCGAGTTGACGGTATTCCATGCCGATTCCTAGCTGACCGATGGGCGTTCCACCGCTGCGCCCCGCCCCGGAGGAACGGGGGCGGAGCGGGGCGGGCGGCTCAGTAGACGATCTCTATCGATTCCTCGAAGCTCTTCAGGAGCTCCGTCAGGCTCGGGCCGCCCGGTACCTCGCGGTGGCGCCCCATGATGTTGCAGAAGTAGTCGGAGATCAGGTCACCGTCCGGGTGGAGGTGGTGTCCCGGCTCCTTGAAGCAGACGCAGAGGAGGACCTCGTCGCGCTCGCGCAGTTCGTCGAGTCCCTCGATCGCACGGATGATCCCCGAACCCCGGTGGGGCACGTTGAACCAGAAGTAGGTGGTGTCCCCGTGGGTGTCGGCCTCCGGGCCCGCGGCCTGCGGCCTGCGCAGCGCCGGTCCGGTCCGGCGGTCGAACTCCTCCCGGCCGTCGCAGACCAGGCTGAGGTACATCGCCCGCATGAGGTCCGCTCCGCGGGCCCGGTGCGCGAGGTCGTAGAAGATCCCGCCGGCGCCCGGCCGGGCCGCCGTCTCCAGCACGTAGGGCGTCCCGTCGTGGAACCGGACCTCGGTGTGCGTGGGGCCGTGGGAGATGCCGAGGGCGCGGACGGCGTCGTGCGTCAGGTCGATGACGGCCCGGCGCAGCTCCTCCGGCATCGACGGCTCCAGCGCGTACAGCCGGTCGGGGAAGTACTGCCCGGACGAGACCTGCTCGGAGTTGTTGGCCAGCAGGAAGTCCGCGGCCGGCCGGCCGTCGAACCACACGGTGTCGACGGAGTACTCGCGCCCTTCGAGGCACTGCTCGACGAGGAACCCGGCGGCCGGGACGCCGTCCTGCGCCATGGTGGTGGCGTTGAGCAGGGCGATCTTGCGGACCTGCTCCAGCAGTTCGGCCTCGGACTCGACCCGCCGGACGCCGCAGCTGGCGAACCCGTGGGTGGGCTTGACGATCGCGGGGTACGCGACCTGCGCGAGGTCCAGCCCGGCGCGCGAGGTGAAGTGGGTGCCCCGGGGCGTGCTGACCCCGGCCGCCTGCCAGATCTCCTTCATCCGCGCCTTGTCGCGGGCCGCGCCGGCCGACGCGACCGGGTTCCGGCCCACGCCGAGGGCCCCGGCCACCGCCGCCGTCGCGATGACGTACGGCTCCTGGTTGGTGAAGGCGGCGACGGCCGGGCGGCCCTCGCAGGCCGCCGCGATGTCCGCCGCCACCCGCTGCGGGTCGTCGCGCACGTCGAGCCGGAGCGAGGGGACGCCGGCCGGCGGCTCGGCACGGGCGGAGACGAACAGCAGCCGGTCGCCCTCGTCCGCGGCCACCCGCTCCATCGCCCGGGTGAAGTAGTCGGTCGTCTCCACGCAGACGAAGGTGCGGTTCACGACCGCGCCCCCGTGATCCGCCCGGCGTTCGCGTCGACGCGGTCGGCGAGCTCGGACAGTCCGGTGTCCCCGTGCTCGGTGAGCAGGAAGGCCAGCCGGTCGATGCCGAAGCCGACGCAGAGGGTGGAGGCGGCCAGCCCGCGCTCGTCGCGGATCCGGAAGGCGTCGGAGAAGTGGCTGCCGTGCTTGTTGAGCGAGGCGCTGGCGACCTTGCGGCCGAGGGTGTGCGAGCGCACGGCCAGCTCGATCTTGCTGTCGGAGACGAGCTGGGCGAACAGCTGCGCGCCGGCGCCGTCGCTGAAGAACATGTCCGAGGCCGTCTCCAGCGAGAAGTCCAGGCCCAGCAGGAGCGCGGTCACGGCCATCAGGTCCAGCAGTTCGCCGTGCATCCGGGCCACCGGCTCGGCACCACCGACCACGACGCCCTCGCGCATCCGGAACTCGTACAGCCGCTCCTGGTTGTTCAGGTTGCCGGACTCGTCGCGGAAGATCGAGCCGCCCACCGTCATCACGAGGGCCTCGTCCTCGGCGAAGACCTGGTCCTCCAGGAGCTGGTAACAGTGCAGGCAGGCCGCGGGGTTGAGGAGGTCGCGCGGGGCCTTCAGGTAGTCGAGCACCTGCCGGTCCGTGCCCCGCTCGCCCTTCTCGGCCGCCCCGCGCCAGTACGGCAGGAACTCCTCGAACAGGTCGGGGTCGTTGCTCACCGGCGCCACGAAGCTCAGGTGCTGGCAGCCGGTCTCGAAGTACCCCGACCGGTCCACGACCGAGCTCGGGATCATCGAGGGGATCAGCAGCTCCTCCGCGTCGTACGCCTGGGCGATGCAGCGGTTGGCGAACCGGTCGAGCGCCGCCAGCAGCGCGGCGCTCTCGTGCCCGTACACGTTGACGCCCGGACGCAGCTGTGCAGCACGGCCGGTGACCGCCCGGCGGCCCGGCCGCCGCGCCACGCGGCGCAGCTCCTCGGAGAGGGCGGCCGCGGCACCTGCCAGGACCTCGGTGGGGAACCGGGCCGGGCGGTCGGCGAGCCAGGCCTCGACCGAGGCCGGGTCGCCGGAGTCGAGCAGGGTCCTCGTCCGCACGCCGCGGGGGATCGCCTTGAAGCGCTCCAGGATCTGCCCGACCGAGCGCTCCAGCTTCTCCAGGGGCACGGCGTCCTGCGAGACGACCGTCAGCTCGTCGGTGCCGAACTCGACCGCGGTGACCTGGGGGAAGTAGAAACGCAGCTGTGTGGTGAGCGTGTCACGCACCGCCGGCTGTCCGACGGCCGCCTTGATGGTGGTCCTCAGCGTCTCCATCGGGTCACTCAACTCCCAGGAATGCCTTGATCCTTGCCAGCGTCGACACGTCCGACAGCTGGAAGGCCTCGTAGTCGATCTCCTTGCCGAAGTCCGTCTCCATCCGGACCACCAGCCCCATCACGGCCATGGATTCGAGCCCGAGCTGCGTCAACGGGGCGTCCTGGTACTCGTCGTACCGGTCGCAGACCAGGGCGACGGTCTCCTCCGGCAACAGACCGCTGAACAGGGTGCGGATCCATTGGTGGTCCATCGGCGGGGCCTTTCTCGTCCTGGGCTGCCGACGGGCGGGCAGGCGCCGGCCGTCGGGGAATGATCCTTCGGCGACGAATACTCTCAGCCACCGCCCGTACCGCGGCAAGAGATCGTCGGCCGCTGCCCCCGCCCCTCTCCGGCCCCGTGACCTGCTCAACCTCGGCGGTCCGGCCCACCGTTGGCCGGGTCCGTCCCGCCGGCGGGACACCCGCCGGCGCCCCCTGCCCCGCCGGGGCCCGGAGGCGGACTCCGGCCCGGGGTCTCTGCTAGCGTGGCGCCCGAGGTCCTTCCTCCGCTCGCCCGCGGCCTTCCGCGCGCCGGGAAATCCACCTGACGACGGGCCGTCAGGTCCCTACCGTGGGACCGTGTGCATCCGCCCTCAGACCACCGCCAGGCACTTCGTCTGCCTGCCCTGCCGCGTCTCGGTGAAGCGACGGGCCGCGCCGGGGCACGACCGCTGCCCGCGCTGCCGCGGGCAGCTGATCGACGCGGGGCAGGACCTCGCGGTCCCGAAGCGGCGGGACGACGCCGGCTGGCGGGCGCTGACCGCCGTGCTCGCCGCCGGGGTGACGTTCCACTCGCGGTGCTGCTACGGCCCCGGATGGCGGCCGCGGACGCCGCGCGAGGTGCGGGAGCGGCTCGCGCTGGCGGGCCGGGGCGGCATCCCCGTGGCGGAGGCGATCACCACCCGGGACCTGGACGAACTCAGCGAGCGGGCCCGGGGGCGGGCGCCAGGCCGGTACAACCGCGGAGGCCGTCCCTCCGCTTGAGCGCCGCCTCCGCGGCGGCCCCGCTCTGCGGAACGGGCACGCCCTGGCCGTCGACGGTGGCCGGGGTGAACACCTCGCCGGTGACCTTGCCGGCCGAGGTGAGGGTCAGCGTCGTGACGCCGGTCTCGTTGGAGAACGCGTAGTTGGACGTGCCGTACCAGAGGAAGTTGCCGAAGCCATACCCGACGTAGGTGTTGCCGAGCATGCCCGAGCCGAGCATGGTGTGCGCGTGCGTGCCGACCACCGCGGTGGCACCGGCCGCCGCGAGCTTCTTGGCGATGGCGGTCTGGGGGCCGGTCGGACAGGCCTTGCCCTCGTCGCCCCAGTGCAGGTAGACGATGACGACGGGCGCCTGCTGCTTCGCCGCCTCCACCGCCTTGACCAGCGCGGGGGCGTCCAGCGCCGAGGCGATGCCCGGCTTGTTGGCGCCGGCCCGCCACTTCTGGTTGGTGATGTCCTCGACCTGGCTGGCGGCGACCACCGCGACCTTCACGCCGCGGACGGTGGTGACGTACGGGGCGTACGCCTCCTTGGCGTTGTGCCCGACGCCGACGACCGGGATCGGCGAGGCGTCCTTGGCGGCGAGGGTGTCGGCGAGGCCGTCCGGGCCGAAGTCGACGGCGTGGTTGTTGGCCATCGAGACGACGTCGACGCCGGAGTCCTTGAGCGCGGTGAGCGCCTTGGGCGAGGTGCGGAAGGTGTAGGTCTTCGACTCGGGGGCGCCGCGGTCGGTGATCGCGGTCTCCAGGTTGAGGACGGCGAGGTCCGCGTCGGAGAGGGTCCTGGAGATCGGGCCGAGCGCCTGCTCGGGCGCCTTCACGGCGAGCCGGGCCTCCGTCCGGCCCTCGAAGTGGACGTCGCCGGCGAAGGCCACCGTGATGCTGCCGTCGGGCCGGGGCGCGGCGGCGCTGCCGGACGGGGCCGGCGCCGCGGTGCCGCTCGCGGCAGCGGAACCGTCGGCCGTCGGCCCGGCCGCGTCGGCGGCCGGCGCGGCCTTGGCCGGCGCCGGGTCGTCCGGTCCGCAGGCGGCCACGGGTATCAGCCCGAGCAGCAGTGCGACGGCGGCCGCGACACGGCGCATGTGAGATCCCCCCGGGGTCGATTCAAGAGCGGTCAGCCTACGCCACTCCCCCGCGCGTCCTTCGCCCTGCCTCCACACCTTGTTCGTCGAACGGCGAGCCCCCGGACCGGACGCGCGGGCCTCCCCGCCGCGGGCCGGACCGTCGCGGGCCGGACCCTCGCGGGCCGGACCGTCGCAGGACCACCCGGCCCAATCGCCCTCCCCGATGCGGCCGTCCCGTCCCTGGCGCGTCCGGCCCTGCGGCGCGCAGCGTGGAGGGTACGGCGAGCGTCCGCGCGTGCGGGGCCCCGGGACCGTGAGGCGGTGGGTGATGGAGGGCGCAGGGATCACACCGGGCACCACGGCGGGCGCCCCGAACGGCTCCGCCCACGGGCGGATCGTGGTCGGGATCGACGGCTCGGCGCCCTCGAAGGCGGCGCTGCGCTGGGCGGTCGGGCAGGCGGGGCTGACTGGTGCCCGGGTGCACGCCGTGGCCGCCTGGGAGTACCCGTCGCTGTACGGCTGGTTCGCGCCGATGACGGACGACGGCTTCGAGCGGTCGGCGCTCCGCACGCTCACCGCCGAGGTGAACGAGGTGGTGGGCCGCGACCGGCCGGTGGAGATCCGGGAGAGCCTGGTGCTCGGGCACGCGGCCGAGGTGCCGCTGGGGGCCGCCGAGGGGGCGGACCTGCTGGTGCTCGGCAGCCGGGGGCGCGGCTCCTTCACCCGGACGCTGCTCGGCTCGGTGAGCGCCCGCTGCGCCGTGCACGGAGTCTGTCCGGTGGTGATCGTCCGCGCGGACGGCACGGCGTCCGCGCCGCCGCACACGGCCCGGGCCGTGGCCGCCGTGGAGGGCGGCGGGGAGGGCCGCGGGGAGGCGACGGTCCGCACCAAGGACTGGCAGCTGAGCCTGCACGTGGTCGAGGACGGGGACACCACCCGGGTGCACGCCGTGCTCGACGCCGACGGCAGCGTGCTGCACAGCGACGCGCTGGCCCGGCGCAACCCGGTCGACGACCCGGCGCCGGCGGTCGGCGACGACTTCGCGGTCGGCCGGGCCCTGGTCGACCTGGGCCACCAGTTGCTCCGCGCCGGCACCCGCTCCGCCACGGGCCCGGCGGAGCGGGCCGGCGGCTGACAGAATTCGAAGGACGGACGACGGACGCCAGAAGACGGATGACAGACACGCAGATGACCGACTCTGCCGGCCCGACCCCGGGCACCCCAGCACCCTCCCGCGAACCGCACGGCACCCCCGGCCCCGGCTCAGCTTCCGAGCCCGGACCCACCCCCGGCCCCGCCTCCGACTTCACCCCCGCCGAGCGCGCCCGCGGCCGCGCGCTGCGCCGTGCGCAGGTGCCGTGGGCGCTCGGCGGGCGGCTGGCCGGCCTGACGCTGGCGCTCGCGCTCGGGCTGACGCCCGCCGGGGCGGGGCTGGTGACCGCGGTGGGCGGCTGGTTCGGCGGCTCGCGAACGGCGGCGGTGCTGGCCGGAGCGGCCGCGCTGGTGGTGCTCGGGCAGGCGGTGCAGCTGCCGTTCGGCGCGGGCGTCCGCTCGGCGCGCGCCCGGTACGGGCTGGTGACGCAGGGCTGGGCCGGCTGGGCGGTGGACGCGCTGCGCGGGCTGGCGCTCACCCTGGTACTGGCCCTCCCCGTCGCCCTCGGGCTGTTCGCGCTCACCGCGTGGTCGCCGGACCACTGGTGGCTGCCGGCGGCGGGCGCCGCGGCGCTGCTCACGGCGGCGCTCTCGTTCCTCTACCCGCTGCTGGTGGAGCCGGTGTTCAACCGCTTCACGCCGATGCCGCCCGGCCCGCTGCGCAGCGCGCTGCTGGCGCTCGCCGACCAGGACGGCGTCCGGGTGCGGGACGTCCTGGTGGCGGACGCGTCACGACGGACGACGGCGCTGAACGCGTACGTGTCCGGGCTGGGCGCGACCCGTCGGATCGTCGCCTACGACACGCTGCTGTCGACCGCGGAGCCCCGCGAGGTGGAGCTGGTGGTGGCGCACGAGCTGGGGCACGTCAAGCACCGGGACGTGCTGACCGGCACGCTGCTGGGTGCGCTGGGGGCGGCCGTGGTGGTCGCCCTGCTCGGCCTGCTGACGGGCTGGGGCCCGCTGCTGTCGGCGGCCGGGGTGGCGGACGTCGCCGATCCGCGCGCCCTGCCGCTGCTGGCGGCCTGCGCCGCGCTGCTGGGCGCGCTGTCGGGCCCGGTGCAGTGCGCGACGAGCCGCCGGATCGAGGCCCGGGCGGACCGGCACGCGCTCGAACTCACCTCGGACGCCGAGCAGTTCGTCGCGATGCAGCGCAGACTGGCTTTGGTCAACGTGTCCGACGTCGACCCGCCGCGGGCGCTTGAGCTACTGTTCGCCACTCACCCGAGCGCGACCCGCCGGATCGCGGCAGCCCGCGCCTGGCAGGCCTCGGCGCCCGACGGGGCCCGGACCGGCTGACCGGTACGTCCGACCGGCCCACGGCCGGGCGACGCAGCCGGGCGACACGGCCGGCCAGGGCACGCAAGGAGCCAAAATCGTTGTATAGTGCAACAAATTCTCCCGAGGAGGTAGGTCCGCCGTGCCCGGCCGCGATACGTCGATCGACACCATCCAGCGCGAGCTGACCGCCTTCGCCCGGCGCGCCCGGCACAAGGCCAGCCAGCTGCACCCGGACCTCTCCCTGGTCACCTACAGCATCCTCGACCTGATCAACGAGCGCGGCGGCTGCCGGGCCGCCGACGTCGCGATGCACTTCATGCTGGACAAGTCCACCGTGAGCCGCCAGGTCACCGCGCTGGAGAAGCTCGGCCTGCTCCGCCGCGAGGCCGACCCGGACGACCAGCGCGGCCAGATCCTGCGCGCCACCGAGGCCGGCCTCACCCTGCTGCGCGAGGCCAACGAGCAGCGCCGGGCCTCCTTCACCGCCCGCTTCACCGACTGGTCGGACGAGGACGTCGCGCGGTTCGCCGACTACCTCGCCCGCTACGGCGCCCAGGACTGAGCACCGGCGGACCCGGACGCGCCGGCGCCGGGCACCGGCAGGCCCGGACCGCGCCCCGGACGGCGGCCCGCCGACGTGCGGTGCACAGCCCGGACGGTGTACAGAGGAGAGGTGCCACTTCGGCAGCGTCCCGGTGACGGCCGCCGGTCGTGGCGGCCCGGCCGCCGCGCTCTGACGGTGCTGGCGCTCGCGCTGATCCTGGCGATCACCGTCGTGGACATCCTCGCCCCGCCCGACATCCACCTGGGCCCGCTGCTGATCGTCGCCCCCGCGCTCACCGCCTCCTTCGCGGGCGCCCGGGCCACCACGGTCATCGCCCTGCTCGCCCTCGCCGCGCTGACCTTCATCGGGATCCAGCGCGACGGCCTCTACACCGCCAACCACGAGACCCAGCTCGGCGCGCAGGTCGCCGTCTCGGCGCTGATCGTCGGCCTGCGGGTGCTGCGCGACCGGCACGAACGGGAGCTGGCCCAGGTCCGCTCGGTCTCCGAGGCGGCCCAGCGCGTCCTGCTGCGCCCGCTGCCGGACCGGATCGGGCCGCTCCACCTCGCCTCCGTCTACCTGGCCGCCGAGGCCGAGGCGCAGGTCGGCGGGGACCTCTACGCGGCGGCCCGCACCGCGACCGGCACCCGCCTGCTGGTCGGCGACGTCCGGGGCAAGGGCCTCTCCTCGCTCGGCGACGCCGCCCTGCTGCTCGGTGCGTTCCGGGCGGCCGCCCACCTCCACGCCGAGCTGCCGGAACTCGCCACCTACCTGGACGGCAGCGTCTGCTGGGACCTCGCCCAGCTCGGCGAACAGAACCGGCTGCGCCGGGCGGTGGCGGGCGCCGTCCCGGGCCCGGAGGGGGACGGGCCGACCACGGACGACAGCAGCGAGTCGTTCATCACCGCCGTGATCCTGGACATCCCGGACGACGGCTCCGTCCTGCGGCTGATCGACTGCGGCCACCCGCCCCCGCTGCTGCTGCACGCCGACGGCATCACCACGCTCGGCGCCCGCCACCCCGCTCCCCCGCTCGGTCTCGGCGAGCTGGCCCCGACCGCGTACGAGGTGGAGGTGTTCCCGTTCGTCCCCGGCGACCGGCTGCTGATCTACACCGACGGCGTGATCGAGGCCCGCGACGCCGAGCGGCGCTTCTACCCGCTCACCGAACGCGTCACCGCCTGGCGGGACGACCGTCCGACCGCCCTGCTGGGCCACCTGCGCCGCGACCTGCTCGCCCACGTCGGCGGCCGGCTGGACGACGACGCGGCGATCGTCGTGGTGGAGCGGCTCACCTGAGCACACCCCGCCCGAGCGCGGCCCCGGGGCGGACGCGGCCCCGGGCGGGTCACGCCCGGACTGCGTCACCCGGACGGCGCCACCGGGGTCACGGGCGGGGTCACGCGGCCGGGGTCACGGCCGGTACGGCAGCTGTGGCACGTCGAAGCAGTTGGTGGTCATGGACGCCACCTGGGTGACCCAGCCGCCCCTTCCCCCCTCCGCCGTGTCCTGCCAGCGGGCCGCGTTCAGACAGGCGCGGGTCAGGCCCGACGGCGGCGGCTGCGGCACGAAGGAGGCGGGCAGGATCAGGCCGTGCGCGTCGTAGGGCTCGGCACGGTTCATGAAGCCCCCGACGCAGGCCCGCGTGAGCTCCGCGCCGCAGGAGTCCATCGCGTCGGTGAGCCACTGCGCACCCGCCCAGCCCTCCAGCTCCCAGGCCGAGAGCAGCGGGGCACGGTCGGGGTAGTACCGGGCCATCGCGGCGCGGAAGTCCGCCACCGCCGGGTGGTCCACGTCCTCGTAGTTGAGGCTGGACGAGGTCGCCCAGAGCACGTTGCGGCAACCGGGTGACGACTGGTAGTCGGTGCGGACGGTCTCGGACCAGTTCTGGACGTTGGTCACCTTCGCCTCGACCTCCACCCCCGCCTCGTCCAGCGCGCGGCACAGGGCCGCGTTGCCGCGGGTGTCCATGGCGTCGAACAGCAGCTGCGAGCCGTCGGCGCGGACGGCGGCGGCGACCGCCTGGAAGTTCGGCAGCGCGAAGTCGACCGTCTGCGTCAGGACCCGGTAGCCCTCCGCCTCCAGGCCCTCCCTCAGCTGGGCGGCGTAGCGGGCCGAGTCGGCCTGGTTGTAGGCGACCACCGCGGCGCTGCGTGCGCCCAGCCGCTCCTTGAAGAACCGGTACACCTCGGTGGTCTGGTAGAGCGTCCCGTTCCAGCCGACGGCGTTCCCGTCGCGCGGGGCGCTGTTGCCGTAGATCTCGTAGAGGTGCGGCCAGCGGTCGTACGCCGTGCCGATCGGCTGGCCGCCGACGTCCGGCACGGCCTTCCCGCTCACGTACGGGGCGCCCGCGTAGTCCAGCACGCTGCCGGAGACGAAGGCGAAGACGTGCGACTGGTCGATCAGCCGGTGCACGCAGTCCTGGTTGCCGATGCCGCTGCCGCCGTCGTCGCAGGTGACCGGCTTGACGGTGCGCCCGTGCAGGCCGCCGCGGTCGTTCAGGGCCTGGAAGAAGGCCAGCGCGCCGTAGCGGGGGCCGCTGAACACCTCGCTGCCGACCGGGCTGGTCAGCGAGGTGACGATGCCGACCCGGATCTCGGTGGCGGTGACGCCGGTGTCGGAGGCCGGATTGCCGCCCGTCGTACCGCCCCCGCCCGGGGTGGGGCGGGGGCCGAACGCGCTGTCCGGAAGCCGGGTCCCGCAGGCGGCGACGGGCAGCAGCACGAGCAGCGGGACGAGCGACAGCGCCAGGGCGCGGACACGGACGCGGGCGCGGCGCGCGGGCCGTCGGCGGACGGGTCCGTCGGCGGCCCGGCGGGAGGGCGGCGCCGTCAGCTGCATCCGGGGATCGGGGTTCCGCTGCCCGCGCCGGCCTGGGTGAGCAGGCCGCAGAGGGTCGAGCGGGAGACCTTCCAGGTGCCGTTCTCCAGCACGGCCTGGCCGGTGGCACTCGGCTCGACCACGGTGCCCTGGAGCGAGAGCTCGTAGGTGACGGTGGCATCGGTCGGCGAGGTGAACGCCACGTCGGTCACCCTGGCCTTCACCTGGCCGACCCGCGGGTCCTGGGAGAAGCCCTGGAGGGCGGGGAGCAGCACGTCACCGTTCTGGAGCAGACTGGCCTTCTCCGGGATCGGGGTGCTGGGGTCGAAGAACTTCTCCCAGTTCGCGGTGACCTGGTTCTTCGCGGTCGCCGGGTCGGCGGGCGCGGTCCCGCCGGGGCTCGCGCTGGCACTGGCACTGGCGCTGGCACTGGCACTGGCACTGGCCGACGCCGAGGCGGACACGGATGCCGACCCCGAGGCCGTCGAGGTGGACTTGCTGCTGCTGCACGCGGCCACCGTGCCCACCAGCAGCAACGCGAGCAGCGCGCTCGCCGACCGCAGGACCGGGCCGCCGCCCCGATGCGTGCCGCGGGTGTCGCGGGTGCCGCTCTGCCTCACGTGCATGGTGTTCCTCTCGACTGCGGCGGTCACGTCGTCGGCGCCGAAGCCCCGACCGCGCCGGCCGCGCCGCCCGGATGCGCCGCGCGGCCCGCTCCGCCGATGTCCGGATGCTGTTCCAGGCCGATCCTGGAAATGTCGCAAGTGACACCATCAAGGCGGATTCATGGACGAATCGCAATCCGGGGGCGAAAGTGCCGCCGCTCAGGGGGCGGGCGGCCCTCCCGCCGCCGGCCCGCGGCGCCCCGCCGCGCGGGCGGTGCGGACGGTCCGCGGCGCGCGCGGGTGGAGCGAGTGGCGCGAGTGGACCGGCTGGATCATCGCGGCCGCGGGGGCCGCCCTCTGCGTGCTGGGTTGGTACGGGGTGTCCGGCGAGCAGTTCGCCGAGCAGCAGATCCCCTACCTGGCCTCGTCCACCATCCCGGGCGCGGCGCTGATCGTGGCGGGCGTCGTCCTGGTCGCCCTGCGCTCCTCCGGCCGCTCCCCGGGGCCGTCCGACCGCTCCGCCGACCTGACGCACCGGCGGGTCGAGCGGCTCTACGCCCTGCTGGTCGAGCCCGACGACGGGCCTGGCGACGGCTCCCCCGGCGACAACTCCCCCAGTGACGACGCCGACGGCACGGGCGCCGCGGGCAACGCGGGCAACGCGGGCAACGCGGGCAACGCGGGCAACGCGGGCAACGCGGAAACCGCCGGCGTCACGCTGGCCGTCCCCGAGGGCACCCTCTACCACCGGCCGCACTGCCCGCTGGTGACCGGCAAACCCCGGGCCGTACCGGTGGACGCCGCCGCCGTCCGGGCGCGCGGGCTCGCCCCCTGCCGGCTCTGCGAACCCGGGCCGCCCGGCGGGGCCGACCCGCCCGAGGGCCCCGCCGACCCGCCCGAGGGCCCCGCCGGCCCGGGCGACGCCGCCCCACCGGCCGGCTGAGCGGGCGGAGGTCACCGTGCCGGACGTCCTCACCCCCGACTCCCTCGGCCTCACCGTCGACCTCGCGCTCGCCGGACTGACCGTCGGCTGCGCCGCCGCCCTGAGCGGCATCGGCCTGGTCGTCTGCCACCGCGCCACCGGCGTGCTCAACCTCGCCCAGGGCGCGCAGGCCATGCTCGTCGCCTACCTGCTGCGCGACCTCGTCGTGGTGCGGCACTGGCCGGTCTGGCCGGCCGTCGCGTGCTGCCTGCTGCTGGTCGCCCCCGCCCTCGGGGTGGTGCTGGACGCCCTGGTGTACCGGCCGTTGCAGCGGCGCGGCGCCGGGACGGCCGAGACCGTGGTCGCCGGGGTCGGTGTCTTCGTCCTGCTCATCGGGGTGGTGGTGCTGCTCTGGGGCGCCGCCCCGCTGAGCGGCGCGCCGTCCCCGTTCGGCGGTACTCCGATCGTGCTGCCCGGCGGACACACCCTGCGGCCGGACACCGTGGCGCAGCTCGCCGCCATCCTGGTGCTCTCCGTGACGGTGGCCGCGACCACCCGCTTCACCCGGTTCGGCCTCCAGCTGCGCGCGGTCGTCGACGACCGCCGGCTCGCCCGGCTGGCCGGGGTGGACGCCGACCGGGTCTCGGCGGCCGGCTGGGCGTTCGGCTCGTTCACCGCCGGCCTGGTCGGTGTCGCGCTGGCGCCCTACCTGCTGCTCGACCCGTACGGGCTGCCGCTGCTGGTGATGGAGACGATGGCGGTAGCGGTGGCCGCCCGGCTGCGGTCCATCCCGGTGGCGGTGGCGACCGGCCTCGGCCTCGGGATCGCGCAGGCCGAGATGACCCGGCTGCGCCCGCCCGGCCAGCTGCTGCCGCTGGTGCAGGCGGTACAGGCCAACCTGTTCGTGGTGGCGCTGCTGGCCGCCGCCCTGCTGGCCGGCCCCCGGATCACGGGCGGGCAGCCCGACCGTGCCCCGCTCACCGCGCCCGGGCCGGCCGGCGGGGGGCGGGCGGCCCGGGCGGCCTGCCTGGTGCTGCTCCTGCTGCCGCTCGGCTTCCGCGGCAACGACCTGCGCAGCGCGCTGCTGGTGCCCGCGCTGGCCCTGATCCTGCTGTCCATCGTGGTGGTGACCGGGTACGGCGGGCAGATCTCGCTCGGCCAGGCCGGGTACGCGGGGCTCGGCGCGCTGGGGACGGCGCTGCTGATGTCCGGACGGATCCCGGGCGTGCCGCCGCTGCCCGCCGCGCCCGCGCTGCTGCTCGCGGTCCTGGCGACCGCGCCGCTCGGTCTGCTCACCGGCTGGCCGGCGATCCGGCGGCGCGGGTTGGCGCTCGCCCTCGTCACCTTCGCGGTCGGGACGGCGATGAGCCGCTTCGTCTTCCAGCAGCCGTACGCGACCACCGGGCTGACTCTCGACCGGCCCGCCTTCCTGGCCGGCGACCGGGCCTTCTACCTCGCCGAACTGCTGCTGCTCGGGCTGGGCCTGGTGGTGGTGCACGCGCTGCACGGGGGGCGGCTGGGCCGGGCCCTGACCGCGATGCGCGACCACGAGCAGGGCGCGGTGGCGGCGGGGGTGGACGTGCCCGGGCTGAAGCTGTTCGCCTTCGTGGCCGGGGCGGCGCTGGCCGCGCTCGGCGGCGGGCTGATGGGCCTGGCCGGGCGGGCCTTCGACGCGGCCTCGTTCGACCCGGTGCTCGGTCTGCTCTGGTTCGCGGCCGTGGTGGTGGCCGGCGCGGACAGCGCGCTCGGGGCGGTGCTCGCCGCCGCCCTGCTGATCGGCCTGGACTCGGGCACGGTGGCGGGGGTGTCGGCGGTCGCGGTCGGCGTCCTCGCAGCGGCGATCGGCCGCCTGCCGGGTGGCCTCGCGGGCGTGGCGGCCCGTCTGCCGCGCCGCCGCCCGGCGGAGGCCGCCGCGGCGCTGCCGCCCGCCCGGCTCACCCCGGCGGGCCGGCGGCTCCGCGCCCTGATCGCCGCCCGGCGCGGCGACGCCCCGGGGGAGGCCCGGCCGTGAACCGTACGGACATCGGCCGGGCCCGGCTGACCGCGCGGGGGGTGGTCCGCCGGTACGGCGGGATCGAGGCGGTGGCCGGGGTGGACCTGGCCGCGCCGCCGGGGCGGATCACCGCACTGATCGGACCGAACGGCGCCGGCAAGAGCACGCTCTTCGACTGCCTGGCCGGGACGGTGCGCCCGGACGCCGGCCGGGTGCTGCTCGGCGGCCGTGACGTCACCCGGCTGCCCGCGTACGCCCGGGTCCGGCTCGGGCTGGCCCGGACGTTCCAGCAGATCGCCGTCTTCCCGACCCTCCCGGTCGCGGACAACGTCCGGATCGGCGCCGAGCAGCGGCGCGGCCGCCGGCCGGACCCGCGCGCGGTGGACGGGGCGACGGCGCGGGCCCTCGCCCTGTTCGGGCTCGGGAGCGTCGCGGCGCAGCCGGCCGGCGACCAGCCGACCGGGGTGCTGCGCCTGGTGGAGCTGGCCCGCGCCCTGGCCGGCGACCCGCGCGTGCTGCTGCTGGACGAGCCGTCGGCCGGTCTGGACGCGGCGCAGACCGCCCGGCTGGTCTCCGTCCTGCGCGGCCTGGCCGGCCGGGGCATGGCGCTGCTGCTGGTCGAGCACGACCCGGACCTGGTCGGGGAGCTGGCCGACACCGTGTACGCGATGGCCGGCGGCCGGGTGGTGACGTGTGGTCCGGCCCGCGCCGTACTCGCCGACGCCCGGGTGGCGCGGCTGTGGGGCGGGGCGGCGGCACCGACGGGGGCCGGCCCGTGAGCGTCGAAGCCGCCCTGCGCTCGGCCCGCGTCCGGTACGGGCCGCTGGAGGCCCTGCACGGGGTGGACCTCGCCTTCCCGGCCGGCGCGGTCACCGTCCTGCTCGGCCGCAACGGCTCCGGCCGCACCAGCGCGTTGCACGCGCTCGCCGGGGTGGTCCGCCTCACCGCCGGGCGGGTGCTCTGGCAGGGGCGGGACGTCACCGCGCTCGACGCGCACCGGCGGGTCCGGCTCGGGCTGGCGCTGGTGCCGGCGGAGCGGGCGGTGTTCACCTCGCTGACGGTGGCCGAGCACCTCGGGCTCGGCGGCTCCGACCCCTCCGGGGCGGACGAGGTGCTCGCGCTCCTGCCCGAGCTGTCCGCCCTGCTGCCCCGACCGGCCGGGACGCTCTCCGGCGGCCAGCGGCAACTGGTCGCCGTCGCCCGGGCGCTGACCGCACGCCCGCGCCTGCTCCTGCTCGACGAGCCGGACCGGGGCCTCGCACCCGCCGTCACGGCCCGGCTCCACGCCCACCTGCTCGGCACGGCCGCCGCCGGGGACCGGACGGTCGTGCTGACCGCGCAGTCGCTCCCCCGCAGCCTGGCCGGGGCGGCGGTCGTCCACGTGCTGCACCGGGGCGAGGTCAGCTTCTCCGGGGAGCCTTCCGAGCTGAGGGGGCGTCCGGCCGGGGCGTGGTGATCAGTTCGCCCGGCGCCGCGGCGGCCATGATGTCGCCCAACAGGCGGCGTGCGGACTCGAGTTCGCTGATGGTCCCGGCGATCCGGGCGTCCTCGGCGGCGAGGCCGGCGAGGAGTTCGGGGCACGTCGGGCCGGGGCGGCGCTCGCCGGGGGCGGGCAGGCCGGGGAGGAGCCCGGCGATCACCGTGCTGCTGAGGCCCGCCGCGAGCAGGGTGCGGATGCCGTGGACGGTGCGGACGTCGTGCTCGCCGTACTCGCGGTAGCCGCTGGGGCGGCGTTCGGGGCTGAGCAGGCCCTGCTCCTCGTAGTAGCGCAGCGCACGGGTACTCACCCCGGTCCGCCGGGCCAGTTCCCCGATCCGCACCACGGCCCCCTCGGCGCCCGTTCCCACGCTTGACCCTCACGTCGACGTGAAGGTCTAGCTTAACCGCCGTGACAGACTTCCGATCCTCCGCAACCAGCCCTTCCCACACCCCCGTTACCGTGCTCGGCCTCGGCCCGATGGGCCGCGCGCTGGCCTCCGCGCTGCTCACGGCCGGCCATCCGGTCACCGTCTGGAACCGCACCCCCGGCCGGGACGCCGACCTGCTCGCCGGGGGCGCCGAAGCCGCCGTGAGCGCCGCCGGGGCCGCGAGCGGGAGCCCCCTCACGCTCCTCTGCGTCCGCGACCACGACGCCGCCCGGGCCGTCCTCGACGCCGCCGGCGAGGCCCTGCGGGGCCGGACCGTGGTCAACACCACCTCCGTCGCCCCCGGACAGGCCCGGGAGACCGCCGCCCGGGCCGCCGGACAAGGCGTCCGGCTGCTCAACGCCGCGATCCTCACCCCCACCCCGACCATCGGGCAGCCGGGCGGCGTGATCGTCTGCTCCGGCGAGGAGGAGCCGTTCCACGCGCACCGGCCCGCGCTGGCCGCTCTCGCCGGCACCGTCACCCACCTGGGCGCCGACCCCGGCCGGGCGGCGGCGTACGACGCGGCGCTGCTGGACTTCTTCTGGACCACCGCGCACGGCTACCTGCACGCCCTCGCCCTGGCCCGCGCCGAGGGCATCACTGCCGCCGAACTCGCCCCGTACGCCCACGGGTTGCCGCGCATCCTGCCGGCCCTCATCGATGACTGGGCCCGCCGCGCCGACGAGGGCCACCACCCCGGCGACCTCAGCAGCGTCACCTCCGCCGCGGCCGGCCTCGCCCACGTCGCCGGCACCGCCCGCGCCCGCGGCTTGGACACCGCCGTCCTGGACGCCGCCCTCGCCGTCACCGCTCGGGCCCTCGCCGTCGGCCGCGGCCCGGAAGGCGTCTCGGCGCTGATCGAGGTGCTGGGCGCCCGGCGGCCTACTGCGCCAGGTAGCCCCCGTCGACCGGGAGGACGGCCCCGGTGACGAAGGAGGCGTCGTCGGAGGCCAGGAACACGACGGCGGCGGCCACTTCGGCGGGCGCGCCGAGGCGGCCCATCGGGTGGAGCCGCTCGATCGCCGCGAGGTACTCGGAACCGCCCGGCTCGTCCCGGAGGCGGCGCACGCGCTCGGTGGTGATGGTGCCGGGGGCGACGGCGTTGACCCGGATGCCGCGGTCGGCCCACTCGACGGCGAGGTGCTTGGTGAGGCCGGAGGCGACGAACTTGGCCGGCCCGTAGACGGCCTGGCCGCGCTGGCCGGCCTCGCCGGAGATGGACGAGACGCAGACGATCGCGCCGCCCCGGCCCCGCGGGGCCGCCATCGCCTCGATCGCGTACTTGCAGGTGAGGAACATGCCGCGGCCGTCGACGGCCATCACCTGGTCCCACTCCTCGGCGCTCGCCTCGGTGATCTCCATCAGCGGCAGCACGCCCGCGTTGGCCACCAGGACGTCGAGGCGGCCGTGCCGGTCGACGGCGGCGGCGATCATCCGGCGGGCGTCGTCGTCGCGGGAGACGTCGCCGACCACCGTGCCGACGGCCTGCGGGAGTTGCTCCGCCAGTCGGCGCAGGCCGGCGGCGTCGATGTCGGTGGCGACGACCGACGCGCCCTCCCGGGCGAAGCGCTCGGCCACCGCGCGGCCGATGCCGCTGGCCGCGCCCGTCACCACGCACACCTTGCCGGCCAACCGGCCGCCTCCCGGGAGTCCGTCGCCAGGGGATCCGTCACGCGGTTCGCCGCTCACCTCGGTCATGGCACCGGACTCTACCGACCATCCGTCAGAAACCGTGGTGCGCAACGGTTCACCGGTCCGCGGAAGTGGCGGCGGAGGTGGTTGCGAAGGTGGCGGTCCCGGTGCGGCAGGGGCGGTTCGGCACGGGCGCGCCGGTGGCGCCACGACGGACGGGCCCTACCCGAGGATGCGCCGCTCGTACGCCTGGGCCACGGCGGCGGCCCGGTCGGCCGCGCCCAGCTTGGCGTAGATGTGCGTGAGGTGGGTCTTCACGGTCGCCTCGCTGATGAACAGCACCCGGGCGATCTCCCGGTTCGAGGTGCCCTTGGCCACCAGGGCCAGCACCTCGCGCTCGCGCGTCGACAGCGGCGTCTCCTCCGGCCCCTCCCCGCGGGGGCCGTCCTCCCCGTGGGCCGCCCCGCCGCGGGCCGCCGGGGTACGCACCGCGGCGACCAGCCGGGAGGCGACCGCCGGGGAGAGCACGGTGCGCCCCTCGGCCGCGGCGCGCACCGCGGTGAACAGCTCGTCGCGCGGTGCGTCCTTCAGCAGGTAGCCGGTGGCGCCGGCCTCGATGGCGGGGAGGGTGTCGGCGTCCGTGTCGTACGTGGTGAGGACGAGGACGCGGGCCCGCGCACCCCGGTCCGTGAGGGCGGTGATGGCCTCGACCCCGCCGCCGCCCGGCATCCGCAGGTCCATCAGGACGACGTCGGGGTCGAGCGCGGCGACCCGGGCCACGGCCTCGGGGCCGCTCGACGCCTCGCCCAGCACGCGGAACCCGGGGTCGGCGGCGAACATGCCGCGCAGGCCGTCGCGCACGACGGGGTGGTCGTCGACGAGGAGCAGGGTGATCACGTCATCGCTCATGGCGCACCAACGGTACGCGAGCCGAGACCGCCGTCCCGAAGCCGGGTTCGGACTCGATGGTGACCGAGCCGGCGATGCGCTCGGCCCTGGCCCGCATGCCGGACAGGCCGAAGCCGCCGGTGCCGGCGCGGGCGGAGGCGGTGGGCAGGGCGAGCGGGTCGAAGCCCCGGCCGTCGTCCCGCACGTCGAGGACGACCTCGTCGTCGATGAAGGAGAGGGTGAGCCCGAGACGGGTCGCCTGCGCGTGCCGGGCGGCGTTGGCGAGCGCCTCCTGGCCGATCCGCAGCAGGGTGGCGGCGATCTCGCCGTGCAGCTCCTCCACCGTGCCGGTGACGGTGAACTCGGCCTGCACCCCCGTCCGTTCGCGCCACTCGGCGACCGTCTTGCGCAGCGCCCCCGGCAGCGTGTCGTGCTCCAGCGCCGCCGGCGAGAGGTTGCGGACGGAGCGGCGGGCCTCGCCGAGGCTGTGCCGGGCGAGGTCGGCGGCCCGGTCGAGGTGGCCGCGCGCGGCGGCCGGGTCGGGGGCGGTGGCACCGGCCTGGAGCTGGGTGACGATGCCGGCCAGCCCCTGCGCGATCGTGTCGTGGATCTCGGCCGCCATCCGGGTGCGCTCGTCGGCGACCCCGGCCTCCCGCGCCTGGACGAGCAGTTGGGCGTGCAGGGCGGCGTTCTCCGCCAGCGCCTGCTGGAGCGCGGCGTTGGCCCGGGCCAGCTCCTCGATGGCGGCGGCCTGGGCGCGGGCCCGTTCGGCCTCCTGGGCGGCGACCCGGCTGAGCACCACCAGCAGCACGAGGTGCACGGTGAGCAGCCCGCCGAAGACGACCATCCCCGTCGTGCCGCGCGGCGGGAACCCGCCGGACTGGGAGCCCGCCAGGGTCACCGCGGTGGCGACCATGCCGGGCCAGCGCAGGCGCCGCGGCAGGAGCCGCTCCGCGTCGTAGTAGCCGGCGGTCGCATAGGTGGCGAAGAACGGGTTCAGCCAGGTCAGCGCGAAGGCCAGTGCCCAGCGGACCCCGTAGTACGCGGCGCTGTAGGCGGACGGGCCGGGGCGGTCGCGGGCCGCCGCGAGCCACCACAGTTGCAGCACGACGGCCGCGGCGGCGAGCGCCCCGACGGCCGCCCACCGGGGCCCGTCCATCCCGATCAGCCGGGAGGTGGCCGCCGAGAACAGCAGGCCCGCGCCGAGCAGGGCGAACGATCCCCAGCGGTGGAACACCGCCCACCGCCGCTCGACGGCGGTGCCGGCCCTCGCGGCGTTCTCGGCCCCCGTCCGCGCCACGTCGCTCCCGCCCCGGTCGCTGCCGGGCGCACCACCCCCGACGGCGATACCCCCGACGGCGATCCCGCCGGGCCCGCCCCTGTCGGCCGCGTCCCCGCCGGCCCCCCCGTACGCAATGGTCACCCGCCCAGTCTGCACGAGGCCGATCACCACGGCGTCACTCCCACCGGAACCAGCGGGCGGCCGCCGCCAGCAGCGCCACCACCCAGACCGCGAGCACGCCCAGGTGCCCGAAGCCCGGCCAGGACCCCGCCGACGCCTCGCCGAACGCCTCGGCGGCGGCGCCGAACGGCGTCCAGCCGACCACCCGGGCGAGGGCGTCCGGCATCGCCTGCACCGGCACCCAGGTGCCCACGCAGAACATCATCGGGAAGTAGACCGCGGTGCCGACCCCGTTGGCGATCTTCGAGGTCCGGGAGAGCGCGGAGATCACCGCGCCGAGGGCCAGCGCGCCGAGAGCGGCGAGCACCAGGGCGAGCAGGTAGCCGAGCGGCTGCCGCGGCAGCGCGACGTCGAAGACGATCCGGCCCACCGCCAACGACAGCGCGGCCGACACCAGCGCGGCAGCGCCGTGCAGGACGATCTGCGCGCCGAGCAGCGCGGCCGGGCGGACCGGGGTGGTCGACATCCGGCGCAGGATGCCGCGCTCCCGGTAGCCGGTGATCACCGGTGGCATGGCCGCGACGGCGGCCGTGAGCAGCGCGATGAGCACGGACACCTGCCCGTAGGCGTCGACCGTCCTGATGCCGCCGAGCGACTCCTTGACCTCGCGGAAGGCGGGGATCGAACCGAGGATCACGAGCAGCAGGGTGGGGAACACCAGGATCCAGAAGACGCCGGCCGGCTCCCGCAGGAAGAGCCGCGCCTCGGCGGCGAGGACCGCGGCGGCCGGCCCGCGCCGGCGGACGGCCCGGGCGGACGGCGTGGACGGCGTGGACGGCATGGACGCCCCGGACGTGGACGTGGGAGTGGACGGCGTGCGGGCGGCGGTCATGACTCGGCTCCGGTCAGGTCGATGAACGCGTCCTCCAGGGTGGCGTCGGTGACGCGCAGTTCATGGGCGGTGATGCGGTTGCGGGCGAGCAGGGTGAGGACGGCGTCGACGGTCTCGTCGGTCCCGGCCAGCGTGAGCCGGCCCTCCTCGGAGACGACGGAGACGAGCCCGGGCAGCGCGGCGAGGTCCGCCTCGGCCGGCGGCACCGAGGGCCGGAAGGAGACGACCCTGGCCCCGGCCGAGCGGCCGATCAGCCCGGCCGGGGTGTCCAGCGCGACGATCCGCCCCCGGTCGACGACGGCGATGCGGTCGCAGAGGCGCTGCGCCTCCTCCATGAAGTGGGTGACCAGCAGGACGGTGACCCCGCCCTCCCGGACCGACTCGACCAGCTCCCAGGTGGCGCGCCGGGCCTGCGGGTCGAGCCCCGTGGTCAGCTCGTCCAGGACGACCACGCGCGGCCGGCCGATCAGCGCCAGCGCGATGAACAGCCGCTGCTTCTGCCCGCCGCTGAGGTCCGCGAACCGGGTGGACAGCCGGGAGGTGAGGTTCAGCCGCCCGGCCAGCGACCGCCAGTCGGCGGGGTCGGGGTAGCAGGCGGCGTACAGCTCCAGGGCCTCGCGGACGGTCAGCTTGGGCTGGAGCTCGCTCTCCTGGAGCTGGACGCCGAGGACCCGGGTGGTCGCCGCACGGTCGGCCCGCGGGTCGAGCCCGGCCACGCGCACGGTGCCGCCGTCGGGAACGCGCAGCCCGGCCACGCACTCGACCACGGTGGTCTTGCCGGCACCGTTGGGGCCGAGCAGACCGAAGATCTCGCCCTCGGCGACGGAGAAGGAGACGCCGTCGACCACCGGGCGCCCCGCGTAGGACTTCTGAAGGCCGGTCACCTCGATGACGGGGCCCGAGGCGGGCGGCGCTGGACTGCCGGAAGGTTTCATGGGTCCAGCTTCGCGAGCGGCCGGGACGGGCGGCATCCGCCGATCCGCTCGACCCGGGGCGCCCGTATCAACCGATCGGTTGATACGGGCGCCGGGGCTCCCCTCGGCCGCGCTCAGCCGATCGTCAGGACGAACGGCGTTGCTTCTAGTACAGCGTCCAGAGGTGGTCGTCGGTGCCGCCGTAAGCCCAACCGGCTCCATAGCAGTTGTAGACGGTCAGCGGCAGGCCGTTGCGCTCGCCGCCCCAGTTGGCGACGTCCAGGCACAGCGTCGGAGTGGTGGCCATCAGGGTCTTGACGTTCATCAGCACCCCGTAGCCGGAGTAGTCCGAGGACGGCTGGAAGACCCACTCCTGGTTGTCCCCGCCGCCCGGGGAGCAGGTGTACATCCCGACCTGGGTGCCCGGGTCCACCACTCCGTAGTTCGGCACGTCCATGCACTGGCCGCTCTTGATGTTGCGGATCGTGAAGGCCGACATGCCGCGGTAGACGTTGCCGTCGTAGTCGAAACTCCACTGTTGATTGTCGTTGCTTGACCCGTCGCACGTGTACTCGTACACCTTGGTGTTGTACTCCGCGCCGTAGTTGGGCAGGTCGGCGCACCAACCTGAGGCCAGGTTGTACAGCACCCCGGGGTTGGCGGCCTGGGCCGGAACCGAACTGACCGCCACGGCTGCCAGCACCGCCGCTGCCACGGCCGCCACCCGCCTGAATCGCTTCATCGTTCCTCCGCTGCGTGAGGGATCGGGGCGTCAGTTCACCATCCACACAAATGACTTGGCCATGACAGGACCGACCGGGGGTGACGGAGTGTCCGATTCCCCCGGTCGACTTGGCCGATCCCCGACCGGCCCTAGGAGTAGTGCCGCAGCTCCGGCCAGAGGGCGGACCACGGCCTGGTGGTGCCGGTGCACAGCAGGACGGGGGCGTGCTGCTCCTGGTTCGCCACTCCGTGGCCGTTGTCGACACGGGCGACCACCCGGCAGCCCGTGAAGTACCGCTCCACGCCCGCGGACCCGTCCGGGTGGAGCAACAGGACCGGGCCGTCGGAGGTGTCCGGCGGCGGGCCCCAGTCGGCGAGGCTCATGTGCCCGGAGTAGGGGGCCGGGAGTCCGTGGCGCGGGCCGTACCGGGCCAGCGCGCCCGCCTCGCCGTAGTTCGAGGTGAAGATCACCGCCCGGCCCCGCCGGTCGGCCGGAATCGCGGACCAGCCTCCGGCGGCGGCCTCGGCCAGTTCGGGCCAGCCGATCTGCTCACCCTGCTCCGCGTCGATCCCGTTCACCACCGGGACCAGCTGAGCCGGCAGCACCGGCAGGGTGATCACGACGTTCACCGCGGCCGCGAACGCCAGCCACGCCGCGAACCGCACCCGGCCACGGCGTGGCCGCGCCGCCACCCGCTGCGCCAGCGGCTCGCAGCCCGCGGCGACCAGCACCAGCAGCAAAGGAAACGCGTAGTACGGCTTGCCTCCGACGGCGATCACCGCGACGCAGATCACCGGGTAGGCGACGGCGAAGGGCCTGGCCCAGTGCACGGCCCGGTCCCGGAGCAGCCGCCGGAACCCCGCCACCCAGACCGGCACCAGGACCGGGGACAGGTAGAGGATCTGCATCGGCACGAACATCAGTCGGTTGCCGGCCCCGTCCCTGTCGCTGATCCCACCGGCCACGGTCAGCTCGGGCCAGCCGTGCGCGGCCTGCCACCACAGGTTCGGCAGCGCGACGACCAGCGCGACCGCCAGTCCGGCCACCGGCCACCAACTCCGCAGCACGTGCCGGGGCCCGACCGCGAGCACGGCGGGGACGAGGGCGACGGCGAGCAGCACGACGAGGTCCTTGTTGAGCAGCGCGACCCCGGTGGCCGCGCCGAGCGCCACCCACCAGCGGCCGTCGCCGGTCCGCAGCAGGCGCAGTGCCGGCAGGCAGACGGCCAGCCAGGCGAGCAGGTCGAAGGTGCTGGTGTTCAGCAGATGACCGACGGCGAGGACGAACGCCGAGCAGGCCGCGCAGCAGGCGGCGAGCAGCTGACCTTGTCGTCCGGCACCCAGCTCCCGTGCCAGCAGTGCCATCAGGGCGATGCTCGCCGCGCAGATCAGCGCCGGGACCACCCGTAGCCCGGTCAGGCTGTCACCGAACACCGCCGTCGACGCCCGTCCGAGCAGCGGGGTCAGCGGCGGCTGGTCGACATAGCCCCAGGCCAGGTGCTCGCCGGCGGTTAGGAAGTACAGCTCGTCGCGGTGGAATCCGTAGCGGCCCGCGAGCAGGACCAGCAGGGCGGCGACCGCGGCGGCGACCGCGGTGACCTGCTTGGCCGCGAACGGCCTTACGACCATGGCCGGTTGCTCCGGCGCATCCCCCCGAACGCCCATGGGGCGAGTGTCGCAGTCGTGCGGCCGTGGAGGAAGGGGCCTGCCGCCCCGTCGTAGGCTCGCCCCATGACCGTCTCTGTCGACCGAGCCTCCGGGGCTCCCTGGGATCCGACCGCCGCCGGAGTGATGCGACTCCCCTCCGGCCGGCTGGTGCGGGGGCGCGGCCTGCTCCGGCCGGTGCCGCCGGGCCCGGGGCCCGATGTCGGCTTCTACCTGTTGGGCCGGCGGCCCGCGGCCTTCCCCTGGGAGACCAGGTGGCTCCGCTGGCCGGACTTCAGGCTGCCCGCCGACCGCACCGAGGCCGCCGCGGCCCTGCGGGAGGCGTGGGAGCGGTCGACCGCCGAACGGGTCGAGCTCGCCTGCGCCGGCGGCCGCGGCCGGACGGGCACGGCCCTCGCCTGCCTGGCGGTCCTGGACGGGGTACCGGCCGGCGAGGCGGTGGCATACGTGCGGGAGCACTACGACCGGCACGCGGTGGAGACGCCGTGGCAGCGCCGGTTCGTGGGGCGGTTCGGGTAACGGGCGCGCGTTTCACGGACGGGCCCGGGGGCGACTACCGGGCCGACGCCGCGGCCAGGAGGTACGACGGCTGGACCATGGCGGCCCACCAGGTGGACATGTCGTCCTCGGGGTCGTCTGGCTGCGGGGTGCGCCAGCTCGTGGCGGCGTGCAGGACGGCGTGCTCGCCCGGTTCGAAGGGCGGGAGGGTCCAGGTCAGGCCGCGGTAGCCGTCCACGTACTCGACGCCCCAGGTGAGGCTGGGCGAGCGGCGGTAGACGTCGTCGAGGTGGGCGGCCCAGCGGCGGGGCACGGAGTCGCCGGCCTCCGCGCGGGCACAGATGTCCTCCTCGTCGGAGCCGCTCAGGGTGAGGACGGTACCGGCGTTCCCCAGACTGACGGCGGCCACGGCCTGCGTGCCGTCGTAGCCGCTCTCCACGTCCGCCGGCACCGCGCGGAAGGCCGCCGAGAGCTCGACGCGGCGCAGCGCGGTGCGCGCGTACACCTGCCAGACGGCGCCCCAGCAGGCGTCGACCGGGACGGTGAAGTCGGTGGCGGACGCCTCGAACGGGCAGAGCAGCAGCTCCAGTTCGACGGACTCGCACTCCCAGCGGTGGATCAGGGCGCCGCCGGGCAGCCGATGGGCGCGGGTCGGCTGCCGCGGCACCGGCCGGCGGTCGACGACCGCGCCGAACTCCAGCACGCCCAACGGGGTGGGGACATCGGGAGCGGCGGACACGAACGGCCCCGCAAGGCGGGGAACGGAGGGCAGCAGACCGGGCATGCCGGCAGCCTACGCACACCGCCGGGCGGGCACCCTCGGCACCCGCTCTGCACGGGAAGTCGGACCGGCCGACTTCCCGTGCAGAGCGGCAGGACGACAGGGCCGCAGGACGACAGGGCGGCAGAACCGCAGGGCGGCACGCGGGCCGCCGGCACGGACGTCGGCGGCTCAGAGGCCCGGCAGTTCGCGAAGCGTCCGCAGGGGCGAGAAGTAGACCGGCACCCACACGAGGGCGAGGCCCACGGCGCCCGCCCAGAGGGCGGCACGGGTGGAGAACAGCTCGCCGAGCAGGCCGGCCAGTGCCGCCCCGGCCGCGAGGGAGCCGGTGAGGACGAAGCGCATCGTGGCGTTCATCCGGCCGAGCATCCGGTCGGGGGTGACGCTCTGGCGATAGCTGACCTTGAGGACGTTGTCGATGCCGACCTTGAAGGTGGTGGCCAGCCAGCCGCCGCCGGCGAGCCAGAGCGCCGGGCCCCGGTCGACCAGCGCCACCGCCACACCGAGCGGTGCGACCGCCAGACCCATCGACCAGAGCACCCGCCCGGCGCCGAGACGGCGGGCCAGGTGGCGGGCCGACAGCGAGCCGAGGAAGACACCGATCCCGCCGACGGCGAAGAACAGGCCGATCGCGGCGTCGGGGAGCCGGAGCTCACGGACGAACAGGACGGGGAGCACGGTCTGGCAGAGCTGGATGGACAGGTTGGTGCAGCCACCCGCCAGGGCGACGGCCCGCAGCGAGGGGTGGCCGAAGACGAAGCGCAGGCCCTCCCGGATCTCCCGGGCCAGCCGCCGGCGGTCCGCCGCCTCGGGCGCCGGCTGAGGCTGCGGCTCCGGCCGGCGGAGGCGCAGCAGGCAGACCGCCGACCAGAGGTAGCTGACGGCGTCGACGGCGAGCGCGAGGGGCGCGGAGACCAGTGCCACCAGGAAGCCGCCCGCGCCCCGGCCCCCGACCTGGGTCGCGGCGTCGACCGTCACCAGGTACGCGTTGGCCCGGGCGAGGTGGTCCCGGCCGACGAGGTCCGGCAGATGACTCAGCGCGGCGACGTCGAAGAAGACGGTGGCCGCACCCGTCAGCAGGGCGACCAGGCAGAGCTGCTGGATGGTGAGTGCACCGAACGCCCAGGCGACCGGCACCGAGGCGAGCAGCACCACCCGGACGAGGTCGGCGGCCACCATCACGGGCCGCTTGCGCAGCCGGTCGACCCAGGCCCCGGCGGGCAGACCGATCAGCACGAACGCCAGGGTGCCCATCGTCGACAGCAGACCGACCTGCCCCGCCGAGCTGTCCAGCGCCAGCACGGCGACCAGCGGGAGCGCGAGCTGGCCGACCGCGCTGCCGAGTCTGCTCACCCCCGTCGCGCCGAGCAGCAGTCGGAAGTCGGGATCGCGGAGAAGCGGACGGCTGGTCGCGGGCCGGGACGCGGGCGGCCGGGTCGCACCGGGGTGAGTCGTGACGGGGTGAGTCGTGCCGGGGTGAGTCGTGCCGGGGTGAGTCGTGGTCATGCGGCGAGCCTCGCCCCGTGCCCGGACCCGGACCATGAATTTAGGCTGAGCTAAAAGCAAGAGGCCGAGCGAGCGACGGGGATGCGCCGTGCTGGAGTTGGAGTTCACCGCCCGCGACCTGGCGCGGACCAGGTTCGCCCTGTCCCCGCTCTGGGAGGTCGTGGCGAGCGTCCGGATCCTCAGGAACCCGGACGCGCACCCTCTGTACCGGCCGTGGAGCGACCAGGTACGCCCGCGACTGGCCGCCGCCGGGCTGGACTGGGGCCTGCTCGCCGACCTCGTCCCCGACCCGCCCCGGGCGATCCCGATCTTCATCGCTCCCCCGCCGACGACTCCGCTGTCCGACCTGACGGTCGAGCTGGCCGCGCTCCGGGCGACCCCGGCGGAACGGGTCCGCGCCGGCCTCGGCGGGAAGCGGGCGCCACGGTCCGCGCGGATCGACGCACTGCTCGCCGACCCGCACGGCGGCCTGGCGGAGCTCGCCGAAATCGTCGAGGCCTTCTGGGAGATCGCGCTCGCGCCGTACTGGCCGCGGGTGCGCTCACTGCTGGAGGGCGACGTACTCCACCGGGCCAGGCTGCTGGCGGAGGGCGGCGCCGACCGGCTGCTCAACGACCTCGACCCGGCCGTCGCCTGGGACAGCGAAACGCTGCGCATCCGGCACCGCTCCCCCGGCGGCTCCCTCCGGCTCGGCGGGCACGGCCTGCTGCTCGTGCCGTCGGTGTTCGCCTGGCCCCGCGTCTTCTCCGTCACCGCCCCCGCCTGGCAGCCCACCCTGCGGTACCCGCCGCGCGGCATCGCCACCCTGTGGGAACGGCGCACGGCGGTGGCCCGGCCCCTCGCCGCGGTGCTCGGCCGGACCAGGGCGCACCTGCTCGCCGAGCTCGACCTCCCGGCCTCCACCACCGACCTGGCCCGGCGCACCGGCATCACCCCGGGCGGCGTCTCCCAGCACCTGACCGCCCTGCGCGCCGCCGGCCTGGTCGACGCCCACCGCGCCGGCCGGTACGTGCTGTACACCCGCACCGAGGCCGCCGAGGTGCTGCTCACGGCTGCCGAACGGGGCGGGAGGGAGGACTGAGGAGCAGGGTGCGACCCCGAGCTGCGGACCTGCGAGCCGTGACCTGCGAGCCGTGGACCCAAGGACAGTGGACCCAAGGACAGTGGGCCTACAAGCCGTCGTCCGAGGACCGGCCGACGCTGCGGCTCTCCTGCTTCTGGTAGCGCCGCAGCATCCTGCCCGCGCCGACGGTCAGCCGGGCCACCACACGCGCCCAGCGGGGCCCGCCGCGGTCCGCCCAGACCACGCAGACGCAGCCGCCGATGACCGCCGCCAGGATGCCGACCAGGACCAGTCCCACCATGTTTCCCACCCCTGCCTCACAGTTGGTGCCGGCGATCCTCCCGACCGAAGGACAGGACCGGATTTCGAGCAGCATACGCACCTTCCCGCCCGGCCGACTTCCTGCACGGTGGTGGGACCGGGCAGGCCGGTCGGCGATGGCAGGGCGGGGAGTGCGCTGCAGATCAAGAGCCGTGGCCCCGGCGGCACATCAGTGGATCGTGCGGCGGATTAGCGTGCCGACAGCGCGTCATGGATGCTCGCCATGTGCGGAAACCAGTGGCCGGGCCGGCGCGCTGACGACCCGTCTTTTCACCATTGAGGAACTCCCGCATGCTCACAATGAACGGATCCGGCGCACTGGTACGGGTGCGCCGACAATTGGTCGGCGCACTGGTGGCCCTGGCCCTGGCGGTCGGGCTCATGGGTATGACGCCGCCTTCGGCGCACGCCGACACCAACAACCGCCTCAGCACCATCAACTGGGACATCAGCGACCTGAACGGCGGCGGTGCGTCGGCGCACCAGCGGTATTGGGACGTGATCTCCCAGCTCCACTCGCTCAGCAGCCACGACTGGTTCAGGACCGACCTGGACGAGACCGTCGTGGCGGACAACGACCAGCTCATCCAGATCAGCCTGAACCGGGGCGGCGCCTACCTCGGGGCGATCTACTTCTGGCCGCACAACCTCTACGTGGCCGGCTTCTACCAGGTCGGGGGAACGCACTGGGTCTTCAACGACGGTGACGCGCAGAGGGAGCGCTTCAACCGGGTGCTGGGCGTCCAGGCGAGCACCCTCCCCTGGACCAGCAACTACAACGGCCTGCCCGGCGGCGGCACCCGGCAGAACCAGCAGATCAACGGGCCGCGGCTCGACAACGCCCTGCAGCAGGTGCGTCAGATCGCCGCGCTCCAGAACAGCGGCAGCGGGCGCGCCGTCCTGGCGGACTCCCTCGTCATGATGATCCAGGCCACCTCGGAGGCGGCGCGCTTCGGACGGATCTTCGACAACATCCGCGGCAACATCCGTGACCACGGCGTCGCCCAGATCGGCACGGAGAACGTCAACCTGGAGAGGAACTGGGACACGCTCTCGAACTGGGTGTACCGGGTCATGAACAACGCCGGCACCCCGCCCGTCACGGTCGGCGAAGGGGTCTTCGCCCGTACGTTCTACACGTTGCAGCAGCTGATGCAGTACGTGTCCTACATGGACCTCTACAGCGGGTCGCGTCCCAGGTAGTCGCTTCCCCGTGGATGACGAACCGCCAACGGCAGGTGGGCGGCCACACCCCTGTGGGTGGCCGCCCACCTGCCGTTGTGGCCGCCGGCAGCACGCACGGGAAGCCGGCCGGGCGCAGGCGTTCGTGGAGTTCGCCGCCTCCCTCTGACGCACCACCTTCCGCCTCGGCCGTCCACCACCCGGCGGGCGGCCCCAGTGCATCCGGGCGAATAAATCAGGAGCGTTGAAGCCCCCGCCCTGCTACGGTCGCCTCGTCCGTGCTTGACCAGGATGCCGAGAGAGACGGGGAAGGTGAGATTGTGGCCGCGGTGATGACCGCTGCGCCTGTGCTGCGCAGCGCCCGGATGCCCGTCCTCATCTCCCGGGCCCTGGTCTGACCGTACTTTCCGCGTTGCGCCGGGGCCCTTCATCCAAGGGTTCACCATGTCCTCGACCTCTTCCTGGCTCACCCGCACCGAGACCCCCTCGGACGTCCCGACCGTCCAGGCCCTGACCCTCGCCGCCTTCGGCCGGGCGCACGAGGCCGACCTCCTCGCCGCGTTGCGCGCCGACGAGGGCTGGATCGACGGCCTCTCCTTCGTCGCCACGCAGGCCGCCGACCCGACCGGCACGCCCGTCGCCCATGTCGTCCTCTCCCGGGCGTACATCGGCGACGTCCCCGCTCTCGCCATGGGGCCGGTCTCCGTGCACCCGGACCACCAGCGTTCGGGCGCGGGCTCGGCCACCGTCCTCGCCGCGCTCGATGCCGCCCGCACGGCGGGTGAGCGCTTCGTTTTCCTGCTCGGGCACCCGACGTACTACCCGCGGTTCGGCTTCGTCCGCGCCTCCGCGCACGGCATGGAGCTCACCATGGACGTGCCCGACGAGGCGTGGATGGCGCTCAGCCTGAACGAGGGCGACCCGCTGCCGTCCGGCACGGCCCGCTGGGCGGCGGCGTTCGGCATGTAAGCGCGGAGGTAGTGGAACTGACGTCACGTCATTGACGACGGGGTCGCAGCCGCCCGGCTGCGACCCCGTCGATGGGGCCCGTCACGGCGCGGGATCACGGCGTCGCCGACGGGCCGGTGCGGACGACGGCCTGGTCGCCGTGGGGGCCGAAGAGGTGCAGGATCTCCACCGCGTCCGCGCCGGCGGGGCCGAACCAGTGCGGTTCGCCGGTGTCGAACTCGGCCACCTCGCCCGGACGGAGGATGACCTCGCGCTCGCCGAGGATGAGCCGGAGTTCACCGGCGAGCACGTAGAGCCATTCGTAGCCGGCGTGGGTCACCAGCTCCGGTTCGCGGTGCCCGAGCACCTGCTTGAAGACCTGGACGCGGCCGGGGTACTGCGTCAGCGGCACCAGGACGCTGCCGCGCTTCCTGCGCTGCGGCTTCAGGTGGACGCGCGGATCGCCGGTGGCGGGCGCCGCCACCAGCTGGTCCAGTGCGACGCGGTGGGTCCGCGCGAGCGGGATGAGCAGGTCGAGTGTCGGGCGCCGTTTGCCGGACTCCAGGCGCGACAGCGTGCTCACGGAGATCCCGCTCTCCTCCGCGAGCGCTTCGAGAGTGAGGCCGCGGTCGCGCCGCAGGGCCCGCAGCCGCGGCCCGATGCTGTCGAGGATCTCCGCGACCCCGTCGTCCGGGCCGTGCGAGGCGTGCGAGGGGTGCGAGGCGTCCGGCACGTACGAGGCGTCCACCGGGTCCGTACGGTCCACGCGGCTCATCCGGTCCTCCGCTTCACCCAGTCCATGCGGTCCATGCGGTTCATGCGGTTCATGGGGACCATTTTGCAGTCTTCGCAAAGACCCTGGGCCGGCGCCGGTCCCCGGTCCGAACATGGGGCCGCAAGCGATGCCGAACGGAAGGTGGGCCCGTGACCACAGCAATTCTGGCTGCTCAACCCGCATTGAGCGCCCGCCGGCGGTGGACGGTGCTGGCCGTCTGCGCGCTGAGCATGTTCCTCGTGGGCCTGGACACCACGATCGTCAACGTCGGTCTGCCCGAGATCGGACGCGGCCTGGGCGTGGACACCCGCAGCCTGGAGTGGGTCGTGGACGCCTACACCGTGGTCCTGGCCAGTCTCCTGATCGCCTCCGGCGCCCTCGCGGACCGCTTCGGACGCCGTCGCGTGTTCCGGACCGGGCTGGTCGTCTTCGGCCTCTCCTCGCTCGCCTGCGCGGTGGCCCCGTCGCTGGGGTTCCTCGTCGCGGCGCGGGCCGCCCAGGGGGTCGGGGCCTCGATGCTGAGCCCGGTGGCCCTGGCGATCGTGGTCAACGCGATGCCCGATCCGCAGGAGCGGGCCCGGGCGATCGGCGTCTGGGCGTCGGTCTTCGGGCTCAGCATGGCGGCGGGCCCGGTCACCGGCGGGGCGCTGATCGCGGCGTTCGGCTGGCGATCGGTGTTCTGGATCAACGCACCGGTCGTCATCGGGGCCCTCGTCCTGGTCGCGGTGTTCGTGCCGGAGTCGCGCGGGCAGCTGGCCAGGCCGCTCGACCTGCCCGGCCAGCTGCTCCTCACCCTTGCTCTGTGCGCCGCGGTCGCCGTCCTCATCGAGGGCCCGCGGATCGGCTGGACCTCGCCCCTGGCGCTCGCCGGCTACGCCCTGGTCGTGGCTGCGGCGGCCGGGTTCGCCCGGGTCGAGCGGCGCAGCAGCGATCCCCTGATGGACCTCGGGCTCTTCCGGCGGGCGCCGTTCGCCACGGCCGTCCTGGGCGCCGTGGCCGTGTTCGTCGCGCTGAACACGAGCCTGCTGCTCAACACGCTCTACCTCCAGCACGCCCGGGGCTGGACGCCTCTGGCGACCGGGGCGGCCACTCTGCCGATGGCGCTCGGGGCCGCCCTGTGCGCGCCCTGGTCGGGTGCCCTGGTGGGGCGTCTCGGACCGCGACGTCCGCTCCTCCTGGCGGGCGGGTTCACCGCCGCCGGCGGTCTCTGCCTGGTGGATCTCGGCCGGGACACCAGCGTCCTGCTGCTCCTGCTCGCCTACCTGCTGATCGGGGTCGGCTTCGGCTTCGCCAACGCGCCGATCACCAACACCGCGGTCGCCGGCCTGCCGCCGTCCCGGGCCGGCGTGGCCGGGGCCATCACCTCGACCGCGCGCCAGGTCGGCTCGGCGGTCGGCATCGCCGTCGCCGGGGGGCTGGTGGCCGGCGTCGGCCCCGACGGACTCGCCGATGCGTCGCGTCCCGGCTGGCTGCTCGTGACGGCCTGCGGACTGTTCCTCTTCGCGGTGGCCCGGGCCTCGGGACCGGGCCCCCGCCCGACCGCCGGCCGGTAGCCCCCAGCTGCCGGCCGCCCCCACGGACCGCACCACACGGCCACACGCCACACGCCACGCGCCACATGCCACACGCCGCACCGGCCTCGCCACCGCCCCGGGAAAACCGAAAGGGGCGGAAGTCGAAAACGACTTCCGCCCCTACGAGTTGGAGCGCCGGGCCCGAATTGAACGAACCCCTCCCACTGAAAGTGGGCGTGCTACCGCTGCACCACCGACGCCTGACAGCCCGGGTCTCGATCACTTTCGCGATCTCGTCCTGCTGACGTGGAAGAACTTATCAGCGGATGATCCGGAGGTGAAATCGGCCCTGCCGCCGCGGCCGCTGTCGGCCCGGGACCGGCCCCGCACCTCAGGCGGCGGCGCCCGCCCGGACCCGGCCGGACGGGCGCCGTGCGCTCACTCCGCCGCCACCGCCGACGGCGTGCCGCCGGTCAGCCTCAGCAGCTCCTCGTACGTCATCGGCACCACTGTGTGCGGGTGTCCGGCCGCGGCCCAGAGCAGCTCGTACCCGGCCAGCGCCGTGTCCACGACGGTGCGCAGCGGGGCCGGGTGGCCGGCCGGGGCAACGCCGCCGATGGCCTGGCCGGTGGCCTCGCGGACCTGGGCCGCGGACGCGCGGGTGATCGGGCCGGTGCCCAGCTCCCGGGCCAGGTGGGCCGTGTCGACGCGGTGGGCACCGCTGGTCATGACCAGCAGGGGCGCGTCGTCGCAGCTGAAGACCAGGCTGTTGGCGATGGCGCCGACCTCGCAGCCGAGCGCGGCGGCGGCCTCCGCGGCGGTGCGGGCGGAGTCGGGCAGGACACGGATCTCACCGGGCAGGCCGGCCGCCGCGAGGGCGTCGGCCACGGCCTGGCTCCGGGTGGGGAGTGCGGGCGTCATACCGGCATCCTCTCCTGCCCGTTCGCCGTCGCGCGGCCGACGGCGCTCAGCACGGCCCGTACGCCGGCGGTGAGGACGGAGGAGTCCCGCCCGACGCCCCAGACCACCTCTCCCCCGACCCGCGCCTCGACGTACGCGACGGCGTCGCTGTCGGGGCCGGTGCGGACGGCGTGCTCGGTGAAGCCGAGGATGTCGACGGCGGTTCCGCCGGCGCGCAGGGCGGCGGTGACGGCGTCCAGCGGGCCGTTGCCCTCGCCCCGGTGCGGGCCGACCTCCGCCCAGTGCCGGCCGTCCTCCTCCCCGGTGCGCCACGCGGCCTGCACCGCGGCGTCCAGGTAGGTGGCGCGGAACAGTGCGTACAGCTCGTCGGCGGTCACCTCGCGCCCGCTGTCGTCGGCCGACTCCTGCACCACCCGGGAGAACTCGATCTGGAGGCGGCGCGGCAGCTCGAGCCCGTGCCCGGTCTGCAGCAGGTAGGCGATGCCGCCCTTGCCGGACTGGCTGTTCACCCGGATCACGGCCTCGTAGTCGCGCCCCAGGTCCGCCGGGTCGATCGGCAGGTAGGGGACGGCCCACGGCGCCTGCGCCGCCGGCACGCCCAGGTCGGCCGCCGTCTTGGCGTGGTGGGCGAACCCCTTCTTGATGGCGTCCTGGTGGGTGCCGGAGAAGGCGGTGTGGACGAGGTCCCCGACGTAGGGGTGGCGCTCGTGGACGGGGAGGCGGTTGCAGTGCTCGACGGTCCGGCGGATCTCGTCGATGTCGGAGAAGTCGATCATCGGGTCGACGCCCTGGGTGTGCAGGTTGAGGGCCAGCGTCACCAGGTCGACGTTGCCGGTCCGCTCGCCGTTGCCGAACAGGCAGCCCTCGACCCGCTGGGCGCCGGCCAGGACGGCGAGTTCGGCGCAGGCGACGCCGGTGCCGCGGTCGTTGTGCGGGTGGACGGAGAGGATCACCGCCTCGCGCCGGGCGAGGTGGCGGTGCATGTACTCGATCTGGTCGGCGTAGACGTTGGGGGTGGCGATCTCGACGGTGGCGGGCAGGTTGTGGATGACCGGGCGGTCGGGGCTCGCGTCCCAGAGCGCGGTGACGCCGTTGCAGACGTCCAGGACGAAGTCCGGCTCGGTCAGGTTGAACACCTCGGGCGAGAACTCGAAGCGCAGGCCGGGGCGGTCGCCGGCCCGCCGGGCCATGTGCCCGGCGGCGGCGGTGACCAGGGCCCGGACCTCGTCCCGGTCGCGGCCGAGGACGACGTCGCGCCAGGCCGGGGCGGTGGCGGTGTAGAGGTGGACGACGACCTTGGGCAGGCCTTCGACGGATTCGAAGGTGCGGTCGATCAGGTCCTCGCGGGCGGCGGTGAAGACGACGACGGTGACGTCCTCGGGGACGGCGCCGGGGGTGGTGGCCAGCCGGCGGACGAAGTCGAAGTCGGTGCGGCTGGCGGAGGGGTAACCGACCTCGATCTCCTTGAAGCCCATGGCCAGGAAGAGGTCGAACATCCGCTGCTTGCGCGCCGGGTCCATCGGCTCGGCCAGCGCCTGGTTGCCGTCGCGCAGGTCGACGGGGACCCAGAGCGGGGCCTGCTCGATCCGGCGCGAGGGCCAGTCCCGCGGCTCTCCGGCAGGCAGGTGGACCCGCTCGTGGGCGGGCCGGTAGCGGTGGTGCGGCATGGCGCTGCCGCGCTGCGGGTTCCAGGCGGGCGCGGCGGCCGGGACGGGGCCGGCGGGGGTGCGGAGCGTGGGAAATCGCACGGTGAAGGTCCTTCGCGAGGTCGGTACCGGAGGACGAACCGGCAGCACGGCGCCCCGCAGCGGGGTGCCGGTCCGGTCAGACCCCGCTGCGGCCACCAAGAAGGAGACTCCACGGCTTCATGCCGGGTACGGTAGCCGCCGACCAACTCCTCAGACAACCTGTCAGGTGAACGCGATGTCCTCGCTCGGCGGCCCCCTCCGTCCCTCCCCCCTGGTCGACCAGGCCGCCCGGCGGATCGCGGAGCAGATCGCCGCCGGGCAGTGGCCGGTCGGCGGCAGACTGCCGGGCGAGGTGGCGCTGGCCCGGGAGTTGGGCGTCGGCCGGTCGACGGTCCGGGAGGCGCTGCGCGCGCTGGCCGGCGCCGGGATGGTGCGCAGCCGCCAGGGCGCGGGCGTCTTCGTGACGGCGGACCGGCCGGGCGGGGACTGGCCGGCACGGCTGCGCAGGGCGGAGCTGGCGCACCTGTACGAGGTCCGGACGATGGTCGAGGTGCAGGCCGCGCGGCTGGCCGCCGTCCGGCGCGGCGAGGCCGACCTGGCCGCGCTGGACCGGGCGCTGACCGCACGCCGGGAGGCCGGCGGGGCGGCGGACGCGGTCTTCGTGGACGCCGACATCGCGCTGCACAGTGCGGTGGTGGCGGCCGCCGGCAACCCCGTGCTGTCCGACCTCTTCGCGGAGTTCGTCCCGGTCCTGAGGGAGCGCCTGGTCGAGCTGGTGGCCCTGCTGGAGCTGCGCAAGGGCGACCCGGGGCACGGCTACGCGGCGCACGCGGAACTGGTGGAGGCGGTCCGCCGGGGTGATGCGGAGGGCGCCGGGCAGGTGCTGGCGGACGAACTGGAATCGACCCGGGCGCGGTTGCTCGCGGGCTGAGCAGCACCGGCACACACTTCTCACACGATCCCCCCGGACGCCCCCGGGGCGCCCTGCCGACCACCGCCCATCTGCCCTGATAACGCGTCATTGCAGGTCATCCCGTATGACAACGGTCCTTCGCCCACCAATCATGAACCTGCGAATGACATGGTGTTAAGGCTGTGTGTGCATCCCGTCCAGAGAGCGAACGGGTTTTCACTCCTATTACACGGTATGACTAGTATCGCCTCGTCAAAGGCCCGTGCCCGGACGGTCCGGCCCACCAGGCCGACCGCCTTCCCCTAGGAGTCAGCTCTGCGCGCGCGTGCGAATCGGCGGCCCCCGACGCCGAAGACCCCCCGCAGGCGGCCACGCCTGTCCCTGCGGACGGCACTGCTCGTTCTGGCCGTCGTCCCCGGTGTCGCCCTCGCGGTCCTCTGGGCGGTCACCAGCGGCCAGACCTTCGCGGACTTCAACCGCCAGGCCGACCAGGGCCTGCTGGCCCAGAAGGCCGGGCAGCCGTCCAACATCGTCTACTACAACCTCCAGGAGGAGCGCCGGCTCAGCGCCGAGTCGCTCGCCCGGCCCGGCAGCGTCACCGAGGCACTGCGCCGTCAGCGCCAGGCCACCGACGACGCCGTGCGCCAGTTCCAGGCGCTCTCCGGCGAGACCGCCGGCAACGCACCCGCCGAGGTGCGCAGCGCGGTCGCCGAGGCACGGCAGGCCCTGGGCAGACTGGCCGAGCAGCGGTCCGCCGTCGACCGCGGCGCCGTCGACCAGCAGGCCGTGTTCAGCTACTACACCGACCTGATCGCCGTCGACCTGCGGCTGTTCACCGCACTGAGCCACGTGGACAACGGCGAGGTCACCTGGATCTCCAAGACCCTGGTGAACGCCTTCTGGGCCAAGGAGATGCTGGCCCGCGAGGACGCCATCCTGGCCCGCGGCTGGCCGTCCGGGAAGCTCGCCACCGGCGACTTCCAGCAGGTCCAACAGGCCATCGGCGCCCAGGACCACCTCTTCACCGTCCAGGTCGTCCCCTACGTCCCGGCCGGCGAGGCCGCGGCCTGGCAGGACCTGATGAACAGCCCGGCGTGGCAGGCCAAGTCCGCCGTCGAGCAGTCGCTGACCAGGCCCGTCACCGCGGACACCGGCGGCACCATCAGGCTGCCGGCCGCCCAGGACCAGTGGCGGCAGGCCGTCGACCAGCTCAACCCGCAGCTGGTGAAGGTCATCGAGACCCGGACCAGCGGCATCGTCGAGGTCGGCAAGGCCTCGTTCCTCTCGCTGCTCACCAGCTTCGCCCTGACCACCGTGATCGGCCTGATCGCAGTCGTCGCGGTGATCGTCACCAGCTGGCGGCTGACCCGCTCGCTGCGCCGCCGGATCGAGGAACTGCACACCCAGGCGCAGGAGCTGGAGCGCACCCTGCCCGAGGTCGTCGAGCGCCTCGCCCAGGGCGAGCAGGTCGACGTCGAGGCCGAGACCCGGGCGGTCACCGCGGGCGACCACGGCAACGGCACCGACGAACTGGCCCGCCTCGGCCAGGCGCTCAACCTGGCCCGCGCGTCCGCGCTGGCGACCGCCGTCCGGCAGGCCGAGCAGCACCGCGGCTTCGAGCGGCTGCTCCAGCGCATCGCCCGCCGCACCCAGCTGCTGATCGGCCGGCAGCTGAAGAAGCTGGACGAGCTGGAGCGCAAGCACGAGGACCCGGAGGTGCTGGAGGGCCTGTTCGACCTCGACCACCTCACCGCCCGCCTGCGCCGCTACGAGGAGAACCTCGTCATCCTGGCCGGCGGCCAGCCGCAGCGGCGCTGGCGCAAGCCCGTCCCGCTGCTGGACGTGCTCCGCTCCGCCCAGGGCGAGGTGCAGGACTACCGGCGGATCATGCTGGACGTCGAAGGCCACCCGTGGCTGTCCGAGCGCGCCGTCGGCCCGGTCGCGCACGTGCTCGCCGAGCTGATGGAGAACGCGGCGAACTTCTCCAAGCCGCCGACACCGGTCGAGGTGCGGGCCGCCATGGTCGGCCGCGGGCTGGCGGTCGAGATCGAGGACCGCGGGCTCGGCATGGACCCGGCCCAGTACGACGCCGCCAACGAGCTGATGAGCCGTCCGCCCCGGACGGACGTGCTGGCCCGGGTGGACGACATCCGCCTCGGCTTCCACGTGGTGTCCCGGCTGGCCGCCGGCACCGGCCTGCGGATCGAGTTCCGGCCGTCGGCCTTCGGCGGGACACGGGTCGTCGTGCTCGTCCCCGCCGAGCTGGTCATCGACGGCGACGCGGGCCTTCCGGACGCGACCCCGGCCACGCCGATCCCGCTCACCCGGCGCCCCCGCACGACGGTGCCGGCCGTGACGCCCGCCCCGGAGGCGGACGGCGGCGATGCGGCGCCCGGACCGGCCGGCGCCGAGCCGCCGGAGATCCTGCTGGTCCCGCCGACCGCGGGGGCGGCGCCGGTCGAGGCGTTCGCGCACGTCGAGTACGTCCAGCCGCTGGAGCAGCCGGCGGAGTCCGCGCAGCCGGTCGAGCACGGTTCCCCGGCGGACGGCCCGGCGTGCGACACGGCGTACGCCGCCGGGTACGGCGACCGTCCCGCGTACGACACCCCGGCGGACGGGACCCCGGCGTCCGCCCCGGCCGGGCCCGCCCCGGCCCCCGGGTACGACAACCCCGCCTACCCGGACATCGCGTACGCCAAGGTGACCCCCGCCGAGGCCCCGTACGCGGACGAGCAGTACCGGCCGGCCGACCACTACCGGCTCGCCGAGCGGCGGGAACGGCGCGAGTACACGTCCTCGGTGCCGCTCAGCGAGCCCGGCGGCGGGCAGCCGCCGCTGCCGCAGCGGATCCGCCAGGCCAGCCTGGCCGCCGAGCTGCGTCTCCCGCCGGCCCGGACAGGGCACACACCCGGCCCGGACGGCCCCGCCCCGGCCGGCGACGCCTCCACCGGGCGCCAGCCCGGCGCGGCCGGCCCGTTCCAGCGCCCGGCACGGCGTTCGGGGGCGGCGATCGGCGCCTTCCAGCGGCAGTCCCGCGCGGCGCGCGGCCACGGCCGCGGTCACGACTCCGGCGAGCACCACCTCCCCGAGCGGAGCACGGACCGGACCCCCGACCGGACGCCCGGCGTCATCCCCGACCGGACCACGGACCGGACCCCCGACCACGGAACCCACCCGGTTCCCCCCACCGGCCCCGCCGAACCCGCCGGCCCCCCGACCCCCGCGCCCGCCCCCTCCCCCTGGGCACCCCCCGCCGCGGACCCCCGAACCACAAGGACGGATGAGCAGTCATGAACCGTACGATCGCCACCCACCAGGACCTGGACTGGCTGCTCGACGGACTCGTCGACTCGGTGCCCGGGACCAGGAACGCCGTCCTGCTCTCCGACGACGGCCTGGTCGTCAGTCACTCCCGCTCCATCGAGCGCGCCGACGCCGAACGCCTGGCCGCCGTCGCCACCGGCCAGCAGAGCCTGGCCCGCGGCGTCGGCCAGCTCTTCGACGGCGGCCCGGTGCACCAGGTCATCGTCGAGCTGTCCGAGGTCTGGCTGTTCATCATCGCCGCCGCCCAGGGCACCCACCTGGCCGTGGTCGCCTCCCAGGAGGTGGACGCCGAGGTGATGTCGGTGGCCATGCACACCCTGGTGCAACAGGTCGGCCAGAAGCTGACCACCCCGGTCCGCAGCGAGTTCGACGCCTTCGCGGCCAGGAACCGGGGTTGATGCCCCGGTGACCCCGCACTGGAGCGAGCTGCCCGACGAGGACGAGGAGGACGGCTCGGACTCGATGGTGCGCCCGTACACCATCACCCGGGGCCGCACCGCGCCCGAGCGCGACGACCTCACCCTGATCACGGTGCTCACCACCGTCGAGGACGAGGCCCGCACGGCCCTGGCCCGGGGCTCCCGTGCCGGCTCGCGCGGGCTCCAGCCCGAGCACCGGACGATCCTGGACCGCTGCCGGCGCCCGGCCGCCGTCGCCGAGGTGGCGGCCGCGCTGGACCTGCCGGTCTCGGTCACCAAGATCCTCCTGGGCGACCTGGTCTCCCAGGGCCTGCTGCTGGCCCGCGCCCCGCTCTCGGTGGCCCGGGCCGGCGGGGGCGCGGACCTCGGTCTGCTCACGGCCGTACGCGAAGGACTCCGGAGACTCTGAACCATGGCACCGACCGCACCCCTTCCCCCCTCCGCCCCCGGCACCGCCGGCACCGCCGACAGGGCCGGCACCACCGGCGCGGCCGACGCCCCCGCCGCCGTGAAGATCCTCATCGCGGGCGGCTTCGGCGTCGGCAAGACCACGCTGGTCGGCTCGGTCAGCGAGATCGCGCCGCTGCGCACCGAGGAGTACCTCACCCGCGCCAGCGTCGGCGTGGACGACCTCGCCGGCGTCGACAGCAAGGACACCACCACCGTCGCCCTGGACTTCGGCCGGATCACCGTCAGCCCCGAGCTGGTGGTCTACCTGTTCGGCACGCCCGGCCAGGAACGCTTCTGGTTCATGTGGAACGACCTGGTGAACGGCGCGCTCGGCGGGATCGTCGTCGCCGACACCCGCCGGCTGGAGACCAGCTTCGCCTCGATCGACTTCTTCGAGAGCCGGGGCATCCCGTTCGTGGTCGCGATCAACTGCTTCCACGGCCGGAACACCCGCACGCCGGACGAGATCCGGGCCGCCCTGGACCTCGACCCGCAGGTGCCGATGCTCCTCGGCGACGTGCGCGACCGCTTCTACGGACGGGACCTCCTGCTGGCCCTCGTCGACCACCTGATGGACCTCGCCGCCGTCCCGCCCGCGCCCGTCGGCTGAGCCCCGCCCTCCCACTCCCCCTGTTTGGAGATCCGTCATGACCCCACCCCTGCGCGTCCTGGTCCACGGCGGCGGGATCGGCGGCCTGACCCTGGCCACCGCCCTCGCCCGGCGGGGCCACCAGGTCGACGTCGCCGAGCTGCGCGACGGGCTGGAGGCGCTCGGCGTCGGCATCATCCAGCCGTCCAACGCCCTCCACGTGATGCGCGAGATCGGCGTGCTGGACGCCTGCCTGGCCGCCGGCTTCGAGTGGGAGGTGCTGACCATCTGCGACCCGGGCGGCGCCACCCTCGCGAGGATCCCGCAGCCCCGGATGGGCGACGCACCCTCCAACAACGGCATCCCGCGGCCCGCCCTGGCCGGGGTGCTCTCCGCCGCCGCCACCGAGGCCGGCGCGTCGCTCCGCTTCTCCGCCACGATCACCGGACTCGACGACGACGGCGAGGGCGTGGACGTCACCCTCTCCGACGGTCACAGCGGCCGCTACGACCTGGTGGTCGGCTTCGACGGCATCGGCTCACCGCTTCGCCGGCGGCTGTACGGCGACACGTACGCGCCCGAGTACACCGGCTTCGCCAACTGGCGGGTCACGCTGCCGCGCCTGCCCGAGGTGCAGGGCGTGGTGATGTCCGCCGGCAACCTCAGGGCCAAGGCGCTGCTCACCCCGATCACCGACGAACTCATGTACCTGGGCTCGGTGTTCGCCGAGGCCGAGGACTTCCGCCCGGACCGGGAGCACGCCCACGAGCAGCTCGCCGAGCGGCTCGGCGGCTTCGGCGGCCCCATCGCCGAGGCGCTGGCGCAGGTCGCCGACCCGTCCGCGGTGGTCTACTCACGGATCTCCCAGGTCACGGTGGAGGAGCCCTGGCACGTCGGCCGGGTGGTGCTGGCCGGCGACGCCGCGCACGCCTCCACCCCGCACCTGGCCCAGGGCGCGGCGATGGCGGTCGAGGACGCGCTCGTCCTCGCGCAGTCGCTGGACGACGCCGAGGACGTCGCCACCGCGCTGGCCGCCTGGGAGGAGCGCCGCCGGCCGCGTGCGATGTGGGTGCAGGCGCTGTCCCGCGCCGTCCTCAAGCAGGAGACCGGCACCCCGACCACCCCGGAGGAGGACGAGCTGCTGAAGGTCGGCATCCCGGGCGCCGCGCACGTCCTGGTCCAGCCGTACTGACGCCGCACCGCCGCACCGCCGTCACTCCGACGGCCCTGCGCGGGGTTCTGCCCGCGCAGGGCCGCGGACGGGATGGACGACCGTCCGACAGGTAGCGCGGCCGGCTCGAGGGGTACGGGATGTCGTCGCGGCCGGCGCGAACCGCTCACCGAACTCCACCTCAACCTGCACGGCGACGTCACCGTGGCCGACCGCCTCCTCGCCTGCCCGCCCTGGACGGCCGCTCCTTCGAACTCCCCGGACACGAACTCCCCGGCCACCCCGGATTCGTCCGCATCAGCTCGACGAGGCCGCGCCGGACGGGCCGGAGGCGGTCGCGATGTCGTGACGGCGCTCCCAGACCGCCGCCGAGACCCTTGCCAGCAGCCGGGCCGCCGGGTCCGCCTCGTCCTCGCCCGAGGCCAGCGGGCCGGTGTAGCAGACCGCCAGCAGGTACGGCGGGCAGTCCTCGGGGCTCACCAGGCCGACGCTGTGCCGCGCCCCGGGGACCCAGCCGTTCTTGAAGGCGATCCGGGTGCCCGGCGGCAGCCCCGCCGCCAGGTCCACCCGGAAGGCGTTGCGCTCCAGCAGGGCCAGCAACTCCGGCTCGTCCGCGAGGGACTGGAGGAGGCGGACCAGGTCGCGGGCGCTCACCCGGTTGTGCACGCCCGCGTCGCGCGCCGCGTAGTCCTCGATCCCGCGCGGGCTGGCGCTGCCGGTCGCGCCCGCCCGCCGCCAGACGTCGGCCACCGCCTCGTGCCCGGCCCGCGCGAGGCAGAGGTTGGTCGCGAGGTTGGAGGAGTGCGTGATCATCCGCTCGGCGAGGGTGCGCAGCGGGGCCGTGCCGCCGAGCAGCGCCCAGGGCTGCGGGTCGCTGTCCCAGCCGGGGTCGTTGGCGAACTCCCCGCCCGCCACCGACTCGAACCGGTTGACCACCGGCACCTCGGCGTCGAGATCCGCCCCGCTCCGGTACAGCGCCGCCAGCACGGCCACCTTCATCGTGCTCGCCGCGTCGTGCAGTTCGTCGCCGGCCCGGACGAGGACGGGCTCGCCGCCCCAGGGCGCCACCACCACGGAAACCATGCCCGCCCACGTTCCCGGGCGGAGCTCCGGGCAAACCGGCCGGGCAGGCCCGCCGCCCCCGTACGACCCCTGTCCACCCCCCGGCGCACGGCCCTGGACTTCCGAACTCAACGGACGGGAAAGGCCTCTGCGCACAGGGGGCGGGTTCCATGAGCACTGAGAGACTGGCACTTCCGCACGAGTACCGGGTGGCGCCACAACGTCGACGTGGAGCAGGAGCTGGCCAGGCTGCACGCCCTGCTCGCGGGGCGGCGCGGGGCGGGGTGAGCGGCCGGGACCAGCCGAGGCCGGACGGGGTGAGCGCCGGGGGTCAGCGCCGCCCCAGGCGGGAGACCGGGAGGGCGTCCGGGGCCAGCGGCCGCAGGTCGGCCGGGGCGGCGAGTGCGGCGAGGTAGTCGGCGCGGGAAGTGGGGACGGCGCCGAGGGTGCGGACGTGCGGGGTGTCCCACTGGGCGTCGAGGAGGCGGCCGCCCGCGTCGGCGAAGCGGGCGGCGAGGTCGGCGACGGCGACGCGGGCGGCGTCGGACCGGCGGTGGAACATCGAGTCGAGGCTGAGGACGGGTCCCGCGGTGACCCCGAAGACCCCGCCGATCAGCTCCTCGCCGTCCCAGACCTCGGCGCTGTGCGCCGCGCCGCGGTCGTGCAGCTGGAGCAGAATGGTGCGTAACCCCTCGGTGAGCCAGGGCGGTTGGCGGCCCTCGGCGCAGGCGGCGAGGACTCTTGGGAAGGCCCGGTCGGCGCTGGTCCACCACGGCAGGCCGTTGCGCAGCCGCCGGGCGAGCCGGCTCCCGATGCGCACTCCGCCCGGCGCGATCACCGGGCGAGGGTCCGGGGACCACCAGGCCAGGGCGTAGGGGTCGTCGTCGACGGCGGCGGCCCCCGGGAGCAGCGCCACCGTGCCCGAGGCCACTGCCTCCTCGAACCGGGCCTCGTTGAAGGCGCTCGCGTAGTCGTCGGCGGCGGGCATCGGGAACAGCCCGCGCCGGTACGCGGCCAGCAGCACGTCCGCCGCGAGCCCGCCCCCGAACGCCACCGGCCCGTCCCCCGGCGCCCGCGCCACGTCCAGTCCGTCGAACATCCCGGCCGTCCCGTTCACCGTCGCAACACCCCCACGGGCGGGGCCAGGAAGCCCTCCGCCGTCAGCTGCTCCAGGTAGTGGTCCAGCAGCCCGTCGTCGACCGCCGGAAGGTCGATCCCGCTGCCCACCAGGGCCTGTTCGGTGTTGGCGCGGTCGAAGAGCGGGAACGTCGGGCGGAAGTACATCTCGCTGATGGAGAGTTCCGTCCCCGGGCTGCGGTCGACGAAGAGCGGGACGAACGGGGTCATCGGATGGGTGGGGTGGCCGGCGGCGAAGCGGACGAGGTCCTGGACCCAGGAGGCGTAGGGGACTTCGTCCACCGGGTGGCCGCGGGCGCGCAGGCGGGCGGCGAGGTCGGCGAGGACGCCGGGGCGGGGTGAGGTGACGTGGTAGACCTCGCCGTTGGCGGGGGCGTGGGCGGCGATGTGGGCGACGGCCTGGCTGAAGCGGTCGGCCGGGACGAAGTCGAGCAGCAGCCGGACGTCGGGGCAACTTCCGCTGTCCGCCATGTACTTGATCAGCGCGCAGATCTCGGTTCCGGTGTTCATCACCCCGGTGGCGAGGTCGCCGGTGACGTCGTTGGTGCGCAGCACGGTGACCGGCAGGCCGGCCGCGGCCGCGTTGTGCAGCAGCTGTTCGGCGACCCACTTGCTCTCGACGTAGCCGACCGCGAGCTTCTCCGGGTACGCGAGCGGCATCCGCTCGGTGACCTCGGCGACTCCGGCCGGGCCGAAGCCGGCCAGGACGGCGAGGGTGGAGAGGTAGTGCACCGGGACGCCGCGGGAGTGCCCGGCCAGCCGGACGATCTCGCGGGTGCCGCCGACGTTGGCGGCGCGCAGCTGGTGGTAGGGGTAGATGAAGTTGACCTGTCCGCCGAGGTGGTGGATGGCGTCCAGGCTGTCGGCCAGTTCCTCGAACCGGTGCTGCGTCAGGCCGAGCAGGGGTTCGGTGAGGTCGCCGACCAGCGGGACGACCCGGGCGTCGGCCAGGTCGTGCCGGAGGAAGCGCTGTTGCGCGGCACGGATGCGTTCGAGGGCGTGTTCCTCGTCGGGGGCGCGGACCAGGCAGTGGATGCGGGCGCCGGTGGTGCGCAGCAGGGTGTTCAGCAGGTGCGCGCCGCAGAAGCCGGTGGCGCCGGTGAGCAGGATCTCGGCGGGTTCGGCGCGGCAGGGCGCGGGGTGCCAGGACTGCCGGACGGGGGTGCCGGGTTCGGCTTCGGCGGCCCAGTCGACGGTCGTCTCGCCGAGGCCGTTCCAGGCGGAGCGCGCCGTCCGGGTGGCGTCGGCGAAGGCGCGCAGGGTGGAGTCGCGCAGCAGCGACCGGGTGAGGAAGCGGATCCGGGTGACGTCGATGCCGAACATGATCCGGGCCCGGGCGAGCATCTCCATGGCGAGCAGGGAGTTGCCGCCGAGTTCGAAGAAGTCGTCGGAGGGTCCGACGGTGTCGACGCCGAGCAGCTGGGACCAGAGCTGGGCGATGCCGGCCTCGATCGCGCCCCCGTTGCCGTCGGGGCGCGCGGCCCCGTCGGCGCGCGCGATCTCGTTCGTCCGCCCGTTCTCGTCCGTCCGCCCGTTCTCGTCCTGGCGCCCGGTCTCCTCCGCCGGTCCGTCGCCCCGTCCTCCACCGGCCCGCCGCTGGAGTTGTGGCGTGGTGTGCGGCAGCCGGCGCCGGTCGATCTTGCCGTGGGGGGTGAGCGGCATGCGGTCGAGCAGCACGAACTCGGCCGGGACCATGAAGTCCGGCAGCCGTTCGGCCAGGTAGGCCCGGATCTGCGGACGCCGGGCGCCGGCGCCGGACTCGGCGCGCCCGGTCAGCGTGTAGTAGGCGGTGAGGACGCGCGTCCCGTCGTCGCTGCCGTCGGCGGCGACGCGGGCCTGCCGGACGTCGGGGTGGGCGGCGAGCACCGATTCGACCTCGGCGGGGTCGACGCGGTAGCCGCGGACCTTCACCTGGTCGTCGAAGCGGCCGAGGATCTCCAGGTTGCCGTCGGCCCGCCAGCGCCCGGCGTCGCCGGTGCGGTACATGCGTTCCCCGGGGACGGCCGCGTACGGGTCGGGAAGGAACGTTTCCGCGGTCAGGCCGGGCTGTCGCCAGTAGCCGCGGGCCAGGCCGGGGCCGCCGAGGTAGATCTCGCCCTTCTCCCCCGGCCGCACCGGGGAGAGCCGCGCGTCCAGCACGTGCACCCGCACGCCCGGCAGCGGCCGCCCGATCGGCACCGGGGCCGCCGCGGCGGCGGCCGACGCCCCACCGGCCGGCGGCCCGTGCGCGGCGCGCCCGTGCGCACCGCCGGCCAGCACCTCCGGCGTGACCTCGCAGAGCGTGGAGGTGACCGCGGCCTCGGTCACCCCGTACGCGTTGACCAGCCGGACGCCGGGCAGCCGGTCCAGGCAGGTGCGGCAGTCGTCGGCGTGCACGGTGTCCCCGCCCACCACGACCAGCCGCAGGCCCGCGGGGGCCGGACCGCCCTCGGGGAGCAGGGCCAGCACGTGGTGCCAGTAGGCGGGCGTGAGGTCGGTGACGGTGAGCCCCAGGTCGGGCATCCGGTGCACCAGCTCGGTGGGCGCCCAGGTCCGCGCCCCGCCGAGGACGAGGGTGGCGCCGCTGACCAGGGTGGCGAGCACCTGCTCCAACGCGGTGTCGAAGCCGAGGGCGGCCAGTTGCAGCACCCGGTCGTGCGGCGTCAGCCCGTAGGCGCGGACGACGCGATCCAGGGTGAAGAGGAGGGAACGGTGGGTGACGGGCACGCCCTTGGGCGTACCGGTGGTGCCGGAGGTGTAGATCAGGTACGCGAGGTCGTCCGCAGCGGCGGTGTCCGGCTCCGGTCCCCCCTCCCAGGTCTCCGCCTCCGCGTCCGCGGCCAGCACCTCGGCGCCCGTGAAGCGCCGCCCGCGCCCCGCCACCACCGCCGAGGCGCGGCAGTCCTCGACGAGCTGCGCGAGCCGCCGCTCGGGGTGGGCCGGGTCCAGCGGGAGGAAGGCCCCGCCGGCCTTGAGCACGCCGAGCCAGGCCGTCACGAGGCCGGTCCCGCGCTCCAGGCAGACGGGCACCACCCGGTCCGGTCCGACGCCCCGGGCCCGCAGCGCGGCGGCCAGCCGGTCGCTGCGCCGGTCCAGTTCGCGGTAGCTCAGTTCGCCGTCCTCGGCGAGCACGGCGAGGGCGTCCGGATCGTCGGCGGCGCGCGCCCGGAAGAGCCCGTGCACGGTGCCCGCGGACCCGGCGGCCGGCGGCCGGCCCGCGCCCGTGTCCGCGTCCGGTCCGGCACCCGTGCCGTGCGACGGCCCGAGCCCGAGCCCGTCCCACCGCCACTCGCGTTCCACGTAGGCCCGGCAGGCCGCCCGGCTGTCCGGGCCGAACACCGTCCGCCAACCACTCGGAACGGTGAAGTCACCTGGCCAGATCGCATACCGACCGTCTTCGTTGCACAACACGGCGTGACGACCGGAGTTCACTTCCGACCGTGCGCCCTGTGCGCTGTCTGCTGCATCATCCACCGGCTTGACCTCGTGCTGTGGCGGCAGAATGCTGGGAGGTGCGACATTTCCGACTATACGCACTCACGGCTCATTTCGAACGTCCGGTCCCGACCCGACGGACGGACGCGGCCCCTGCCCCGAAGGGCGATTCCCGGAAGACCCGTCCTCACCCGAACTCCCCCGCCCGACCGGCGGAGTGATGTCGTGGAGGAGGTAGCCTCGTTGACACGCCGGCGACAACACCTGATGGTCTGTTATCTGGTGTGGATGGTGCTGTTCACCTGCATCTACTACATCTACCCGACGCAGCGGATCATCTGGTGGACAGGCATCGGCCTCGGCGGCGTCGCCGCCATCGTGGTCGGCGTCCGACTCAACCGCCCCTCCCACGCGCTCTTCTGGTACCTGCTCGCACTCGCCAACCTCAGCTTCACCGCCGGCGAGGTCGTCCAGGTCATCCAGCTGGAGTTCCTGCACCTGGGGAGCCCCTTCCCCTCGGTGGCCGACGGCTTCTACCTCGCCGAGTACCTGCTGTACGCGGCGGGCGTCCTGGGCTTCATCCGCTGGCGGACGGCCCATCAGGACCGGGCCAGCCTGCTGGACGCGCTCATCCTCACCATGGGCCTCGCCCTGCTCGCCTGGATCTACCTGATCCTCCCGTACGCCCGGAACCCCGACCTCAGCTGGTTCCAGAAGGCCGTCTCGATGGCCTACCCGCTGGGCGACGTGATCGTCCTCTTCCTGCTGCTGCGCCTGCTCGTCCCACGCGGCGGGAGCAGCCGGGCGCTCCAGCTGCTCACGGTCGGCACCGTCGGCCTGCTGATCTCCGACATCCTGTACGGGCTGATCCAGCTGCACGGCGACTGGCACATCGGCACCCCGGTCGACCTCGGCTGGGCCGCCTTCTACACCGCCTGGGGCGCGGCCGCACTGCACCCCTCCATGGTCGAGCTGACCAGACCGGTGCCCTCGCAGGTGGTCGACCTCGGCCGCGGCCGGCTGGCCCTGCTCACCGCGGCCTCGCTGATCGCGCCGACCATCCTGATCGTCGAGTCCGTCAACGGCAACACCAACAACGCCGGGGTGATCGGCGCCTTCTCCGCCCTGCTCTTCCTGCTCGTCCTGGCCCGCCTCGCCATCGTGGTCGGCGCCCGCCGGCAGGCCCTGGCCCGGGAACGGGCGCTGCGCGAGGCCGGTGCCTCACTGACCGCGGCCGTCACCGTCGAGGAGGTCGCCGACGCCGTCCAGGCCGCCGCCTCCACCCTGATGCCGGCCGAGCCCGGCCACGTCGCGCTGCTCGCGGTCACCGAGGCCGGCGTCCTGCACATCCGGCACGCCGAGCGCGGACCGGCCCAGCACACCCTGGGCGACGGCCCCGGCTCGGACGAGGTGCTCGCCCTGGCGGCCGTCCGCGAGACCCGGTTACTCCCCGTCGAGGACATCGGCAGCGACCTGGCCCTCCGCTTCGACGGCATGCCCTCCGCCCTGCTCTGCCCGCTGACCCTCGCCGAACGCCCCTCCGGCGACCCGTTGATCGGCGCACTCATCGTCACCGGAACCGAACAGGAGCTGACCAGCCTCTGGAGCTCGCTGGAGATCCTCGCCGCCCAGGCCGCACTGGCCGTCGAACGCGTGATGCTGAGCCAGGAGATCAACCGCCGCAACAGCGAGGTCTACTTCCGCACCCTGGTGCAGAGCGCCAGCGACGTCATCCTGATCCTCAACGCCGACGACGGCGTCCGCTACGCCTCCTCCTCCGCCGAACGCGTCCTCGGCTACCCCAGCCTGGACGGCACCCTGATCACCGACCTCGTCCCGCCCGAGGACAGCCGCGCCGTCGGCAGCGCACTGGCCCGGATGCGCGGCCTGGACGGCGGCGGGCGGTCGGGCGACAGCCGCGAAATGCAACGTGAACACTGGCGCCTGCTGCGCCACGACCGCACGCCGATCGAGGCCGAGGTCCGCTGCAACGACCTGCGCGGCGACCCGACGGTGGGTGGCCTGGTGCTCACCCTGCGCGACGTCACTGAACAGCGCCAGATGGAGCGCGAGCTCACCCACCGCGCCTTCCACGACTCGCTCACCGGCCTGGCCAACCGCGTCCTCTTCCAGGACCGCGTGGGCCACGCGCTCTCGCGCGGTGAGCGCAGCGGCGCCATCACCGGGGTGCTCTTCATCGACCTGGACGACTTCAAGGTGGTCAACGACACCCAGGGGCACGCGGTCGGCGACGAACTGCTGGTCGCCGTCTCGCTCCGGGTCTCCACCGCGCTGCGCACCTCCGACACGGCGGCCCGGCTCGGCGGCGACGAGTTCGCCGTCCTGGTGGAGGACGCGCTGCGCCCGGCCGACGTCGGCGCCACGGCGGACGCGGTGCTGTCCGCCTTCACGGAGCCGTTCAAGCTGAGTGCGGGCGCCGTCCGGGTCACGGCCAGCATCGGCGTCGCCACCACCGAGGACAGCGTGGACGGGACCGAGCTGCTCAGCCACGCCGACCTGGCCCTGTACTCGGCGAAGTCGGCCGGCAAGCGGCAGTGGTGCCACTACCAGCCCGCGCTCCAGGCCGGGCTGGTGGAGCGGCACGAACTGAACGAGAACCTGGACACCGCGATCGCCGAGTCCGCGTTCAAGCTGTACTACCAGCCGATCGTCGACCTGCAGACCGGCGACCTGGTCGCCTTCGAGGCGCTGGTCCGCTGGCCGCACGACCGGCGCGGCATGGTGCTGCCCGACGACTTCATCGCACTCGCCGAGGAGAGCGGCCAGATCGTGCCGCTCGGCGCGTGGGTCCTGGAACGGGCCGCCCAGGAGGTGGCCGGCTGGCACCGGCTCAGCGGCGACCGGCGCAGCGCCCGCGGCCTTCCGCCCCTGCGGGTCAACGTCAACGTCTCGGCCCGGCAGTTCCGCGACGCCGGCTTCGTGGACGTGGTGCGCAGCGCCGTCCGGACCTCCGGGATCACCCCGCAGGCGCTCGTCCTGGAACTGACCGAGTCCGTGCTGATGCGCCGCGACGAACGCGTCCACACCGACATGCGCACCCTGACCGGGCTGGGCGTCGGCATCGCCATCGACGACTTCGGGACGGGCTACTCCTCGCTCTCCTACCTGCGCGAGTTCCCGATCTCCATCCTGAAGATCGACAAGTCCTTCATCGACGGCCTCGGCCTCTCCCAGCAGCAGTACGCCCTGGTCGAGGGCATCACCCGGATCGCCGACACCCTCGGCGTCCAGGTCATCGCGGAGGGCATCGAGAACACCGAGCAGCGCGACCTGCTCGCCGCCATGGGCTGTCCCCTCGGCCAGGGCTACCTCTTCGCCCGCCCCCTCACCCCCGAGCAGGCCCGCACCCTCATCGAGGAGTACGCCGACCTCAGCGACGCCCGCCCCCCGGCCTGACCGGACGGCGACGCCCCGGGCCGCCCTACGCCGCCGACCGGCCGTCCCCCGGTTCACCGTCACCGGGCCGGTCGCCGTGCGGGGAGAAGACGAACGAGGAGGCGTCGCCGTCCAGGTCGATGGTCAGCGACGCGTCCAACGCCTTCGCCAGCCGGGTGAGCAAAGGCAGGGTCGGCAACGAGTCGCCACCCTCGATGGTGGAGATCTGCGGCTGCGTCATGCCGGCCCGCCGTGCCAGCTCCGCCTGCGACAGGCCGAGCAGGGTGCGGCGGTCGTGAACGGCCTGCCCCAGAGCGAACGCATGTCCCGCCTCGACGTAGGCGGCGGACTCCTCGACCTGTTCGCCGAGGAGCCTCCTGGTCCGGCGGGTCTTCCAGTGCGCGTGGTTCACGGACTCTCCTCCTTGCTCCGGTCGTAGGAATGCTCGGCCGGGCCATGGGCCGCCTCGCATTCTCGCTGCACCTGCTGGGCGCGGTCGACCTCTGTCGTCTCGCGCTGCCGCGTCTTGCGGAACACCGTCAGCAGCACGATGCGCCGGTCCGGCGCCAGCCAGTAGGTGATCCGCACGGCGCTGCCGTCCATGACGAACCGCAGCTCGCGCACCTTACCGCCGAGATGCCGCGAGTAGGGCTCCGCCAGTGTCGTCGGCCGGCTTGCGAGCATGTCAACCGCACGCTCGACCTTGTCGTACCGGGCATCCGGAAGAAGCTCCAGCCATTGCCGGACCTCGGGCTCGATCTCGATCTGCCATGGGTGGCTCACAGGGGCGACTATACAGAAATCCATATACCGGCACGGCCCTGTGAGCCGTTCCCCCCTACTCCGCCGGGTGCGGGTGGCCGAGGTGGGGGAAGGTCGGGAGGAGGTCGGTGTGCGGGGGGATGTGGTCGCTGAGGATCTTGCCGCCGGAGACCATGGCGAGGCGGGCGGAGGTCACGTCGTCGCTGAGGGTGCGGCCGTTCGGGTAGGCGGCGGGGCGGGAGCGGTCGTAGCGCAGGACGTCGGGCAGGACGAGCTTCAGCGTCTCCGTCGCCGCCTCGGTGGTGTAGTCCCCGGTGTGCTGGAGGACGGCCGTCCAGGCCTCGCGGTACGTCGCCCAGTCGTCGGCCGGCTCGCCCGTGTTGTACGAGTCCTTGACCTCCTCCGCGTTGAAGTACGCGGTCAGCGAGGGGTGCGCGCCCCGGTCGACGGAGATCAGCTGCCCGTCCAGGTGGAGGCTGACCCGGGCCCAGACGCCGATCACCGGATCCGGGCCCAGCTCGGCGTCCGGGACTTCGAGGGCGATGCCGAAGACGTTGGCCTCGGCCATGGCGTCCTTGCCGGTCCAGGTGAAGTTGTTGACGATCCCTTCGAGGTCGGCGAAGAACGGGTCGCTGCGCAGGCCCACGGAGAGCTTGTAGCCACCCACCTCCGCCACGTCCGGCGCGTAGCCGAAGGCGACCGGCACGTTGGCGAACAGCACGTCGCCGCCCGCCTCGTGCCTCCGGGCCGCCTCCCCGGTGGCGCGGTGGACGGTGACGGTCTGGCCGCCGGTGCCCGGGCCGGAGAAGGTGAACGAGTAGGCGACGTCCGCCCGGTTGTCACCGTCGTTGTCGATGTTGATCCGGTAGACGGCGTCCGGGTGGAACTCGGCGGCCCGGGTCGGGGCGTACGGGTTCACGTTCATGATGAGGACGGTCCGGCCCGAGGCGTCCGAGCCCGGGAAGGCGAACAGGTCGGTGAGGTCGAGCCGGGCGTCGCCGCGCGGTGAGCGGAGGTTCGGACCACTGAGGTGGTGGGACATGGCGCTGCGCTACCTCGTCTCTGTGCATCCCCCTGGTTGTCGGATCCGTGGTACCAGTGGGACCCGTGGCACGGGGGGAGGCCACCCGTACCGGGGGCCGCCGTCCGCCGATCGGCCGACGGCCGACGGCGCCGGGCGGTCACGGGCCGTCGCGGGAGCGGACGGTCGCCGCGGGCGCGGACGGCCGCCACAACGCCAACGCTGTTGTCATAGCCCTCGTTGCCCTAGGCTGCCCGCCATGACGGAACGCGTGGTCCCCGAACCGCAGCGGCGGCGCAGACGGCCGACCAAGCAGGGCACGGTCCTGTCCGAACAGGTCATCGTCGAGACGGCCCTGCGGCTGATCGGCCAGCACGGCGCGGCCGCGCTGACCGTCCGCCGCCTCGGCGCCGCCCTGGGAGCCGACCCGAGCGCCGTCTACCGGTACTTCCACAACACCGACGACCTGATGCTCGCCGTCGCGGACGAACTCATCGGCCGCGCCCAGCACGGCCTGCGGCTCACCGGTGACTGGCGGGCCGACCTGCGCGAGATCGGCATGCGCATCCACACCGCCTACCAGGCACACCCCCAGGCCGCCCAGCTCGCCGCCCACCGCACCACCGGGCGGGACAACGAGACGCGGGCCGTCGAGACGATCCTCGGCGTCCTGCGCCGCGCGGGCTTCCCCGACCCGGAGGCCGTCCGGATCTACCACGCCTTCGTCGACCAGGCGCTCGCCTTCGCCGCCCAGGACGCCGCCGCCCTCGCCCTGCCCGCCCCCGCCCGCGCCGCCGACCTCGCCGTCTGGCGCCTGCGCTACGCGCGCCTCGGCCCCGACACCCACCCCCACATTGCCGCCACCGCCGACCTCCTCGTCTCCGACATGGACCGCAGCGGCTACCCGTTCGCCCTCGACCTCCTCCTGGAGGCCGCCGCCACCCGCCTGGCGGCACAGCCCTAGGAAGAACAGGCCCCCGGCGCCACGAGCCGACGGTGACGCCACCGGTCCGGGAGGGCAAGGCCCCCCGAGGCGAACCCCCGCCCGGAGAGGCCCGCCCTCCCCCGCGCTCCGGGGAGAACGGACCTTTCGCTGCCGGTCAGACCGCGGCTGCCGGGGCGGTGGTGCTGCCGGCGGTGCTGCCGAGGATGTGTTCGGCCTTGGCGACGGCGGCGCGGTAGTAGACGGAGGCCAGCTGGGACGAGTCGTCGTCGCGCTGGAAGAAGCCGTAGGCCATGGCGGTGGGGCCGAAGCGTTCGATGCCGAGGTAGCCGTTGAGCACGACGCCGGCCAGGTTGCCGTCGAGGCGGACGGCGGGGGCGTCGTGGCGGTCGCCGAGGGTGATGGGGGTGACCCGGAAGGTCACGGCGGAGCCGGTGCCGTCGGTGAAGGTGAGGCTGTGGCAGTTCGCGAACGCGTCGGTGACGGTGGCGAAGTCGGTGGTGAGCTTGGCGGAGTCCTCGGCCGTGAGCGACTCGGTCACCATGGGGTTGCCGCCAGGTCCGTCGAACTCGGCTTCCTGATGGGGGGTTTGTGGCGAGGCCCCGGTGTCCTGCCGGTTCAGCAGGGCGCGCAGCGCGTCACAGCCGGCCACCGGGGAGGCGCCGCCGCTCGGTGACGCGCTCGCCTCGGACGGGATCTCGGTGAAGTCCGGGCCGAGTTCGGCGGCGGTGAGCAGGGCCGCCTTCAGCTGTTCCGACGTGGGCAGTTGCTCGGCCGGGGCCGCCTGGAGGGTGATGGCCGCCGACCGGGCGGAGCCGGTGGCGCTGCCGGCCGCACCGAGGGTGACGGCGGTGGCCACGGCCGCGGCGGCGAGGGCGAGGAGAGGCCGCGAGTGGGACATGCGGGCCCCCGATCAGGAGTCGGACAGGGACAGGCACCCAGTGTCGCACCGGGGCCGCCGCGCCGCCCGCCCGAAGCGCAGGGCCGCAGCTCAGGACGGGTCGGGGAGCTCCGCGAGGGTCCCGGTGAGCCACTCCACCCAGAACGACTCCAGACCGATCCCGGCCCGCAGGACGGCATGCTGGAGCCGGTTCTCGCCGGCCGACCCCTCGGGCGGGAAATCCCGCCGTTCGATCTCCTCGTAGTCGGCCAACTGGGCGCGGTGGAGCGCGAGATGACGGTTCAGCTCGGCCTCCAGGCCGGCGGTGCCGACCACCGCCGCCGCACGCAGGCGCAGCAGCAGCGGCTCACGGACGGCCTTGGGATCGTCCCCGGCGGCCGTCCACCGTTCGAGCTCGGCGCGGCCGTCGGGCAGGACCTCGTACTCCCTCTTCTGGCCACGCACCGGTCCCGTCTGCGGGAGCGCCCGAATCTGGCCGGAGGCCTCCAGGCGGCCGAGTTCGCGGTAGATCTGCTGGTGGGTGGCGGACCAGAAGAAGCCGATCGACTTGTCGAACCGCCGGGTCAGCTCCAGCCCCGAGGAAGGCTTCTCCAGCAGGGCGGTGAGGATGGCGTGCGGCAGTGACATGGGCCGATCCTAGGGCGTGGCACCGGGGGCCGCCCCTGGCGCCGGAGGCCGGTCCCGGCGCCGGAGGCAGGACCCGGCGCCGGAGGCAGGACCCGGCGCCGGAGGCAGGACCCGGCGCCGGAGGCAGGACCCGACCGGGGCACGGCGAGAAAGTAGTCCACAAAAAGGTAATCCAGTTCGGAACTTTTGCATGCGCCGGAAAGTTGGACCGGTCATGACTCAGCGACCAGCGCCCCGCCCCCTCTCCGACGAGGCCCTCTCGGACCTGCTCGGCACCCGGCAGTTCGGCACCCTCGCCTCCGTGAAGCGCAGCGGCCACCCGCACCTGACCACCATGCTGTACCAGTGGGACCCCACCGGGCGCGTGGTGCGGTTCTCCACCACCGCCGACCGCGTCAAGGTGGGCCACCTGCGGCGCGACCCGCGGGCGGCCCTGCACGTCCAAGGACCGGACGCGTTCTCCTTCGCCGTCGCGGAGGGCGAGGCGGAGGTCTCGGAGGCGACGGCCGTCCCGGGCGACGCGGTCGGGCAGGAGCTGCTGGCGATGCTCCCGGCGGAGTTCCGGCCGGCGGACCCGCGGGAGTTCCTGGCCGAGCAGGTCGCCGAACGGCGGGTGGTCATCCGGCTGCGGGTGCAGCGGCTGTACGGCACGGCGCTCGACGTCAGCGGCTGAGGGCGGGCGCACGGGCGCCGCCCCTCCCTCCCGGGTGGGAGCGAGGGGCGGCGCCGGTGCGGGAAGCCCCGAGGTCAGAGCGCGGCGGCCAGCTCGGTGCCCTGCTTGATGGCGCGCTTGGCGTCAAGTTCGGCGGCGACGTCGGCGCCGCCGATCAGGTGCGGGGTGAGACCGAGTTCGCGCAGGGCCGCGTCGAGGTCGCGGCGCGGCTCCTGGCCGGTGCAGAGGACGACGGTGTCGACGGGCAGGAGCTGCCGTTCGCCGTCCACGACGAGGTGCAGGCCGGCGTCGTCGATCAGCTCGTAGGTCACGCCGGCAACCATGGTGACACCGCGGTGCTTGAGCTCGGTGCGGTGGATCCAGCCGGTGGTCTTGCCGAGGCCGGCGCCGACCTTGGTGGTCTTGCGCTGGAGCAGGTGGACGCTGCGCGGAGGCTCGGGCCGCTCGGGGCGGGTGAGGCCGCCGCGCTCGCGGTACTCGGGGTCGATGCCCCACTTGCGGTGGAAGACGGGCGGGTTGAGGCTCGCGGCGTCGCCCTGGTCGGTGAGGTACTCGGCAACGTCGAACCCGATGCCGCCGGCGCCGAGGATGGCCACGCGATTGCCGACGTCGGCGCCGTCCCGCAGCACGTCCAGGTAGCCGACCACGCTGGGGTGGTCGACTCCCGGCAGGTCGGCGGGGATCCGCGGGGTGACGCCGGTGGCGAGGACGATCTCGTCGAAGCCCCCGGCGGCCAGCTGCTCCGCGTCCACCAGGGCACCGAGCCGCAGCTCGACGGCCAACTCGGCCAGCCGGGTGCGGTAGTAGCGCAGGGTCTCGTCGAACTCCTCCTTGCCGGGGATGCGCCGGGCGATGTTCAGCTGCCCGCCGACGGTGTCGGCCGCGTCGAACAGGGTGACGGCGTGGCCGCGTTCGGCGGCCGAGACGGCGAACGCGAGGCCGGCCGGCCCGGCGCCGACGACGCCGATCCGCTTGCGCGTCCTGGTGGGGGCGAGGACGAGCTCGGTCTCGTGGCAGGCGCGCGGGTTGACCAGGCAGGAGGTGATCTGCCCGCTGAAGGTGTGGTCCAGGCAGGCCTGGTTGCAGCCGATGCAGGTGTTGATGGAGGCGGCGCGGCCCTCCTGCGCCTTGGCGACGAAGTCGGCGTCGGCGAGCAGCGGACGGGCCAGCGAGACCAGGTCGGCACAGCCCTCGGCGAGCACCTGCTCGGCGATCTCGGGGGTGTTGATGCGGTTGACGGCGACCAGCGGCACGCCGACCGAGCCCATCACCTTCTTGGTCACCCACGCGTAGGCGCCGCGCGGCACGGAGGTGGCGATGGTGGGGATGCGGGCCTCGTGCCACCCGATGCCGGTGTTGATGATCGTGGCGCCGGCCGCCTCGACGGCCTGGGCGAGCTGCACGACCTCGGCGAGGGTGGAGCCGCCGGGAACGAGGTCGAGCATGGAGAGGCGGTAGATCAGCACGAAGTCGGGGCCGACCCGCTCGCGGACCCGGCGGACGATCTCGACCGGGAACCGCATCCGGTTCTCGTAGGAGCCGCCCCACTCGTCCTCGCGGTGGTTGGTGGCGGAGGCGGTGAACTCGTTGATCAGGTAGCCCTCGGAGCCCATGATCTCGACACCGTCGTACCCGGCCCGCCGGGCGAGGGCCGCGCAGCGGGCGAAGTCCTCGACGGTCTGCTCGACCTGCTCGGCGGTGAGCGCGTTCGGCACGAACGGGCTGATCGGGGCCTGGAGGGCGCTGGGGGCGACCAGGTCGGGGTGGTAGGCGTAGCGGCCGAAGTGCAGGATCTGCATCGCGATCCGGCCGCCGGCCGCGTGGACGGCGTCGGTGACGACGCGGTGCCGGTCGGCCTCCTCCTCGGTGACGAGCATGGCGCCACCGCCCCAGGGGCGGCCGGCCTCGTTGGGGGCGATGCCGCCGGTGACGACCAGGCCCACGCCCCCGCGGGCGCGCTCGGCGTAGAAGGCGGCCATCCGGTCGAAGCCGCCGGGCGCCTCCTCCAGTCCGACGTGCATCGACCCCATGATCACGCGGTTGGGGAGGGTCGTGAAGCCGAGGTCGAGCGGGCTCAGCAGGTGGGGGTAGGGCGGCTGGTCGGCGGTGCTCATCGGCGTCTCCTGGGCGACGGGGGCGGCTCTTCGTTACCAGACGGTAGGGGATGCCTCGGCACCTATGCAACAAGTTGCATAACCGGAATCACCACCCCTCGGCGCCGAATATCACTGACTCGCCGTCAGGTCACCGCGGAACGCGCGTATGGTCGTTGCGCGACGCGGGGTTCGCAGCGGACCCCCGGAGAGGGGGCGGCAGTGCGGGGTGGCTCGATAGCCGTGGTCGGCGGAAGCATCGCGGGGTGCGCGTTCGCGCGGGCCGCCGCGCGGGGCGGGGCGGAACAGGTGGTGGTCCTCGAACGCAGCCCCGGCCGGCTGGAGGACCGGGGAGTGGGCCTCTGCGTCCTCGACCCCCGGTACGACGAGCTGGTCCGGGCCGGCCACCTGGACGACGGGATCCGGCACCACCGGCTCACCCACCGCCACTGGCTCACCCGCGAGGGCACGGGCAGCGGGGGCGGGAGCGGTACGGGCGGTCCGCGCGGGCGGCTGCTCTGGGCACAGGAGATGCCGTTCCACTCCTACCACTGGGGCGTGCTCTGGCAGGCGCTGCGCGAACGCACCCCGGACAACGTGGCCTTCCGCCTCGGCGAGGCGGTCACCGCGGCGGGCGGCGGTACGGACGGCGGGGACGGCACAGGTGGCGGGGAGGGCAGGGAGGGCACGGGTGGCGGGCACGGTGACCGCGGGCAGGCCTGGATCGAGAGCGCGGGCGGCGGGCGCGAGACGTACGACCTGGTGATCGGCGCCGACGGCTACCGGTCGGTGGTCCGCGAGGCGGTCTGCCCCGAGTCCGCCTTCCCCGATGCCCGGCCCGCCTACGCGGGGTACGTCTGCTGGCGCGGCAGCTTCGACGCCCGGCTGCTGGACGGCCTGCCCGGCGGTGCCGCGCTCTGGCCCGAGGGCGAGGTGATCACCGTCTGCTACCCGGGCGGCCAGGTGGTGCTGTACCGCATCCCGGGCCTGGAGCCCGGTTCCACCCAGGTCAACTGGGTCTTCTACGCCCCCACACCGCCCTGGCTGAGGCCGGACGGCGTGACCAGCGTCCCGGCCGGGACGCTCACCACCGGACGGTTCGAGGAGCTGGCCGCACTGGCCGAGCGGCACCTGCCGTCGTACTGGGCCGGGGTGGTCACCCTCACCCCGCGCGAGCGGACCTTCCTGCAGCCGGTCTACGACCTGGCGGTACCGCGCCGCACGGCCGGCCGCCTGCTGCTGGCCGGCGACGCGGCCACCGTGGTCCGCCCGCACAACACCAGCGGTGTCGTCAAGGCGTTGCAGGACGCCTGCGCCTTCGAGGACGCCTGGCGCACGGCCGGCTCCTGGGCCGAACTGCTGCCCGTGTACGACGCCGAGCGCGGTGCCGTCGGCCGGGAGACGGTCGAGGTGGGACGGCGGCTCGGGCGGGCCCAGGTCACCGAGGCGCCCGACTGGTCGGGCATGGACGAGGCCGCGATGGTCGACTGGTGGCGGCAACAGGTCGCCGGCACCGGCGGGTTCGGCGGCCACGCCATCGCGCAGCCGCCGACCCTCCGTCAGAACACCTCAGCGGACTAGGAGTTCACCGGCCCCGTCGGCATCGCCTCAGACGTTGACACCGTAGTCGGTGGCGATGCCGCGCAGGCCGGAGGCGTAACCCTGGCCGATGGCACGGAACTTCCACTCGACGCCGTTGCGGTAGAGCTCGCCGAAGACCATCGCGGTCTCGGTCGAGGCGTCCTCGGTGAGGTCGTACCGGGCGATCTCCTGGCCGTTGGCCTGGTTGACGATCCGGATGAACGCGTTGCGGACCTGCCCGAAGCTCTGCAGGCGGGCATCGGCGTCGTAGATCGACACCGGGAAGACCACCTTGGCCACGTCGGCGGGCACCGCGTCCAGGTCGACCTTGATCTGCTCGTCGTCGCCGTCGCCGCCGCCGGTCAGGTTGTCGCCGCTGTGCTCGACCGAACCCTCGGGGCTGCGCAGGTTGTTGAAGAAGACGAAGTGCTGGTCCGAGACCACCTTGCCGAGCGCGTTGCAGAGCAGCGCACTGGCGTCCAGGTCGTAGTCGGCCCCGGTGGTCGTGCGCACGTCCCAGCCGAGGCCGACGATGACGGCGGTCAGGCCCGGCGCCTCCTTGGTCAGCGAGACGTTGCCACCCTTGGCCAGCGAAACTCCCACGATGCCCTCCTCGTTTGCTCTCCCTGCCGAAGAATCTACAACACTGTAGAGATCACGAGAATCCACTCGCCACGATGCGGGGGGCGCGCCGGAAGGACGCGGAGCCCGGGGGCGCGGCAGCCGGGAGGGCTCACCGGGCGGGAGGGCTCGGGCCCCGGGGGCACCGGAGCCGACGGGACGCGGCGGCCGGCAGGCACAGCAGCCGGGGGCACGGCAGCCTGGAGGCACGAGTGCCGGCCGGGCCGAGGGGGGCGACCCCACGATCGGGCGCCCCCGCCCCCGCCCCCGCCCCCGCCCCCGACCACGACCCCGACCGCGGCCCCGACGCCGGCCCCCTCACGCCTCCAACAGCTCGGCGACGTGCGGCGGCAGCAGGCACGCCTGCCGGGCCAGCACCTCGACGAAGGCCGCCGTCAGCGGGTCCGGCCGTGTCCGGGTGTACGCGACGAGCGGGCGCCGTACCGGCGGTTCGGGCCGTCGGACCAGGCCGTCGAAGCCTGGCGGCACGATGTTGGCGGGCACCAGCGCGGGCCCCAGCCCGGCCGCGGCGAGCAGCGGCGCGGCCGCCGTCTGCTCCGTGCGCACCGCGGCCCGCGGCCGGAACCCGGCCTCCGCACAGGCCCGGTCCAGCAGGTCGGCGAGCCCGTTGCCGGGCGCGTAGTGCACCCAGTCGCGCCCGGACAGGGCCGCCAGGTCGACGAGCCGACGGTCCCTCACCTCGTCGTCGGCAGGCAGGGCGAGGACGAACTCCTCCACCCCCAGCTCCCGGATCGGCCCCTCCCAGTCGGCCGGCGGCGTGCCCACCGCGACGTCCGCCTGACCGGCCGCCATCGCCGCGTGGAGCTCGTCGTTGTGGGCGTACTCGCGCAGCCGGATCCGCACCTGCGGGTGGAGCCGGCGCCACGCGCGCAGCACCGGCGGCAGGATGCCGAGGCTGACCGAGTAGACGGTGGCCAGCTCCAGCTCCCCGCCGTCGAGCCCCGCGGTGAGGCGGGCCGCCGTCCGCAGCCGCTCGGCGTCGGCGAGCGCCGCCCGGGCGTGCGGCAGCACCGCCCGCCCCATCGGCGTCAGCCGGACGGCGCGCGGCAGCCGCTCCAGCAACGTCCCGCCGACGGCCCGCTCCAGGGCCCGCACCTGGTGCGACAGCGCCGGCTGGGTGACGTGCAGCAGCTCGGCGGCACGGGTGAAGGAGCCCGTGTCGACAACGGTCACCAGGTATTCGAGCTGTCGCAGCGTAGCCATGCAGGGAGTTTATGGGTTACCGAGAAAACAAGCCTTGGACTCATCCGCAGGTGCCGGTGGAAGGTCGAAGGGAACCCAGCCCCTCCTCCGATCGGAGCCGCCGCCATGACCACCTCCCCCTCCACGTCCACCGTCCCCTCCTCCCTCCCCACTGCCCCCTCCTCCCTCGCCGGCCGCCGCGTCGTCGTGGTCGGTGCCGGCTCGAACACCGGTCGCGCCCTCGCCCGTGCCGCCTCCGCGGCCGGCGCCGAACTGGTCCTGGCCGGACCGGACCCCCGCAAGCTGGAGTGGACGGCGGGCGAGCTCAGCGGTCCGGCCGAGGTCGTCCCGGTCGACCTCGCCGACGAGGCCTCCATCGCCGCCCTCGCCGCCGCCACCGGCGCCTTCGACCACCTGGTGTCCACCGCCGCGATGCCCGCCAACGGCCCGCTTGCCGATCTCGAACTCGCCGACGTCCAGCGGGCGTTCGCCGCCAAGGTCTACGGCCCGCTGCTGCTCGCCAAGCACCTCGCCGGCCAGGCCGTCACCGGCACCCCCGACGGCGCGTCCTTCACCTTCTTCTCCGGCGTCGCCGCCTGGCGCCCCGCCCCCGCCCGGACCGTGATGGCCACCACCAACGGCGCGCTGGCGTTCCTCGTCCAGGCCCTCGCCGTCGAGATCGCCCCCGTCCGCGTCAACGCGATCTCCCCCGGCATCGTCGACAGCGGTTCCTGGGACCGCATGGGCACCGACAAGGACCCCTTCCTCCGCTCCGTCGCCGAGCGCAACCCCGCCCGCCGCGTCGGTACCACGGAGGACCTCGTCCGCGCCGTCCTCTTCACGATGACCAGCCCCTTCGTCACCGGCACCGTCCTCCACGTGGACGGCGGCGGTCGGCTGGCCTGAGGACGACCGACGGGCCGCACAGGCCCCCCGGGGGCGACCTCTCAGACCTCCCGGGGGCCTCCCGCAGACCTCCCTCAGACCTCCCCGGACGGCGGGCAACCGCACGCCCGGCCGGGGCCCGCGGCCGGACGTAGACTGACCGGGCAGCGTCCGCAGGCCGCTCCCGCTCCCCTGCGCGGAGGTCCCCCGAGGAGGTCCCGATGCGCCAGCGGCACAGCTTCCACCTCGACCGGGGCGACCACTCCGTCACGGTGAACGTCCGGTCCGGGTGGATCACCGAGACCGAGTTGCTGGTGGACGGCAGGGAGATCGCGTTCCACCGCGTCCACGGCCACGGTGTCTACCCGCTCACCCTCGCCGCCGAGTTGGCCGAGGAGCCGCCGCTGCCGCTCGCCGTCCGGCTGGAGCGGACCGGGACACCCGAGCACCCGCTCGCCTGCGTCCTGGAGCTGCGCGGTGCCGTCCACCCGATGCCGGAGCGGACGGAACGCTGAGGGACGGAGCACTCAGGGACGGGGCACTGAGGGACGGGGCGCTGAGGGGCGGGGCGCTCAGGGACAGAGCGCCGGGAGCCCGGCCGGCGGCTTCCGGCCGGGCGGATCCGTTGCGGCGGCCGGATCCGTTGCGGCGGTCACCGCGGCGTCATGCCCGCCCGGACTCCGCGGCCGCCTCCGCCACGATCTCCTCGACGGCCGCCCGGGCCCGGGCGGCGTCCTCCGCCACCAGGGCGATCCTGGTCCGGCGGTGGAGCACGTCGTCCGCGTCCAGGGCTCCCTCGTGCGTGACCGCGTAGGCGATCTCGGCACGGGTGACGTCGACGCCCTCCGCGACCGGTGCGGCCGTTCCCGCTTCCAGGACCTCGCGGGCCGCGCCGCCGTGACGGGCGAGCAGCGAGGCCGGCACCTCACCGTCGGGCGCCGGGCGGCTGTCACGGTGGGCGGGCGCGCCGACCAGCGGGAGGCGGGCCGTCCAGCACTTGCGGGCGGACAGTCCGCGCAGGCGGGTGGCGGTGTCCACGGCGTCCTCGGCCATCCGCCGGTAGGTGGTGAGCTTGCCGCCGACCACGGTGATCACGCCGGACGGGGACTCCAGCACCGCGTGCTGCCGGGAGAGGTCGGCCGTGGCGCCGTCGCCGGTGTCGATCAGCGGCCGCAGCCCGGCGTACGCGCCGCGCACGTCCGCCCTGGTCAGCGCGGTCTGCAGGGCGGTGTTGACGGTGTCAAGCAGGAAGGCCAGCTCACCCTCGGTCGGCTGCGGTTCGTCCGGGATCGGGCCGGGTGCGTCCTCGTCGGTCAGGCCGATCGCGACCCGGCCGAGCTGCTGCGGCAGCGCGAAGACGAACCGGCTGGTGGAGCCGGGCACCGGGACGGTGAGCGCGGCGCTGGGCCGCCCCAGGGCGGCGGCGTCGACCACCAGGTGGGTGCCGCGGCTCGGTCGCAGCCGGATCGACGGGTCCACGTCGCCCGCCCAGACGCCGGTGGCGTTGACCACCGCGCGAGCGGCGAGGGTGAGGGACTGCCCGGTGAGTGCGTCGGTGAGACGGGCCGAGGTGCCGGTGACGTCCTCCGCCCGCACCCGGGTCAGCACGGTGGCGCCGTACTGCGCGGCCGTACGGGCCAGTGCCACCACCAGCCGTGCGTCGTCCACCAGTTGGCCGTCGTGCGCGACCAGCGCACCGGCGAGGCCCTCCGCCCTCACGCCGGGCACCAGTTGGCGGGCGCGGTCGGCGCCGACGCGGCGCACCCGCGGCAGCAGGCCGCCCGGGGTGCCGGCGCTCAGCCGCAGCGCGTCGCCCGCCACGAATCCGGCGCGGACCAGCGAGATCTGCCCCCGGCTCATCAACCCGGGCAGCAGCGGCACCAGTTGGGGCATCGGGCGGACCAGGTGCGGGGCGGTGCGGGTCATCAGGACGCCGCGCTCGACGGCACTCTCCCGGGCCACGCCGACCCGCCCGGAGGCGAGGTAGCGCAGGCCACCGTGGACCAGCTTGGAGCTCCACCGGCTCGTCCCGAAGGCGAGGTCGCGAGCCTCGACGAGGACCGTGCGCAGGCCGCGTGCGGCCGCGTCCAGGGCCACCCCGGCGCCGGTGACGCCACCGCCGATGACCAGCAGGTCGACGGCCGGGCCGGAGGTGAGCGCGTCCAGTTCCAACTCCCGCCGCCTGGCGTCGAGTCGGGCGGTTCCGGCGTAGGGACCGGCGGTGGTGGTCATCTGGTGCCTCCGTTGGTGTTCCCGCCGCTCACGGCGGGAGGTGTCCGTACGTCAGGGCGCGAGGTGTCCGTGCATCAGTGCGTGTGGTGTCCGTAGGTCAGGGCGCGAGGTGCCCGTTCACGGTGCGGGGCGTCCGTTCACGGCGCGAGGTATCCGTTCAGCGCCCGGGCCAGCTCGCGCCGCCAGGCCGCCTCGGGCAGCAGTGCGGCGACCATGCGGTGCGACTGCACGGTGGACTGGGCGATCAGCAGCACCATGGCCGCCATCTCGACCGGTTCGCCGGCCCGGATCGAGCCGTGTGCCTGGCCCTGCTCGATCCCCGCGCACAGCGCCTCGATCAGGCCGCGCTGGCTGGTGCCGAGCCGCTCCACGACGTACTCGAAGAGCGTGTCGGAGTCGGCCGAGCGCAGGAGCGCACCCAGCACGGGGTGGTCGCGCAGCCGGACCGCCACCTCGACCACCCCGTCGACGAGGGCCTCGCGGTCCTCTCCGACGAGCGCGACCGTCTCCTGGGTGGCCCGGATCTCGCGGGTGAGCAGCGCCCCGATCACCGCCCGGACGTCCGGCCAGCGCCGGTAGACGGTCGGGCGGCTGACCCCCGCGCGGCGGGCGATCTCGGCCAACTGGGTCCGGCGCACGCCGAGATGGACGATCAGCTCGGCCGCGGCGTCGAGGATCGCGTCGTCGGTACTGCGGGGCTCCGGGGCTCCGTCGGGGCCGGCTGGGCTCGCGTTACTACTTGACATGATGTGTGAAACTGTAACGCATGGCACCTGAGACGCAAGCGGGACCGGCCGGCGCCGCGTTGCCGCTCCCCCCGATGAAGTGGGACGCCTGGGGCGACCCGGCCCTCGCCAAGGAGCTGTCCGCCGACATCAAGGCCCTGCTGGCCGCAGCCCTCGGCGTCACCGGCGACGCGACCCCCGGCCCGTCCGCCGACGAGGTCGTACTGAGCCCCTCGCGGCTGGCCGAGGCCGACCTGAAGGCGCTCGCCGCCGTCGTCGGCGAGGCCCACGTGAGCGCCGCCGACGCGGACCGCCTCCCCCGGGCCGGCGGCAAGTCCACCCCCGACCTGCTCCGCCGGCGCAGCCGCGGACCGCAGGACGCGCCCGACGCTGTCGTACTGCCCGGCAGCGAGGACGAGATCACCGCGCTGCTCGCGCTCTGCGCCGAACGCCGGATCGCCGTCGTCCCGTTCGGCGGCGGCACCAGCGTGGTCGGCGGCCTCGACCCGGAGCGCGGCGCGTTCACCGCCGTGGTCTCGCTCGACCTGCGCCGCTTCGACCAGCTCCTCGACCTGGACGAGACGTCCGGCGAGGCCGTCCTCGGCGCGGGCCTGACCGGCCCGGCGGCCGAGGCCCTGCTCTCCGCCCGCGGCTTCGAACTCGGCCACTACCCGCAGAGCTTCCGCTTCGCCACCATCGGCGGCTTCGCGGCCACCCGCTCCTCCGGCCAGGACTCCGCCGGGTACGGGCGCTTCGACGAGATGGTGCGCGGCCTGCGCGTCGTCACCCCGGCCGGCGTGCTCGACCTCGGCCGCGCCCCCGCCTCCGCCGCCGGCCCCGACCTGCGCGAGCTGTTCCTCGGCTCGGAGGGCACCTTGGGCGTGATCACCGCCGTCCGGGTACGGGTGCACGCGGCACCCGCGGTGAAGGCGTACGAGGCCTGGTCCTTCCCGGACTTCGCGACCGGCGCGGCCGCCCTGCGCGCGGTCGAGCAGCAGGGCACCGGCCCGACCGTCATCCGGCTCTCCGACGAGGCCGAGACGATGGTCAACCTGGCGATGACGGAGAAGATCGGCGGCGAGCCGGCCGTCACCGGCTGCCTGGCGGTCACCGTCTTCGAGGGCACCGCCGACCAGGTCGCCACCCGTCACCAGCTCACCCGCGACGCCCTGCTCGCGGCCGGCGGCACCTCGCTCGGCGAGGCGCCCGCCCGGGCCTGGGAGCACGGCCGGTTCAACGCGCCGTACCTGCGGGACTCGCTGCTCGCCGCGGGCGCGCTCTGCGAGACGCTGGAGACGGCGACGGACTGGCGCCGGCTCGCCGACCTGCGCTTCGCCGTCACCTCCGCGCTGACCTCGGCGCTCCCCGGCGCACTCGTCCTCTGCCACATCTCGCACGTCTACCCGACCGGCGCCTCGCTCTACTTCACCGTCGTCGCCGCCCTCGGCGAGGACCCGCTCACCCAGTGGGCCGCCGCCAAGCGCGCCGCAGGTGACGCCATCGTCGCGGGCGGCGGCACCATCACCCACCACCACGCCGTCGGCGCCGACCACCGGCCCTGGATGGCCGACGAGATCGGCGAGTTGGGCGTCCGCATCCTGCGCGCGGTCAAGGCCGAACTCGACCCGGCGGGCATCCTCAACCCCGGCAAGCTGATCCCGTGAGCTGCCCTTGGGGCTCCCCCCGGCCGAAGCCGGGGGGAGCGCGAGTCGCCGGAAGGCGCGCGTGGGCTCATGCCCCTGCCGGGCCGAGGCCGACGGGAGCGCGGGTCTCCGGAAGGCGCGCGTGGGCTCGTGCCTCCGCCGAGTGCAGCGAGGTGGGCGCATGAGCGAGCGCAGCGAGCGAATCGTCGGAAGGCGCGCGTGGGCTCATGCCCCTGCCGAGTGCAGCGAGGTGGGCGCATGAGCGGGCCGGGAGGGGCCGTCCGCCGCGTCGTCCTCCTCACCAACCCCGCCGCGGCCGCCGGCCACGCCGAGCCGGCGGCGCGGCGCGCCACCGCCCGCCTGCGCGCCCTGGGCGTCGAGGTGGACGAGCAGGCGGGCACCTCGGCGGAGGAGTCCCTCCGCCTGGCCCGAGCCGCCGTCGCCTCCGGTTCCTGCGACGCGCTGGTGGTCGTCGGCGGGGACGGCATGATCAACCTCGGTCTCCAGGCCGCGGCCGGCAGTGACGTGCCGCTCGGCGTCGTCCCGGCCGGTACCGGAAACGACCACGCCCGCGCGTACAACCTGCCTCGCGACGCACCCGAGGCCGCCGCCGACGTCGTCGCCGCGGGGCACACCCGGTCCGTGGACCTCGGGCGCGTCACTGCTTCGGACGGGTCGTCGCACTGGTTCGGCTCCGTGCTGGCCAGCGGCTTCGACTCGCTCGTCAGCGACCGCACCAACCGGCTCCGCTGGCCGCGCGGCCGGATGCGCTACAACCTGGCCATCCTGGTCGAGTTCGCCAACCTCCGGCCCCTCCCCTTCCGCGTCACCCTCGCCGACGGCACCGTCATCGAACGCGACCTGACGCTGGCCGCCGTCGGCAACACCAGCAGCTACGGCGGCGGCATGCTCATCTGCCCGTCCGCCGACCCCGCCGACGGCCTCCTCGACCTCACCCTCGTGTCCGCGATGCCCAGGCTGCGGATCGCGCGCTTCTTCCCGACCCTCTTCAAGGGGACGCACGTGGAGCGCCCCGAGGTCACCACCCACCGCACGGCCTCGCTGCGGATCGAGTCGCCGGGCATCACGGCCTACGCGGACGGCGAGTTCATGGCCGCGCTGCCGGTCGACGTCACCGTCGTCCCGGGCGCGCTCCACCTGCTCGCCCCGGCCTGACCGCGGACCGGTGTGGGCCCCGTCGGAGGATCTCCGGCGGGGCCTTCGCCGCCTTCGCGACCGGTCAGCCGAACAGCAGGTCGTGCAGCGTCACCAGGAACATGCCGGCACCGACGGCCGTGAACCCGCATCCGACGATCTTCTGGACGACCACGACCGCCCGGTCCGTCCGTTCCCGGCCGGAGACCTTGTCGCTCACCCGCCTGAGGGCAGCAGGCGTACTCGCCTGAGCCCGTTGCCGGTGCCACGTCGCGAAGCCCCGGAAGTCGGTGACGATCCCCCAGCCCAGCGCCGCCACCAGCAGGGCGAAGACCAGGGCAGCGATCCGCCCTGTCGTGCCCATCTCCCCCGCGGGACCTCCCGCCACGGCAACCGCCGCCACCCTCTGATGCACTGCGCCTCCCCCGGTACCAATGACGGACACCACCATGCCAGAGCGCGGGCGCCCACCCCACGGCCGCAGCCCCGCACTCTCCGCCTCCCGGCGACGAGCCGGCCGGACGGCCGGACGGCCGATCCTGCACAGGAAGTCGGACCGGCCGACTTCCTGTGCAGGGTCGCTCACCGTTCCTGGGGCGAGGGGACGCGCACGGACGCCATGCCGGCGGCGGTCGCGGCCTGGATGCCCAGATCGGTGTCCTCGAACACCAGGCAGTCCCGCGGATCGACGCCGAGCCGCTCGGCCGCGAGCAGGAAGGCCTCCGGGTCGGGCTTGGCCCTCGCGTAGTCGCCCGCGCAGACCAGCAGGTCGAAGCTGTCGAGCAGCCCGAGGGTGGTCAACGACGCCGTGACGGACTCCCGGGTGCTGCCGGAGACCACGGCGCTCGGCAGCCGCCCGTGCGCGTACTCGACGTGGGCCCGGATCCCGGGAACGGCCTTGAGCTGCGGCAACAGCTCGCCGTAGAGGTCCTCCTTCCGGCGGGCGACGGCGTCCACCGGCATCGCCAGCCCCTGCTCCTCGTTGAGCGAGGCGATGATGTCGGCGACGGTCCGCCCGCCCCAGGCGTAGAAGAGGTCCTCGGGGAAGGTGCAGTGCCACTCGTCGAGCGCCTGCTTCCAGGCCCGGTAGTGCAGCGGCATGGAGTCGGCGACGGTGCCGTCGCAGTCGAACAGGTAGGCCCGGAACTCGCCCGGCGGCAGCGGGATGATCATCGGATCAGGGTATCCCTCGGCCGTTTCCCGGCCCGCGGGCCGCCCGATTGTCAGTAGACTTCGGCCTCGACTTCGTCCATTTCCAGGCCACTTGGGGGGCGCCATGGACGTGCACATTTCGGTGACCGGTGAGCAGACCGCCGGGGAGGCCGAGTCGCTCGCGGACTGGCTGCGGGGGGAGCCGGGGCTCGCGGGCGTCAGGCTGACCGGCGCGGTGCCGGCAGCGGGCGAGCTCGGCTCGGTGGCGGACCTCGTGACCGTCGCGGTCGGCGCCGGCGGCGCCGTCTCGGTACTGGCCGCGTCCCTGCGCACCTGGTTCGCCCAGCCCAAGCGGAGCGACGTCCGGTTGAAGATCCGCCGACCCGGCGGCGAGACGGTCGAGTTCGACGCCAAGCGGGTCCGTGGCCAGGACCTGGAGGCCATCCTGCGCCAGGTGCTGGACGGCGGCGCGTCCGAGCAGGAGTGACGTGCGCCTTCCGGATCCCCAGCGGTCCCGGATCGTCCTGATCGGTGCCGGAAGCTACACCGACCAGGACCTTCCCGACCTCGACACCGTCCGGCGGACGATCACCGACCTCGCCGCGGTGTTCACCGACCCGGCGCACGGCCTCGTCCCCGAGCACCACTGTGCGGTCCTGCTGGACGACGGCGACATCCGCACCGTCGGCCGGCGGCTGCGCGCCGCCGCGCAGGAGGCCGAGGACCTCCTGCTGGTCTACTACGCCGGGCACGGCCTCGTCGCCGGACGCCGCCACGACCTCTACCTCGCCCTGCCCGACAGCGAGTTCGAGGCGCCGGAGTTCGGCTCGCTGGAGTACGACAAGCTGCGCAGCGCCGTCCTCGACAGCCGGGCCGCCGCCAAACTCATCGTCCTCGACTGCTGCTTCTCCGGCCGGGTCGTCACCGACTCGATGGCGGGCGGTGCGGGTGAACAGCTCAACCGCCTGGAAGTGGAGGGCACTTACGTCCTCACCTCCGCCCAGCGTGACCAGGTCGCCCTCTCCCTGCCCGGCGAGGACTACACCGCCTTCTCCGGACGGCTGCTCCGGCTGCTCCGGGAAGGCGTGGTCGGCGGCCCCGAACTCCTCACCGTCGACGACCTCTACCGGCGGCTCTCCGCCACCATGACCGCGGAAGGCCTTCCCGTCCCGCTCAACCGCGCCACCCGGACGGCCAGCCTGATCGCCCTCGGCACCAACCGCGCGTACGCGGCGGCGGCCGGGCCGGACCTGCGGAAGCGGGTGAGAGCCGCCGTCGAGCAGGGCAAGTCCGGTGACTGGCACGGTGCTTCGGAGGAGCTGCGCCGTATCCTCGACGAGCAGACCCGCATCCTCGGCGCCGACCACGAGGACACCCTCCGCAGCCGTCAGTGGCTCGCCCACAGCCTCGGCGGCGCCGGCGACCCGGCCGAGGCCGCGCGCATGCTGCGCCCGCTCCTCGCGGACCACACCCACCTGCTCGGCCCCGACCACAGGGACACCCTGCGCAGCCGGCAGTTCCTCGCCGTCAACCTCGGGGAGGCCGGCCACCGGGAGGAGGCCGTCGCCATCCTGCGCATCCTGCTCGCCGACCGCAGCCGGGTCCTCGGCTCCGAGAACCCGCAGACCCTGCGGACGCGACACCTGCTCGCGCGCAACCTGGCACTGACCGGTGCGGTGGACGAAGCACGCGCGCTGCTGAGGCAGTTGGTGGACGAGCGGGAACGAATCCTGGGAGCCGGGCACGAGCACGCGGAACGGGCCCGGACGGATCTGGCGGGGCTGGGCCCGGAGGGGGGTGAGCGGTGACCGACTTCGAGAAGTACACCGATCGCGCGCGGCGGGTGGTGAACCTGGCCCAGGACGAGGCCCGGATGCTCAACCACAACTACCTCGGCACCGAACACCTGCTGCTCGGCCTGCTGCACGAGGGCGAAGGGGTCGCCGCAGTGGTGCTCGGCCGTCTCGGGGTCACGCTCGGAGCAGCCCGCGAGCAGGTCGCAGACTTCATCGGCCTCGGGCAAGTGCCTCCGACCGGCCACCTCCCCTTTACCCCGCGCGCAAGGAAGCTCCTGCAGCCACTGGCCTTCGACGAGGCCAGGACGCTCGGCCACGTGTACGTCGGGACCGAGCACCTCCTGCTGGCCCTGACCCAGGACAGCAGAGGCGTCGCTGCCCAGATCCTCACGGACCGGTTCGGCATCCCGCTCGCCCGGATCCGGCACGACGTGCCCGCCATCCTGTCCGGGTCCGATCCGGAGCCGTTCGTGCCGGACGCACCAGCTCTACCGCCCAAGCCGCATCGGCCGCCCCTCACGCACCGGCCACTCCTGGGCGAGCTCGCCCGCGACCTCGGCCGGGAAGCCGCCGGCCAGGAGCTCTTCCCCGTCGTCGGCCGGACGGCGGAGATCGAGCGGATCGCCCAGGTGCTCTCCCGGCGGCAGCGGAACGTCCCCCTGCTGGTCGGCGACCCCGGCGTGGGAAAGGCGAGCGTGGTCGCCGGACTGGCCCACGCCGTCGCGGCGGGCACCGCACCGGCCGTCGTCGCCGGCCGGAAGGTCTACTCGCTCGACGTCGGCGCGCTGTTCACCGATCCCCAGCACCATGGCCGGTTCGCCGAGTTGATGTCCGGCCTGCTCGCCGAGCTCCAGCAGGGTGACGGTGGCGGTCTCGTCCTCTTCCTCGACAACGCGCTCACCGTCCTGCACACCTCCGACGGCCGGGCGGAGGCGCTCGCCTTCTTCCGGCCGGTGCTGCGCAGCCCCGGGGTCTCGGTCATCGCGGCCTGCACCGCGTCCGAGTTCCGCCGCCGGGATCCGGACCCGGGCCTCGACGAGTTCCTCCAAGCGCTGGAGATCGGCGAGCTCTCCGCCGACGAGGTGCAGGAGGTCCTCGCCCACATGCGTTCCCGCCTGGAGCAGCACCACGGCGTCGCGATCACCGACGAGGCGCTCCGGGCCGCGGCCGAGCTGGCCCGCGACCACCTGCCCGGTCAGGCCCTGCCCGGCTCGGCGATCGACCTGCTCGACCAGGCGAGCGCCGTGGCAGGGAGCCGGCGGGTCGTCGAGCACGCCGACCCGGTCGCCGCGGAGTTCGAGCAGCGGCTCACCGAACGCCGGGGCCACCTGGACTCGGCGACGGCCTCGCAGGACCTCGTGCTCGCAGGCCACTACGCGGAGGAGGTCGAACGCCTGACCGCTGCTCTCGCCGAACACCGCCGCCGCACCGCGCCGGAGGGGCCGCAGGGCCGGCTCGTCACCGCCGCCGAGGTGACCGAAGCCCTCACCACCTACGCCGGTGTCCCGGACACCCCCGCACCCCGCACCCCGGCCCGCCCCGCACGCGGCGGCCCCCACGACCCCTCGGTCTGGTCGATGAGTTGAGCGCGTGCTCACTGCGCAGGAAGTCGGCGGGAGCGACTTCCTGCGCAGTGGACGAAATGCCGGCGCGTGCCGGGGTCGGCCCCGGTACCGTGCCGCTGTGCCCAGCCCCCCCGCCCACTGCCGCGCCCATGGCGCCGGCCTCGATCCCGCCTCCCTCATCGGCCGGCGGCTGACCGGCGTCGTCGCGGCGTGGCACGTGTACGAGGAACGGCTCGATCCCCTGCCGGTGGAGGTCTGGCTGCTCGACGACCTGGGCGGGGCGATCCGCGTGGCGAGTGGGACGGACTGGTGCCTGGAGTTGGAGCCGTCCGCACCGTACGAGGGCTACGACATGGGCGACTGGGGACGCTTCGAGGTCACCGCGGCGGACGACGCGACGCCGTTCGCCCGCCACCTCGGCGAGACCGTGCTCGGCGCGCGGGAGGAGTACGAGCGGCTCACCGGCCGGATCGCCGTCGAACTGGACTTCGCCTCGGGCACCGTCCGCTGCGCGAGCGAGGACGGTGTCCTGCACCTGCGGACCGGCGAGCGCTAGAGGTGGTCCGGCTCACCACCGCCGCTGGCGCGCCAACGCGCCCTGGAGCCGGCGGACCTCGGCGACGAGGCGGGGTACGTCCGAGCGGGCGGACGCGATGAACTCCAGGTCGGCGTGGAGTTCCGGGTGCCGCGAGCCCAGTTCGGCGTTCCCGACGTACCGGCGGACGTATATCTCGTCGTCCGGGTCCGCGTCGGGCCGCACCTGGATGAAGCTCTCCCCGCCGATCCCCTGGCCTTCCAGGTGGGCCTTCCACGGGCCCGGGGCGGCCGCGGCGGCCCGCCGTTCGATCGCGGTCAACTCGTCATCGGTCAAAGGACCTTCGGCAGTCATACCGTGATCATCCCGTCACGGCCCGCGGCTGTCCACGGGGTCCGGCCGCTCCGGCCGCGGTGCCGGGGGGCGGGGGCCGACGGCCCGGGGCCGGCGCAGGAGGTGCGGGATTCGGGGCCGGGCACGCAGCGGCATACGGCGTGCAGCGACGAACCCCCGGGCCGATCGGATCGGCCCGGGGGTTCGTGGCGTGCGGACGAGCGCTCAGCTCTTCGGCGAGGCCGAGGGCAGGGCGCCGCTCAGCAGCGGCCACTCGCGGTGGAAGGGCGGGAGCGGGAGCTTGCCCTCGATGATCGGGGTGCCGAAGACCTTCAGGTGGGCGGTGAGCGCACCGTTCAGGTCGACGCCGCCCAGCAGTGCCCAACTGCCCTGGAGCTGCGGCGAACCGCCCGGGACGTCGACGGCCAGCGAGCCGTCGGCCTGCGCCCGCAGGTAGGGGGCGACGGTCGCCTCGACGCCGACGGTGTCGTAGAGGCCGACGCTGACCTCGGCGGCGAGTGCGGCCCGGACGGCGGCCTTGCCGGAGACCCGGACGTGGACCGGGGAGACCTTGGTGTCGGCCGCGTCGGTGCCGGAGGTCCAGCCACGGCCGCCGGTGTAGTCGGCGTGGACGGCCCAGTTACCGGTGATCTCCTGCTCGGCCTCGACGTGGACCTTGCCGTCGGCGCCGATCTCCAGGTAGCAGGTCAGCCCGAGGTTGACCACGACCGGCAGGCCGGCCACCGTGACGACCGGGCTGGCCTGGAGCTTGGCGAACGGCAGGCGGATCGGCGCGGAGCCGGTGCTGCGGGCGAGATCGCCGCTGACCTTCCACTGCGCGTGGGCGCCCAGGTCGAAGCCGATGGACGCGGTGCGCGGGCTGCCGGCGCCCGCGCCGTGGTAGGCGAAGTGCAGGGCGGGGTGCAGCTGGAGCGAGGCGGAGGCCGCCGCGCTCAGGCCGTCTGGCAGCGGGATCGGCGCGTTGACGTCGACCTCCAGGGTGCCGGAGGCGTCGGCCTTGGTGGTGCCGTTCTCGCGGGCGACGGTCGCCTTGAGGTCCTTGACCAGCGGCGTCACCTTGATCGCGTTCGGGTCGACGGGCACCTTGCCGTCGGCCTCACTGCTGCCGAGCAGTTCGGAGAGGGTCGCGGGCCGCGTGGCCACGGTGACGGCCCCGCCGCCGGCCGACTTCACGGCCGTCACGGCGACCAGTGCGCCCTGCGGCGCGGCCTCGGTGGGCGGGCTGGCGAGGAGCTGGCCGGGCTTGACGGCCTCGGCGGGGGTGGCCGCGGCGGTCGGGGTGGCGGACGCGCCGGCGGACGGACCGGCGGACGGACCGGTCGGCGCGGCGGCCGAGAGAACCGCCGTGCCCGCGGCCGGGTCGTACGCGGTGACCTTGAGGTTGCCGGCCTCCGGGGCGACGGCCGCACCGTCCTTGCCGGGCGCACCGATGGCGGCCTGCTGCGCGCCCGGCTGGGCGGCCGCGACCGGCAGCGTGGCGGCCTCCGCCGGCCGGCCGGCCGAAGGCGTCGCGGTCTGGCCGCCGGCACCGGCCCGGGGCGAGCCGGACGGCCGTGCGGCCGGTCCGGCCGTCTTCGCGTGACCGGCCGGGTTGGCGGGGGTCGCCGGGGCGGACGTGGCCGCCGGAGCGGCGTTGCCGACGGCCTCCATGTCGACCGGGGCGGCCTGCTGCGTGCCCGAGGTCGGGCCGCACGCAGCGACACCGAGCAGCAACAGCGATACGAGGGCAGGGCGGACCGCCGTGCCGAGGGGACTCTTCAACGAAGCTCTTTCGAAGTGGCGGACGCCCGTACGGGCGCCCGGGACCAGTGGCTTCAGCGGCGGCCCGAACGGCCGCGCCCGCGCTATGTTACTGACGGGAAACAAGCTTGTCGAAGACATGCAAACGGTGAACAAATGGTCAAGGAACCATCAATTCCCTGCCATGAAAGACAAGTTGACCGACTTCACTGAAAGGCCACCAGACCTTCGGCGGGTGCCTCCGGCGCACCATTCCGCCGACCGGCGGGCCACCACCCCCGCCGGTCGGCCGGGTCATTCCCCGCCGGGAATTGTTCCCATCACCTGCCCACCGCAGGATGAGTGCTGTCCGGGCACACCGCCGACACAGCGCGAGGAGCACACCATGACCACCACCGCCACCACCCCCACCGCACAGGACATCGCCGACCGCTACATCGCCCTCTGGATCGAGCCGGACCCTGCGGCGCGCCGCAGGGCGATCGAGCTGGCCTGGGCGGAGGGCGGCGTGCACCTGCTCCAGCCTCCGGTGGAAATCCGCGAGCGGGCCGCCGAGTTGGGGTTCGACGACACCGTGCTGGAGGCTTCCGGGTACGACGCCATCGAGACCCGGGTCGCCCGCAGCTACCAGGAGTTCGTCGCCGCCGGGGAGTTCACCTTCCGGGCCCGGGGCAACGCGACCCGGCTGCGCAACATGCTCACGTTCAACTGGGAGATGGTGCCCGCCGCCGGCGGCGAGGCGCTCGGCAGCGGGCTGGAGGTGCTGGTGCTGGACGAGGAGGACCGGATCACGGCCGACTACATGTTCCCCGGCGCCTGAGCCCCGTCGGCCGCCGGACCGGCCACCACCGAACCGACCGCCGAACCGACCGCCGAACCGGCCGCCACCGGACCGGCCACCGGGCCTCCCTCCGCCCGCAGCGCCGCCGCCGTCGCCTCGTCCGCCGGGAGGAAGGCCTCCAGCTTCAGCTCGGCGAGCGTGATGTCGACGGCGGTCGCGAAGGTGGTGACCGTCGTCATCAGGTGCAGGTCACCTCGCGAGGTGCGCAGGTGGAGCGGCACTGCGAAGCCGAGATGGTCGGCCCCGACGGAACCGAACTCTGGTACGTACGAGGCGAGTTCGGCGTGCAGCTCACCGAGGTGGGCCGTCCGCTCCACGATGTGGCGGGCCCAGGCGGCGAAGTTGAGGATGCGCGGGGCCAGGCCGTCGGGGTGGAGGGCGAGACGGTAGGCGTTGGTCCCGGGGCCGACCAGTTCGGGGGCGGCACCCTCGGTGATCAGGTCGAGGGCCGCGTTGGCGGCGACCACGGTGCCCTGCCGGTCCACCACCAGGGCGGGGTAGGGCAGGTGGCCGGCGAGGATGTGGTCGATGGCGGTGCGGACGGGGGCGAGGTCGGGGCTGTCGAGCGCGCTCTCGCGGTACGCGGGGGCGTAACCGGCCGACAGCAGCAGCTCGTTGCGCTCGCGCAGCGGAAGGTCGAGCGACTCGGCGAGGCGGACGACCATGCCCCGCCCCGGCACCGAGCGGCCGGACTCGATGAAGCTGAGGTGCCGCTGGGTGGTGCCCGCGCGGGTGGCGAGGTCGAGTTGGCTGATGCGGCTGCGGGTGCGGCGCTCACGGAGCGTCTGGGGAAAGTCCACGTGCCAGTTGTAGCCGGTGCGGCGGAGTACCGGCCATTCCCCCAAGGGAATTGTGACGACATCCGCCACCGGCGACGCTCTCCGGCATGGACATCGGTGTACTTCTCCCGACCGGCAGGGCCCAGTGGGGCACCGCCGGCGACCCGCGCGAGCTGATCGCCTTCGCCCGGGAGGCCGAGGAGTCGGGCTACTCCTCGCTCTTCGCCAACGACTCGCTGCTCAGCCCGCGCATCGAGACGCTCACCATGCTGGCCGCGCTCGCCCCGGTCACCTCGCGGGTGACCCTCGGTACCGGCGCCCTCCTGCCGTTCCTGCGCCGGCCGGTCCAGGCCGCACAGGCGCTGGCCTCGATCGATCTGCTCTCCGGCGGACGGCTGGCCGTCGCGGTCGGGGCTGGCTTCCCGGGACGGTTCGGACGGCCGCTGTACGAGCTGTCGGAGGTGCCCTGGGCGCGCCGGTTCGCGCGGCTGGACGAGACGGTGGCGCTGTGGCGGGCCCTGTGGAACGGGGAGACCTCCTTCCACGGCGAGTTCCACGACCTCGCCGCGATCCCGGCCGCGACGGCCCCCTTCCGCCCGGGCGGCCCGCCGGTCTGGCTCGGCGGCGCGACCCCGGCCGCGCTCGCCCGCACCGGGCGGCTCTACGACGGTTGGCTGCCGTACCCACCGGACCCTGCCGACTACCGCTCCGGACTCGCGGAGGTCCACCGGGCCGCGGCCGACGCCGGGCGCCGGGCGTCGGACGTCACCGCGGCGCTCTTCGTCTCGGTCCGCATCGACGAGAGCGTGGCGGGCGGCCGCGAGGCGATGGACGCCTACGCGCACGCCAACTACGGAATGCCACTCGCCGAGTTGGAGAAGATCCAGGCAGTGGTCACCGGCACCCCGGAAGACGTCCTCGCCGGGCTCGCCCGCTACCGCGACGCGGGCGCGCGCCACGTCGTCGTCCGGCTCGGCGCGCTCGACCTGCCGTCCCAGCGCGAGCAGCTCCGGCGGCTCACCGCCCTGCTGCCCGGACTGGCGTGACGCCGCCGCCCGAACCGGTGTGACATCACATCAGATCCCGCGCTTCGCCTCCACCGTGCCGTCCTCGATGGCGGCCAGCAGCGCGGCGTGGTCGGTCTCCGTCTGGTCGGCGTAGTGGACGGCGAAGTCGGCGATCGCCTCCGCGAAGGTGTCGGCGCCGCCGAGGTAGCCGGCGACGGCGAGGCGGTCGCCGGAACGGGCGTGGGCGCGGGCCAGGGCGCGGCCGCAGAGGTCGGCGTAGGCGCGCAGGCCCGACGCCGTCATGCCGGAGACGTCGGCCGAACCCTTCATGTCGCGCAGCTGGCGGCCGTAGAAGTGGACGCCGGCCGGGCCGGTGGTCCAGCCGAGGAAGATGTCGCTGGCCGCCTGCATCAGGTGCTGGCCGGTCACGACGCGGCGGCCGCCGTGGAAGACCGGCGCCTCGGCGGGCGGGCGGCCTTCGGGCAGGTGCTCCTCCAGGACGGACCGGCCGGCCTCCTTGAGCTGGAGGAAGAGCGGGTCCTGCTCGTCGCGGCCCTCCAGCAGGACGATGAAGCAGCGGGTGCCGACGCTGCCGACGCCGACCACCTTGCGGGCCGCGTCGACGAAGTGGAAGCGGTCGAGCAGGACGCGGCGGTCCTCGGCCAGGCTGGCCCGGTAGTCGCTGAAGATCTTGCCGACCCGGCGGAGCTCGTTCCCGGGGAGCGGCTCGATCAGCGGCGGCTCGGTGATGATCCGGCGGCGGCCGTCCTCCCCCACCTCGGTGAGCTTGCCGAAGGCGTGCATGCTGGTCCGGCGGCGGGCCTTCGCGAGGTTGGCCTCGACCTGCTTGCGGCTCTTGGCCTTGCGCACCAGCGGGAGGATGTCGTCGGTGTCGATCCGGGCGTACCAGACGTCGAGCTCGCCCAGCGCGGCCAGTTTGCGCATGGCCGTGGCGTACCCCTGGGCGGCGGTGAACGCGGCCCGGCGGACCTGGTCCGCGTCGTGGCCGTTGCCGCGGCCGGCCACGGCCACACTGGCGGCCAGCCGTTTGACGTCCCACTCGAACGGGCCGGGGTAGGTCTCGTCGAAGTCGTTGAGGTCGAAGAGCAGTGCGCGCTCCGGTGATGCGTACACCCCGAAGTTCAACAGGTGCGCGTCACCGCAGAGCTGGACGGTGATGCCGGTGTCGGGGCCGGCCGCGAGGTCGGCGGCCATGACGGCGGCCGCGCCGCGCAGGAAGGCGAAGGCGGACTCGGCCATCCTCCCGTAGCGGATCGGCAGCAGCTCGGCGACCCGGCCGACGCCCTGCCGCTCCAGCACGGCGACCGGGTCGGGGCGGTCGGCGGCGGGGATCCAGAGGCCGTGGGCGGCGCGCGAGACCCGGGCGCGGGCGGCCCGGCCGCGGCGGCGGCGTTCGGCGGGAGTGGTCATGCACGGCTCCTCGGTCTCGTACGCGGCCACGCGGCCACGCGGCCGCCCGGCCGGCGCCGCGGACCCGGGTGCGGCTTCCCCGGCCGGTGGGCGGGCATCTCCCTGCGACGCTAGGTCACCCGCCGGGGCCCGGCACGTCGAGGCGCGGGCAGGCCTGCGGCACGCCCACCCGCGCTCGGCCGAACAGGTGAAGTCCGGGGGACTTCGGCGCCTCACTCGACGACGAAGTCCGCCATCATCGCCATGTCCTCGTGCTCCAGGTTGTGGCAGTGCAGCATGTACGCCCCCGGGTAGTCCGTGAAGCGGACCAGCACCTCCACTGCCTCCGTCGGCCGCAGGTCGACGGTGTCCTTCCAGCCGGCGTCGTACGGGCCCGGCTCCCGGCGGTTGCGGGACAGCACCTGGAAGTGGTCCAGGTGGAGGTGGACGGGGTGGTGGAGGTCGGTGAAGAACCGCCAGATCTCGGTGGTGCCGAGGGCGGGACGGGCGAGGGCGCGGCCGGGCACGTAGGGCCTGCCGTTGATGGTCCAGCCGTCGTTGCGGCTGCGGCGGAACCCGAAGGTGCGGGTGGTCGCGGCGGCGGCGGGGTCGAGCCGTTCGAAGGCGGCGAGCCGCTCGGGCACGGCCGAGTCGTCCTGGACCGGCCGGGAGGAGACGTCGAACCGCATCACCTCGGCGGTCCGCTCGCTGCCGAGCCGGTTCATCAGGCGGACGGACGTCCCGGGCGGGTAGCGGGAGAAGTCGACGACGAGGTCGAAGCGCTCGGCCGGGGCGATCTCGACGGCGTCGTGCGCGACCGGGGCCTCCAGCAGGCCGCCGTCGCCGCCGATCTGGACCAGCGCGTCGCCGCCGGCGGGCTGCGGGTCGAGCTCCAGGCGGTAGAGGCGGGCGTTGGAGGCGTTCAGCAGGCGCAGCCGGTAGCGGGCGCGGTCCACGTCCAGCCGGGGCCAGGGCGCGCCGTTGACCAGGAGGACGTCGCCGAGCACGCCGTTCATGTACTCGTCGGTGACGCCCGGGACGGTGAGCGCCGCCGGGTCGATCGCCGGGTAGCGGAGGGAGCCGTCCTCGGCGAAGGCGCGGTCGGCGAGCATCAGCGGGAGGTCGCGGTCGCCGCGCGGCAGCGGCAGGGCGTCCTCCTCGTCGTCGTGGACGAGGTGGAACCCGGAGAGGCCTCGCCAGATGCCGGGGCCGGTGAAGCCCATCCGGTGGTCGTGGTACCAGAGCGTGGCCGCGCGCTGCCTGCCGGGATAGGTGTAGGTGCGGTCGCCGTTGGTGGTCCGGGCCAGGGCGAGGGCGGCGCCGTGCTCCATCCCCTCCATCCCCTCCATCCCCTCCATCCCCGCCCTCCCGGCCATGCCCGCCATGCCCGCCATGGCGGCGTGCCCCTTCGCGTCGCCCGAACCGCCCGACGCCGTCGGCAGGATCAGGTCGATCGGGTAGCCGTCGCTGTCCGCCGGGGTGTGCCCGCCGTGCAGGTGGACCACCGACGGGACGGGCAGCTCGTTGCGGTGGCGCACCACCGTCTCCCGGCCGGCCCGGACGGCCAGCGTCGGGCCGGGGTAGCTGCCGCCGTACGTCCACGACTCGGTGCGCAGGCCGGGCAGGATCTCCAGCCGGGCGACCTGCTGGGTGATCTCGTAGTAGTCGGTGCTGCCGTCGCTGCGCACCGGCCGCAGGACCGGCGGCAGCGGCAGCGGCACCTGGAACGCCTCCGGCAGCTCCACCGCGCTGCTCAGCAGAAGGCCCGGCTGTCCCTCGGTCAGCAGGCGGGCGGCGGCCGGGACGGCGAACGCCCCCAGCGCGCCCGCGCCGACCGCGGCCGCGCCGATGCCCAGGAACCGTCGGCGGTTCACGGGGCCACCCCCACGTGCCCTCCCGGCCGGGGTAGCAGGCCGGCACCGTCGGCGTCTTCGGGGCCGCCCGCTCCGGCGGGGGCGGGCGGGCGAACCGGCAGCGGCTGCCGCCAGGCGCCGACCAGGGCGAACAGGGTGCCGCTGACCAGCAGCACGCCGAGCACCACGTGCAGGCCCAGCGCGCGGTTGTAGCCGAGGCCGATCTGCAGCATCACCGCGGCCGTCAGCAGCGCCGAGACGCCGAGCGGCCAGCGCGGGCCGCGGCCGGGCCACCGGACCAGCACTCCCGCCACCAGCTGGCAGACCGCGACGGCGGCCAGCGCCGTCGCGCCCGCCGCGTGCATCGCCAGTGCCTCGTAGTGGCCGTTGAGGAAGCCGGCGGCGAGCACGGTCTGCAGGAGGGCCAGGACGGCCGGCGCGGTGGCGGTCGCCCGCAGCAGGATCAGCGGCCAACGGGGGGCGGGGGCCACGGGAGGACTGCTCATGGAGGGCTTCTCTCTGCTCGGCCGGGGCGGCGGGGGCGGGGCACCGGAGACGGGCCTGCGGAACGGCACACGGAAGGGGCGGACGGAACGGCCCGGCGAAACGGGCTGAAGGAACGGGCTGTAGGAGGGACGGACGGAGGGACCGGGCGGAGGGAACGGGAAACGCCCCCGGAGGCGGCTCGGCCCCGGACGGCGCGGCGGCGAGCGTAGCTGATCCGACATCACGATCAGCGCACCTGAACGGTGTTGATGCCCGCAGCCACCCCCTTGCGCCGTTCCGGGGCCCGTTTCTCACCCGAACGGGCGGTACGCCGTGGTCGCGCACCGCCCGTTGGTCCGTGAGCCCGCAGCGGCCCGCAGGCCACCCCGGGTGCCCGCTACTGCTTGCCGCCGCCCGCCGTCACCGGGCGGGTCCGGAGCAGTGCGCGGGCCGGCAGACCGGTCGCGCCGAGGCAGAGCAGCACGGCACCCGCGGCCAGCGGCAGGGCGGTGCCGGCCGGGACGTGCGGGGCGGCGCCGGCGATGCCCCGGGTGATCGGGACCAGCGTGATCCAGGCGATCACCCCGCCGACCGCCAGACCGGTCGCGGCGACCAGCAACGCCTCCCAGCGCATCATGCCGCGCACCTGCCGCCGGGTCGTCCCGGCCAGGCGCAGCAGCGCCACCTCGCGGCGCCGGTCCAGCACCGTCATCACCAGGGTGTTGGCGGCGGTGACGGCCGCGAAGCCGCCCAGCACGCCGGCCATCACGGTGTTAGCCCAGGCGCTGATCTCCTGGGCCCGGTCGACCTGCGCGGCGTACCCGGCCCGGTCGGTGACGGTGACGCCGCCGGCCCCGGTGGGACCGGCCGTCGCCGCCAGCCCGGCGGCGACGGCGGCCCGGTCGGCGCCGGGCGTGTCCGCGACCAGCACCTGGCTGTCGTACCCGGCCGTGACGTGCGCCGCGACGGCCGCCCGCGGCAGCAGCACCTGGCCGAAGCCGAGGCCGCGTTCGTAGGTGGCGACCACCGTCGGCCGGACCGGGGTGCCGTCGCCGAGCCAGAGCGGGGCCCGGTCGCCGACCTTCACGCCGAGGTTGTCGGCGAGCGCGGCGTCCAGGGCGACGGTGTCGGCCGAACGGCCGAGGTCGGCGAGCGAGCCGCTCCGCACCCCGAGGTCGAGGACCCGGGTCAGCTTCGCCGGGTCGCCGTTGACGCCGAGGGCGGTGGCGGTGGCCGGCATGTCGCCGGCGCGGTAGACGGCGCCGGTGCGCAGCACGCCGACGGCCGCCTCCACACCGGGCACCCCGGCCGCCCGCGCGGCGGTGGCGGCGGGCAGGCCCGGACCGACCGGGCCGACCACGTGGTCGGCGGTGATGCCGGTGCGCACCTGCTCGCCGGTGACGTGGCGGACGGTGCTCTGCATGAAGAGCAGGGTGCCGCAGAAGGCGGTGACCATGACGATCGGCGTGATCGCGGAGGCCAGCCGGCGGGCGTTGGCCCGGGTGTTGTCGGCGGCCAGCGAGCCGGGCGCGCCGGCGGCCGCCCGCAGCGGAGCGCCGAGCACCCCGGCGGCGGCCCGGGCCACCCAGGGGCCGAGCAGCGCGACGGCCATCAGGAAGCACATCACCACGCCGAGCGCGGTGTTGGCGGCGTTCATCCCGTCCAGGCCGGTGGCGACGGCGGCCAGCGCGACGCCCCCGGCGGTGAGGAGCAGCCCGGCTACGGTCCGCACCTTGCCGGGCCGGGCGGGCTCGACGGCCGCCGCCCCGAGCGCCTGCCCCGGTCGCAGCCGGGCCGGCCCGCGGGCGGCGAGGAATCCGGCGGCCAGCGCGGCGAGCGTGCAGGTGGCGACGGAGGCGAGCATCGGCAGCGGGCCGACGGAGAGCGCGACGCCCCCGGGAACGGCGCCGCGGGAGGCCATCTCGCCGAACCACCAGCGGGCCAGGGCCAGTCCGGGCAGGATTCCGAGCGCGCCGGCGACGGGCGCGACCAGCACCGCCTCGGTGGCGATGGTGCGGCGGATCTGGCGCGGGGTGGCGCCGATCGCGCGGAGCAGGGCGAACTCGCGGGCGCGCTGACCGGTGGCCAGGGCGACGGTGCTCATCACGGCGAAGACGGCGGTCATGGTGGCGATGCCGCCGAAGGAGCCGCCGAGCGCGGTCAGCATGGTGCGGCTCTCGTTCAGCGCGGGCTGTTCGACGGCGCCGCGGGCGTCGCCGGTGAACACCGTCGCAGCGCCGCCGACGGCCTGGCGGACCTGGTCGGCGAGCGTCCTGCGGTCCACGCCGTCGCGGGGCTGGACGGCGATCGCGTCCACCGTTCCCGGGTGGCCGGAGAGCCGGTCGGCGACGGCGTCGGCGAACCAGGCCTGCGGGCCGCCGCCCGGCGTCGCCGCGAGGCCGGAGACCCGGTACGTGCCGGTGCCGCCGGGCGCGGTGAGCGTCACGGTGGCGCCCGGCGCGAGGTGGGCGGCGCGGGCGGTGTCGGCGTCGAGGACGACCTCGCCGGTGCCGGGGGCGCGGCCCTCGGCCGGCCGCTCGTCCGGGCCGGCGATGCCGAGCGAGGCGAAGCCGCGGCCGGTCAGGCCGGTCAGGCCGGGCAGGCCGCCGGTGGCGCCCGCGGGGACGGGGAAGGCGGTGTCCGGACGGGCCGACGCGACGCCCGGCAGGGCGGCGATCCGCCCGGCCAGGGCCGCGTCCACCCGGGCCCGCTCGGGCACGGCCTGCTTCGTGGTCTCGGTCCCGTCGGCGACCTTGCGGGTGACCGACACGTGCGGGTCGGCCGCGACCACCACCGGGGTCTGCGCGTAGCGCACCGGCGCCACGCTCGCGGTGAGGCCGGTCTGCAGCAGGGTGCCGCAGGCCGTGATGACGGCCGCGCCGAACAGCAGGGCGATGAAGGTGCCCGCGAACGACGCGGGCCGGAAGCGCACCGAGGCGCGCGCCAGTCCGTTGCTCATGCGGCCACCCCCACCGGGCGCGCGGTCAGCCTGACCATCCGGTCCGCGACGGCCTGCGGGTCCGGGTGGTGCAGCTCGCCCGCGAGCGCGCCGTCGGCCAGGAAGAGCACGCGGTCGGTGAAGGAGGCGGCGACCGGGTCGTGGGTCACCATGACAACGGTCGCGCCCATGGTGTCCACGGCGTTCCGCAGCAGGCCGAGCACCTCGTGCGCGGTCCGGGTGTCCAGCGCGCCGGTCGGCTCGTCGGCGAAGACCACGTCCGGGCCGGTGATCAGCGCGCGGGCGATCGCGACGCGCTGCTGCTGACCGCCGGAGAGCTGCCCGGGCCGACGCCCGGCGTGCTCGCCGAGGCCGACCTGGGCCAGCAGCTCCCGCGCCCTGCCCCGGTCCTGGCGCTCGCCGGCCAGTCGCTGCGGCAGCAGCACGTTCTGCAGCACCGTCAGCGAGGGCAGCAGGTTGAAGGACTGGAAGACGAAGCCGATCCGGCTGCGGCGCAGTTTGGTGAGCCGGTTCTCGCTCAGCCGGGTGATCTCCTCGCCGCCCAGGTACACCTCGCCGCCGTCCGGGCGGTCCAGGCCCGCCGCGCACTGCAGGAAGGTGCTCTTGCCGGAGCCGGACGGCCCCATGACCGCGGTGAAGGTGCCGCGCTCCAGCGCCAGGTCGACGCCGCGCAGGGCGTGCACCGCCTCGGCGCCGCGCCCGTAACTGCGTCGGACCGCCCGCAGTTCGATCGCGGCGTGGGCGGGGCGCCCGTACTGCTCGGTCTGCCCGGTGTGCTCGGTCGGGCGGCGGTCGCGGCGGGGTGCCATGGTGGGCCTTCCTTAGGGAATCGTCGCTGGTCATCGACGTGTTCCAGCCTAGGAAGGCCTTCCGGGAGCCACCATGGAGGCCACTGGCGGACGCGGGGTGGGGTTTTCCCCACCCTCGCCCGCCCTTTCGGGCCGGATCCCGCGGGGTCGGGCATCCGCAGGCCGGGTCTGCGCACGGGTTCGGGCCGCTGCCGGGTCGGGCTCCTCTGGGACCAGGCCGCTTCGGGGTCGGCCGGGAACCTCGGCCTCGATCCGCTCGCGATCGGGCCGCTCCGGGGTCAGACCTCCTCGGCCTCGATCCGCTCGTACGCGGTGCGCAGGGCGGCGAGGACGGGGTGGGCCGGGTCGAAGGCGGTGCCGTCGACCGCCGCGATCGGGCGGACGCCGACGCCCGCGTTGAGCGCGAACGCGGCCTCGAACCGGCCCAGGTCCCCGGCGGCGACGGGCCCGCGCCGCTGCGGGCCCGGGTGGGCGCGGCCGAGCAGGGCGGCGGTGACGCCGGGCAGCGCCTCGCCCTCCGGCCAGACCAGCTGCCGCCCGTCGTGGAACCCGACGTTCCAGGTCGCGCCCTCGGTGACCAGACCGTCCGGGCCGACCAGCAACGCGTCGTCGTAGCCGTCGAGTTGCGCCAGCCGGCGCTGCCGGACCAGGCCGAACAGCCCGACGTGCTTCACCTCCGGCAGCTCGCGCCGGTACTCGGTGGTGCGGACCCTCAGGGGCGCGGGTGCCGCTGCCGGGGCCGGGCGCGTGGTCACCAGCAGGCGGGGCGCGGCGTCGGCCCCCGGGCGTTCCAGGCCCAGCGCCGGGTCGAACACCGTGACGCGGACGATCACCGCCGACCCGTCCGCCGGCAGTACGCTGCGGATCCGCCGCCGCAGCACCTCGCGGTCCGGACCGGTGCCGAACAGCGTCCGGCCGTCCCGCACCAGGCGGTCCAGGTGCAGCGTCAGGCCGCGCACCCGGCCGGCCTCGGCGCGCAGGGTGGTGAAGTGCCCGTAGTTCAGCAGCCCCAGGGCCGCGACCTGCCCGGCATCGGCCGGCACGCCGTCGATCTCGATCTCAGCCATCCCCCGAGTCTCCCAGCCGCACCCCCGGGGCGCCGGACACGGGGGAGCCGGCGGCGCGGGGGCCCGTGTCACGGGGGCCGCCCATACGGGAGCCACCGGTACGGGCGGGCTGCTCGAAGTGCTCGATCCGGTACGCCAGCCCCTCCGGTTCGCCGGTGTCCGCCCAGCGCCAGGCCTCGGCCCACCACTGCGGGCCGCGGACCAGGGGGCGGCCGGCCAGGGCGAGATGGAGGGCCAGGGTCGAGCGGGCGAAGGCGTGGACCCAACCGTCGCTCTGCCGGTACGCGGCCGTCTCGTCCAGCCGGAGCCAGCGGCCCTCGCGGCCGGCGGCGAGCAGCGGCACCCAGCCGTGCGGCCCGTCGGCGACCAGCAGGACCAGCCGGTCGTCCTCCTCCGCCACCCGGTAGGGCGGGAGTTGGGGCATCCGGGCGAGGCCGAGGGCGTGCTTCCAGGAGACCGCCCAGAGACCGCGGCGGAGGTAGTAGCGCACGGCGTGCTGCCAGGTCCAGTGGGCCTCCAGCCGGTAGCCGGGCAGGCCTTCGGCGGTGGCGGCCCGGTAGACCTCGTCCAGCGCGGCGGCGGCCAGCCCGCGGCCACGGGCGCAGCGGCGCAGGTAGACGGAGGAGACGGCCAACTGGCCCGGTCCCTTGGTCCAGTTGTCGACCGCCACCGTGCCGACGGGCCGCCCGCCGGTCTCGTCCAGCACCCAGTAACGGCGCCGGTACAGCTCGCCGTCCGGCCACTCCCGGCCGCTCTCGCCGAGCCGTTCGCGCAGCGCCCGCTCGGCGTCCGTGCCCAGATCCTCGGGGTCGACCGGCTCCGCCAGCTCCCCTTCGGCCCGGGACGCGAGGTCCCAGAGCGCGAACCGCCGGCCGTCGCCCTCCTCCACCGCCCGCAACCGGGGCGCCGACCCCAGCCGCTCCTGCGCCCGCTCCACCGCCGCATCCCAGGACCTCACCACGGAGTCCACGATATCGGGCGCCGGCCACCGAACGTGACTCGATCACCACCGAACGTCAGCACGAACGAGGGTGATGGTAGGGGAAACCCGACCCCGGGTCTCGACCTGGCCGTCATGACCCCCGCCCGCCCGCGCCGCTGCAATGGAAGGGTGCTGATCCACCGGGCCGGCAGGCGGCCCACCATCCGACAACTCACCCGCCCCGCGTACCTGTTCGGCCGACGAGCCGGGTGGTTCGCCGGCTGGCTCGCGGCAGCCGGCTGGGCGGGCGCGTTCCCGTTCACCTCCGGGCTCGCGCCGCACCGCAGTTGGGGCGCCGTCGCGGCAACCGGCTATCTGGCGGCGGCCGTTGCCGTGCTCGTGGTGCCCTGGCGGCGGGCCCGGCCGGTGTCGGTGGCGGTCGCGACGGCCGGCGCCGTCGTCGTACCGCTGCTCGGGCTGGCGCTCACCGGGCAGGGGCAGAGCGAGGTCACCGTGATCGAACGGTCGGCCGCGCTGCTCCTGGAACACGGCTCGCCGTACCTGGCCGAGCCGCTGACCGTGACCGACTACACGCCCTACCTGCCGGCCATGGCGCTGCTGGGCCTGCCGCGTGCCCTGCTCGGGGCGGACGGGTGGCCGGCCCGGCTGTTCGGCGATGCCCGGCTCTGGTGCGCCGCGGTGTTAATCGGCTGTCTCTGGGCCACGGGCCGTCCGTACCGGCGCGGGCTCGCCCTGCTGGCCGCCTCGCCGCTGGTCGCGCTGCCGCTCTGCGTCAGCGGGGTGGACCTGCCGATGACCGGTCTCTGCTGCCTGGCCCTCGCCCTCGGCGCCCGGGGCCGCCCGGGCGCGGCCGGTCTCGCGCTCGCCCTGGCCTGCTCGCTCAAGTGGACGGCCTGGCCGGCGGTCGCGGTCACGGCCGCGCTGCTGGCCGCCACCGCCGGCCGGCGGGCCGCGCTGCGCGGGACGGCCGTCGCGGTGGCGGGTACGGCCGCCCTGGTGCTGCCGGTGGCGCTGCGCTCACCCGGTCCGCTGGTACGGCAGGTGTTCGCCTTCCCCACCGGACGCGGCGGGCTGCCGACGCCGGCCGGCAGCCCGCTGCCGGGGCGACTGCTCGCGGACCTCGGCCCGGCCGGCTGGTACGCCGCCGTCGGCCTGCTGCTGCTCGCCGGCCTGGCCGTCGCCGGCTCGCTGGCGGTGCACCCGCCGCGGGACGCCGCGGGCGCCGCCGACCGGCTGGCGCTCGGGCTCTGCCTGGCCTTCCTGCTCGCACCCGCCGGGCGGTTCGGCTACCTGGCCCTGCCGCTCGTGCTCGTCGTCTGGGCCCGGGTACCCGCCGTCCCCCGGCCCTCTCCCCGGACGGCGCCGCTCCCCCGGACCGCGCCGGCCCTCGGCGCCCCACCGGCCTCCCCGCACTCCACCCGCCCCCTGCACTCCACCCACCTCCCGCACTCCACCGACCGCCGAACCGAGGTTGCACCGACTCCATGGCCAGCACACTCGTCGTCACCAATGACTTCCCGCCCCGGCAGGGCGGCATAGAGACCTTCGTCCACGCCCTGGCCACCCGGCTGCCCGCCGGCGAGGTCGTCGTCTACACCTCGGCCGAACCGGGCGCGGCCGCGTACGACGCCGGCCTTCCCTTCCCGGTGGTCCGCGACCGGTCCCGAATGCTGCTGCCGACCCCCCGGGTGACCCGCCGGGCCGCCGAGATCGCCCGCGCGAACGGCTGCGACCGGGTCTGGTTCGGTGCCGCCGCCCCGCTCGCCGCGATGACACCCGGCCTGCGGCGTCAGGCCCCGGGGATCGGGCGGACGGTCGCCACCACGCACGGCCACGAGATCTGGTGGGCGCGCACCCCGGGCGCCCGCCGGCTGTTGCGGCGGATCGGCGACAGCGTGGACGTGGTCACCTACCTGGGCGAGTACACCCGGGCGAGGATCGCCCCGGCGCTCGGACCGCGGGCCCGGCTGGAGCGGCTCGTGCCCGGCGTCGACACCGACCTGTTCCGCCCGTCCGGCGACGGTGCGCGCGCCGGCGGGCCGGTGGTCCTCTGCGTCGCCCGGCTGGTCCCGCGCAAGGGCCAGGACGTCCTGATCCGCGCGCTCCCGCTGATCCGGCGGGCCGCGCCCGGCACCGTCCTGGTGCTGGTCGGACGCGGCCCGGACGAGCGGCGGCTGCGCACGCTGGCCCGGCGGCACACCGAACCCGGGTCGGTGGTCTTCGCCGGCGGCCGGGAGCACGCCGCGACCGCGGCCCACTACGCGGCGGCGGACGTCTTCGCCATGCCCTGCCGCACCCGGCGGGCCGGGCTGGAGGCCGAGGGGCTCGGGATCGTCTTCCTGGAGGCCGCGGCCGCCGGGCTGCCCGTGGTCGCGGGCCGCTCGGGCGGCGCACCCGACGCGGTGCTCGACGGGGTCACCGGCACGGTCGTCGACGGCCGCAGCCCCGCCGCGGTCGCCTCGGCGGTCGGGCGTCTGCTGCGGGCGCCGGCCGCCGAGCGGGCCCGGACGGGGGCGGCCGGACGGCGCTGGGTGCAGCAGGAGTGGTCCTGGGAGACGTCGGCACGCCGGCTGGCCGGGCTGCTCGACCCGGAGCACACGGACGCGGACCACCGTGAGGCGGACCACCGGGACGGGGAGCACCGGGAGGCGGAACGGCTCGGCGCGGAGCACCCCGGGGCGGACCAGCCGGGGGCGGACCGCGCGGACGCGGAACGACCCGCACCGGACCGCGCGGCCGCCGGCGCGCCCTACTCGCCGCGCAGGTGAGCCAGCACGGCCAGCACCCGCCGGTTGCCCGCGGCCGGGTCGAGGTCCAGCTTCATGAAGATGTTGCCGCAGTGCTTGACCACCGAGGCCTCCGTGATGCTCAGCCGCCCGCCGATGGCCTGGTTGTTCAGCCCCTCCGCCATCAGCCCGAGCACCTCCCGCTCGCGCGGGGTCAGCCGGGCCAACGGCCGCTGCGGCGACTGCTGCCGGAGCAGCACCCGGACCACGTCCGGGTCGATCACGGTCTGCCCGGCGGCCACCCGCCGCAGCGCGTCCAGGAAGTCGGCGACCTCGCCGACCCGGTCCTTGAGGAGGTAGCCGAGCCCGGCCGGCTGCGCACCGGCCGCGCCGAGCAGCCGGGTCGCGTACGGGGTGGCCACGTACTGGGAGAGCACCAGGACGGGCAGCCCCGGGTGCCGGTCGCGCAGTTCGAGGGCGGCGCGCAGGCCCTCGTCGTGGAAGTCGGGCGGCATCCGGACGTCGGTGACGACGACGTCCGGCCGGTCCGCGTCCACCGCGGCGGCCAGCGCGGTCGCGTCGCCGACGGCGGCGATCACCCGGTGCCCGCCGCGGGTGAGCAGTTCGACCAGCCCGGCCCGGAGCAGCACGGCGTCCTCGGCGATGACTATCCGGAGCACGGCACCTCCACCCGCAGCCTGGTCGGCCCGCCGATCGGACTGGTCACCATCAGCCTTCCCCTCAGGATCGCCACCCGGTCGGCCAGCCCCTGCAGCCCGGCCCCGGCGGCCGGGTCGGCCCCGCCGCGGCCGTCGTCCGTCACCTGGACCACCAGCCGGCCGCCCTCGATCCGGCCGTGGACGGTGATCGCCGCGGCCCCGCTGTGCTTGGCGGCGTTGGTGAGCGCCTCGGTGACGGTGAAGTACGCCGTCGTCTCGACCGGGCCGGGCAGCCTCGCCGGCAGGTCGATGTCGACCGCGACCGGGATCGGGTGGCGCAGCGCGACCTCGGTGACGGCGGCCGCCAGCCCGTGGTCGGTGAGCACCTGCGGGTGGATGCCCCGGACCAGGCCGCGCAGCTGCTCCAGCGCCTGCCGGGCCTCGTCGCGCGCCCGCTCGACCAGCGCGGCCGCCCGGCCGTCACCGCCGTCACCCTCGCTGCCCCCGCCGTGCCCGCCCAACTCGTACGCGGCCAGACCGAGGGTCATGCTGAGCGCGACGAGCTGCTGCTGGGCGCCGTCGTGCAGGTCGCGTTCGATGCGGCGGCGCTCGGCCTCGAAGGCGTCGACCAGGCGGGCCCGGGAGCGGGTCAGTTCGAGGACCTGCCGGCCGAGGTCCTCGTCCCGGGGGCCGAGCAGGAAGCGGACCAGCCGGACCCGGCCGACGGTCAGCAACGTGCCCGCGTAGGCGCAGAGCAGCAGCCCGGCCAGGCCGACGGCGGTTGCGGGCAGGGCCTCCACCGGGCCCGGGACCGCCTGTCCGGGGATCAGCATCACCGTCTCGGGGGCCAGCGCCCAGACCACGACCGGGGAGCAGACCAGCGCCGCCGAGAAGACCAGCAGGGCGGTGAGGCCGAGGTCCGCGGCGGCCAGCGGCAGCGCGAACAGGGAGGTGTAGCCGAGCTCGCGCCAGGTGGCCCGCTCGCGCAGCCGGGTGCGGAGACGGACCCGGCGGCCGGCCCCGGGCAGCGGGCGGTGCGGATCGGGCACGGGCACCGGCTCGACCAGCCGCAGCCGGCGACGTTCCAGGGCCCCGACCGGCAGGCCGATGACGGCGACGGCCGGCAGCACCAACAGGCCGACGCCGACCACGGACAGTGCGAGGCCCGCCGCCAACAGCACGACCAGGACGACGAGCAGCAAGAGGCCGAGCACCGCTCCGCTGAGCACGTGCGCCCAGCAGCGCCAGGGGGTGGACGACCGGAGGAAGCGCAGCGGCCGCGCACGCAGGGCCGCCCGGACGGCGACGGGTTGCTGTCCCTCGTCCGACCGGTTCTCACCCATCCGGCCAGCCTAACCGACCGTCTGACGGCCCTTCGGCGCAGCGGCCGGGGCGGGCGACGCGGTCGGGGCGGGCGCGGCCGGCTGCCGGGTCAGGGCGACGGCGGCGATCACGGCCAGGCCGCCCAGGAGGGCGTTCCAGCCGACGGGTTCGGCGAGCAGGAGGGCGCCGAGGGCGGTCGACCAGAGCGGGGTGACGTAGGTGACGGCGGCGGCCACGACCGTACCGGCGGTGCGGAGCAGGGTGAGGTTGAGGATGTAGGCGACGCCGGTGCCGAGCGCGCCGAGGGCCAGCAGGGCGGCGGCCGGACCCGCACCCGGCCAGCGCGGGGCGCCGGCGGCGAACGGGGCGACCAGGGCCGACTCGGCGGCGGCGCAGGCGATCTGCACGGCGGAGAGGCCGGTGGCCGAGTGCGGGCGTCCGGAGACGTGGCGGCGCAGGTAGGCGAAGCCGGCGCCGTAGCAGCAGGTCGCGGCCAGGCAGGCGAGGCCGCCGGTCACCCCGCCCGGGCCGGGGCCGCGCCACACCCCGAGGAGGGTCAGCACCCCGGCGAAGCCCAGGCCGAGCCCGGCGAGGCGGCGCGGGCCCGGGCGCCGCTCCCCGGGCACCACGAGGACCGCGAAGACCAGCGTGAACAGCGGGGTGGTCGCGTTCACCACCCCGGCCAGCACCGAGCTGACCCGGGTCTCGCCGTAGGAGAAGAGGGCGAACGGCACCGCGTTGAGCAGCAGTGCGGCCACCGCCGAGTGGCCCCAGGTGGCGAGGTCGCGCGGGGCGGGCTCGCGGCGCAGCGCGAGGATCGCCCAGAGCGCCGCCGCCCCGAGGACGCAGCGCCAGCACGCCACCCACAGCGGGGGCACCCCCGCGTCGACGGCCACCTTGATGAGCGCGAAGCTCGCGCCCCAGATCGCCGACAGTGCCACGAACCCCGGCCACCAGCGCCGCACCCCGACCACTCGTCCTCTCTCCTGCCTTCGCCCACGCGGGCCTTCGCACGAACGGGCCTTCGCACGACGAGCGTTCGTGCCCGTACGCCCGTGTGCCGTGCACTCGTGTGCCGTGCACCCTCGTGCCCGTGGACAGAGGGTCGCCCGAGGCCGGAGCATGAGTCCAACAAGTGGTGATGCCGCACGGATGAGGAAGTCTCATGGCCTCGGAGGTCAATCTCGCCCAGCTCAGGGCGCTGATCGCGGTCGCCGACGCGGGCGGGTTCGGCACGGCCGCGGCGGAGCTCGGCATCAGCCAGTCCGCCGTCTCGCACGCGGTCGCCGCGCTGGAGCGCACCCTCGGCGCGCCCGTCCTGCACCGCACCGCCCCGGCCCGACCGACCCCGCTGGGCGAGCAGATCCTCCCGCACGCCCGGACGGCGGTCGCCTCCGCGGCGGCCGTGCGCACCATCGCCACCCGGCACTCGGGCGGCCTGACCGGCACCGTCCGGCTGGCCGCGCCGACCACCGTCTGCCAGGGCCTGCTGCCCGGACTCCTGCGCGACTGGCGGGCGGCGCACCCCCGCCTCACCGTCAGTGTCTTCGAGGGCGAGGACGACGAGCTGGCCGTCTGGCTGGAGGCGGGCACGGTGGACGCCGCCGTACTGGTGGACGCCGACCCGGTGCCGCCCGGGTCGGTGGCGCTCGGAGCGGACTCGATGCACGCGCTGCTGCGCCGTGACCACCCGCTCGCCGGGGAGCCGGCCGTCGACGTGGCCGACCTGGAGGACGACGACTTCCTGCTCTCCGAGGGCGGTTGTGAGCGCCGCATCCGCGAGGCCTACCGCCGGGCCGGCGTCCGGTTCGCGCCCCGGCACCGGATCCGCGACCTCAACACCCTGATCGGCATGGTGCACGCCGGTGTCGGGGTCTCGGTGATGCCCGCGCTGGCGCAGCCGATGCTGCCGGCCGACTGCGTCCTCGTCCCGATCCGTCCCGCCGTCCACCGGTCGCTGACGCTCACCGGGCCGGGCGGCCGGCCCTGGTCCCCCGCGGTGAACGGGCTGGTGGCGGCCGTCCGCTCGGCACGGAGCTGAGCCACCCGCCGACCGGGCGGCCGGAGCACACCGCCCTTCCCGGCGAAGTCGACTTGACTGTTTCGGGGTTGACGCCCCCTCGGGACAGGTCTATACCAGTGGAGGTCTTCGGCGACGCGGCGTCGCCGTCGGCCTCCCCGGGGCCCGACGCGTCTCCCCCACTGTTGGCGCGGGTGGGCCTCCCCTGCCGTTTCCTTGAGAGGTCTCCCATGGAACGTGCTCTTCCCCCACAGCAGTTGGCACAACAGCCCGGTCGGCAACCCGGGGCGCAGCACCGGCGCAGGCACCCGCGGGCCGTGGTCGCGGCAGTCGGTGTGCTCGGGCTGGTGGCCGGCGGGCTCGCGGCGCTCGCCGGGAGCGGGTCGGCGGCGGCCGCGGTCGACGCGGCGTCGGCCGCCACCGGGCTCGGCAGCAACTGGTACGCCTCGGCGCCCTACCTGATGCCCGAGGACAACAGCCCGCCGGACGCGGCGGCGGTGATGGACGCGACCGGGCAGAAGGCGTTCCAGCTGGCCTTCGTCCTGGACAAGGGAGGGTGCTCGCCGGCCTGGGGCGGCACCTCCTCGATCGACACGGACACCGCCATGCCGGCGGTGATCCAGACGATCCGGGCCAAGGGCGGCGACGTCTCGGTCTCGGTCGGCGGCTACGGCGGCACCAAACTGGGCCAGACCTGCGGAACCCCGGAGGCCACGGCGGCCGGCTACCAGAAGGTGGTCACCAAGTACGGCCTGAAGGCGATCGACTTCGACCTGGAGGAGCCGGAGTACGAGAACACGGCCGCGATCCGCAACGAGATCGGGGCGGCCCGGATCCTCCAGCGGGACAACCCCGGGCTCTACGTCTCGATCACCACGGCCGGGACCAACGCCGGCACCGGGTGGTTCGGGCAGCAGATGCTCAACGAGGCCAAGTCGCAGGGCTTCACGCCGGACAACTACTCGATCATGCCGTTCGACGGCGGGTTCAACGGCGCGGCGGCACAGACCGACGCGCTGGTGAGCTTCAACCGGATCCTGCAGACCACCTTCGGCTGGACCGAGGCCAACGCCTATGCGCACGAGGGCGTTTCGCTGATGAACGGCCGGACCGACGCCGCGGAGTACTTCCGGCAGGCCGACTTCCAGACCGTGCTGGACTTCGCGCTCGCGCACAAGCTGGCCCGGTACACCTACTGGTCGGTCAACCGGGACCGGCAGTGCCCGGGGACGGTCGACCCGGGGCTCTCCGGGTCGTGCTCCAGCGTGACGCAGAACGACTGGGACTTCACCAAGTTCACCGTGCGGTTCGCCGGGGCCACCCCGCCCACCACTCCCCCGACCACCCCGCCGCCCACCAGCTCCTCGCCCGGAGCCTGCACCGATCCGGCGTGGAGCGCCGCCACCACGTACACCGGCGGCGCCAAGGTGTCGTACGGCGGCCACAGGTACCACGCCAAGTGGTGGACGCTGAACGAGAACCCGTCCGCCAGCGGGCAGTGGGGCGTCTGGTCCGACGACGGCCCCTGCTGAGCCCGGGTGGGCCCGCCCGCTGCACGCCACGGCCGGCGGGCGGGCGGGCGGGCCCACCCCTGCACGCCCCCGCCGAACCGGGCCACCACCGCCGAACCGGGCCACCACCGCCGGACCGGGCCACGGCCTCCGGAGCGGGCCACTGCCGCACAACGCCCGAAGGAGGTGTTGCCGTAGCTGGCCCCGCTCGTTGTTCCCGGTATGAGCTCAGACTTCCGGGCGAGCGGCAGCGCCCTTGACGAAACGATTCTGCATGAAGCGGTCCTGCACGACGCGGTCCTGCGCGAATCCCCGATCTTCGCCCGGCTCGCCCTGCTCTGGCTCGACGCCGGACGGATGGTGCCCGGCCGGCCCGACCAGGAGTGGCGCCACCTGACCGAGCCCCCGCAGCTCTTCCGCCACGGCCGCACCGCCGTCGCCCTGCACCCCGGGGAGGACGCATGACCTGCCCGGAGACCCCGCGCGTCCCCTCCCAGCGCACGCCCGCCGGGTCCTGCGCCGTGCCGCTGGAACTCCGGGCCGTCGTCTGCCCCGGCATCACCGTCTCGGTCGCCGCCTGCCTGCGCTACGACCCCGCGGAGCCGTACGCGGTGTACCTGGACAACCACACCGACCTGGACGAGCCGATCACCTGGATGTTCGCCCGCGACCTGCTGGCGGCGGGCATGGACGCCCGGGCCGGCACGGGCGACGTCTCCGTCCACCCGGGCACGGGCGCCACCGCGCAGACTCTCTTCATCGCACTGGGTGGCGAGAACGGCACGGTCGTGCTCCGTGCGGAGGCCGCCTCGGTCAGAGCCTTCCTCGCCGCCACCGAGCGGATCGTGCCCTTCGGCTCGGAGCCCGGGCACCTCGACCTGGACGGACTCCTCCACCGGCTGCTGGAGGAACGACCCCCGGAGCCGGACCGGTGACCGCCCGCACCCGGCCGCCGGCCGCCGCCCCGGAGGCCGCGGGGGCCTTCCGGGTCCGGCCCGCCGTCCGGCCGGGACGGCCCCTGCGCCCGCCCGGGGCCGCTGCCCGGGCGCCCGCTCGCGGCGGCGGCCGCCTACGCGCCGACCTCCGTCATCGTCCGCCATCGGTCCTGACGATGGCGGACGGTCGACGACGGAAACGGGCACACCGTTCCTCCACGGATGTGCTCACCCTGTGAAGTTGACGCGTTCTGACCCCTTGTCAGACCAATCATTCCTACCTACCTTCGTGGATCAGGACTCCGGCCCCATCGGGCCCGGAGGTCCGCGGCGGCCGCAACCCGCGCCGCCGCAGGACGCACGACAAGACCTGGAGGCGTCACATGCCCACAGCCGTGATCGAGATCCGCGACGCGGGACCGCTGGTGGTCGACGACGAGTTCATCCTGTTCGAGGACGACGACCGCAGCGACCACGACGCCACGGCGTGTCTCGCCGACCCGTGGGTGACCGCCACCACCCGCTTCGCCTGCGACCTCTGACGTGACCGAGTCCATCGCCGGCCGAAGCGGATGGTCCGATGACACCTGGTCGTACCTGAACGATCCGCGGATGCCGGCGATGGACCACGGTTGGAAGCTGCACGTCTCGGCCCGGCCCGGCGACCTGGAGGCCGTGACCGGCCTCGTCCTGCCGGTGCTGTCGCGTCACGTCTGCCACGCGAAGTGGGCCCGGAGCCCGGGGACCCTGCGCGAGATCAACTCCGGCGTGTCGAGCGCGGGTGCCGTCGGGAAGGCGATCACGGTCTACCCGGCACCCGGCGTCCTCGTCGGGCTCGCCGACGAACTCGTCGCCGTACTGCGCGGCCGGGAGGGCCCGCAGATCGTCAGCGACCGACGGGTCGATCCGGCCGCCCCCGTCTACTACCGCTACGGGCCCTTCACGGGCGACTACCGGACCGGCCGGAGCGGGCGGCTGGAGTCGGTCATGGTGGGCCCGGACGGCCGGGCGTACGACGGCCTGGCCGGCGGTTCGTACCGCTGCCCGCCGTGGGCCGAGGATCCGTTCGAGAACCGGCCCGGGCACGACGCCGGGCCGCGCTCCTCCGCCGGGTTCGGCGGTGGACGCTACCGGGTCACCGGCGGCATCGTGCGCAAGCCGCAGGGCAACGTCTACCGCGCGGTCGACCTGGTCACCGGGCAGCCGGTGGTCGTCAAGCAGGCACGGGCCTTCGTGGCCGAGGACGAGTCCGGGGCGGACACCCGCGACCGGCTGCGCAACGAGCGCACGGTCCTGGCCGCGCTCGACGCCGTCCCCGGCGTGCCCCGCGCGCTCGACTACTTCCGGCACCGCTCGGACGAGTACCTGGTGATGACCAGCTGCGGCGGGAGGGACCTGCGGCGGGAGGTCCAGGAGAACGGCCCGTACCGGCCCGACCCGGCCCGGCCGACGCGCACGGTGCCCGACCTGGCCGCCCAGCTCCTCCGCGTCCTGGACGGCATCCACCTCCGGGGCGTGGTCGTCCGCGATCTCAAGCCCGGCAACGTGGTGCTCGACGCCGCGGACCGGTGCCAGGTGATCGACTTCGGGATCAGCGCGCTGGACGGCGCCGGCCCGGACGGCTCGACCCCCGGCTACAGCGGCCCGGTCCGCCGCGGGGCCGGCGGCACGGCCGAGGCCGCCGACGACTACTACGCCCTGGGCGCGACGCTCTGCTTCGCCGCCACCGGGATGGAACCGGTGATCGTCGACGCCGACGACGCCGTCAACCGGGACCGCACGCTCGACTGCCTGGCCTGGGCGCTGCCCGGCGACGACCACCGGTGGATCCGGGCGGGGATCGCCGAGCTGATGAGCTTCGATCCGGCCGTGCGGACCGCCGGCGCCGACCGGCTCCGGGCCGCCGCGCCCGGCGCGGCGCCCGGAGTGCCCGCGGCAGTGTCCGGGGTACCCGCGACGGCGGCGGTGTCAGGGGTGTCAGGGCTGTCCCGACCGTCCCGGGGCCCCGGACGGCTCCGCTTCGACGACGGCCTGGCCGAGGAGGTCATCGAGCACACGGCCGCGTTCTGCGTCGACGAGGCCCGCAGGATCGCGGACCCCGTACTCGCCGCCCGCGCGACCATCCCGACGCCGGTGGACGTCTACGGCGGGAGCTCGGGGCTCGGCCTGGAGCTCCTGCACCACCTCCACCGGCCCGGGGTGCGGGAAACCGTGGACGCCCTGGCGCAGTGGACGGCCGGCCAGTCCAGGAACCTGTCACCGGGCTTCTACTCCGGCCGTACCGGCGTCGGGCTCTTCCTCGCCGAGGCGGGGGCGGCCCCGGCCCCGGCGGGGCCCGGAGCCCACCCGGATCACCCGGACCACCCGGACCTTCCGGACGCCCCGGACCTTCCCACCCGCGGACCCGACGGCGGACCGCCGGAGGCGGACCTGATCGAGGGCGTCGCCGGAATCGGCATCGGCCGGCTGCTCCTCGCCCGGCAGGCCTTCGCCGGCGGTGACAGCCGGCTCGCCGACCGGCACCTCGCCGTCGCCGCCGAGTGCGACCGGATGCTGGCCTCCGGCAGGGCCCGGCTGACGCCGGCGGGCGCCGACGGGATCGGCAGCGCCGCCCTGCGCGAGGGACTCGCGCACGGCGACGCGGGTGTCGCGTACTTCCTGGTCGAGTACGCGGGCGCGACCGGCGACCCGGCCGCCCTCCACCGGGCCCGGCGGGCCTGCGCGGACCTCGCCGCCGTCACGCCGGGCATCATCGCCGCGGCGGCCGGCCCGGGGGCGACGCGCCGCTACGGCTCGTGGTGCCGGGGCCTGGCCGGGATCGGGGCGGTGCTCGTCCGGGCCGCCGACCGCCTCGGCGAACCCGGGCACCTCGTCCTCGCCCAGCGGGCCGCGCGCACCTGCTCCGCGCTGGCGCCGCGCATGCCCCTGGTCAACCAGTGCTGCGGCCTGGCCGGCGTGGGCGACCTGATGGTGGACGTCGCCCGGGCGTCGGGGTCCGAGGAGTTCTGGAACGCCGCCGAGACCGTCGCCGCGATCATCCTGAGCCGCAGCGGCGGCACCCCGTCCCGTCCGGTGTTCCCGGACGCCGGACTGGCCCGGTCGAGCGCCACCTGGGCCGGCGGCTCCGCCGGCGTGCTCGCCTTCTTCCGGCGACTGCACGACCGCGGCGGGCCGCGGCTCGGCCTCGTCGACTGACCACCTCCGGGCGCCGGGAAGCCGCCGGCGCCCCCGGGCACGCGCACGGGGCGGCGCAAGTTCTCTGGTCATCCGATAATGCGGGCGGCAGTCTGCCCATGTGCCGCAGACTCGGACCGAGCACTTTTTCAGACCGGAGGATGGCATTCATGGTTGACCGGCCCTTGACGCTGATGGCGGTGCACGCCCACCCCGATGACGAAGCCACCGGAACCGGGGGTGTCCTCGCGCGGTACGCCGCGGAGGGCGTCCGCACGGTCCTCGTCACGTGTACCGACGGCGCCTGCGGTGACGGACCCGGGGGCGTCAAGCCGGGCGAGCCCGGACACGATCCGGCGGCCGTCGCCGCCATGCGTCGTCAGGAACTCGAGGCGAGCTGCGAGGTGCTGAACGTCGGCCACCTGGAGCTGCTGGAGTACGCCGACTCCGGGATGATGGGCTGGCCGGCCAACGACGCCCCCGGGTCCTTCTGGCGGACGCCCGTGGAGGAGGGCGCGGCCCGTCTCTCCGAACTCATGCGCCACTACCGGCCCGACGTGGTGGTGACCTACGACGAGAACGGGTTCTACGGCCACCCCGACCACATCCAGGCGAACCGCATCACGATGGCGGCGCTGGAGATGACCGGGATGTCGCCGAAGGTGTACTGGACGACGGCGCCGCGCTCGATGATGCAGCGGTTCGGGGAGGTCATGCGCGAGTTCGGCGCGGACTGGGAGGAGCCGGATCCGGCGGAGGCCGCCGCGATGCCCGAGATCGGACTCCCCGACGAGGAGATCACCACCTGGGTGGACACCACCGAGTTCGGCGGCCAGAAGTTCGACGCGCTGGCCGCGCACGCCAGCCAGGGGGAGAACATCTTCTTCCTGAAGATGGGCAAGGAGAGGTTCACCGAGCTCATGGGCGTGGAGACCTTCGTGCGCGTCGCGGACACCACCGGCGTGGCCGTACCCGAGAACGACCTCTTCGCCGGACTGCGCTGATCCCGGCACGGCCCCGGCCGCCGTCCGCGGCGGCCGGGGCCGTGGACGGCGGCGGTGCAGACGGTCCGGGTCCTCGGGGTCAGCGGACGTCAGCGGACGTCAGCGGACCTCACCGGACCTCCTCGGACCCAGCGGCCCTCAGCGGTCCTGAGCGGACCTCAACGGGGAATCAACGGGGGATCAACGGCCCTGGAGGGACCTGACGTTGTCGCCGAAGGTCCAGCCCTTCGAGCCGTCCCAGTTGGCCGACCACGTCATGAGCCCCTTCAGTGCACCACCGAAGGCGTTCCACGACTGGCCGACCAGGCTCGGCGCCATGTAGCCGCCGCCCGCACCGGGCTGGGCCGGCAGACCGGGCACCTGCTTGTCGTACGGCACCTTGATCGTGGTGCCCTGGATGGTGAGGCCGTTGTTCAGGCAGGTGGTCTGCGCGGTGAAGCCCTGGACGGTACCGGCCTGGTAGGAGTCACCGGAGCAGCCGTACATGCTGCCGTTGTAGTACTGCATGTTCAGCCACCACAGGCGGCCGTTGTCGACGTACTTCTTGATGATCGGCAGGTAGGCGCCCCAGATCGACCCGTAGGTGACGCTTCCGCCGGTGACGTAGGCGGTCTCGGGGGCCATGGTGAGGCCGAAGCCGGCCGGCATCTGGGCGAGGACGCCGTCGATGATGCGGATCAGGTTGGACTGGGAGGCCGACAGCGTGTTGATGTTGCCGCTCCCGGACAGGCCGGTCTCGATGTCGATGTCGATGCCGTCGAAGTTGTACTTCTTGAGGATCGGGACGACGGTCGCCACGAACTTGTCGGCGACGGTGCTGGAGCTCAGGTCGATGCCCGCGGCGGCGCCGCCGATCGACATCAGGAGCGTCGCCCCGGCCGCCTTGGCCTGGCACATCTCGGCGGGCGTCGAGACCTTGACGCCGGCGTCCATGCCGTCCTGCCACAGGACGGTGCCGTCCGAGAGGATCACCGGGAAGGCGGCGTTGATGACGTTGTAGCCGTGCGCGGCGATCCGGCTGTCCGTGATGGGGACCCAGCCCATGCCGGGGTGGACGCCGTTCGCGGCGCCGTCCCAGTTCTCCCAGTACCCCTGCAGGACCTTGCCCGACGGCCTGGGCTTCGTGGGGCAGGTGTCCCCCGGCGGCGCCGTGGTCGGCGGGGCGGTGGTCGTGGGCGGCGCCGTGGTCGGCGGGGCGGTGGTCGTGGGCGGCGTCGTGGTCGGCGGGGCGGTGGTGGGCGTGGTGGCGGTCGGCGTGGGGGTGCCGCCGCCGGGGCCCGTGAGCGACACGTCGTCCGCGTAGTACGCGGGCTGCCCGTACCAGCCGTGCAGGTAGACCGTCACCGAGGTGGTGCTCGCCCCGGTGGTGAAACCGACGCTGAGCTGGCCGTACGACGGGCTGCTCGGCGTCCAGGTGGACGGGGCACTGGTGATGCCGGAGCCGGTGGCGCCCAGGTAGACGTAGCTGCCCTGGACGTAGGCGCTCAGCGTGTACTGGGAGTTGGGCTGCACGCTGATGGTCTGGGCGCACTGGGCGTTGTCCAGGCCGGTCGGCGTGGCCCTGAGCGCGGACGTGCCGGAGTGGACCGGGCTGCTCACCGCCGCACCGGAGCCGCCGGAGCAGGTCCAGTCGGAGAGTCCGTTCTCGAACCCGGGGTTGGCCACCAGGTTGGTGGTGGCGGCCCCGGCCGTGACGCTGCCGGCCACGGCGATGCCGGCACCGATGACGGCGGCGGCGCTCACCCCGGCGAGGGAGCGCTTCAGGACGGTCGGTCCGCTCTTGGCGCGGCTGGTCCGGTTCACCTGCGGCGCGCGCTCCACGGTCGCCCGGTGCGGGAGGGCGGCCCGGGGCGGCTCGCTCCCGGTCAGGTCGCCTTCGAGGCGGCCGGGATCCGGACAGGGGCGGTGGTGGCCCGACAGGCGCGGAGTGCGCGATCTCCGACGGAACATGCTGTGCTCCCTTCCCGCCGAGCGCCATGGACATGACCGGCGTGGGCGTGGCGCCCGGCTCTGGGTGAGGTGGGGGACATGTGGGGCTGTGCCGGACCGGATCGTAGGAGGGGCGGCAGGGCCCGTCAATAGGTCTGGACCAATTGCGGGAGTACGGCTCATTCCGGCAAGGACGGTCCGCGCAAGTTCCGCGTACGGGAAGGCCGCTGACTCCTCACCACCGGCGCGCCTCCCTGGCCCCGGACTCCGTGGCCCGACCCCTTCGTGGCGCGGGGCCGGGACGACGAGGGGTCGCCCCGGCCTTCGCATCGGACGGGCGGCCTTCGCCCCCGCCTCGCGTCAGACGGCCGGCTTCCGGACGGGGGCCGACCCGGTGGTGAGAAGTGCCGTGATCTCGTCGGCGAGGTGCGGGCCGAGCTCGCCCCAGCCGTCCTTGTAGCCGTAGACGCCGGCCAGGGTGCGGGCCTCGTAGTCGCCGTTCATGATCTCGATGTCGTCGGGCGTGATGAGCGAGGGGTGGGCGACGCCGACGGCCGCCGAGACCTTCATCAACTCCTTGCGCAGGGTGCGCAGGTACGCAGCCGCCCGGTCGGCCTTCGAGGCCGGGTCGATGCCGCGGGCCAGCCACGGGTTCTGGGTCGCGATGCCGGTGGGGCACTTGTCGGTGTGGCACTTCTGCGCCTGGATGCAGCCGATCGACAGCATCGCCTCACGGGCCACGTTGATCATGTCGACCCCCAGGGCGAAGGCGACCGCGGCGTTCTCGGGCAGGCCGAGCTTGCCGGAGCCGATGAAGGTCAGGTCGTCGGTCAGTCCCAGCTCGGCGAAGGTGCCGTAGACCCGGGAGAAGCCCATCCGGAACGGCAGCGACACCGAGTCGGCGAACATCCGCGGCGCCGCCCCGGTGCCGCCCTCGCCGCCGTCGACCGTCACGAAGTCGACCCCGCGGTCACCCCTCGCCATCAGCGCGGCCAGCTCCTGCCAGAAGCCCGTCTCCCCCACCGCGCTCTTGACCCCGACCGGCAGGCCGGTCTCGGTGGCGATCAGCTCGACGAAGTCGAGCATCGAGTCGACGTCGCCGAACGCGGTGTGCCGCGACGGGGAGGCACAGTCCTCGCCGACCGGGATGCCGCGGATCCCGGCGATCTCCGGGGTCACCTTCGCGCCCGGCAGCATCCCGCCCAAGCCCGGCTTGGCGCCCTGGGAGAGCTTGATCTCTATCGCCTTGACCGGAGCGCCGGCGACCACGTCCTTGAGCTTGTCGAGGTTGAACGTGCCGTCCTCGTTGCGGCAGCCGAAGTACGCCGTACCGAGCTGGAGGACGAGGTCGCCACCGTTGCGGTGGTACGGCGAGAGGCCGCCCTCGCCCGTGTTGTGCATCGTGCCCGCCAGCGCCGCACCCTTGTTGAGCGCCGTGATGGCCGCCCCGGAGAGCGACCCGAAGCTCATCGCCGAGATGTTCACCACGCTCGCCGGCCGGAACGCCTTGGCGCGCCCGCGCGGCCCGCCCAGCACCTTGGCCGACGGCAGTGGGGCCTGCGGGTCGTGCGCGTCGGGCAGGTTGCCGGCGAACGTGCGCTGCTTCAGGTAGGCGTGGCCCTGTACGTGCTCGACGTCGACCTCGGTCCCGAACCCGAAGTAGTTGTTCTCCTCCTTCGCCGACGCGTAGATCCACGTGCGCTGGTCACGGCTGAACGGGCGCTCCTCCTCGTTGGAGGTCACGATGTACTGCCGCAGCTCCGGCCCGATCGTCTCCAACAGGTACCGGGCGTGCCCGACCACCGGGAAGTTCCTGAGCAGCGCGTGCCGCTTCTGGACGAGGTCACGGGCTGCCAGGAGCGCCACCGCTGTTGCGGCGGCCGCGCCGATCTTCCGGGCTTGCATGGACGTTCCTCCTCGATGCACGACCCCGTCACCGTGCGGTGAAGTCGTCGTGCCGTGTGGGGTGTTGGACGGCGGGCACACGGCCGAGCGAGCGGCGACGTCCGTCGAAGAATGCCAAACGATGTTAAGAGGCCACGCGAACGGGTGTGCGGCCAGGGTCCGGTCCGGAGCCGGCTTCGCGACGGCGGGTGACGATGGGGCGCCCGGCCGGTGCGCGGCGACGAGGCCCCCGGCGGTCGGCGGGTGGTCACCGTCGTGACGGCCGCCGACGGCACCAGGGGTCGGCCAGGCGCCGTCGGTGAGGGCGACCCGGCCCGCCAGGTCGTACAGGTAGAGCAGGTTGAGCTCCGGGAAGGGGTGCCTGTCCGAGATCCGGGCGTATCCCGGATTGCCCATGCCGCGGCTGCCCGGGACGCGGGCACCGTGGGCCCCGCCTTTCTCTTCCGGGAAGTCTCCGCGCGGAACGGTGAAACCCGCGAGGCCACCTCAGCCGTTGACCCGGCCGGAGCCGGGCGGCCACCGCAGCCACCGTCCCCAGGGGACAACCGCATGACGCACCACCAGGCCGGCATCCCCACTCGGGGCGCTGGTGGCGAACCGAAGCAGGAACGGTTCGCCGTCTCGGCCGCAGGGCGGCCACGGGAGCGCCTCCGGCGGGCCGCTCAGAGCCGGACGGTGAACCAGATGGTCTTGCCGCTGCCGCTGGGGCGGACCCCCCAGCCGTCGGCCAGGGCGTCGACGATGATCAGCCCCCGGCCGGACTCCTCCTCGCTGGTGGCGAGGCGGGGGTGGGGTAGCTGGGAGCTGCGGTCGCCGATCTCGACGGTGAGCTCGGTGCTGGTGCGGCGCAGCAGCAGGTCGATAGGCCCCCGGCCGTGCTGGACGGAGTTGGTGAGGATCTCGGACAGCAACAGGCAGGCGTCGTCGGTTCGCTCGGCGCAGCCCCAGGCGGTGAGCGTCTTGGTGAGGAAGGCGCGGGCCTCGCCGACGGAGGAGGGAACGGTGGGCAGGTCGGTGGTGGCGGTGGCCAGCGGGGCGGCGGGAAGCTGCAGCAGAAGGAGAGTGACGTCGTCGTTGTGGCCGTCGCTGTCGGGCAGCACGGCGGAGAGGACGTGGTCGGCGACGGCCTCCAACCCGCCGTCGGCGGTGAAGGCGCGGTCGACGGTCGCGGCCAACTCGGTGATCTGGGCCTCGATGTCGCCGCCGGGGACCTCGACCAGGCCGTCGGTGTAGAGCAGCAGGGTGGCGCCGGGCGGTACGGCCAGACAGGCCTGCTGGTGGGGAATGCCGCCGACGCCGAGCGGGGCGCTCACCGGGGCCGGCAGCGCCCGGATGGTCTCGCCGGGGACGGCGAGGAGGACGGGCAGGTGCCCGGCTGAGCAGATCGTGACCTCGCCGGCGTCCGGGGCGATGACGAGGTAGCAGCAGGTGACCAGCTGGTCGGGCAGCTCAAGATCGGTGACGGCCGCGTCCAGGGCCTGCATCAGCCGGCGGGGTTCCATGCCGGTCTTGGCCAGTGCGTGGGCGGCGGAGCGCAGCTGCCCCATGACGGCGGCCGCCTCCAGCCCGCGGCCCATGACGTCTCCGATCAGGACGCCGACGCGGCCGGCGCCCAGGGGGATGAGGTCGAACCAGTCGCCGCCGACCCCGGCGCCCTGGGTGGCGGGCAGGTAGCGGCTGGCGGTGGCCAGTCCCGGGATGGCGGGCGGGGTGCCCATCAGGCTGCGCTGCAGGGTGAGGGCGATGTGCCGTTGCTGTTCGTACAGGGCGGTGAGTTCCGCCTCCGCTCGTTTTCGGTCGCTGATGTCGCGGACGATGGCGCAGGCACCGGTCACCGTGCCGTCGGCGGTCCGGGTGGGCCACAGCGTCACGTCCACGTCGATCAGCCGGCCGGTGCGGGTGACCCGCAAAGTCTCGAAGTGCTCGACCTTCTCGCCGTCTCCCAGTCGCTTCAGCAGCGCCGTGATCTCCTCCCGGTGCTCGGGCGGGGCCAGCATGGCCACATGGCGGCCGAGCGCCTCGGCGGCCGTGTAGCCGTAGAGCGAGTGGGCGGCGGCGTTCCAGTAGGTGATGCGGCCGTCGAGGGTCTTGGCGAGGATGGCGTCCTGGGAGGACTCGACCAGCGCGGCGAGCTCGTTGATGCGGGCTTCGGCGGCCTTGCGGTCGCTGACGTCGCGCACGGCGGCGGAGAAGAGCAGACCGTCCGCGGTCTCCAGCGGGCTGAGACTGATCTCGACCGGGAACTCCGTGCCGTCCTTGCGCAAGCCGTGCAGTTCCAGCCCCGCCCCCATCGGACGCACCTGCCGGTTCGCCGCATACTCGTCGCGGTGCCGGTGATGCTGACCCCGGAACCGCATCGGCACCAGCAACTCCACCGGACGCCCCAGCAGTTCCTCACGCGGATACCCGAACAACGCCTCCGTCTGCGCGTTGACCAGCGTGATCACCCCCGCATCGTCCGCGATCACCATCGCGTCCGGCGCCGCCTCCAACAACGCCCGGAAGCGGGCTTCGGCGGCCTTGCGGTCGCTGACGTCGCGCACGGCGGCGGAGAAGAGCAGACCGTCCGCGGTCTCCAGCGGGCTGAGACTGATCTCGACCGGGAACTCCGTGCCGTCCTTGCGCAAGCCGTGCAGTTCCAGCCCCGCCCCCATCGGACGCACCTGCCGGTTCGCCGCATACTCGTCGCGGTGCCGGTGATGCTGACCCCGGAACCGCATCGGCACCAGCAACTCCACTGGACGCCCCAGCAGTTCCTCACGCGGATACCCGAACAACGCCTCCGTCTGCGCGTTGACCAGCGTAATCGCCCCCGCATCGTCCGCGATCACCATCGCGTCCGGCGCCGCCTCCAACAACGCCCGGAAGCGTTCCTCCATCGTCCCCGCGCCCGCCGTGACACCCCGGCAGCCCGTCCCCTGGCCGGCAGTCGTGTCCTTGCCCGGTCTCCGGCCCACCTCGTCGCCCACGCCCGCTCCCTTGCCTTGCCGTACCGGTGGTGGTGCTCCACCCCAGCGCATCAGGGCTCCGGGCACCTACCTATGTCCGCAATTGGCCGCTGACATTTGAATGCTCCTAAAAGAAGATCAAAAATGACCATATGCCTCGGGGCTTGGACCCACTCATCGTCGAGCGGGCCGCCCGGTCGGTGGCAGCCCGACGGGAGCGCGGGCTGAGGGCCGTCGCAGCACGCCGAGCGGGCCGGGCGCGACGAAGGCCGGGGCCGGGCCGCTTCGGCCACGCTCGACACCCGCCTCGACCGGGACGACGCCGCGGCGAGCCCCTTAACGCTCGACTCACCGGTCCGAGGAGGCCGACGGTTCAGCGGTGTTCGGGCACTCGTCCGGTCCTACGGGCCGGGGACCGGAGCAGTGGCCACTGCTCCGGTCCCCGGCCCGCACCGGTCGGATCAGTACGCGCTGTCGTACGTGTAGAACTTGGTGTGGTCCAGCAGGTCAGCCGGGGTGACGTCGTTCCACGGCTTCATGGTGTCGTTGAGGGCGACCACGTTCCTGGTGCGGCGGACCGGCTGGTAGCCCTGGCCCGCGTGGCGGCTCTGCCAGCCGGCCCAGAGGCGGTCGATCATGCAGTGGTGCATCCAGAACACCGGGTCGTTGGGCGACATTCCGGTGCTCATGGTGCCGCCGACCCAGACGTGCACCCGGTTGTGCACGTTGACGCCCACCCAGCCCTCCAGGTTGTTGCGGAAGCCCGCGCTGGAGCTGTTGAACGGCGCGGCATCGTACGTGGCGATCCCCAGCACGGCGTCCACGTCGGCCTTGGTCGGCAGGTCCTCGCCGCTCTGGCCCAGCCGGCGGATCAGGTAGTTGCGGGTGTCGGGCCTGACGGTGAGCGTCCAGTTGCCGGAGCTCTGCGCGAACGGGCCGGTGGTCACGCGGCCGTCGCTGCCGGCACCGCCTCCGCCGAGAAGGTCCGGGCCCCAGAGCGAGGAGTCCGGGCTGCGGTCGGTGGTCCAGTCCCAGTACGGCAGCGTGACGGTGGCGTCGATCGCCTGCAGTGCCCGCTCGAAGCGCAGCAGGAAGCTGCGGTGCCAGGGCAGGAAGGACGGCGAGCGGTGACCGGTGCGCTCGGTGGTGTCGGTGTCGCTCATGATGAAGTCGTTGTGCGTGCTGACGAACGCGTCGTAGGCACCGCGGCGCTTGAGTTCCAGGACCGCGTTGACGAAAGCGCGCTTCTCCGCGGCCGTCAGGGTCGCCTGGTTCTTGCGGACTGCCATGGTTCTTCCTTTGAGGGTGGTCTGTGCGGAGGCCGGAGTGCGGTCCGAAATCAGGCGGCGAGCGGGGCCAGGTCGGCGCCGTCCAGGGAGTTGACGGCAGCCCGGACCAACGCGCGCGGCGTGGTGAAGGTCTGGTAGTGGTTGATGACGCTGATCCAGGTGCCGTCCGCATTGCGCATCATGTGCAGTTCGCGGCCGTCGATCAGCACCATGTAGCCGCTCATCGCGTGATGGCCGTCGCCGGACATCGGCATGCCCTGGATGCGGCGGCCGCGGAAGACCTCGTCGAAGCTTTCGCCGCCCTCCGTGTCGGCGCCGCTGGCGGGTGTCACGGTGGGGCCGGTGAGGCCCAGGACGACCGTGCCCGCGGCGACGGCCGTCGCGGCAACGGCGCCTTGCAGCATCCGCCGGCGGGTGATTTCGGTGGTGGTGTCTTCGGACATGGCAGTGCCCCCCAGATGGAAAACGTGAAGAACTCTCAGTGCCCCCGTAGCACGCGGACCGGTCGGCAGATTCGGCGGCGATCGGCCCGCTCGAAATCATTCCTACCAGTCGTGAGCGAACAGTCCGGATGCGTGATCGACTTGAGGGCCAAAAGTGATCATTTCAAGCCGGTCACGTGAAGGATGTTGCATCTTCCACAGAAGCCAGAGCTTCGGTTCGCAGCGAATCCTGCGCGCGAAAACCGGAGATCCTTCACCCGGGCGGCCACCACGCCGCAAGGCCTGCGGCCCTGACGCACCCTTTGTGACGGTCGTTACACGAACAGGTTGACGCGATGTCACCAGGTGATCACGCGCTGCCCCGCCCCGCCGACACGACCTCGATGGCGAGGCGATCCGGCGGTGGGTACGGACGCTTCTCGATGGCGTCCAGGTACTGACGCAGAGTCCGTCCGTCGACGGGGACCGAGTTGATGCCCCGGATGACCTCGCCGGCGCACAGGCCTGCCGGCCCCAGCCGTGGCGGCACGTGCCCGGGCTCCCCGATCGGGCGGCAGCGAATGAGCCGTCGGCACGGACAGCCGCCGACCCGGCCGTAGTGGGCGTACTGGCCTTCGGAGTTGGGGATCGACGGGCAGGCGTGGAGCCGCTCGACCACCTTCTTCACGCCCCGCCTGACCAGCGGCTCCATGACTGACACACCCCAGGAGTCCCGCTGCCCGCCGTGTTCACCCCGCACGCCACCCCAGGAGCTCCCCGGCCTTCGGGAACGAGGTGTCGTCGATCACCCACTCCTCCGGCGCGAGGGCGGAGGTCATCTCCCGGACGATCCGCCGCAGCACCGGCGCGTGGTCCCGCGGCGACTGGCCGACGAACTGCCGCAGGGCCCGCATGTTCCCGTCCGGCAGCCGTCCGGCGATCGGCTGGATCGACGTGCGCCACCCATCCGGCATCAGTCCTTGCAGGTGGCAATCCCCCTGCCGGCAGCGGTCCTTGCGCGCCCGGGACGCGAACACCTCGGCCGCGAACGCGCCGAGGTGTTCGCGCGGCTTCTCCACCTCACCAGGATCCACCGGCCGCAGCGTGCACCGCCGCGGCAACCGAGATCAAATCAACCTGACGAAGTACTACCGGCCGAGCGCCCGCGTGAACCGCTCGCGACACACTCGAACCAGCCACGCGGTACAACTACCCATCGAACAAATCGAGTTGTCAGGCATCTGTCGCCCGCCGCCAGCAGCCTTCCCGGTCGGTGCCGCCGCCATCCGGCATCGCCGGCAACGGTGACCCGAACGACGGCGTCCGTCAGTACGAAGCGCTGGTGGCGCACCGACCGAGGTCGGTGTTGCACACGACGACGTACGAAGTGATTCCGGAGTCCTGGAGCTGGAGGGTGTAGTGCCTGTCGCCCCGGACGTTGCTGTAGGCGCTGGACCAGCGGCCGTTCGACTGCTGGAGGTTGACCGTGCAGTAGTTGCCCGTAGTGGAGATCACGTAGCCCTGCACCCAGTCGTGCCCGTTGTAGTACTGAACGTTCATGCCGCCGGCACAGCCGGGGACGTTGGCGGGGTAGGTGGCGTCGGCCGACGCCACCCCAGTGCTGAGACCCAGGCTGCCTGCGGCGACGGCAGTCACGGCGGCGAGGCGGACGGCAGTGCGCAACCCAATCATCGTTTCCCCCTGTGGAGTTGGCGGCTGATTCCTGCGACCTATGCTGCCATCGAACCCCCCTGAAGGCACGTCTCCCGCACGAACCCACACACGCCTGGGACGACCTGCCGCGCGCGGCGTGGCGGCAGCCGTGGCCGGAGCCCCTCGGCTGAACCAGACCCCGGCTCAGCGGTGTTCGGGGTTCTCGAAGTCGAAGCGGCAGCCGGCGTCCCACTCGGAGCGCTGGTTGCCGTGGGCGGGGATGCCGCCGGCGTCCTTGAGCATGCGGGACAGGTGGAGCAGGTTCCACGTCATGAAGGTGGCGTTGCGGTTGGTGAAGTCGTTCTCCGGGCCGCCGGAACCGGGGTCCAGGTAGGACGGGCCGGGGCCCGCCTCACCCACCCAGCCGGCGTCGGCCTGCGGCGGGATCGTGTAGCCCAGGTGCTGGAGGCTGTAGAGCACGTTCATCGCGCAGTGCTTGGCACCGTCCTCGTTCCCGGTGATCAGACAGCCGCCGACGCGACCGTAGTAGGCGTACTGGCCCTCGGAGTTGAGGATCGACGAGCAGGCGTAGAGCCGCTCGATCACCTTCTTCATCACGGAGGAGTTGTCCCCGAGCCAGATCGGGCCGGCGAGGACGAGGATGTCGGCGGCCATCACCTGGCTGTAGAGGACCGGCCAGTCGTCCGTCTCCCAGCCGTGCTCGGTCATGTCCGGCCAGACGCCGGTGGCGATGTCGTGGTCGACCGCGCGGAGCACGTCGACCTGGACGCCCTGGCGCTGCATGATGCCGGTGCTGACGTCGATCAGGCCCTGGGTGTGGCTGCGTTCGGGTGAGCGCTTGAGCGTGCAGTTGATCACCAGGGCGCGCAGGTCGTCGTGGCGGCGGGGCGGGGCGGGCTGCGGAGCGGACATCGGCGGGGCCTTTCGACGGGCCTTGCGAACCTCGCGACGGGCCGTGCGACGGGTCACGTCGCCGGCCCGGCGGCGGGTCTCGTGGCGGAGCGGTCGCCCACCAGTCCAACCGGACCGCCCCGCCGCCGCCTGCCGGGTGGGCCGACCGCCTTACGGGGCCGACCCGCCCGGTGGGCGCACCCGGTGGACGCGCCGGGCGGCCGGAGTCCGCCGGGCCGGACCGTCAGGCGCCGTCCGGCTGGTCGAGCGGGGGCAGGACCGGGGTCACGAACAGCCGACCCGCCAGAGCGGCCCCCGCGGTGACGGTGGCGAGGGTGGCGTCGTAGAGCGGACGCAGGTTGCGCTGGTGCCAGAGGGTCTGGGTGGCGGCCCAGGCGGCGTCGCGGGCGCGGGCGATGGAGAAGCTGGCAACGATGTGCTTCAGCGGTTCGGCGGCCTCGGTGGCGGCCCGGATGACCTGCGCCTCGAAGGAGGCCCGGACCTCCGCCTCGACCTGGGCCAGCAGCTCGTTCACCTTGAGGTAGTCGGCGTGCACGGGCGGCGTCTCCGGCGTGGTGCGGCGTTCGATGCAGGTCGACACCACGGCGAGCGGGAGGTCGTGGTTGATGTGCGCGTTCATCCCGGCGAAGGCGAACTGGACCGGCCAGACCACCCGGTCGTCCCTCGCGTCGAACAGCGGCTGCCAGGACGCGTTCACCGGGCTTCCGGCCTCGGCCGCGTCCACGGCGTCGAAGTAGAGGTTGGCGAAGACCACGTCCAGGCGCTCGATGAACGCCTGGTCCTGGAAGAAGCCGGCCCGGAGGCGTTCGCCCACCAGCTCGGTGACCCGCAGGTACATCCGGTTGAAGCAGGCGACGCCGTCCCGCGGGTCCTGCCGGGCCCTGATCGCCCGCATCCGCTCGACGACCTCCTCGACGCTCTGTGCGCTCCTGGTCCGCGACTGGGTCATGGTGTCCCCTTCCGAGGCGTTGGGTGGTGCCGTTCGGTCCGACTGCCACCCATACACACCGCCCGCCACCGCCACGCCCGCCGCCGTCCCGGACACACCGGCCCCGTTCACCCGAACCGCCCCTCGCGGCCGTCGGCCGGGAGGGGCGGCAGGGGCGACCGGTCCCGGGCCTACTCCACGGGCCAGCCGTCCACCGTGGTGATGCTGCGGTGGTAGGGCCCGTCCGGCCCGGTGCTGCGGTAGTCCTCCACCGAGCCGCCGGTGCGCACGGTGCTGTCCCCGTCGTGCCGGTGGGCGGTCGGGCGCAGGGTGTGGTCGACGGTGGACCGCCCGGTGGTCCGGCCGCCGACGGCACCGGTGTCCTCGCGGTGGTAGCCGAGTTCCATGGCCGTCCGCTGGTCGCTGTTGCCGGCCGCGTCCCGGGTGACCTTGTAGCTGACGTCCAGCGGTTCGCCCTCGTGGACGGTGGTGGTGCGGTGCGGGCCGGCGCCCCAGGTGGCGGTGGTCCGGGTCAGGTCGGCGTGGTTGTGCAGGGTGAGGTCGTTGCCGCCGTCGCGCAGCTGCTGGGCGGAGCCGAAGACGAGGTCGTCGCGGACCTCGGTGGTGACGCGCCCGTGCGAGGTCTGCACCCAGCCGCGCGCCAGGTCGTGCCGGTTCGCCGTCACGTTCCAGTCCCCGCTGCCGCCGCCGTGGTCCGTGAGGACCGTCCCGACCGCCGCCTCCGGTGCCACCCGGTACTCGGTGAGCTGCCCGGTGGTGCGGGCGGCGCCGCGGTCGACCTCGGCGAACAGGTTGACCTGCCCGCTCCAGAGGTCGTTGGCCTGGGCCTCGGCCGCGTTGACGGCGATGCCGACGGAGTGCGGGCGGCCGTCCAGCAGCAGGCCGACGTACGGGGTGAGGTCGACCCGGTACGCGGGCAGGTCGAAGGCGAAGACCCCGGGCGTGGGCCGCCAGAGCAGCGGGTCCCACCCCCCGGTGTAGATCACCGGGTAGGGCCAGACCGCGCCGGCCGTCCGTCCGTCGATGCTGAGCCGCAGCTCACGGAACGGGCCCTTCCCGCACACCCCGGACCCCGGGTTGGCGCGGGCGAACTCGTCCGGCGCCGACGCGTACGCGAACTCCTCGCAGGCGCCCCCGCCCCGCGCGTACACCTCGGCGGTCAGCCGCTCCAGGTTCTGCGGGAAGGTGAGCTCGCGGCCGGCCGTCGGCGCGGCCTGGGTGAGCCCGAACGCCCCGGTGGTCAGCACCCGGTCGGCGGTGCGGGCCGCGGGCCACCGCGCGGAGGTGGTGTAGAAGGTGAGGCTCGCCGAGATCCGGAACACCCCGGTGTAGGTGGCGTCGGTGACGTTGGCCAGGTCGAAGGAGAACGGCTGCGCCCCGCCCGCGAACAGCGGCGCGTACCGGGTGACGTCCCGCTCGACCGCCCACTCGATGCCGTCCTTGGAGGGCTCGGGCGTCGACGAGAGCAGCACCTGCACTCCGCCGACCCGCACGCTGAACAGCCGGTCGAACTGCCGGCCCGCCACCTGTCCGTGCAGGTCCATCACCACCGCCGACCACGGCCCCGCGCACTCCGCCGGCGGCGCCACGGTGGCGCTGTACGGCGTGTCCGGCGGATTCCCGTACCCGTCCCGGAACGGCTGGTCGTGCATCACCTCGACCGTGCACGAGCGCGTGTCCGGCCTGGTGAGCGGCCTGACCGCGCTGAGCGGGTCGTGGTAGTCGCTGCCGAAGTCGGCGTGCGCGGGCCCGGCGGCGGCCAGCGCCCCGGTGAGGGCGAGCAGGACCGCCCCCAACAGGCGGCCTGCTCGGCGAAACAGCGGACGAACAGCCATCGGTGTCCCTCTCCTCGGCCCGGACGGACGACCCCGGCATCCTCCCGACAGTGGCATGCCACCGTCAATACTCGTGCCCGCCGGACTCCTGGCTCCGGGCCCCGGACTCCGGCTCCGGCTCCGGCTCCGGCTCCGGACTCCGACTCCGGCTCCGGTATGGCGTTTCGGCAACGAATGCAACCTTCCGCATCCACGGTGCGTGCACGCTCTGGTAGGGATGTGGCGGTTGCGGGCGCGGGTCGGCGTCGCGCGGCACGCGGGAGGGGAAGCACGTGGGCACGACATCGAGGGTGGCCGTCATCGCCGCCGAACAACTGGCCGTCGACCGGGCGTACGCCTGCTACGAGGCGAAACTGGCCGAACTCGCGGACGGGGCCGCGGCCGGTGCGGCGGCCAGCGGCAAGGACGGCATCGTCGCCCGGGCCGAGGCCCGGGCGCGGGCGGACGTCTTCCGCCTCGACGACGAGAACCTCGTCACGATGCGCGTGGACGCCCAACCGGACGGAGCGGCCGAACCGGAGGTCTTCTACCTCGGGCGGCGGACGGTCCACGACCCCGAGACCAGCGACACCGTGGTCATCTCCTGGACCAACGCGCTCGCCACCGCCTGGCGCCTGGCCACGCCCGACGCCCCCGGTGAGGTGCGACTGCGGCGCCGTCTGGACTGCGACGGACGGACGGTCACGGACTACCGCGACGACATCGTGCCGTCGGCCGCCACCGGGGCGGAAGCCGGCGTTCCGTCCCCCGGGGACGCGGACCGTACCGCGCGTACCGCCCGGCCCGTCGTGGACGACCTCCTCCTCAGGGACCTCGACCGCTCCCGGCGCACCCGCATGCGCGACATCGTCGAAACCATCCAGCCCGATCAGATGGCCCTGGTGGCCGGCCCGTCCACCGATGTCCTGGTCGTCCAGGGCGGCCCCGGGACCGGGAAGTCCGCCGTCGGACTGCACCGGGTCACCTGGCTCGTCGACAACAGGCGCTTCCGGGCCGAGGACATCCTGGTCGTCGGACCGCACCGGCGGTTCCTCGAATACGTCGGCAGGGTCCTCCCGACCCTGGGCACGCGCAACGTCACCGCGGTCGAGCTCCCCCTGCTCTGGCCCGGCAGCGTACGGGCCCAGGACGACGCGTCCGTCCGCCGGGTCAAGTCCGACGAGCGCATGGCGGAGGTGCTGCGCCGGAGGGTGGAGGGCAACTGCCGGCGGACCGCCGTCGAGGCCGCCGTGGCCCCTGCCGAGGACGGCCGGGAGGAGCCCGTGCTCACCGTCGTCCTGGGCAGCGCGCCGCTGCGGGTGCCGGCTTCCGAGGTCCTCCGCGCCTTCGACGACGCCCGCGACGGCACGGGGCACTACCGGGCACGCCGCGACCGCTTCCGCAACCTGCTGGTGGACCGCCTGCTGGCCGCGTTGCAGCAGGGGTTCCCCCAGCGGGCCCTCGACCAGGCCGTCCGGCGGGACGTCGAGCGCCACCGCCAGGTGTCCGCACTCGTCGAACGGGCCTGGCCGCCGCTCAGCCCCGAGGAGGCGCTGCGAAGCCTGCTGAACACGCCCGCCAGGCTGGCCGAGTGCGCCTCCGGGGTGCTCGACGCGCAGGAGCAGGCGCTGTTGCGGCGCCCGGCGGCCGAGCGCGCCGAGGACGAGCCCTGGACGCTCGACGACCTGGTGTGCCTGGAGGAACTGCGCTCCCTCATCTCGGGCGAGACGCCGCAGCGCTACCCCCACATCGTGGTGGACGAGGCCCAGGACCTCACCCCCATGCAGGCCAGATCACTGCGGCGGCGGAACCCGAAGGGGTCGATGACCGTCCTCGGCGACCTCGCCCAGGCCACCGGCCCGCACGGCTACGCGGACTGGGAGCGGATCGCCCGGATCCTGGCGGGCGAGGGCGGCTGGCACCTCGAACAGCTCACCACCAGCTACCGGGTGCCGGCCCGGATCATGGAGTTCGTCGCCCCCCTGGCCCGCGAGGTGGCCCCGTCCGTTCCGTTCCCCGTCGCCGTCAAGGAGGCCGACGGGGAGGCCGTACGCATCGTGGAGACCACTCCCTGGCAGCTGCTGGCCGAGGCGGTCGGGCACGCGGCACGGCTCGCCGGCTCCGACGGCCGTACCCAGCGCTCGATCGCCCTGGTCGTCCCCGAGGACTCGGACTGGCTCGCGCAGGTCCAGCTGCTGGTCGACTCCGCGGAGGAGATGACCGACGAGGTGCGGGAGGCGGTGACCGTCCTGACCGCCGGCGAGGCGAAGGGCATGGAGTTCGACCACGTCCTGGTCCTGGAGCCGGCCACGATCACCGCCCGCGGCCCCGAGGGAGCGCGCCAGCTGTACGTGGCGCTGACCCGGAGCACCCAGACGCTGACGGTCCTGCACGCCTCACCGCTGCCGGCGGTCATGCTGCCCGCCGCCGACGGGACGCCCCCCGCCGACGCCGACGCCGACCGGCGCCCCGGCCCCGGCACCGTGGATGCCGTGCGTTCCCTGGCCGTCGACGAGATCGAGGTGGGCACCGAAGCGGGCACCGTGTTCGCCGGTCTCACGCCCGAGCAGCCGGGTCCGGCGAGTCCGGGGTTCCCCGCCCGGCTCCGGCGCTCCCTCGCAGCGGACCTGGCCAAGGGCCACGTCGAGATCTCGCCCCGCGGCGCACTGCTGGTCCGCGGCATCTCGCTCACCTGGACGCTCTCGCCGGACGGCCGGTCGGTCGTGTCCGTCCGTCGGCACACCCCCCTGGACGCGGAGATCCACGCCACCCTCGGCCTGCCCGAGGCGGACGAGCTCGAACCGGGTACGGGGCTGAGGGTCCGCGCCCTCGCCCACGGCGACCGGTTCCATTGGCGGGTCACCCCCGTGGCGACGGACCGGCAGCGGCGCTACGTCCTGGAGCTCCGGCAGGACGACCCGAGGCCCGAGCCCGGACAGGAGCTGGACGTCCGGGTCGTCCGGCGGCACTCCGACGTCTACGTCGTGGCGGCGGACGCCGCCCCGGGAACGCTGAGCGACGAGGAACCGGCGGCACTCGGCGGGCCGTCACCGGCCGCCCTGCTCACGGCCGAGCTCAGGGCCCTGGCCGACCGGGACCGGACGTGCCTCAAACACGAGGCTGTCCGTCATCAGCTCAAGAGTTCGCTCCTCTTCGCTGGCCACCGGCCGGACGACTCGCCGATCGCCGACGTCATCCGGCCCGGCGCCCGGGGGCCGGTCGTCTACGAGGTCCTTCCGGCCGGCCGGACCTCGTACCACGCCGTTCGGGCCGGCGCCGTCCGCCTGCGGGAGATCGCCCAGGTCCTGCCCGACGCACCCGGGCGGCTCTGCGTGGTCCTGCCCGAGGCGCCGGACGAGCCGTGGATCCCCGAACTCGTCCAGCGCGTCCTGGACGTCGCCGTCATGTGGCACTCCCCCACCGGATGGCAGGGCCCGGGCGGCTCCGAGCCGATGGGCGCCGCCGACGATGCCTGAACCCCGCGGGGCGCGGTCCGCGGGCGGGCCCGTCCGAACGCGCCGGTAACGAAGGGTGGGGCGGCAACCGGAGAGAACCGGTTGCCGCCCCACCCTTCGTGCGGGTCCCACGGTCAGATCCTGACGGGCCCGACGGACGTGACGGACCTGACGGACCTGACGGACCTGACGGATCAGACCGCCGGGGCCGGGTACGTCGGGTACTCGACGCCGGAGACGTGCTGGACGACCCGGATGACCTGGCAGGAGTAGCCGAACTCGTTGTCGTACCACAGGTAGAGGATGGCGTTGTCGCCCTCGACCTTGGTCGCGCCGGCGTCGACGATCGAGGCGTGCCGCGAGCCGATGAAGTCGCTGGACACCGCGTCGGGGGCGGTGGTGAAGTCGATCTGGCGCCGCAGCGGCGAGGTCAGCGAGACGTCACGGAGGTACTCGAGGACCTCCTCGCGGTCGGCCTCCTGCGAGAGCTGCAGGTTGAGGATCGCGATCGAGACGTCCGGGACGGGCACGCGGATCGAGCTGCCGGTGATCTTCGCCTTCAGCTCGGGCAGGGCCTTGGCGACGGCCGAGGCGGCACCGGTCTCGGTGATGACCATGTTCAGCGGTGCCGAACGGCCACGACGGTCCGACTTGTGGTAGTTGTCCAGCAGGTTCTGGTCGTTCGTGAACGAGTGGACGGTCTCCACGTGACCACGCAGCACGCCGTACTTGTCGTCCATCGCCTTCAGCGGCGGAACGATCGCGTTGGTGGTGCAGGAGGCGCAGGACAGGATCTGCTCGTCCGGCTTGATCGTGTCGTGGTTGACGCCGTGCACGATGTTCGGGACGTCGCCCTTGCCCGGCGCGGTCAGCACGACCTTCTCGATGCCCGGCCGCAGGTGCTTCGCGAGGCCCTCGCGGTCACGCCACTTGCCGGTGTTGTCGATGAGGATGGCGTCCTTGATGCCGTACGCCGTGTAGTCGACCTCGGAGGGGTCGTTGGCGTAGATCACCTTGATCGCGTTGCCGTTGGCGATGATCGTGCTGTTCGCCTCGTCAACGGTGATCGTGCCCTGGAACTGACCGTGGATGGAGTCGCGACGCAGCAGCGAGGCACGCTTCACGATGTCCTGGTCGCCGCCCTGGCGGACGACGATGGCGCGCAGGCGCAGGCCACCGGACTTCTCGATCAGCAGCCGGGCCACCAGGCGGCCGATGCGGCCGAACCCGTAGAGCACGACGTCGCGCGAGTCACGGCGCTCGATCTTGTTGTCACCGGTCGCACCGGCCACCGCCTGCGCGGTGAACTCCTCCACCGACAGGCCGTGGTCGTCGGCCCGGTAGGTCTCGGCGAGCATGCCGATGTCGATCTGCGAAGGACCGAGGTCGAGCGTGGTGAGCGCCTGCAGGAACGGCAGGGTCTCGGTGACCGAGAGCTCCTCGCCGGCGATCTGGCGGGCGAACCGGTGGGTCTTGAGGATGCTCACCACCGACTTGTTCACCAGGGAGCGGCTGTGCAACAGGACAGTGACGTCCCGCTCCCGATGCAGTCGGCCGATGACCGGGATCATCGACTCCGCGATCTCCTCGCGGTTCTTCCAGTCCGTGAACACGTCGTCGTTGACAGTCACAAGTCCATCTTTCGAGCTAGGAGGGTAATCCCATCCTAGCTTTCGGCCGCGTTGATCCTTCACGCGGACCCCCTCCGACGAGGGGCTTCCCCCACCCGACGGCCCTTTTCGGCCCGGAACCGCCCCTCGTCGAGCCCGGAAAACGGGCCTGCGAGGCCGACCTACGGGCCGGGAACGTGAACTTCACCACCCTCGGCCCTCGACGGGTCCCGATGCGGGCCGGGCCGGCCGCGGTCCCCGGAGACGCAACGCTCCGGGAAATGCAAAGAACCCCCGATCCGTGATGGATCGGGGGTTCTTTGTGAATGATTGTTCGGCGGCGTCCTACTCTCCCACAGGGTCCCCCCTGCAGTACCATCGGCGCTGTGAGGCTTAGCTTCCGGGTTCGGAATGTAACCGGGCGTTTCCCTCACGCTATGACCACCGAAACACTATGAAACTGTCGGCCGCACCATGACAGGCCATGTCATGGGGTCGTTGTTTCAGAACAACACAGTGGACGCGAGCAACTGAGGACAAGCCCTCGGCCTATTAGTACCGGTCAACTCCACCCCTCACAGGGCTTCCATATCCGGCCTATCAACCCAGTCGTCTACTGGGAGCCTTACCCTCTCAAGGAGGTGGGAGTGCTC